>DATMCI010000059.1:0-67946 GCA_035558535.1 Kofleriaceae bacterium
GCGCGGCGCTACTCGGTGAAGCTCACCTGGGGTCGCTGACGAGCGTCTTGGCCAGGAGATCGACCCTCCCGCAGCGCGGCGCTACTCGGTGAAGCTCACCTGGGGTCGCTGACGAGCGTCCTCGGGATCGCCTCGCGCAGCGCGGCCGGCAGCGCGCGCGGGCGGCCGTCGGTGCCGATCACGGCGTGGCGCGTGTAGCCATCGGCGATGAGCTCGGCGCCGCGCAGGACGCGGTAGACGAAGCGCAGCGAGGCGCCGCGCACCTCGCTGATGCCGAGGTCGACCGTGAGCAGGTCCTCGTAGTGCGACGACCGCCGGTAGTTGCAGTGCGCCTCGACGACGGGCAGCGCGACGCCCCACGCCTCGAGGTCGCGGTAGCTCTTGCCGAGGTCGCGCCAGTACGCGGCGCGCGCGCTCTCGAAGAACCGCAGGTAGTTCGCGTAGTAGACGACGCCCATTTGATCGGTGTCGCCGAAGATGACGCGGATCTCGTGCAGCATTGGCCCTGCCCTCGCCTAGCCCGCGATGCGGATCACGCGCGCCCCGGCGCGCACGACGGGCAGGCGATCGATCTCGGCGAGCGCGGCGCGCAGATCGCCCTCGCGCGCCTCGTGCGTCAGCACCACGACCCACACCGGCTCGGCGCCGCCCCCGGCCGCGCCGTCCTGGACGACCTGCGCGATCGAGACGCCGTGCGCGCCGAGGATCGTCATGAGCTGGCCGAGCACGCCCGGCTGATCGGCGACACCGAACCGCAGGTAGTAGCGCGTGCGGAGGTCGGCCAGCGGCACCATCGGGCGCGCCACCGCCGGGCGCGGGCGCGTGGGCGGCTGCGCACCCGCGGCGCGGGCGAACACGTTGCGAGCGATCTCGATCATGTCCGAGACGACGGACATCGCCGTCGGCAGCATTCCGGCCCCGGCGCCGTAGTAGAGCGACGGCCCGAGCGCGTAGCTATGGACGTAAACCGCGTTCTTCGCGCCGCCGACGTCGGCGAGCAGCCAGGTGGACGGGATCAGCGCCGGGTGCACGCGCGCCTCGATCGCGCCGCCGTGATCGCGCGCGATCGCGAGCGGCTTGATGACGTAGCCGAACTTCTCGGCGTACGCGAGATCGATCGGCTCGACGATGTCGATGCCGTCCTTGGGGATCGCGTGGACGTCGACGGTGGTCCCGAAGCACAGGTTCGCGAGGATCGCGAGCTTGTGGGCCGCGTCGCCACCGCCGATGTCGAGCGTCGGATCGGCCTCGGCGTAGCCCAGCTCCTGCGCCTCGCGCAGGATGTCGGCGAACGGCCGCCGCGTCGCCGCCATCGTCGTCAGGATGTAGTTCGACGTGCCGTTGACGATGCCGTGCAGCGCCTCGACGCGGTCCGACGCGAGCCCCTCGCGGAGCACGCGGATGATCGGGATACCGCCGCACACCGCCGCCTCGTAGTAGAGGTCCACGCCCGCGCGCTCGGCGGCATCGAACACCTCGCCGCCGTGCTCGGCGAGCAGCGCCTTGTTCGCCGTCACCACGTGCTTCCTCGCCGCGATCGCCGCGAGCACGGCGTCCTTGGCGAGCGTGGTGCCGCCCATCAGCTCGCACACGATGTCGACGTCGTCGCGCCGCACCACCGGCTCGTGATCCGTGGTGAAGAGCCCGCGATCGATCTCGACGACGCGGTTCAGCTTGTCCGGGTCGCGGACGACCACCGCGCGCACCTCGAGCCGAGCGCCGAGCCGCTGCTCGATCGCGGCGGCGTTGGCTTCGAGGAGCTTGACCACGCCGCCGCCGACGTTGCCGAGCCCGAGGAGCGCGATTCCGATCGTGCGCGTCATGATGTTTCGGAGTGCCCGAGCGCGCAGGGTACCAGCATCCGGAGCTGCGCGCGGCTGGCGCGGCGGGTGCAATAAGTACCCGCATGTCGGTCCCCACCATGGAATGGAACTCGAGCCACACGCATCCTCAGGGGAGCTGGTGGCAGTACGACAATGACGAGCGCGTCGGGCCGCTGATGATCATCGGGCTCTCGGTCATGGCCGTCATCATCGTCGCCCTGGTCACCTGGGCGGCGGTGACCGCGTGACGAGGCGGCGCGACGGCGCAGCGTGACGGGGCGGTGGGCGCGAGCGCTCGCACAGCGACAGCGGCGGGTGTAGTGTCCGCGCCATGACAGAGATCGTCTGGCTGCACGCACGCGAGGTGCTGGATTCCCGTGGCAACCCCACCGTCGAGGCCGAGGTCGGGCTCGACGGCGGCGTCCTCGGGCGCGCGATCGTCCCCTCGGGCGCCTCGACCGGCGCGCACGAGGCCCTGGAGCTACGCGACGGCGACCCGGCGCGCTTCCTCGGCAAGGGCGTCCAGAAGGCCGTCGATCACGTGCGCGACGTGATCGCGCCGACCTTGATCGGCATGGACGCCACGGATCAAGCCGGGGTCGACGCGGCGCTGCTCGCGCTCGACGGCACGCCGACGAAGTCACACCTGGGCGCGAACGCCATCCTCGCCGTGTCGATGGCGAACGCGCGCGCCGCGTCGCTCGCGCACGATCTGCAGCTCTACCGCTACCTGGGCGGCGTGGGCGCGGTGACCCTGCCGGTGCCGCTCATGAACGTCATCAACGGCGGCACGCACGCCGACAACAACCTGGACATCCAGGAGTTCATGATCGTCCCGGCCGGGTTCGAGCGGTTCGAGGACGCGCTGCGCGCCGGCGTCGAGACGTTCCACCACTTGAAGAAGCTGCTCTCCGCGCGCGGCAAGGCCACGAACGTCGGCGACGAGGGCGGCTTCGCGCCGAGCCTCGACAGCGGCGACGAGGCGCTCGCGCTCCTCATGGAGGCGATCGGCAAGGCGGGCTACAAGCCGGGCGAGCAGATCTCGCTCGCGCTCGACGTCGCGGCGTCGGAGTTCTACGACAAGGACCAAGGCGGCTACGACTACGAGGGCAAGCGGCGCCCGGCGGCCGAGCTGGTCGAGCTCTACGCCGGGTGGGTCGGCAAGTACCCGCTGGTGTCGATCGAGGACGGCCTGGCCGAGGACGACTGGGAGGGCTGGAAGGCGCTCACGACCGCGCTCGGTAGCAAGGTGCAGCTCGTCGGCGACGACCTGTTCGTCACGCAGACGGCGCGCCTCCAGCGCGGCATCCGCGAGGGGATCGCGAACTCGATCCTCGTCAAGGTGAACCAGATCGGCACGCTCAGCGAGACGCTCGACGCCGTCCGCACGGCGCAGCACGCGCGCTACACGGCGATCATCTCGCACCGGAGCGGCGAGAGCGAGGACTCGTTCATCGCCGACCTCGCCGTCGCGACGAACGCGGGCCAGATCAAGACCGGCTCGGCGTCGCGCTCGGACCGGATCGCCAAGTACAACCAGCTGCTCCGGATCGCCGATCAGCTCGGCGACGAGGCGCGGTTCGCGGGCGCGGCGATCTTCCGCCGCTAGGCTAGCGCGGCTTGCGCCGCAGCCGCCGCTAGCGCGGCTTGCGCCGCAGCCGCCGCTGCGGGCGCGGCGGCGGGCGCGGCGTCCCGTTGACGCCGAGGTGCGTCGCGATGCGCGAGAGATCGGTCGAGAGCTGGTTGACCTTGACGTCGAGCGCGTCGACCTTCGTATCGAGCGTGTCGATCTTCTGCGTGAACTTGACGTCGAGCACCATGATCTGCCGCTCGACCTGTTCGAACCGCTGTCCGCCTATCGGACAGCGGGCTCGCGAGCGAGCACCTCGGCCTCGGGCAGCACCAAGCGTTCGCGCGGAGCGAGCGGCTGCACGTCGCGCTCTGCCCACAGCTCCGGGATCGATGATTCGCCTGCCGTCAACAGGCCGCCAGCAGTCCGGCGCAGCCGCAGCACTCGTAGTGGCGTGCGATCTACCAGCGCAGCCCGACCTGCCGCATGAAATCGTGCAGACCGAGATGCCTAACCTTCAGTTCCCCGCACACGTACGGGATCTTAAGGTTCGTGGGTCCTCCATGGATCTCGTCGCTCACCACGATCAGGTTCTCCACCATGGCGAGCCCGATCACGAATGGGTCGGCATCGTTCTTCCCGGTGCTAACGTCCACCCAGTTCGGGTACATCGTGAGGATGTCGGTGACGCGCGCCTGTACCGCCATGTCCACCTTGCGGAACAAACTGCCCTGCGCCTTCACCCACGCACAGAGCGCGTCGTCCTTCTCCTCGATCTCCTGCCGCACAGGGTAGCTGCTGACGATCACGCGGTTGGCGATCATCTTCTCCAGCGCCGCCCAGAACGTCGGCGCGATGTCGAACGGCCAGTACCGTCGACAGGACTGGATGAATGCGCTCGTATCGAAGCTGTACGTCGCCTTGGCCGTCTGGGTAGTAGCCTTGAACGCTCCAACCTTTGCCGGGCTCAACTTCTGCGTTACGGCCCCCTCCGCGACCTTACGCTCTCCGGACTTTGCCGGGCTCGGCTTCCCCATCACGCTCCCTTCCGGCGGCGCTTCGGTTCGCGCGTGGGTTCGGGCGGCTTTGATGGCGGCTTCGGTACCGGCTCGCCGCGCGCGGCAAGTGCCAGGTCCCCGAGGTGATCCAGCTTGATGTCGAGGTAATCGGCGACCTCCGAGAGGCTGATCTTGTCCTGGTACAGTGCACCGAGGACGAGTTGCACGTAGGGCAGGCCCTGCGTACGCATCACGATCTCGTACGCGCGCTCGTATCCGCCGCCACTGTCCTCTGCCGTGAGCTGAGCGGTCATGAGCCATCGCCGGCGCGCGGTCGCGTACTCGTCGGGCGTGGCAAAGCCGACTGTGACCAGCCTACGAAGCGTCGCTTCATTGCTGACCCCGAAGTCGGAGGCGATCAGCCTCAATTCGGTGTCCTGCCAAGGGAGCGTGGCACCTGCGCGCCGGTGCGCCAACACCGTCGCGTGCGCGAGCAGCTCTGCGCGCGGGATAAGAGCCTCGGCTGCAACCGCGTTGCAGAACACCTCGACGCGCCTACTATCGACGCGGGCGGAGTCGTCCTCGCTAAGATCGCACATGCCCGACTTCCCGAGGAACACGTGGGTCAGCTCGTGCAGCAGCGAGAACAGGCGCGCCCGCGGCGAGTCCGCACGATTGAGCGAGATCAGCGGATACGGCTTCTGTGCGATCGACAGGCCGCGCATCTCGGTCGTATCGATCCGTCGAGAGAGAAAGACGAACACGCCCATCGCCTCGACCGCGGCCCGCCACCAGCCGAAGATCTTGTAGTCGTCGTTCTTCCACTGCCGCTTCGTCTCGGGCGTTACTCCGAGCATCGTGCGGAGCTGGTGCCCGATCGTGTCGGGGTCCTCGTTGCCGCGAAGCGATCCGACAAACGACCAATCGCGATACTCGGTTCCGATCCGCATCGCGATCGCGCGTTTCCGGTTCAGCCGTCGCAACTCCGCGCGCAGTTCGGGCGATGTGGACTGATCGGCGTCGGGCAGCCGGCGGAAGTCCGCCACGATCGGCTCCTCGACGGGTGCCTCGCGCAGGAAAAACGCCGCAAGCGGGCGCTTGTAGACCCCAGCGGCGGTCGTGAGCTGTGCGAACGTCAGTTGTGCGCGACCGGCCTCGGCCTCGGCGAGCACCTCGGGCTTGATCCCGATCTTCTTTGCCGCGGTCTCCACGTCGAGCCCGTGGCTTTCGCGCGCCCACCGCAGAACAGCGGGGGTTGCGCTGGCCATCATGCGTGCCGCGGGCATCGGCGAAGAATACCACCCACCGATCGCAGCACACGCGAGGAAGACGGGCCGCGAAGCTGCAACGCCAGGTCAGATCCTGGTGATGGCAACATCGACGGCCCCACTTCCGATCGCGTTCGCCATGGACGTTACGCGTTCGTCCTTCGTCATGGTGGTCGCTGGCTTGGCATCATTGCGGTGGCTAAGATCACACCGGAGCCGAGGATCATCGCCGCGGGCCTGCTCCGGTGACATGTAGCCGGCCTTGCCGTCGGGGACGGGCACGGCCGCAGTCATGTCCCCGATGAGCGCCCGGGCCACGCCGAAGTCGGCGAGCTTGACCGCGCCCTCGCGCGAGAGCAGTACGTAAAAGGCAGCCCGCCCGAATTAGAGGCGGGCCCCATTCAGTCCGGCAGCGACCTCAGCTCCCAACAGCGAGCCGACCTGCATCGAGTCTAGCGACACGCACTGGACGATCACGTGCGCCTTCGCTCCGAGACCGAAGCTCTCGCGCCCCTGCGGAGCAGGACGAGCAGGACCGCTTGCCGAACGGCCTCTATCAATTGTGGGCCGGGACCATCGTCACCCGCAGCCGGGTATCGCGATGCACGTCGACCGAGACGTACTCTAGATCGGCGGTGACCACGCGACCGTCGTCGAGGGACGCGCTGCCGCTGACCCAGCTCGCTGGCGGGGGGACCTGCTTGGGACCGTCGACGATGTGGGCCACGCGGACGTCGTAGACTCCGGGCAGAACACGCATCTGGGCCTGCGCACCTTTGACCCGCAGCTTGTGATAGGCGTTGCTGCGCGCAGGCCCCATGCCATCGAGCGTCAGGGTCCGCAGCACCGGCGCAGGCACACCGTCGAGAGCGGTCGGGGTGGCGCTGACCTCGTACCAGTCGACCGGAGCGACGCCCACCGGCAGCTCGACCTCGATGGTCAGCGTGACGGCCTGCGCGCTCGAGGCGGCCAGCGCGATCGGCGCCCCGCCGGCAGTCACCGACGTGGCGACGGCGCCGACCATCGGCGCCTGAAGCTTGGCCACGACCCAGCTCATCGCTGGCGCTGCAGGTGCCGCGGCCAGGGGCAGCGAGAACCGGCCCGCGGCATCGCTGCGCGTGACCGCGACCGTTCGGCCGTCATCGGCGACCAGCGCGAGCACCACGTCACCCGTGAGACGGCCATCGAGCTCGAGCGTGCCGGTGATATCCATGGAGTTGCTCCTCGCGGCGGGCGAAGACGGCGGCCGCCCGCAGCTATGCGCCGACGCGATCAGCGCGATCAGCGCGGCATGCCGGACCGAGAGCGACATGATACGGAGAGGCTACTTGATATCCTTGAACGTCGGGTACTGGTCGTGGAACCGTTCCGCGATCGTCGCGGGCAGGGACGCGGCTTCCGACGAGCCCGATACGGTGTGCACGCCCTTGGGCGGCGCGTCGGCGTCCTCCTTCTTCTGGAAGTCCCAGGCGATGTCGATCGCGGTCTGGAACGTGACCTTGCGGCCCTTGATCAGGAACGTCGAGAAGTGCGCGCGCGAAGCGACCTTCTTGGCACCGTTCCGGAACGCGCCCTTGACCTGGCCGACCGCCGCGCCGGGCAGGTCGATCATCTTCGTCGAATCTGCCGTGCGGTCCGCCTCCCCGACCGTCTCGTAGAACGGATTGCTCCTGTCGGGACAGTCGGTGTTGTAGTTGTTCTTCGCCGGCTTGCCGAACTTGTCGTAGGTACCGTTGTCGGTCAGGTCGTAGGTGCCGCCGGTCGTGGTGATCGTCTCCTTGACCGGGGTCGAGGCGCCCTTGTCGTCGACGCCAACGATCTCGCGCCAGATGAACTGCAGCCATTTTGCGTCATCGGCGTCCTTGCCCTTGTAGGTCAGCGCGAAGTTGTTATCGCCGTCCGGCGCGCCCTCGCGCTCCAGCTCCTGGCCGGTGTGAACTTCGACCGAGCCGTCGCCGACCTTCGTCGTGCTCTCCAGCTTGCCGGCGTTCTTGACGGTCAGGATGCTGCCGAGGCTGCCAGCCTGGACCCAGCCTTCCTTGCCTGTGTTGGGTCCCTTGATGACCGTGACCTTCCACCAGGTCTGGCCGGTGCCCTCGCTGCCCTTGTTGAACGCGCTGCCCACGCCGAGGTCGACCGGGCGGACCTGGTCGGTCTTCTTGAGCTTGGTGACTTCGGTATCCTTCGGCTTGCTGGCATCGCTGACCATCGAGACATCGTCGGTGGTGACGGACTTGACGATGCCGCCGAACGCCACGTCGGCCACGCCGTCATCGGCAGAGGTCGGCCCGTTGACCGCCTTGCGCTGGACCACGGGGAGCTGCTGGGTCAACGTCTGCTTCCCCGGGACCAGTCCGGCGGCGTTTGAGCCACCCTGCGCCCCCTGCGCCGGCACCTTCTTGTAGTCGTAGGTCATCCCCACCTCCTCGCAGCTGGTACGCGCTGAGGCGCGGCAAGCTTCCCGAACGCGCTGTGCCGGGCCGCCCCAGCCTGCGAACGCGCCTGGCGGCGCGCATCGCGGGCCGCCTTGATCAACTGCGAGGGCGCGGCGTAACGCGCGCCGAGTTTGCGGATGGCTCCGCGCCGAGCCGGCGCAGATCGCGCGGCAGGAGCAGCGCGGGGTACAGCGCGAGCATGCCCCACGGGAAGATGCCCATCGTCATCGTGAGCGCGATGCCGAGGTGAAACGCGGCGCCGGTGCCGAGCCACAGCCAGCGCAGGTGAAGGCGGGAGGCGAGCCGGCGCAGCCGCCCGCCGCGCTCCGGCGTCGCGGCGAAGTGATGGAGCACGAGATAGATCGGCGCCGTCAGCTCGAACGCCATCGTCGCGGCGGTCGCGAGGCGCAGGAGCGGGTGCGCCGCCGTGATCCAGCCCGGATCGAAGCGCGCGAAGTGCGGATCCGTGAGGATGTTGCCGAGCGCGGCGAAGCCGCCGAGCGGGCCCCACTCCGCGCCGGACTTGTTCATGCCGGCGGACCAATAGATCCACACGAGCTGCGCCATGAGGAGGTAGCGCGGCCACGCCGGCACCTCGCGCGGCAGCGGCCGCCCGAGCCGGCGCAGCACCGCCGCGTCGACCGACCACCGCGCGTTGCACCGCGACAGCGCGAGGATGCCGACGGCGAGCCGCAGCATCATGTCGATGCCGCGATCGCCGTCGGGCCCTGTGTGCGCGAGCTGCGCGGACACCAGCAGGAACACGGCGCACGCGACCGGCGTGAGCGCGCCGACGGCGATCGCCGCGAGCGCGATCGTCGCGGCGAGCCACAGCGCGTCCGCCGCGCCGGGGCCGCGCCCGAGCCAGCTCGCGGCCCAGCCGTCGTACGGGGCGGCGTAGCCGTCGGGCGGCGCGGCCCACAGCGCGGCGGCGAGGTCGAGTCGCCACACCAGCGTGAAGTCGCAGAGCAGGACGAGCGCGACAGCGATCCGCACGAGCGCGAGCGCGGTCGCGTCCTCGCGGCGATCCCACAGCGCCACCCAGGCGCGCCACGCGCGCGTCACGGCGCCTCCCACAGCGCCACCCAGGCGCGCCACGCGCGCGTCACGGCGCCTCCCGCAGCCGCGTGTACTGGAACCAGCGCTCGCCCAGGCTCGCGACCTCGCCCTGATCGGCGAGGATCCGCTCGTGCGAGACGCGCACGGCGTCGAGCTCCGGGCGCTCGGCCAGCACGCGCGCGGTGAGCCACGCCGCGAAGCGCGTGTACCCCGGCGCGGCGCGATCCGTCGGGTTCCACGCGCCGTGCACGCGGCGATACTCGAGCAGCTCGGCGTACGCGCGGTGCGCCGGATCGCCGGCCCGGTAGAGCACCGTCCACGCGCCGTCCGCCCGCGCCCTGCCCTCGACGACGAGCCGGAACCGCTCGCGCGAGCCGACCTGGAACAGCGCCCAGCGCTGGCTGAAGCGCAGGTCCCGCGGCACCCACGCAACCGGCGCCAGCAGCGCCGCCTGCACCGGGCGGAGCACGGCGACGTAGCCGCGCTGCCAGGGGCGCTCGTAGCCCGGCTGCGGCAGCGGGCAGCCCTCGACGAGCCCGAAGGCGATCGCGAGCGCGATCAACCCCGCTCGGAGCTCCGGCCAGCGCGGGCGCCTCACACCGCGATTATGTCAGCGCGCCGGATCGAAGCGCGTCACCGTCCGCAGGAACGACGCGTGGAGGTACTCGCGCTTGATGACGCCGGCCATCTCCTCGGCGGTGGCGAACCGCTCGTAATCGACGCGGATCACCGGGATTACCCGCGAGATGCTCTCGACGAACTCGCGGTAGCCCTCGTGCAGCGCCTGGAGATAGCCGAGCTCGATCTTGGACTCGATGTCCCGGCTCCGCATGCGGATCCGCTCCGCGGACGCTTCGGGCGACACGTCGAGGAAGACGATCACGCTCGGCTTGCACATGAAGTTGCTCATGTTGCGGAACAGCTCGACGTACGTGCGGTAGTCGCGCTCGTCCATGAGCCCGGTCTTCGCGAGCATCTTGGCGAAGATCGAGTCCTCGTAGATCGTGCGGTCCTGCACCGCCGAGCGGCCGCGCCAGATGATCTCCTGGTGTTGCTGGAACCGGCGGTTCAAGAGGTACACCTGCATCGCGAACGAGTACCGGGCCGTGTCGCGGTAGAAGTCGGCGAGGTACTCGTTGTCAGCGACCGGCTCGTAGTACGTGTCGATGCCGAGGTGCTGGCCGAGCGCCGCCGCGAGCGTCGACTTGCCGGCACCGATCATGCCGGCGATGCCGATGAAGATGTTGCCGAACACCTCGGCGCTCGCGGAGGCCCGGCGCGCCGGCCCCGATCCGTCGGCGAGCGCCCCCGCGCGCGCGGCCGCCGGGCCCGCGCCTCCGTCCTCGCTCGGTCCTGGCTCGGTCTGCACCCGGGCAGCCTGCCAGACCGCTCTGACAGTCCCGGGGCCGTGAGCGGCTAGCGGCGGCCCTTGTAGCCCATCATCCCCTGGATCACGCCCTCGCTGGCCTCGGCGATCTCGCCCGCCTCGCGCAGCCGGTCGGCGCAGTCGGAGCACACCTTGCGCGCCTTGCCAGAAACCTTGACGGACACGAGCTTCGTCACCTCGTCGTTGCACTCGCGGCAGGTCGGCATGAGCCGATCATATACAGACACAGCCGCGGCGCTGCATCGGTCTACTTCCCGCCCAGGATGTTCCGCGCGATCACGACGCGCTGGATCTGGGACGTCCCCTCGTAGATCTGGAGCAGCTTGGCGTCCCGCATCAGCTTCTCGACCGGGTACTCCTTCGTGTAGCCGTAGCCGCCGAAGATCTGCACCGCGTCCGTCGTCGCGCGCATCGCGGCGTCGGCCCCGAACGCCTTCGCGTAGCTCGACGTGATCGCCGACAGATCGCCCGAGTCGACCTGCCACGCCGCCTTGTGCGTGAGCAGGCGCGTCGCCTCGTACGAGATCGCCATCTCGGCGAGCATGAACTGGATCGCCTGGTGCTGCGCGATCGGCACGCCGAACGTCTTGCGCTCGAGCGCGTAGGCGCGGCTCTCGTCGAGCGCGCGGCGGATCACGCCGGCCGCGGTCGCCGCGATCCACGGCCGCGACCGATCGAACGTCTTCATCGCGACCTTGAAGCCGCCGTCCTCGCTGCCGACGAGCTGGCTCTTGTGGAGCTTCACGTCCTCGAAGATCACGTCGGTCGTGTTCGAGGCGCGCTGGCCCATCTTGTTCTCCTTGCGGCCCGCCTTGACGCCCGGCGTGTCCGCGTCGACGACGAAGCACGCGATGCCGCGGTGCTTCATCGCCGGATCGAACGTGGCGAACACCGTGTAGAAGCTCGCGACGCCGCCGTTCGTGATCCAGCGCTTCTGGCCGTTCAGGACGTAATCGTCGCCGTGGCGCGTGACGCGCGTGCGCATGCCGGCGACGTCGGAGCCGGCATCGGGCTCCGAGCAGCAGTAGGCGCAGTACACGAGCTCCGAGGTCAGCCGCGACAGGTACTTTCGCTTCTGCTCCTCGGTGCCGGCCACGAGCAGCGGCGTGGCGCCGAGCGAGTTGCCGGCCAGCGACGTGTTGATGCCGGAGCAGCCGTACGAGATCTCCTCCTGGACCAGGCAGTTGTCGAGGCAGCTGCCGCCGAGCCCGCCGTACGCCTCCGGGATCTCGATGTTCATGAGCCCCGTGTCCCAGGCGCGCTTGAAGATCTCGCCCGGCCACTCGCCAGTCTCGTCGAAGTGGGCGGCGCGCGGGATGATCTCCTTGCGGGTGAACTCGCGCGCGGTGGCGATGAGCGCTTCCTGTACGTCCGTGAGGGCGAGGTCCATGGCGGGCGCACTCTAGCACCGTGCTACCTTCGCCAGATGTCGGCGCCGGCCGGGGAGGAGCGTGAGCGGTTCGGCGGCTGGCGGCTCGACGCGCTGATCGCAGCCGGCGGCCTCGGCGAGGTGTGGCGGGCCGAGCGCGAGGGCGTCACCGCCGCGCTCAAGCGGCTGCACACGCACCTGGCGCGGATCCCCGAGGCGCGCGAGCTGTTCGACACCGAGCAGCGGCTCGCGACCGAGCTGCCGCGCCACCCCGGCGTGGTGCGCGCGCTCGAGGTCGGCGACGTCGACGGCCGGCCGTACCTGGTGATGGAGCTCGCCGCCGGCGTGGACCTGCGGCGGGTGGTCGCGGTGCCCGCGCCGCTCGACGCGCCGGAGCCGCCGCCCGCGCGGCTGCCGCGGGCCCGCGTGCTCGCGATCGTGGGCGGTGCGTGCGACGCGGCGGCGCACCTCCACGCGCACGGCTGGATCCACGGCGATCTGAGCCCGAGCAACCTGATCGTCGACGACGCCGATCGCGTCGTCTTGGTCGATCTCGGCGTCGCGCGACGCGCTGGGGCCGGCGGGCCGGTGCGCGGCAGCCACGCGTACATGGCGCCAGAGCAGGTGCGGGGCCACGCGTGGACGCCGGCGACCGACGTGTTCGCGCTCGGCGTGATCCTGTGGGAGCTCGCGGCCGGCGCGCGGCTGTTCCACCGCGGGCCGCCCTGGCTCTCGCAGGCGGCCGTGATCGAGGCCGAGCCGCCGCCGCTGTCGGACGCGGCGCTCGACGCGATCGCGCAGGCGGCGCTCGCGAAGGATCCGGCGCGCCGCATCGCGAGCGCCGCCGAGCTCGCCGCGCGGCTGCGCGAGCTCTGACGATCAGTCCGCCGCGATCAGCGCGCAGCCCCAGCGCGCCCCCGCCGAGGGCATCGTCCCGTCGTCCACCATCTGGTGGAGGATGATCGCGTGCGGGACAACATCGGTGGCGGCGCCGTCGCCGAGCGTCCACGCGGGGTTCGAGAACGCGAGGCTGCCCGTGCCGTCGGTGGCGACCTCGATGTTGCCGAGATCGCCGAGGTGGCCGGCGCGGTCGCCGCCGCTGTCGCGCGGCGGCAGGTGATGGTTCGCCGGGCCGGTGTCGAGGTCGTCCCAGTGCGGGCCGGCGTCCATCCCCTGGTTGCCGCACGAGGGCACCTCGTGGATGTGGATGCCGTGGGTGCCGGCCGGCGCTGCCGTGAGCGTCACGGCCAGGGTCACCTCGCCGCGCGGGTCCCGCGTGAACTTGGCGGTGCCCACCACGTTCTGGCCGTTCATGCCCGCGAACGTCGCCGTGGCCGTCGCCACCTCGATCTTGCCGCCGTCCTCGCTCTCGCCACACGCGCAAAGGGCGGCGACAGCTCCGATCAGAAAGCCAGTCAGGGTCTTCATCCGGGAGGCTCCCCTGCGCGAGGAGCGTTGTCGAGGCGCCTCGGCGTGAGGGCGCGCTCCCGGAGATGCGGCAGCCGGCTACTGTGACTCGGCCGCGCGATCCTTGTCAGCCGGCTCACCTGCGCCGCCGGCCTGGGCGCGGCGGGCGGCGCGCGCCGCGCGGGCGGCCTCGCGCTCCTCGGCGCGCCGCTGCTGCAGATCGAACTGGTTGCGCGCCGCGCGGGCGCCGAGGATGAACCCGAGGAACATCCCGATCATGATCATCCCCGGGATGAAGAGGATGTGCCCCGAGGTCACTTGCCGTCCTTCGCGGCGGCGTCCAGATCGCGGCGGAGCTGCTCGATCTCGGCCTTGAGGCGCTGCTGGCGGCGCATCAGGTAGAAGAGGAACACCGCGGCGATCACCCACAGCGCCGCGTAGGCGCCGATCACGTGGCGCTCGTTCTTCTCGATGTGCGTGACCGCCTGCTGGTGCGTCTTGACCGTGTCGATGTCCGCGCAGACGAACGCGACCGTCGCGCGCTGGGTCTCGATCGCCGTGTTGATGACCGAGCGGGCGAACGACTCGTTCGCGTTCATCGCGTCCACGCACGTCTTGCGGAGCTGGCCCGGATCGGGCGCCGCCGCGCCTGTCGCCGGGGGCGGAGCCGGCGCTGACGCCGGGGGCGCGGGCGCAGGATCCGCAGCGGGAGCCGCCGGGGTGGGCGCAGGCGTCGGAGCCGCCGCGGGCGCCGGGGCCGCGGCCGAGCCGGCCGGCTGCGCCTCCGCGACGCCGAGGAGCAGACCGAGGGCGAGCATCGAGGACAGGGCGCGCATGACGGTTCCCTTCACCACGGTCACGAGAGTACTCCGAGATCGAGCCCGCGCTCGCGCAGCTCGCGAACCTCGCGCTCGGCGCGCGTCCCCTGCACGCGGTACACGACCAGCGCGATGTACCAGCAGAAGAACGTCACCACCGAGAGCCAGAACGGGCCGCGCATCCCGGGCAAGAGCGTGGCCACGACGCCCTGGCTGCCGGCCGCCGGGTGCGAGTCCTGGCCCACCATCTTGTAGATGAACGGCACGCCGACCATCCCGAAGATCGCCATGCCCGCGGCGATCCGGTCGGCGCTCGGCCCGGCGAACCGCCGCACGATCACGTAGCCCATGAGGATGAGCCAGAGCAGGAGCGACAAGGTCAGCCGCGGCTCGGCGTTCCACCACACGTCCCACGCCGCCTTCGCCCAGATCGAGCCGGTGACGAGCACCGCCGCGCCGAACGCCGCCGCCACCTCGATCGACGCGATCGCGACGTCGTCCCACTTCGCCCAGCGCTTGACGAGGTAGACGATCGAGCACACGCCGCCGATGCCCACGCCGAGGAACAGCATGAACGCGTGCGGCACGTGGTAGTAGAAGATCTTCTGGTTGTAGAAGAGGCTCGTCCCGATGAGGCTGCCGTCGGGGTTGAAGTTCACGCTGAGCGGGGTCCGCGTGAACACGATCCACGTCGACCAGGCGAAGCCGATCGCGCTGAGCAGGAGGAAGCCGGGCACGACGAGTCGTTTCATTCGATCACCAGGGACTCGAAGATCCACAGGGACAGTACCAGGAACACGGCGTCATAGATTCCGAGGAACTTGATCCAGTACCAGGCGGCGTCGAAGTTCGGCCGCACCGCCACGAGGGCCGTCGTGGCCTCGGTGCCCGCCACGAACAGCGGGATGAGCAGCGGGTAGAGGACCACCGGCAGGAGCACGTCGCGCGAGCGCACCTTGAGCAGGGTCGCGGCGAACACCGTCCCGACGATCGCGAACCCCGCGACGCCCAGGACGACCGCGAGCGCGAACGGCCCCGGGTACGTAAACAGCGGCGCGCCCAGGAACACGAACAGGAGCGGCGCCACGACCACGATGACGGCGAGCACGAGCACCGCGATCGAGAGCGCCTTGCCGAGGAACACCGCGAGGCGCGGCACCGGCGCGAGCAGGAGCGCGCGCATCGTGTCGTTCTCGCGCTCGCGGTCGAACGCGCGGCCGAGGCCGATCGTGCCCGTGAACGCCATCGTCACCCACAGCATCCCGGGGACCGAGGCGCGCATCACCTCGTCGTCGCGCGGGAACGCGAACGAGTAGATCACGACGAGCAGGCCACCGAAGAACGCCATCGTGTAGACGATCTCCCGGCTGCGCAGCTCGATCCGGAGGTCTTTGCCGGCGACGCGCGCGGCTTGGCGGAGGATCGACATCGTCAGTTCGCGTGGCGGTGGTAGAGGTCCTTGAGCTGCTCGTAGTCGTACGCCCCCCGCTCCTCGAACACCAGGTGCCCGCGGCGCAAGATCGCCACGTGATCGGTGCGGCCGGCGATCGCCTCGAGGTCGTGGGTGACGACCACGACGATCGCGCCGCTGTCGCGCAGCGCGGCGAGCTCCGCGCCGAGGGCGATCGCGCCGCCGCGATCGAGCCCGGTGAACGGCTCGTCGAGGAGCACGAGCGACGGCTTCGGCAGGAGCGCGCGCGCGAGCGCGAGCCGCTGCAGCATGCCGCGCGAGTACGTGCGCGCCGCCCGGTCGCGCGCGCGCGGCTCGAGCCCGACGCGATCGAGCGCGGCGTCGACGGCCGCGGGCGAGCCGTCGGCGTCGTAGAGGCCGGCGAACAGCGCCAGGTTCTCGCGCGCCGACAGCTCCGCGTAGCAGAGCGAGGCGTGGGCGAGCATCCCGATCTCGCGGCGGACGGCCTCACCGCCGAGCGCGGCGTCGCCGGTGTGGTACGCGACGGTGCCGCTGTTGGGGCGCACCAGCGTCGACAGGATGCCGAGCAGCGTCGTCTTGCCCGCGCCGTTGTGGCCGAGCAGCGCGCACATCGAGCGGGCGCGGAGCTCGAGGCTCACGCTCGCGAGCGCGCGCTCGCCGCCGTAGCGCTTGGCGACCTTGGTGATCTGCACCCGGTCGATCGTGTGCCGCCCGGCCACGGCTACTCTCGCCAGAGTCGCTCGAGCTCGGAGAGCACCTGCTCGCGGCGCGCCGGATCCTTGCCGGTGCGCTCGAGCTCGACCAGCTCGTCGAGCAGCGCGGCGCGGCGCGGCTCGCCGGTCGGCGCGGCCACCTGCGACTTGCGGGTCAGCGCGAGCGAGACGCCGGCGATCAGGAGGCCCATGACGAAGAAGCCGATCAGCCGCGGCACCCACGTGCGCCACTCCGGCGCCGCCGGCATGCCGGTGATCTGCATCTCCATCGACTGCCCCTCGCGGATGTTGATGTTGTCGACCACGAACCACGTCGAGCCATTGGGGGCGGTCACCGTCCGGCCCGGCGCGCCGCGCGGCTTCACCGTCATCCCGTCGAAGAGCCGGATCTGCATGACGGACTGGACCAGGAGCTGCTTGATGTCCTGCTTCCACTCGAGCGCGCCGTTCTCGGACTTGAGCGAGTAGCCGTAGCGGAACTGCGTCCCGCCCGGCTCGAGGGGGCGGACGATGCGGAAGCCCTCGTTCGGCGCGACCGACGCGATGCTCTGGTGCTCGTCGGCGATCTTGGCGCCCTTGAAGCCCTTCGGCAGCGCGATGATCATGCCGTCGGGGCCCGCGCTGTAGGGGATCCACGACAGGTTCTGGACCGTGTAATTGCCCCGCAGGAAGAGCAGCTCGTCCTCGATGTCGGCCTGCTGGCTGAAGCTCACGATCACGCGCGGCAGGACGCTGACCCGCAGCGCCACGCCCGCGTTCGGCACGAGCTGGACGGGCCGCGAGCGGTACACCTCCTCGTGCGCCGCGCCCGGCCGCGTGAGCCGCGTCTCGGCGTAGAGCACCAGCTCCGGCCGGTACGGGACCTCGAACACCGTCTCCGGCCGGCCCTGCCCCTCCCACTGCACGGCGACGTCGAGCCGGCCGCCGGACTTGGCGAGCTCGAACGGCGCCGACACCATGTCCTTGCCGTTGACGTTGATGATCGCCTTCTGCGGCTTGTCCATCGGCG
The DNA here is from genome assembly GCA_035558535.1 of Kofleriaceae bacterium. Lineage (GTDB taxonomy): Bacteria > Myxococcota_A > Polyangia > Haliangiales > Haliangiaceae > JABFXX01. The sequence continues at coordinate 17,289 of DATMCI010000059.1, forward strand.
CCTGCAGCTGGAGCGACCCGTCGGCCGCGGTCTTGCCCGACACGCCCTCGGCGTTGTTCTGGTCGGCCGGGACGATCCGGATCGGCACGTCGGCGAGGCCGGCGTCGGCCGCGTTCTCCGCGCCGCCGTGGACCCGGACCGCCAGCGTGCCCGGCGGCAAGTCGGACGCCGGCGTGAACGGCGCGGAGCCCTCGATGTTGCGCGGGTCCGGCTGGCCCGGAGCGGGCGCGCCGGTCGCGAGGACCGTCTTCGTCGTCGCGTCGACGATCGAGACCGACTCGGCAGGCGCGCCCTCGATCATGACCCGCACCTTGCCGGCCGGCGGCGCGGGCTCCTGCTGCGGCGCCGCGTCGTCGGTCAGCTGGGCCGAGTCGCGCTTCTCGCCCGACAGGACCAGCTTCGCGCCGACCTGCGTGTCCGGCGTCATCGGGACCGCCATCAGCCGATCCATGCCGCCCGCGCGCGGCAGGCGCGCCATCGCGAAGTACGTGGTGTTGCCGCTGACGTCGAGGTCCTTGAACGTGGCGCGGCCCGCCGCGTCGGCCGGCTGCGTGCGGACGTCGACGCTGTTGTCCGAGCGGTAGCCCACGATCGTGATCGGCTCGCCGACCGGCGGCTGCGCGTCGGTCGCGGCGCCGCCCTGGACGCTGAGGCTGTTGTACGTGAGCCGGATCTGGAACGAGCCCGGCTCCACCGTGCGATCCGGCCGCGGCTGCCCGCTCATCGCGCGCGCCTCGGGGGCGCCTGGCGCGGCCGGGGCGCCGGTGCCGAGCGAGTGCGAGGCCGGCGCGCCGGTGAACGGCTTGGTCGACAGCATGACGCGCATGCCGCCGCGCTCGGGCACGGCGAACTCCACCGAGCGCTGCGGCTTCTGCTGCTCGTCGGTGATCGCGGCCTGCACCTTGGCGCCGACCGGCAGATCGCTGAACGTCGCGCGGCCGGAGCCGTCGCTCTTGGCCGTCCGCGCCTCGCCGTTCACCGTCAGCGTGACGTCGGCGCCGGTCACGTTGGCGCCCGGCGAGCCGGCGATCACGCGCACGGTGACGGTGCCGGCGGGCATCGAGCCCTCGGGGAGCGGCTGGCCGATCGCCATCGCCGGCTGCGCCGCGGCTGGCTGGATCTGCGGGGCGAGGGCCGCGCACGCGAGCGCGGCCAGGAGCACGAAGCGGTTCACGAGGTCGCCTCCTTCGCAGCGGACGCCGAGGACGCGCCGGCCTTTGCGGCGGCCCCGACGGAAGAATCTGCCTGTTCGGTCGCCGCCGCCTCCGCCGCAGCTGCCACAGCCGCCGCGGGCGCATCGGCCGCAGCCGCCGCTGCTGCCACAGCCTCCGCGGGCGCATCGGCCGCAGCCTCGGTCGCTGCCTCCGCCTTCACCTCGGCCTCCGCCGCAGCCTCGGTCGCGGCCTCCGCCGCAGCTGCGGCCTCCGCCTTCACCTCGGCCGCGGGCGCCTCCGCCGCAGCCTTCGCCGCCTCGGACGCCTCGGCCTTCTCCGCCGCCTCCTCCGCCGCAGCTTCCGCCGCGGCCGCCGCTTCCTCGGCGCGCGCCGACACCGCGTCGGCCTTCGCGGCCGCCGCCTCCGCCTTTTCCTCCGCCGCCTCGGCTGCAGCCTCCGCCTTCGCCACCGTCTTTTCGGCCTTCTTCGCGGCCTCGGCCGCGCTCGGCTTCTTGCCCTTCTTGCCGGTCGCCCGCCGCTCGGCGTCGGCCGACTTCTTCGTCTTCGCCACCTCGAGCCGCGCGCGCACCTCGCGCTCGATCTGATCGCGCACGGACGCGTCGGCGCCCTCCTCGCGATCGAGCTCGCGGATCACGGCGATCGCCCGCGCGCGGTACTCGGCGATGATCGTCTCGGCGTCGGACTTGGACAGCTTGCCCATCTGGAGGTCGAACTCGGCCTCCTTGATCGCTTTGAGCAGCGCCTTCTTCTCGCGCTCGAGCTCGCCGCGCTCGCCCACCGGCCGGTCCCAGCCCGTGTCGTCGCCATCGGCCTCGCTGGACGACACCGCCGCCGCGCCCGTGCGGAACAGCGTGTACACCGACGCGACGCCCGCCCCGTAGCCGAGGCAGACGAACACGACGGAGGGCGTGAAGTGGAAGCTGTTCACCATCAGGATGAACACCCAGCCGATCACGAGCAGCGCGCCCGCACCGGCGAGCCACACCCATCTCGGGAAGGCGGCGGTGGCTGGCTCCATGGTCTTCCCGCTTTCGTTCGTGGTCGCCATCGGCATCAGTCCGTGTCGGCCAGCTCGTCGTCGAGCTTGTCAACGTACTTGTCGTCGGCAGAGGCAGTCGCAGCCGCGGTCGCGGTCGCGGCCGCGGGCACGCCCGCCCCGGCTCCCACCGCCGCGGCCTCCGTCCGACCCCGCGCGATGACGCGGCGGCCCGCGACGAACAGGAGGCCCAGTCCGCCCACCACCGCGATCGACGGGAAGATCCACGAGAAGCTGCTGCGCGGCGTCGCGAGCGTCTGCTCGCCGAAGCGCGCCACGTAGCTGTCGAGCGCGTACTCGTACGCCGCGTCGCGCCCCTTCTCCGTCGCCAGATTGAAGCGCGGCTGGCCCTGCGCGTCCTGCTCGTTGACGAGCGTCTGGACCCACGAGCGCAGGTCCGACGCCGGGCCGCACTTGCACATGAAGATGCTCTCGCGCTTGCACCCGCAGGGGCACAAGAGCTCCTTCATCGCGGCCGCCTCCGTGTTGTTCTGCGGCCGCGCCTTCGACGCGTAGCTGACGCTCTCGTCGCCCATGCCCATGCCCTGCCGCACGTGCTCGGCCTGCGCGTGCGCTTGCGACGTCAGGCCGGCGAGCACGCCGAGCACGACCAGGGCGAGCACCGCGAGCTCGGCCGCGCGGCCGAGCCGCGTCTTCACCGCCCGGCCCGAGAGCCGATCGATGAGGCCCTGCGGGATGAGGCAGATCAGCGTGCCGAACGCGAGGATCAAAGTCCCGAGCCACACCCAGCTGATGAGCGGGTTCACGAACACGCGGAAGTTGCCGAGCTTGGTCTCGAGGTCATAGCCCGTGAGCACCACGTAGACGTCCTCGTGCGCGCGCACCTTGATCGCGACCTCCGTCGTCGCCTCGGAGCCCTTCCGGTAGGTCCACTTCGCCGGGTAGACCGTCCCGACGTGCTCGCCGTCGTTCCAGATCGAGATCTGGGCGGTGACCGCGGTCTTGAGATCATCCGAGGTGTCGGACAGGTCCTCGAAGAGGAACGTGTAGCCCGCGAAGGTGAACGCCGACCGCGTCTTCTGCGGCAGCGCGCGCATCGTCATGTCCGAGGCGAGGTACGTCTTGCTCCATGCCTCACGCTCGGCCAGCGGCCTGCTCTTGTCGAGCGCGTCGGCGATCGCCGGCTTCTCGATCGTGCGGTCCTCCATCCGATCGTAGGCCTTGCCGCCGAAGCCGATGAACATCGTGGCGACGCCGAGGTGGACGATGTAGCCGCCGTACTTGCGCCGCTTCGACAGGATGAGGCCCAAGAGCGACGTGACCGGATCCGAGCCGGTCTGCCGCCGCCGCACCACGGTGCCGCGATAGATCTCCTGCAGGATCGAGCCGAGCACGAACGCGCACAACCCGAAGTTCACGATCGAGATCGGCAGCTTGATCGCATCGGCGAAGATCGGCGTGAACAGGATGGCCCGCGGCAAGACGCCGGTCACGCCCAGGACGACCAGCGCGACGATCGTCACCGCCATCAGCGCGCACGGGAGCAGGAACTGCTGCATGAGCCGCTGCGACGTGGTCATGCGCCACGCGAGGAGCGGCGCCGCCCCGGCGAGGAACAGGAGCGTGAGGCCGAGCGGCGTCATCCACTTGTTGAAGAACTCGATGCCCACCGAGACGCGGGCGCCGTCGAGCGCCTCCGAGATCGTCGGGAACATCGTCGCGAACAGGACGAAGAACGCGCAGCCGAGCAGGATCCAGTTGTTGAGGAGGAACGAGAACTCGCGCGAGAAGAACGACTCGAACTCGAGCCGCGACGACAGCTTGTTCGAGCGGTAGACGACGAGGCCGACCGAGACGACGAGCGTCAGCGCCATGAACAGGATGAACTGGAGCGCGAGCACGTTGTCCTCGCCGAACGCGTGGACCGACTGCACGACGCCCGAGCGCGTCATGAACGTGCCGAAGATCGTCAGGAAGAACGTGAAGATGACCAGCGCCAGGTTCCACTGCTTCATCATCCCGCGCTGCTCCTGGATGATCGACGAGTGGAGGAACGCGGTCGCCGTGAACCACGGTATGAGGCCCGCGTTCTCGACGGGATCCCACGCCCAGTAGCCGCCCCAGCCCAGCTCCTCGTACGCCCACCGGCCGCCGAGGACGAGGCCGACCGAGAGGAAGAGGAAGCAGATGAGCATCCACACGCGGACCGAGCCGATCCACAGGTCGTCGAGGCGGCCCGACGCGAGCGCGCCGATGCCGAACGCGAACGGGATCGTCGCCGAGACGAAGCCGATGTAGAGCACCGGCGGGTGGATCACCATCCAGTAGTTCTGGAGCAGCGGGTTCAGGCCGCTGCCGTCCTTCGGCGGCTCCGTGAGGAACGTCGCGAACGGGTTCTTGTGGAAGATCAGGAGCGACAGGAAGAAGATCTGCACGATCATGATCGTCGCGACGACGTAGCCGATCATGTCGCGGTGGCGCTTGGCGTTCGTCGCCACGGCGACGACCGAGAACAGCCCGAGCACCAGCACCCAGAACAGGAGCGATCCGTCGAGGCCGCCCCAGAACGCGGTGACCTTGTACCAGATCGACATGTTCACGTCGCTCGTCATCGCGACGTACTTGATCGAGAAGTCGTGCGTGACGAACGCGTAGATTATCAGCGCCGACGCGAGCCCGGTGAGCGCGCCGAACGCGTAGAGGCCGTAGACCGACGAGTTGACGAGGCGGCGGCTCCGGCGGGCGTTACCCGCGATGCCGGCGGCAGCGGACCACGCACCGATCAGGTACGCAGCGAGCAAGGTGATCGTGCCGACCAAAGCGATCGGCGAGAACGGAACGGGCGTGGTGTTCACAGGGAGCTCCGTTCTCGGGTCACTCGAACTTCTTGGCGTCGAGATCCTTGTTCGCGCGCGCGCCGTCGTACTTGGACGGGCACTTCGCGTCGAGCTTCGTCGCGTCGAGGACATACGCGAGGTCGGCCTCGAGCGGCACGTTGAGACTCTTCGCGAGCGCGGCCTTCTCCGTGGCGGAGACGATGTGCCCGGTCGCGATGACCTCCGATTGATCCTTGAACGTATCGGGCTTGGGGCCCTCGCTGAAGATGCGGATCTTCTTGCCCTCTTTCGTGAGGACGAACGTCCGCTGCGTCTTCTGATCCACCACCTGCTCGTGGATCGATCCCGCGAGCACCCAGCCGTGGACCTTGAGCTCCTTGTCCTTCCACTGCGACAGATCGCTCGCCATCAGCTCGTCGACCATCTTGTAGTGCTCCGCGTGGCCGAGGGTCGATTTCACGAGGAACCCGACGCCCGCGACCGCCACGACGGCGGTCAGAGCGATCTTCGCGAGGGTGCTGTTTTGCATAGAAAAACCTTCCGCTTGAGCGGCTTTACCCGGCGGTCGTGCAACCGTAGCACGGGTGGGGTCCATTCCGACGCTGCGAGATTCCTGAAACGTCGGCGAACACCTCGTCGCCAGAGGCCCCGCCCTCGGGGGGGAGAGCCCCGGTCAGGATGGGTCGATTCATCGAGAGCTCGCGGCTCAGCCGCCGATGCCGATCATGTGCTTCACGGGCGCCCCGCCGCCGGTGCGCTCGAAGCCGTGGCCGGCGCGCTTGCCCGTCACCGCGCCCGCGACGGCGCGCACCAGATCGTCGTCGGTGCCGCCGCGGCGCAGCACGTCGCGCAGCGACACCGCGTCGTCGTGGCCGAGGCACGCGTGCAGCGCGCCGACCGCCGTCAGGCGGAGCCGGTTGCAGTCATCGCAGAAATGCTCCGTCATCGCCGAGATGATGCCGACCTCACGGCCCGGCTCGCGCGCGAGCGACCAGTAGCGCGCCGGTCCCGCGTCGCGCCCCGGCGGCTGGCTCCCCACGAGCGGCCCCAGCTCCGCCTCGAGCGTCCGCCGGATCTCCGCCGCCGGCAGCTCGGCCTCCTGCTCGTAGAGCGCGCCGCCCGACATCGGCATGTGCTCGATGAAGCGCGGCACCGCGCCGTGCGACCACGCGTAGCGGCACAGCGCGACCAGCTCGTCGTCGTTCACGCCGCGCAGCGCGACGGCGTTCAGCTTCACGCGCAGCCCGGCGTCCGCGGCGGCGGCGATCCCCGCCTGCACGCGCGCCAGATCGCCGCGGCCCGTGAGCCGCGTGAAGCGCGCCGCGTCGAGCGTGTCGATCGAGATGTTGATCCCGGCGAGGCCCGCCTCGGCGAGCGGCCGCGCGAGCTCCGGGAGCAGGTGGCCGTTCGAGGTCATCACCACCTGCTCGATCCCCGGCACCGCAGCAAGCTGCCGCACCAGGTCGACGATCCCCTTGCGGATCGTCGGCTCGCCCCCCGTCAGCCGGAGCTTCCGCACGCCGAGCCCGGCGAACACCCGGGTGATCCGCTCGAGCTCCTCGAAGCTGAGGAGGGCGGACCGCGGCTGGAACTCCAGCTGGTCGCCGAGCTCCTCGGGCATGCAGTACGAGCATCTGTAGTTGCACCGGTCGGTCACCGAGATGCGCAGGTATCTGATCCGACGGGCGAATTGGTCGAGCAGCGGATCCTTGACGGACAGCGCGTCGGCCTCCAGCAGGCGCCCGAGGGCCGGGGGAAGCCCCGCCCCGCCGAACGCCTGGAGCACCGGGAGGTGAACGCGCGCCATGGAGATCGCCACTAGAGCCCTCTGCCCCGCTTACGTCAAGCCGGGCCACCCGTAACAGAGAGCTTGACACTTGGGCCGCAAAGCCGCATGAATCCGGCGCCTCCCGATGCGGGAGCGATGGAGACTCGATGCTGCGACAGGCTACGGAGAACGTGACGGGTAACTTGGCGGGACTGTGGGTGCTGCTGGTCCAGAACGACGGTGAGATCTCGACGCAGGATGCGGACGGCCGGGTGCCCGTGATGGCCCGCGCCGGAGACGCCCAGACCTACCTCCTGGTCTTCAAGAACGTCGCGAAGGCGCGGCAGTTCGTGGCGACCCAGGATCTCGACGGCGCGGAGCCGCGGATGTTGGTCCGCGGCAACCAGCAGGACATCATGCGGATCGCCCGCTCGGCGGGCGTGGTCGGCACGCTGCTCGACTACGATCCGGCGACGCAGCGCTACACGAGCGCCCAGGCGCTGGCGTAGCTAGTAACCACCGACGACGATCACCTCATCGACCTCGCCGCGGCGCGCCGCGTTCGAGTTGATCGCGCGCGCGCACTTCACGCGATCGATCTTGAAGCCGCGGTAGAGCGAGCGCACGAACGGCGTGTCGCTGTTCGACAGCATCACGCGGCAGCCGCGCGCGACGAGCGCCCGCGCCGTGTCGGCGAGCGCGCGCTGATCGTCGGGGCCGAACGCGCCCGCCGTGTAGCTCGTGAAGCTCGCCGTCGGCGTCACCGGATCGTACGGCGGATCGAAGTAGACGAAGTCGCCGCGCGCGGCGTCCGCGATCGCGTCGCGGTAATCGCCGCAGCGCAGGTGCGCGCGCGATAGCGCGGCCTGCGCCGCCCGCAGCGTCTCGGGGACGCAGATCGGCGGATCCGTGTAGCGGCCGATCGGCACGTTGAAGTCGCCCGCGCGGTTGACCCGCCACAGGCCGTTGAAGCACGTCTTGTTCAAGTAAACGAACGTGGCCGCGCGCTCGACCGGGCTCCACGTCGCGTCGTGATCGTTCCACCGCGCGCGCGTCTCGTAGTAGTGCCGCTCGTCGTGCACCTTGCGGTGGTGCTCGAGCTTGCGGATCACCGCCTCGACGTCGCTCACGACCGCCGTGTAGAGCCCGATCAGATCGGCGTTCGAGTCCGACAGCGCGGCGCGGGGCGGCGCGACGCGGAAGAACAGCGCGGCCCCGCCGGCGAACGGTTCGTAGTAGCGCTCGAAGCGCGGCGGCATCCGCGCGAGGAGCTCGGGCAAGAGCTTGGTCTTGCCACCCACCCACTTGATGATCGGCCCGGCCGGCGTGGCCGGTGCGAGGACGCGCGCCTCCCTCTGGGCGCGCGGCGAACGAAGTGCCATGCGCGCGATCGTCGAGGGCGGAGATCACGCGCGCGAGTTTCTGGCGGCGCCGCGCTGCACTTCGATAAACCGATATGGACGGGCGTGCCGCGCGGACATTCATCGCGAGCGCGCGCGCGTGTCCGCTTAACTAAATGCGGTGTGAGCCGCGTCGAATGGCAGCTGTCCGTCCGGCCACTCTTCAGGAGCGCTCATGCACCCCCGTGATAGGTTCGCCCCCATGCGTCGAACATTCTTGCTCGTCTCGTTGTTCCTGCTCGCGACCCTGTCGTCGTCGATCTCGGAGGCCAGGCGGCGGCCGGCTCCGGCGCCGGTGGCCCCGCCGCAGCCGACATTCCAGTGGGACTCGCGCGGCTGGACCATGCTCGGCGAGCAGGCCGTGTCTGGCCGCGTCGACCGCGATCGCGTCACCGTCGGGCGCTACGAGGGCCGCTTCAGCAAGCTCACGCTCGTCGTGCTCGACAGCGACCTCGAGCTCCAGGACTTCACGATCAACTTCGCCGACGGCACGAAGTACGAGCCGCGCGTGCAGCACTACTTCCGCGAGAACGCGCGCACGCGCGTCCTCGACCTGCCGCCGAACGGCGGCCTGATCAGCCACATCGATCTCAAGTACAAGAACCTCCCCGGTGGCGGCCGCGCGCGCGTCCAGGTCTGGGGCTTCAAGGTCGCCGGCGCCCCGCAGCCCGCCCCGCAGCCCGCTCCGGTGTGGGACTCGCGCGGCTGGACGATGCTCGGCGAGCAGGCCGTGTCCGGCCGCGTCGATCGCGACGTCATCAACGTCGGGCGCTACGAGGGCCGCTTCAGCAAGCTCACGCTCGTCGTGCTCGACAGCGATCTCGAGCTTCTGGACTTCACGATCCGCTTCGCCGACGGCACGAAGTACGAGCCGCGCGTGCAGCACTACTTCCGCGAGAGCGCCCGCACGCGCGTCCTCGATCTGCCCCCGAACGGCGGCCTCATCAACCGCATCGATCTCAAGTACAAGAACCTCCCCGGTGGCGGCCGCGCACGCGTCCAGGTCTGGGGCTTCAAGTTCGCCGACGGCCCCGGCGCGGGCCCCGGCGCGGGCCCCGGCCCCGCGCCCGGGCCCGTCTGGGACAGCAGGGGCTGGGAGCTCCTCGGCGAGCAGACCGTGGGCGGCCGCGTCGACCGCGACCGGATCACCGTCGGCCGCGAGATGGGCAAGTTCAGCAAGCTGATGGTCGTGGTGCTCGACAGCGAGCTCGAGATGATCGACATGGAGGTCGTGTTCCGCCGCGGCCAGTCGTTCCGGCCCGCGGTCGCGCAGTACTTCCGTGAGAGCACGCGGACCCGCGCGATCGATCTGCCGGACAGCTACCGCGGCCCCGAGCGGACGATCCAGCACATCGACTTCAAGTACAAGAACCTCCCCGGCGGCGGCCGCGCGCGCGTCCAGGTCTGGGGCTTCCAGGGCGGGTCCGTGGCGCCCGGCGGCCCCGCGCCCGCGCCCGCGCCCATCTGGGACAGCAAGGGCTGGGAGCTCCTCGGCGAGCAGACCGTGGGCGGCCGTGTCGACCGCGATCGGATCACCGTCGGCCGCGCCATGGGCAAGTTCAGCAAGCTGATGGTCGTGGTGCTCGACAGTGAGCTCGAGATGATCGACATGGAGGTCATGTTCCGTCGCGGCCAATCGTTCCGGCCGGCGGTCTCGCAGTACTTCCGCGAGAACACGCGGACCCGCGCGATCGATCTGCCGGACGGCTACCGCGGCCCCGAGCGGACCATCGAGCACATCGACTTCAAGTACAAGAACCTCCCCGGCGGCGGCCGCGCGCGCGTCCAAGTCTGGGGCAAGTAGCCGCCGCGGGTTCACCCCGTCTCAAGCGGCCTCGCGGCGGCGGCGCGTGGCGCGCCCGGGTGGCCGCTCCGGGATCACGCTTCTCGTCGAGCGATCGCTTGAGCGCAGCGATCCCGAGACTGTGGTCCGTCTGGACCCGCCACGGCCCGCGCCTACGCCGTCTGGAGCGTGTCGTAGGCGTGGAACTGCATCGAGAACGTGGCGCGGCCCTCGGTGAGGCTGCGCAGCCGCGTCGAGTAGCCGAACATGTTGCGCAGCGGCACGAGCGCGGCGACCAGCCGCTTGGCGCCGCGCGAGCCGACGTCCTGGACCTGGCCGCGGCGCTGGTTGAGATCGCCGATGATCGCGCCCAGGAACTCGTCGTCGACCGTGACCTCGACGGCCATGATCGGCTCGAGCCGCGACGGCGTCGCGTTCTGCACGGCGCGCCGGAACGCCTCGGCCGCCGCCGCGCGGCTGCCGATCTCGCCGTTGGCGCCCTCCTTGAGCTTCAGCGCCGTCAGCGTCACCTCGACGTCCTCGAGCGGATAGCCGTCCGGGCCGCTCGACGCCGCGTCGCGCAGGCCCTGCATCGCCGCCCCGACCACGACATCGGGGAGCAGCGTGGCCGGCGGCAGCGCGCGCCTGAACTCCATGCCGCTGCCGCGCGGCCGGCTGCGCACGATGCACGTCGCCTCGCCGTAGATCGCCTGCTCCTTCAGATCGCGCTCGAACACCGCGTGGCCCTCGCCCTCGCCGAGCACCGTCTCGCGGTAGACGACCTGCGGCTTGCCGGCGCGCGCGGCCACGCCGTACTCGCGCTTCATGCGGTCGACGATGATCTCGAGGTGGAGCTCGCCCATGCCGCGGATCAGCGTCTGCCCGGTGTCGGTGTCCTCCTGGGTCCGGAACGTCGGATCCTCCTCGGCCATCTTGCCGAGCGCGAAGTCGAGGCGCTCCTTCGCCGCGGCGTTCTCCGCCTCGATCGCCTGCGAGATCACCGGCTCGTACGTATCGATCCGCTCGAGCAGGATCGGCGACTTTGGATCGCAGATCGTGTCGCCCGTGGTGGCCTCCTTGAGGCCCGCCGCGGCGACGATCTCGCCCGCGACGCCCTTGTCGAGCCGCTCGCGCTTGTTCGCGTGGACGTGGAACAGCCGCGCGACCTTCTCCTTCTTGCCCGTGCGGACGTTCAGGACCTCGGCGCCCGGCTCGATGGTGCCGCTGAAGATCCGCATGAACACGACCTTGCGGCCCTCGTCCATCGCGATCTTGAACGCGAGCGCGGCGAACGGCTCGTTGTTCTTCGGCGCGCGCACGAGCTTCTCGTCCTTGTTCCGTGGATCGACGCCCGAGACCGGCGGCACGTCCGCCGGCGACGGCAGGTACGCGATCACCGCGTCGAGCAGCGGGTGGATGCCCTTGTTGCGCAGCGCGGTGCCGGCGAGCACCGGCACCATCTTGACCGCGATCGTCGCCTTGCGGATCGCCGCGTCGAGCTCGGCCGGCGGGAGCTCCTGCCCCTCGAGGTACTTGACCGCGATCCCGTCGTCCAGATCGGCGAGCGACTGGATCATCTGATCGCGCGCCTCGGCGGCCGCGGCCGCGAGGTCCGCCGGGATCTCTTTGACCTCGGGCGCATCGGTGACGTCGCCCGTGAACATCAGCGCCTTCTGGCGGACCAGATCGATGCAGCCGGTGAACGCGTCCTCGGCGCCGATCGGGAGCTGGAGCGGCACCGCGTTGGCGCCGAGCCGCGCGCGGATGTCGGCGACCGCCGCCGGGAACGACGCGCCGACGCGATCGAGCTTGTTGATGAACGCCACGCGCGGGACCTTGAACTTGTCGGCCTGGTGCCAAACCGTCTCCGACTGCGGCTGCACGCCCGCGACGCCGCAGAACACGACCACCGCGCCGTCGAGGACGCGCAGGCTGCGCTCGACCTCGATCGTGAAGTCGACGTGGCCCGGCGTGTCGATCAGGTGGATCTCGTGCTTCTTCCACTCGAACGTGGTGGCGGCGGCCGTGATCGTGATCCCGCGCTCCCGCTCCTGCTCCATCCAGTCCATCTCGGTCTCGCCATCGTGGACCTCGCCGACCTTGTGGATCTTGCCCGAGAGGAACAGGAACCGCTCGGACACCGTGGTCTTGCCGGCGTCGATGTGAGCGACGACACCGAGGTTCCGGACGAGATCGATCTTGGCCATGGGACTCCGCCCGGCGGTATAGCGCAGAACCTTCTACTTGGTCACGCCGGGGCGCTGGTCCCCGCCGCGCTGACGCGACGAGACCGCGCGTGAGCGCGCCTGCGCCGGCTCGCGCGGACCGGACTTGGGGTACGCTCCGCGCATGCGCGCCGTCGTATCGGGTGTGCTCGCGGGCGTCCTCGCCGCGCTGACGGTCGCCGCCGACGCGCAGCCGGCCAGCGACCGCGAGCGCGCCAAGGCGCTCTACCAGGCCGCCGAGGCCGCCATGCGCGAGTCGCGCTACGAGGACGCCATCCGCGACTACGGCGCCGCGTACGAGCTCGCGCAGGATCCGGCGTTCCTCTACAAGCTCGGCAGCGCGAACGAGCGCGCCGGCAAGTGCGACGCCGCGGTGACCTACTACCGGCGCTACCTCCGGGACGGCAAGCCCAAGGAGGACTTCGCGAAGCTGACACGCGCGAAGATCGCCGCGTGCGGGGCCGACCCCGACGCGCCGCTGCCGCCCGATCCCGCGCCCGCGCCCGCCCCCGCCCCTGCGCCCGCCCCTGTGCCGGGCCCCGACGGAGCTGGCGGCGCCGTGACGCAGCCGGGCTCCGGCGGCGCGCCCGCCAAGCCCGCCGCCACCGCCGCGCCCGCCAAGCCCGACGCCGCCGCTGCGCCTGCCAAGCCCGACGCCGCCGGTGCACCTGCGAAGCCCACCACTGCCGGTGCTGCCGACGCCGCCGCGCCGTCGCGCCGTGGCCGCCACAACGGGCCGTGGCTGCTCGTCGGCGGCTCGCTCGCGCTCGTCACGACCGGCGCGGTCCTCGCTTACTCCGCCGACGCCGCCGAGCGCGACGTCGAGGACCTCTACGTCGGCCTGAACGGCACGCCTCCGCCCTTCAACTCCACGACGCGGCGGCTCTACGACGACGCGATCGCCGAGGGCCAGCGCTACCAGACCCTGTCCATCGTCAGCTTCAGCCTCGCTGGCGCGCTGGCGCTCGGCGCCGGCCTCTGGTTCGCCCTCGGCCGCGACGAGCAGATCACGGTGTCGCCCGCCGTCTCTCCCGGCACCGCCGGCGTCTCGACGACGCTCCGGTTCTGACCGCGCCGCTCGCTACACGGGCCGTCGAAGAATTGAGCCGATGATCTCGATACTGTACATTGGCTCAGTAATCCATGTCTGACGGCAGCGCGATCGAGTGGACCGACGCCACGTGGAACCCCGTGCGCGGCTGCACGAAGATCTCGCCCGGCTGCAAGCACTGCTACGCCGAGACGTTCGCCGAGCGGTTCCGCGGGGTGAAGGATCACCCGTTCGAGCAAGGCTTCGATCTACGCCTCGTCCCGAAGGCGCTCGAGCTGCCGCTCACGTGGCGCGCCTCGCGCCGGATCTTCGTCAACAGCATGTCCGATCTGTTCCACGAAGAGGTGCCGCTCCCGTATATCCGCCGCGTCTTCGAGGTGATGAAGCGCGCCTCGCAGCACCAGTTCCAGGTGCTCACGAAGCGCGCCGAGCGCATGGCCGAGCTCACGGACAAGCTCACGATCTCCCCGAACGTGTGGATGGGCGTGAGCGTCGAGAACGCGAAGTACACCTCCCGGATCGATGCGCTGCGCAGGGTCTCCGCCACCGTTCGGTTCCTCAGCATCGAGCCGTTGCTCGGGCCCTTGCCGGACCTCGACCTCGATCGCATCCACTGGGTGATCGTCGGCGGCGAGAGCGGTCCAGGCGCGCGCCCCATGGATGCCGACTGGGTGCGATCCATCCGCGACCAGTGTCAGGCGGCGGGCGTACGCTTCTTCTTCAAGCAATGGGGCGGTGTACGAAAGCATCGAACCGGCCGGACGCTCGACGACCGCACGTGGGACGAGATGCCCGCCCGCCCAGCCTCGAGCGGCCCGCGGCTCGCAGTCGTAGGCGGCTGAGGAACGGCTGAGCCGTGCCCGCGCCGAAGACGACGCTGTGGCCGCTCGAGCCACACACCCGCGCGAAGCACGAGATCCTCCGCCGTTACCTCGAGGCGTGGACGGCGATCTTGAGCCTCGGCAAGTTCCCCCGGATCGCATACGTCGACGGCTTCGCGGGGCCCGGCGTCTACGCAGGTGGCGAGTCCGGCTCCCCGATCATCGCGCTCGAGGCGGCGCTCCAGCACAAAGACCGGATCCCGCCGACGACGGTGCTCCTGTTCCTGTTCATCGAGAAGGACGAGGATCGCGCCGATCACCTCCGCTCCCTGGTCGGCACCATGGACCTGCCGAAGAACTTCCACACGAAGATCGTGAGCGCGACGTTCGAGGAGGGCTTCCAGACCCACCTGCTCCACTTCTACGCCAAGGACGAACGGCCGCTCCCACCCACGTTCGCGTTCATCGATCCATTCGGCTGGAGCCAGACGCCGTTCGAGCTCGTGAAGACGATCCTCTCGTTCCCGAGCTGCGAGGTGCTCATCAACTTCATGTACGAGGAGGTCAATCGATTCGTCTCGCACCCCCATCACCCCGCGACGTTCGACCGGCTGTTCGGCACCGAGCGATGGCGAGAGGTGCTCGAGCTCGAGGACAAGCACGCCCGGAGGGCGCTCTTGCACGATCTCTACGTACGCCAGCTCCGCGAGGCCGCCGGCGCCCGTTACGTGCGGTCGTTCGAGATGCGCAACGACAAGGACGTGACCGACTACTTCCTGTTCTTCGCGACGAACAGCCGCAAGGGGATCCAGAAGATGAAGGAGGCGATGTGGCGGGTCGATCAGTCCGGAGAATTCCGCTTCTCCGACGCCACGAACCAGGCACAGCTCCTCCTGTTCTCGCCGCAGCCCGACTTCGAAAAGCTCGCGCAGGCGATCTGCGCGCGCTTCGCGAGCCGCGAGGTGACCGTGAACGAGATCGAGGACTTCGTCCTCGCGGAGACCCCGTTCCACGAGACCCAGTACAAGCGCAACGTCCTGACCAAGCTCGAGGACCGGGGCGTGATCACCGCCGTCTCGCCACCGGCGAAGCGCCGCCGCGGCGCCTTCCCGCCCGAGCTCCGGCTGCGGTTCTCGAGCTGACGCGCTGCTCCGCCGCAGCCAACCGTGCGCGGCGCACGATTCGCCCGATTCCGCGCGCGGGCGCTGTGCGCGCGGGCGCTGCCGGTGGCAACGTGCGCGTATGCGCCAACCTCTCCTCGCTTGCCTGTTCGCGCTGGGCCTGGCCGGTTGCGGCGGTGACGCCAACGATCGCGGCGTCGGCGCGGCGTGCGCCGCCGACGATGACTGCACCGAGGAGGGGCAGCGCTGCCTGACGCAGTTCAAGGGCGGCTACTGCGGCATCTCCGCGTGCGCGGGCGACGTCGATTGCCCCGACGGCTCGGCCTGCGTCACCGAGGACGACGGCATGAGCTACTGCTTCCTCGTCTGCGCCGACAAGGCCGACTGCAACGACAACCGCCCGGTCGAGAGCGAGGCGAGCTGCGTCTCGAGCCTGCCGTTCGTCGACGGCGCGATGGGCCGCAAGGTCTGCCGCCCGTCCCGCGGCTCCTGAGCCCACGCGCCGGCCGGTCGTCGGACCGGCCGGGCCCACGCGCGAGACCACGGACACCCACAGTACAACCGAGGCGCAGCTGTCAGGGCTTGGGCCGCGCCGGCCGCTGCATCCTCGCGAGTTTGCCGTGGCGTGAGCCCTGCACTCGGCGGCACCGCCCCGCCGGCCGCGCAGCTTCTCGTCGCGGCCGCGCGCCACCGGAGGTGCAAGTCATGGTCCCTGGTCTTCGCGCTCGTCCTGCTGCTGCGCCCTCGCGCGCCGTCTCCCTGCTCGGCTCCCTGCTCCTCTCCCTGTGTCTCGCGGCCTGCGTGTCGCCGGGCGCAGAGCTCGAGGACACCCCCGATCAGATCGCCGCCGTCGCCCAGGCGGTGACGATCCCGGCGAAGGGAGGCGCCACGACGCTCGACGTCGCGTCGTGGAACATCGAGTGGTTCGGCGACACAGCCAACGGCCCGACCAACGAGGCGCTCCAGCTCCAGAACGCGCGCGACGTCGTCAGCGGCACCGACTTCGACATCTGGGGCTTCGCCGAGATCGTGAGCAGCGCGCAGTGGAACAGCCTCGAGAGCCAGCTCCCCGGGTACACGGGATTCCTCGCCAACGAGGCCAATGTCATCAATGGAGCTGCCTATTACAGCGACTTCAGCAATACCGAGCAGAAGGTCGGGATCCTCTACAAGAGCGCGCTCGCGAGCGTGGTGGACGCGCGCGTGATCCTCACCGCCAGCGACTACGACTTCGGCGGGCGCCCGCCCCTGCAGGTCACCTTGCGCGTGACCCTGAACGGCACGACCGAGGACATCGTGGTGATCGTGCTGCACGCCAAGTGCTGCTCCGACACGGCGAGCTGGCAGCGGCGTGCGAACGCCGCGAGCGCGCTCAAGTCGTACCTCGACACGACGTACCCGACGCAGAAGGTCTGGGTGATCGGTGACTGGAACGACGACGTGGACACGTCGATCACCGCCGGCCGCGCGTCTCCGTACGCGAGCTTCGTGAGCGACGCCGCGCGCTACAAGCTCCCGACGCAGGCGCTCTCGCTCGCGGGCACCTCCTCGACGGTGAGCTACTCGGACACGATCGATCACCACCTGAACACGAACGAGGCCAGCGCGCTCTACATCGCCGGCTCCGTGACGGCGTACCGGGTCGATCAGTACATCGCCAGCTACGGCACCACTACGAGCGATCACTTCCCGGTGCTGAGCCGGTACACGTGGGGCAGCGGTGGCGGTGGGAGCCCGACCGTTACCATGACGGCGCCCAACGGCAGCGAGAGCTTCACCGGCGGGACGAGCCAGGTCATCGCGTGGAGCTCCGCCGGCGTCGCCAGCGTGAGGCTCGAGTACACGCTCGACGACGGCGGGACCTGGACGCTCATCACGAGCAGCACGAGCGCCGCCGCGGGGACCTTCGCGTGGACCGTCCCGGCGAGCGCGAGCAGCCTGTGCCGCGTGCGGATCTCGGATCTGGCCTCGGCCGCGACCGACACGAGCGACGGCACGTTCGCCATCACGCCGGCCGGCGGCACTGCCCAGGTCGTCGTGAACGAGATCCTCGCCAACGAGCCGGGCAGCAACACGGCGGGCGAGGCGATCGAGATCGTGAACATCGGCACCGCCGCCGCCGACCTCGGCGGCTGGACGCTGTCCGACGCGACCCAGGCGCGCCACACCTTCGCCGCCGGCACCACGCTGCAGCCGGGCAAGGCGCTGGTCGTGTTCGGCGGCGCCTCCGCCATCCCGTCCGGCCTCACGAACGCGATCGCCGCGTCGACGGGCAGCCTCAACCTGTCCAACTCCGGCGACACCGTCACGCTGAAGAGTGCGGCAGGCGCGGTGAAGGACAGCTTCGCGTACTCGTCGACGCTGTCGGGTACGGATGGGGTCTCGATGAACCGCAGCCCCGATGGGAGCGCGGGAGGATTCGTACTGCACACGGCGATCTCATCCCTGGCGACCTCGCCGGGAACCCGCGCCAGCGGCGCCGCCTGGTGAGCGCGCGCGCATCCGCCTGATCCGTGTGCGGGATCATGCTCGCGGGATGAATCGTGTCGGATTCAGTGCCGCCGCGGCGCCGAATCTCACGTGCGACCCGGAGAAGGCATGTCCCTGCTGCAGCGAATCAAGCACTGGGTGTCCGGCGAGCCGAGCGCCACCGCGCTCGAGCCCGCCACCGCCCCCGAGGAGGCGGCGCTCTCCACGCTCGTCGCGGAGAGCGCCGCGATCCACAACCGCGCGCGCGCCAAGATGGCGCGCAAGCAATGGAGCGCCGCGCTCCTCGAGCTCGAGCAGGTCATCGCGCAGCTCCCGATCTCCTGCGAGGCGCGCCTCGATCGCGGCGTGTGCCACCTGCATTTGCAGGACGCGCGCGCCGCGCGGATCGAGCTCTCGCGAGCGATCGCGCTCGCGAGCGATGGCGAGACGAAGGCGCTGGCGTACCTGAGCCGCGCCGAGGCGCACCACGAGCTCGGCGATCCGCAGGCCGCGATCGAGGACGCCGAGCGTGCCGGCCGGATGATCCGCGTCCCGGACCTCTCGGAGCTCGTCGCGCGGTTCCGCCGCGCGCTCGGTGACCGCCCCGAGCCGGGCCCACCCGATCCGGGGCTCATCGCGGCGCACCTCGAGGAGGGCTGGGCGCTGCAGGAGGACGGCGCCCTGATCGACGCGCTCGTCGCGTTCGACGACGCGATCGCGCTCGCCCCCGAGGACTCGGACGCCTATTACGGCCGCGGCGTCGTGAACTGCAAGCTCCAGCGCCACGCCCAGGCGCTCGCCGATATCGATCGCGCGATCGAGCTCGTGCCGTGCCACCCGGGCGCGCTCACCGAGCGCGGGCTGCTCCGCGCCGAGTCCGGCGACTTCGACGGCGCGATGCGCGACTACGATCTGGCGATCCAGGTCAACCCCGGGTACGCGACCGCCTACTTCAACAAGGGCTCGGCGCTCGCGATGCAGGGCCGCTTCCCCGAGGCGATCCCACACCTCGACGTCGCGATCCGGCTCGATCCCGACACCCCCGAGGTCTACTTCAACCGCGGCCAGTGCCACGCCGAGCTCGGCCGCCACCGGCGCGCGCTCGCCGATCTATCGACGTTCCTGCGGCTGCGCCCCGCCGGCTACCTCGCCGAGCAGGCGCGCAAGACGGTCGCCCGCCTCGAGCACGAAGCCACGAACTGACCCGCCGCGCCCGCGGCGACGCCGCGCCCCACGGCACGCCTGCAGCGCGCCGCGTGATACACGAGACGCCATGACGTCTCCCGTGCTCGTCCGCGAGGAGCAGCCGGCCGATCAGCGCGCGATCCACGCCGTGAACGCGGCGGCGTTCGAGACGGACGCCGAGGCCCGGCTCGTGGACGCGCTGCGCGCAGGCGCCGGGCTCACCCTGTCCCTCGTCGCCGAGGTCGACGGCGAGCTCGCCGGCCACATCGCGTTCTCGCCGGTGACGGTGACGCGCGCCGACGGCACCACGCTCGAGGGCGTCGGCCTCGCGCCGATGGCCGTCCTCCCGTCCCGCCAGCGCGCCGGCATCGGCGGCCGGCTCATCGCCGACGGGCTCCGCCGGCTGCGCGAGGCCGGGCACCGCTTCTGCGTCGTCCTCGGCCACCCCGAATACTATCCGCGGCACGGCTTCGTCCGCGCGAGCACGCACGGGCTCGCGTGGGACCGGCCGGCGCCCGACGAGGCATTCCTGGTGCAGGAGCTCGCCCCTGGCGGCCTGGGCGGCGTCCACGGCATCGTGCGCTACCGCCCCGAATTCGACGCCGTCTGAGCTCGTCGGCGGCGGGTCACCGGCCGTCCGGGCCCGCCGGGCGCGGCGCGATGTCGCGGCCGACGGTGAGCAGCTGCCGCAGCTCTGGCGCCATGTCCGCGTAGGAGGGATCCGCCTCCGAGCCGACGGCGTCGAGGAACTTGACCATGAAGCAGCGCACGCTGGCCGCCGCGGCGATGTCGGTGATCTCGCGGTCGGTGAACGCGTGGCCGCGCAGCTCGTCGATGTCTGCCTGTGTTACGTCGCGCGCGCGCCGCGCGATCTTCTGCACGAAGGCGACCATGGACTTCTCGGCCGGCGTGAGCGCCGAGCTCCGGTAGTCGCGCGCGAACGCGGCGGTCTGCTCGACGCCGAGGACCTCATCGACGAGGATCTGGCCATGCGACAGCGCGCAGTACGAGCCCTCGATCGCCAGGGCCGTGGCCACGGTCACGAGCTCGTAGCGGCGGACATCCATCTGGGCGCGGATGGCGCCGATCATCTGGATGCAGGTGTTCCACACCGCAGGATTCTGGCTGAACGCCAGCACGTAATTGGGCACGTGGCCGAGCGACGTCCGCCCCCCCTCGTACATCGCCTTCACATCGCCCGTCGCCTCTGCCTCTGGAACTGTCCGAATGAATGCCATGATCCCGTTCTCCTCCGTTAGAGATCCCAATCGATCACGCGCCAGAATATCCGATCGGTCGAAGACCTTGGCCCCTTCGCTCTACGGGCGCATCGTGCCGACGGCGAGCGGAGTCCAGTCGCCAGCAGGGATGAACGCTGCCCAGTAATAGGGATGTGCGAACCGCGGCTGGCGCATCAAGCGCAGCTTGGCCCGGCGCAGCGCCTCGGCGCGCCCGGTGCCACGGGCGAGCTCGCCATAGAACTCGCGCATCAGCTCCGGCGCCGACGAGTCACTGACGTTCCACAGGCTGACCACCTGCGACTGCGCGCCCGCCAGCACCAGCGCGCGGCGCAGTCCGTACACCCCTTCGCCGGACTTGACCGCGCCCACGCCGGTCTCGCACGCGGATAACACGACGAGCTGGGTCCCCCACCAGTCCATGCCGGCAAGCTCGCGCGCGCTCACGATGCCGTCGGGGCGTACGTTCGCGCCTGCCAGCGCCAGGCCAGCATGATCGAGCGCCTCGGTCGGGTCATCGTTCGCTGACCCAGGAGGCAGCGTGGCGATCGCGCTTTCGATCGACATCCCGCGGTCTGCTGCTGCGAAGTGCCGCTGAGCGACAGTCGTCGGTGTCGCTGGTGCCTTGCCGGCAGCGCGGTTGTAGAAGCCATGCGTGGCGACGTGGAGCACGGCCGGGCCGGCAATCCGCGTCAGTGCGGCCTTGGTCGCCTGGCCACCGCTGAGGGTTTGGATGCCGGGAAAGTGGCGCACAATCGCGTCCGCCTCGGCGACTGTGCCCGCAAGGCGGACGTACGGGCCCGGGCCATACTCAGGATCTGCCACGAGCGTGGCGGGGAACTGCGGAGCCTGCTTGGCGGCCAGCCGCAACAGGTCGCGACCGCTGGTCAGATAGCTGATGAGGTATTGCTCGATGGCCGGACGGCCTTGCGGATCGATCAACGCTTCGAACGGGACCAGGTTGAGCTTGTCATCGGGCGAAATGATGAGGTGCGAGACGCCGGGCAGCCGGCTGCGGATCGGTGCGAGGAGCTTCGCATCGAGGTTGCGGAGCGCGCGCCTGGCAGCTTCTGCGGAGGCGCCCTTGCGCATCGTGGCGAGCACGTCGTCGACCGCGGCTTCGATCGGTGCCGCCTCGCCGAGCGAAATCCATCGGGGAGGACCTTGCCTGGACAAGAGGTACGCGAGGTAGCGCGCCTCCTGCCAGGGCTTCTGAGCTTGTCGAGCATCGAAGCGGTGGTAGCGAACGAGTTCGACCAGCGCGGCCCCCGGCGGCAACGCAGCCTGGAGCTTGGTTAGCGTGACCGGCTCCGAGCGGGCGCGGAATGGGCCACTGGCGGCGTTGAGCTCGCCCTCGAGGGTGTCGATCTGGGTACGGAGGTTGTTGATCTCGTCCTGCTGGTTGCGCGCGGTCTTGGGGTCGAAGGGGGCGCGCAGGCGTGTCGAAAAGTGCGTAGTGGCGTCTGCGAGTTGGGCGAGTTTGTCGCGAAGCTGTGGGGTGAGGTGAGCACGCAGGCTGGCCTGGGCCTCCACGAGGGCATCAAGGATCCGGCCCTTGCGCCGCAGGACGGCCGTGAACGCGGTCTCGAGCGCGCGCGAGTTGGAAGGCAAGTCGTGCGCATGAAATGACACCAGAGCTTGCATCATCCCTTGCTGGAGCGACATGAGGTCTCGCTTGCGGGCCTCGGAGAGACGCACAAGTTCGACTCGCAGATAGGCTTCTTGGATCTCGGCGGCGCGGACATAGAGCGGCGCCGCGCGCGCGAACGCCCCTTGCACGTGGTAGAGACCCGCGAGGTTGCTGAGGCTTTCGACGACATCGGGATGCGCCGCGCCGAGCGCCTTCTCGCGAATCTCGAGCGCGCGGACCAAGAGTGGCTCGGCGCGTGCGAACGCCCCTTGCGCGTGGTAGAGACCCGCGAGGTTGCTGAGGCTTTCGGCGACGTCGGGATGTCTCGCGCCGAGCGTCTTCTCGCGAATCTCAAGTGCGCGGACTAAGAGCGGCTCGGCGTGCGCGAACGCCCCTTGGGCGCGGTAGAGACTCGCAAGGTTGTTGAGGCTTTGGGCGACGTCGGGATGTCTTGCGTCGAGCGCCTTCTCGCGAATCTCGAGCGCGCGGACCAAGAGTGGCTCGGCACGCGCGTATGCGCCTTGTGTGTAGTAAAGACCCGCAAGGCTGTTGAGGCTTTGGGCGACGCTAGGATGCCGCGCGCCCAGCGCTTTCTCGAAGATGTCGAGCGCGCGGACGAAGAACGGCTCGGCGCGCGCGTACGCGCCTTGCGCGTAGTAGAGCCTGGCAAGGTTGTGGAAGCTCGTAGCGACGTCTGGATGCGTCGCATCCAGCGCCTTCTCCCGGATGTCGAGGGCGCGGATCAAGAGCGGCTCCGCGCGCGCGTATGCCCCTTGCATGAGGTATAGTCCACCGAGGTTGTTGAGACTTAGGGCGACGTCGGGATGCCTCGCGCCCAACGCCTTCTCGCGGATGTCGAGGGCGCGGACATAGAGTGGGTCCGCACGCGCGTATGCCCCTTGCATGAAGTATAGTCCAGCAAGGTTGTTGAGGCTTAGAGCGACATCGGGATGCCTCGCGCCCAGCATCTGCTCGCGGATGTCGAGCGCGCGGACCAAGAGCGGCTCAGCGCGCGCGTACACGCCTTGTGCCGTGTAGAGCCTCGCGAGGTTGTTGAGGCTTTCAGCTACGTTCGGATGCTTCTCGCCCAGCGCCTTCTCGCGAATCTCAAGCGCGAGGACTAAGAGTGGCTCGGCGCGCGCCAACGCGCCTTGCGCATAGTAGAGCGCCGCAAGGTTGTTGAGGCTTTCGGCGACGAGGGGATGCCTCGCGTCCAGCGCTTTCCCGCGAAGCGCGAGGCTACGCTCCGCCAGCGGCAGCGCCTCACGAAATTTGCCTTGGCTGTAGAGCATCTCCACTTGCTTGTCGAGCGAAGTAGCCTCGTCGTTCGGCCCTGGAGGGCCGGCGGTCGACCAGCGTGCCCCAGTCT
This sequence comes from Kofleriaceae bacterium, assembly GCA_035558535.1. Classification (GTDB taxonomy): domain Bacteria; phylum Myxococcota_A; class Polyangia; order Haliangiales; family Haliangiaceae; genus JABFXX01. Next base: position 40,358 of record DATMCI010000059.1, read on the forward strand.
TCAAGCACCCCAGCAAGAGCACGATGAGTGCCAGAACTCCCAATCTGCGAGACGGCATCTGAATCCTCGAGACCATCACCTTGCCTCCTGTTGGCGGATTGTGCCGGCGGGCGAGCGGCGCCCAGTCACCGGCGGGAATGAACGCAGCCCAGTAATAGGGATGTGCGGACCGTGGCTGTTGCGCCGGTGCAGCTTGGCCCTACGCAGCACCTCGGCGCGCCGGTCAGCGCCAAGCCCGGTCGACTCGAGCGCCTCCGCGGAATCCGTATTCGGAGGCCCTAGTAGGCGGCGCGGCGATCGCGCTTTCGTAAAGCAGGCCCTTTTCCCCACGCCCCTGAGACGACACAGGTAGCCCGAAAACGACATTTATTGAAGCGGCACTGGTGCCATAGCGACAGTGAGGGAGCCCTGGGCTTGCGATTAAGCAGCGGGGCCAGACCGTGCCGCCTACAGCCTATCGCAGCAAAATCGCCACGTTCGCCCGTGCTCCTTCGTGACCCACCTGAGACTCTGCCGCAAAATGCGGCATTCCACATCATAAACGGCGGTGCGATGCTGCCTGCCAGCCGGCCTATCAGCAGGCATCTGCCGCAATATGCGGCAGCTGATGCATAACGAGCAGTCGCCGCCCACGCCGCCCGCGCTCAGCCGATGACGGGCTGGCTTACCGTCGTCGTGACGCCCTGGAACGTGGGGACGAGCAGGCGCAGATCACTCTCGGCCCAACGCCCGATGCCCTCGTCGCTGGCCATCAGGTTGTGGCGCCTCGTCACGGCCTCGAACTGAGCGCCGAACACGGTGCATCCGGCAGAGCACTTCTCGCGCTCGAAGCCGAGCGGCATACCTGGGCGCCCTGGGCACAGTCCTCCTAGAAATGTCGGCTACATCGCAAATGCCGTAATCGAGGAATGGAGCAAGTAGGGACAAGAGACACCGAGCGAACAGCGAACATAATCGACACGGAACGAGGAAGTGTCATGCCGCCACCCGTAGGACGTGACGGGGATTCCGGGCACTATGTTCTGCACGGAGGAGGTGAGATGGGAAACGAACGCAAGCGGACGGGGAGTATCGGTGCCGGTTCTGGTGTAGTCACCCGTAGCGGACCCGCTCTGGCGCCGGGTAAGCGCACGCTCACCGAGGCGCTCGAGCCTGGCCCGCGCGTTGGCGGTGGCGTAGCTCGCGCGGCTGGTCCCGGCGGCTCGCTATCCGGTTCCGCGGTCCCTCCGCCTGCGAGCAGCAGCTCGCATAGAGCACCGCCGCCGCGCGTAGCCGATTCTGCCGAGAACGAACCGAACGTGGTGCTTCGTGTTCTCGTCTATGACGAGACCGGCGAGGTGATCCAGCGGTGGGAGTCGAAGGGGCGCTGGGAAGGCGAGTTGCCACAGAAGTACACGGCGACGCGCGGTGGCAAGGGCTGGTCGTGGGACAACACCGGCGGTTCGACGATCCGGGTCAACACCAACAAGGACGGCCGCGGCGGATCGGCGGTCGAGGCGTGGGCGAAGGCCGGGGGCAAGAAGATCGTCGTCTACGCGCATGCCGTCGGAGACGTCACGTTCGATGAGAATGCCAAGGAATCGGACAAGGCACCGGGCCACGCGAGAGATCCGAACGAGGGCGGAGATGGCTCCACACCGCGCGTGAGCCCGGATGGCAAAGATGCGGGTAGCAACAACAGCAAGAGTCGCGACGGCGAAGAGCAAGGCGCCGGTAAGCAGGAGAGCAAAGAGGGCGGCAAGCACGATGGCGACAGCCAGGACCGCCACAGCGGAGAGCAAGGCGCCGGCACCGCGAAGGGCAAGGCGGACGGCAGCAAGCAAAGCGGCGACGGTAGCGATACCGAGGCAGAAGAAGAGACCGAGACCGCACTCGGCACCACAGAGGACGAACGAATCGCCGACGAGCTCGAGCGAGACCTCGACATCGGTCCCAATGATGAGGCTCTCGAGGATGAAGCGACCACCGGCGCCACGAGTGGCGGCAAGACGCCCGGTGGCGAGGGCTCGCCCGGTGGCGCTCCCGATGGCCGCACCGGCGACGACACCCGCGTGGGTGGCACGGGCCCCGGCGGCGACCAGGCGCGCCCCGATGGTCAGGGCAAGGGCTCCGAATCGGGCGGCAAGGGCGGCTCCGAAGAAGGCTCGAAGGACGGCCAGAAGGGCGGCTCCGAAGGCGGGATGTACGGCGGCAAAGGCAAGCCCGGCGATGATGGCGTGCCGAGCGGCATCGGCTTGTTCGGTGGCCTGATCGGCATTCCGGCCGCGCTCAAGGGCCTGATCGAAGTCGCGCTGATTGTCGCCGACGGCAACATCACCGGCGCCGGTGCGGACCTGTTCCGCAAGGGCCTCGGCAAGATCGCCTCCGCGGCCGCGGCACGCAGGATGATCGCGAGCGAGGCGCGACGCGCTGCTGTGAAGGAGACCAAGGCGGCGATCAAGGCCATCAAGGCCGACAAGGTGAAGGCCGCGGCGTGGAGCGCCGCGACCAAGGCTGAACGCGATGCAGCGACCCGCCGGATCTACTGGGAGCTCCAGCGTAAGTACTTCGACGCGTATCGGAAGGCGGCCAAGCAGGCGAAGCGGGAGGCCAAGGCCGCGCTCCACAAGTCGGCCGGCAACATCGCCGCGCAGCAGAAGCTGAAGCACGCCGAGCTGGCCGAGGAGGCGACGAACGTGAGGCCCGTCGCGGGCCGGCTGCCGCAAAACCACGAGTATGCCGGTCAAGCATTTCCCGCAGACGTCCTGCCTCCGAAGTTCCGCAGTAAGGAGCTACGATTCACGAAGGAGGGGTACCCGGACTTCGCGCCGCACGCCAAGCAGCTGCCGAACGGCAAGAACTACGTCGAGATCGAGTACACTGGCTCCCGCAGGGCGGACTTCGCCGCCGCCACCAAGAAGGCAAAGCTCGACGAGATACCTGACGGTTGGACCTGGCACCACGCAGAGGACATGAAGACGATGTACCTCGTACCCACCGAGCTTCACGAGGCCGTGAAGCACAGCGGCGGTGTCGCGAGGTACAAGCACGGAAGTGGAGTCCCCAAGTATGGCGATTAGCTGGCCACCGATGCAGCGACGCGGTCCTCAGGTGACCGACACACAGATCAGGGCGTTCGAGCAGTCGTATGGTCATCCGCTACCCGACGATTACAGGCAGTTCCTCCTCGACGTGAACGGCGGCCGCCTCGATCGGGCGAACCGCGAGTTCGATCAGGGAATTATCAATCGCCTGTTCAGCCTCGACGATACCGAAGATGACTCGCGCGATCTCGCGACGCGTGCGAATCGTTCACGTCCGATGTTGCCCAGCCCCGCTCTGCTGTTCATCGGACACGATGACTTCGGTGATCGGATCCTGCTCGCGCTCGTTGGTGAGCATCGCGGCGAGGTGTGGCTCATGCGCACGGGCGACGACGCGCGCCCCGATGATGCGAACCCGCGCGTCCTATGGCACGACCGCCGCGATATGCGGAAGCTTGCTGACTCCTTCGAGCAGTTCATGCGCTCGCTGCGCCCGTTGTCTTGAACGCCCGAGCCGCCCGCCGGCCCGCCCTCAGCCGATGACAGGCTTGCTGACCGCCGTCGTCACGCCCTGGAACGCGGGCGTCTCAAGCCTCGTCGTCGAGGATCGGCGATGGGCGCATGAGCCACCCATTCGCTCGTCCCGTGAAGTAACGGCCGACGTCATCGTAACGTCCTTCCCACGATCGCATCTGGTCGAAGGCTTCGCGGCGCGTCTTGCCATGACCAGCGACGCGCGCCGTACGGAACGCCAAGCCTCGCGGATGGATGCGATCGATCTCGACCAAGCACACTTGCTGGTCGGGATACCGCTTGCGGATCTCGCTCCAGGTCAAAGGCTCGGAGATCGATGGGGCAAACGTCTCGTTAGCGTCCATCACCCAATCCTCGGCCACACCATGACCCTGGCAAGTTTTTGGCCTCCACGACGCCTCTGGTCACAGCGGCAAGATCGCACCTGCTCGCACCTGCGCGCCTCGCGCGCGCCCCCTCAGCCGATGACGGGCTTGCTGACCGCCGTCGCCACGCCCTGGAACGCGGGCACGAGCAGGCGCAGCTCGCTCTCGGCCCAGCGCGCGATGTCCTTGTCGCTGGCCGACAGGTTGTGGCGCTTCATCACATCCTCGAACTGCGCGCCGAACACGGCACAGTCGGCGGGGCGCTTCTCCCGCTCGAACGACATCGCCACGAGCAGGATCTCGTCGAGCTCCTGCGGCAGGTTCGCCCGCAGGCTCGACGGCAGCGGCAGGTGCGGCCAGTTCTCGACGCCGAGGTGCGCGAGCGCCGCCAGGTCGAGGTTCACGGCGTGGCCGGTCACGATCTCGTAGCCGACGGCCGCGAGCGAGTAGACGTCGGCGCGGACATCGACCACCTCGCCGACGCGCTGCTCGGGCGCCATCATCGACGGCGTCCCCTTCGTCTCGCCGGCCATCGTCATGTGGCCCTGCACCGCCGCCTTCGCGATGCCGAAGTCCACGACCTTCACGCCGCCCTGGCGCGAGACGAGGACGTTCGCGCTCTTGACGTCGCGGTGGATGATGCCGAGCGCCGTGCCGTCCGGGCCGACGGCGGTGTGGGCGGCGTTCAGGCCGTCGCAGATCCGCACGAGGATGCCGAGCGCGACGTCGAGCGGCACGGGGCGCTGCGCCTCGCGCGCCGAGGAGAGCAGGCGCTCGAGATCGACGCCCTCGACGAAGTCCATCACGATCACGTAGTCGTTGCCGATCTTGCCGAGATCCTGGATGCCGACGACGTTGGGGTGATGGATGCGCGCGGCGAGCTTCGCCTCGTCGAGGAAGTGCTCGACGGCGCGCTGGTTGCGCGCCAGGTGCGAGTGCATGACCTTGATCGCGACGAGCTTCTCGAACCCGGCCTCGCCCTTGGCGTGCGCGAGGTAGACGTCGGCCATGCCGCCAGAGCCGAGCCGGCGCACGACCTCCCAGCGCCCGATCAGCGCGCCGGGCCCGAGGTTGCTCGGGTTGATCGAGAACGCCAGCGAGTCGACGGGCGACGGCGTGCCGGTGGCCACGGCGTGCGCCGCCGAGAGCTTCGTCTGGGCGTACGCGTCGGGCGGCGGGCGCGACTCGACGGTGGGCATCGACTGGATGTAGCTCTGCGCCGCCTGCTCTGGGCTTTGGCCCCGCTTCTTGCCGGCGAGCATGCCGATCAGGACGAGCGCGAGGCCCAGGGCCGCGGCGCCCGCGCCGCCCGCGACGAGCGGCAGCGGCAACCCGCCCTGCGCCCTGGCGAGGCCCATGACGAGGCGGGCGTCCTTCTCCGACGGCAGCGACCGGGCCTCGGTCTTGGCGCCCGCGGGGAGCGGGCCGAGCACGGCCGACTTGCCGGCGAGCTCGAAGCTGCCGGTGACCCCGGCGTCGCGCAGCATCTTGAACGCGGGCGCGAGATCGATCGCGCGGCGCGCGGTGACGAAGCCGGTGTGGGTCAGCTTGTACTGCTCGACGCCAGCCTCGACGGAGAACGTGTGCGAGACGAGCAGCTGCTCGCCGGAGAGCTCCGCGGCGGGCCCGGCGGCCGCCGTGAGCTTGCCGCTGCCCTTGGGCAGCGCGAACAGGGGCTCGGGCTTGCCGCCCTTGGGCACCTGGACGAGCTCGATCGACTCGTTGGGCTCGAGCTTGAACGTCAGCTCCTTGCCGATCCGCTCCGAGGCGGTCGACTCGTCCGAGCCGATCGGCGCCGCGATGTCGCGGCTCTCGGACAGGGTCCGCGCGCGCTGCGCGACGCTGGCGCGCGCCTCGCGCACGTCGCCGTCGAGCTTGCCGACGGCGCTCGCCATCGCGGCGCTCGCCTCGGGCGTCATCTCGCTCGGAGCCTTGCGCGTGAGCGCGAAGCCGAGCGCGCCGCCGCCGGCGACGATCAGCACGGCCCCGAGCGCCATCGCGGCTCTAGCCACGCTTGCCTCCGAACTTATCGGAGGGCGCGCCGGCGGGCCCGTCGGCCGAGACGCCGACGGAGAACGTGTTCTGGCCGGCCTTGACGGTGACGTCCTGGGTGACGGGCGCGCCGCTCTTCACGCTCCAGCCGCGGAGCTTGTACTTGCCGGGGATCACGCGCCGGAACGTGAAGTTGCCCTTCTCGTCGGTGACGGTGTACGCGGGCGCGCCGACGACGACGATGTACGCGCTCATGTTCGCGTGCAGGTTGCAGCCGAGCCGGATGATGCCCTCCTTCTCGAACTTGTACTCGCGCGCCTCGCCGGCCTTGTACAGGCCGAGGTCGAACGCGGCGAGCGGCGAGGTCGAGAAGACGTTGTGGAACACGCTGTCGAAGTTCGGGAACGAGATGGTCGAGCCGGCGGGCACGGCGATGAGGCTCGGCAAAAACTCGCGGCCGCGCTGCTCGACGACGACGCGCTTGGGCGTGCGCGGCTTCCACTTGCCGCTCGCGGGCTCGAGCGTGACGAGCCCGAAGCTGTTGGCGGCCTTGCCGTCGATCTGCAGCGTGCCGGTGACGCTGCCGACCTCGACCTTGGGCGGCGGCACCTTGGCGGCCTCGTCATCGGCCTCCGAGCTCCCGCCGACCTTGGGCTGCGGCGCCGCGGCGGTGTCCACCTTCTGGGTGGGCGTGGTGACGCGCGGCGGCGCGCCCTCGCGGAACAGCGGGGCGAGCTGCGCCAGCGCCTCGGGGCCGACGAGCAGCTCGGCGGTCGAGAACAGCTGCTCGGCGAGGTTCCGGTTGCCGCGCTCGAGCTGCTGCGCGGCCTTCTCGAGCTGGTCGGCGGCCTCGCGCAGGAGCTGGGCCCGCTCGCTGACGGGCCCGAGCTTGCCGGTCCTGGGCGGCTCCGGTTTCGGGGCGGGCTTGGGAGCGGGCTTGGCCTCGGTGGGTTTCGGGCCGGCCTTCTGGTCGGCTTTCACCGGAGCGGACGAGCACGCCAGGGCCGCGGCGAGCGCCGCGGTCCCGACCGGGAGGGGCCGGAGCTTCATCGGCCGCATTGTATGCACGCTGCGAGGTTGACCGCGAGCCGGGCGCGACCTACCTGTGTGGTACTTTTTCCCTGCACGCCTCGGAGTCTTATGGTTTTCGGCCTGTTCTCCAAAGAAAAGTCCCTCGACAAGACGATCGCCAAGGCGACGAACAAGCTGTCCCAGCAGGTGGATCGCTGGGCGGCCCTCGAGCGGCTCAAGGAGGACGGCAGCGAGGCTGCGCTGTTTGGCCTCTGCAAGCGGTTCGGCATCACCAGCACGAAGGGCGTCGAGGACGAGGACGAGAAGAACTGGGTCGTCACCACGCTCGTGGGGTTCGGTGCACAGGCCCTGCCGCCGCTGATCCGCTACATGAAGCAGGCGGAGCAGATCGCGTTCCCGCTCCGGGTGCTCGAGAAGATCGCCCCCCGCGAGAAGGTGCTCGAGGTGGCCGACCAGCTGTTCCAGAGCGAGCCGCCGGGCTACGTGCGGATGCCCGAGAAGCGGATCGATCTCGTCCGCTGGTTCTCGGAGTGGAAGCCGGCCACCGACGACGAGGTCGTGAGCCGGCTCGCGCCGTACGTGGGCGACTTCGACGAGAACTCGCGGTTCGCCGCGATCGACGGCATGGCCGGGCGCGATCCCGCCAAGATCGGCCCGCCACTCATCGCGGCGCTGATCCGGCCCGAGGAGGAGTCCGGCCGGATCAAGCGCACGATCGTCGAGGTGCTCGAGAAGAGCAAGGCGCCGCTCGGTGGCCAGGCCGACGCGGTCGCGGCGGTGCTGACGGGGCCGCTCGCGGACGACTTCAAGGTCGAGCAGGGCCTCGTCAAGAAGCGCTGAGCGCGGCGCGCGGCGCGTCCAGGCGGTGCACCCGGGCGGACGCTTCTGCGGCGAGATGATTGTTGGGCGCGCCGCAACGCGGTACACGTGCCGCGATGCCGCGCCGGAGCGATCTCGAATCGGTCTTGATCATCGGCTCGGGGCCGATCGTGATCGGCCAGGCCAGCGAGTTCGACTACTCGGGGACGCAGGCGTGCAAGGCGCTCCGCGAGGAGCGCCTGCGCGTCGTCCTGATCAACTCGAACCCGGCGACGATCATGACGGACCCCGACCTCGCGGACGCGACGTACGTCGAGCCGCTCACGGTCGAGGTCCTCGACAAGGTGCTGGCGCGCGAGAAGGTGTCGGCGATCCTGCCGACGCTCGGCGGCCAGACGGGCCTGAACCTGGCGATGGCCGCGCACAAGGCGGGCCTGCTCGACAAGCACAAGGTCGAGCTCCTGGGCGCGAGCGTGCCGTCGATCGAGATGGCCGAGGACCGCGAGCTGTTCAAGCAGGCGATGGCGCGGATCGGGCTCTCCTGCCCCAGGTCGCGGCTCGTCTCCTCGGTGGCGGAGGCGCGCGCCGCGGTCGACGAGATCGGCTTCCCGACGATCCTGCGGCCGTCGTTCACGCTGGGCGGCTCGGGCGGCGGCATCGCGTACAACCGCAGCGAGCTCGATCGGATGGTCCAGTTCGGCCTCGATCAGTCGCCGGTCCACTCGATCCTCATCGAGGAGTCGGTCCTCGGATGGAAGGAGTACGAGCTCGAGGTGGTGCGCGACACCAAGGACAACGCGGTCATCATCTGCTCGATCGAGAACCTCGATCCGATGGGCGTCCACACGGGCGACTCGATCACCGTCGCGCCCGCGATGACCCTGACCGACAAGGAGTACCAGCGCATGCGCGACGCCTCGATCGCGATCATGCGCGAGATCGGCGTCACCACGGGCGGCTCGAACGTGCAGTTCGCCGTGGACCCGCGCACGGGCCGGATGCTCGTGATCGAGATGAACCCGCGCGTGTCGCGCAGCTCGGCGCTGGCGTCGAAGGCGACGGGGTTCCCGATCGCCAAGATCGCGGCGAAGCTCGCGATCGGCTACACGCTCGACGAGCTCAAGAACGACATCACGCGGGTCACGCCGGCGAGCTTCGAGCCGACGATCGACTACGTGGTCGTGAAGTGGCCGCGCTTCGCGTTCGAGAAGTTCCCGTCGGCCAAGCCGGTGCTCGGCCCGCAGATGAAGTCGGTCGGCGAGGCGATGGCGATCGGCCGCACGTTCCGCGAGGCGCTCGGCAAGGCGATCCGCTCGCTCGAGACGGGCCGCGCGGGGTTCGATCTGCCGCTCGCGGCGGCGGGCGATGATCTCGCGGCGCTCGAGCGGGCGATCGCCACGGCCTCGCCCGAGCGGCTGTTCCAGGTGGGCCGCGCGTTCCAGCTGGGGCTCACGCTCGAGCGCGCCCACGAGCTGACGCGGATCGATCCGTGGTTCCTCCACCACGTCCACGCGATCGCGGTGACCGAGCAGGGCCTCGCGGGCCAGCCGCTCGCGGAGATCGCGCCCAGGCTGCGCGAGTACAAGCGCATGGGGATGAGCGATCGCCGGCTCGCCGCGCTCACGGGGGCGACGGAGGCGGAGGTCCGCGCCGCGCGCCACGCGGCGGGCATCCGGCCGGTCTACAAGCGGGTCGACACCTGCGGCGCCGAGTTCGAGTCGCACACGCCGTACCTGTACTCGTCGTACGAGGACGAGTGCGAGGCGCGCCCGACGGATCGGCGCAAGGTGATCATCCTCGGCGGCGGGCCGAACCGGATCGGCCAGGGCATCGAGTTCGACTACTGCTGCGTCCACGCCGCGATGGCGCTCCGCGAGGAGGGCATCGAGACGATCATGGTGAACTGCAACCCCGAGACGGTGTCGACGGACTACGACACCTCGGACCGGCTGTACTTCGAGCCGCTGACGCTCGAGGACGTGCTCGAGATCTGCGACCTCGAGCGGCCGTGGGGCGTGATCGTGCAGTTCGGCGGGCAGACGCCGCTCAAGCTCGCGGTGGCGCTCGCGCAGGCGGGCGTGCCGATCCTCGGCACGAGCGCCGACGCGATCGACCGCGCCGAGGATCGCGAGCGGTTCGGCGCGGTGATGCAAGGGCTCGGGCTGCACGCGCCCCGGTGGGGGATCGCGCGCAGCCTCGAGGAGGCGCGGCAGCACGCCGCCGAGATCGGCTTCCCGGTCATGGTGCGGCCGAGCTACGTGCTCGGCGGCCGCGCGATGGAGCGGATCTACGACGCGCACGGCCTCGAGGGCTACTTCCAGCGCGTGCTGGGCGCGGGCCGGGGCGTCCTGGGCGGCGGCCGCGACGAGTCGGCGGCGGTCGGGTTCCCGCTGCTCATCGATCAGTTCCTGGCGGACGCGGTCGAGCTCGACGTCGACGTGGTGGCGGATCGGACGGGCGCGGTGATGGTGGGCGGCGTGATGGAGCACATCGAGGAGGCGGGCATCCACTCCGGCGACTCGGCGTGCGCGCTGCCGCCGTACTCGCTGCCGGCCGACATCGTCGACGAGGTCAAGCGCCAGGCGCGGATGCTCGCGACCGAGCTCGGCGTGGTCGGCCTCATGAACGTGCAGTTCGCGGTGGTCGGCGGCGACGTGTTCGTGCTCGAGGTCAACCCGCGCGCGTCGCGCACGATCCCGTTCGTCTCGAAGGCGATCGGCCGGCCGCTCGCGAAGATCGGCGCGAAGGTGATGGCGGGCCGCACGCTCGCCGAGCTCGGCATGGCCGAGGAGGTCGAGGTGCGCCACGTCTCCGTGAAGGAGGTGGTGTTCCCGTTCGTCAAGTTCGAGGGCGTCGACACGCTGCTCGGCCCGGAGATGCGCTCGACGGGCGAGGTCATGGGCATCGACACCGACTTCGCGCGCGCGTTCATGAAGAGCTGCCTCGCGTCGGGGACGCAGCTGCCGACGAGCGGCACCGCGTTCCTGTCGGTGCGCGATCAGGACAAGCCGGCCGCCGTCGAGATCGCGCGCCGCCTCGCCCACCTGGGGTTTCAGCTGACCGCGACGCACGGCACGGCGGCGGTCCTGCGCGCCGCGGGGCTCGACGTGCGCGGCATGAACAAGGTGCTCGAGGGGCGCCCGCACTGCGTCGACGCGATCGACAACCACGAGATCCAGCTGGTCATCAACACGACCGAGGGCGCGCAGGCGATCCTCGACTCGCAGTCGCTCCGCCGGGCGACGCTCATGAACAACATCGCCTACCAGACGACGCTGCGCGGGGCGCGGGCCACGATCGAGGCGATCGCGGTGGCCAAGCGCGGCGACCTGCGCGTCGCGCCCCTGCAGCGTTACGCGCCAGCGCCAGGGGGCTAGTACCCTGCCGCGGCGGTTGCCGGTGACGGCGCCTGTCGGCTTACAATTGCCGCGTGCCGGCACCGGATCCGTCCGAGGCACGCCCGATCCGGATCGGGCGCTACGAGCTCGTCGCGCTGATCGGACGAGGTGGGATGGCGGAGGTCCACCTCGCGGTAGCGCGCGCGCCAGCGGGCGCCGGGGCGCCGGCGGGCGCCGGGGCGCCGGTGGTCCTCAAGCTCGTGCACGAGCACCTGGTCTCGCAGGCGGCGTTCAGCCAGATGCTGCTCGACGAGGCGCGCCACGCCGGGATGATCAAGCACCCGAACGTCGTCGCGATCCACGAGCTCGGCGAGGAGGCCGGCCGCTACTTCATCGTGATGGAGTACCTGGGCGGCGAGCCGCTGCTCGAGGTGCTGCGCAAGGCCGGGCTGGGCGGCCCGCGCCTCGATCCGCTGTCGATCGCGCGCGTCATCGCCGACACGGCCGAGGGCCTGGCGGCGGCGCACGAGCTCACGGCGCAGGGCGGCCGGCCGCTGGAGCTCGTCCACCACGACGTCTCGCTGGGCAACATCGTCGTGCTCTACAGCGGGCGCGTGAAGCTGGTCGACTTCGGCGTCGCGAAGGCGCAGCGCGCGCCGCACGGCCCGCGGGTGCACGGCAAGCTCGGGTACATGTCACCGGAGAAGGTGCAGGAGGCGGCGGTCGATCGGCGCAGCGACATCTGGTCGCTGGGCTGCGTGCTGTGGGAGGCGCTCACGCTGCGGCGGCTGTTCAAGGGCGACTCCGACGCCGAGACGGTGCGCCAGGTGCTGGGCGCGAAGATCGCGCCGCCGTCGCAGATCGAGCCGAGCGCGCCGCCGTCGCTCGATCCGATCGTGATGCGCGCGCTGGAGCGCGATCCGGCCCGGCGCTACCAGACGGCGAAGGAGCTGGCGGCGAGCCTCGAGGCGGTGCTGCGCGAGGCCGGCTACGGACCGACGCACGATCGGATCGCGCGACATATGGAGGCGGTGTTCGGCCCGCGCATCGCGGCGCGCGAGCGCGTGCTGGCAGAGATCGCGCACCAGCGCCGGCCGAGCCCCGAGACGCTGGCGGCCGCGTTCGGCGACGCGATGGCGGAGCCGGCGGAGTCGGCGGAGCCGGCGGAGTCAGCGGAGTCGGCGGAGTCGGCGGAGCCGACGGAGTCGGCGGAGTCGGAGCAGGAGGTGTCGACGCTGCGGACGGCGCCGAACGCGCCGGACTGGCAGCCGCCGCCGGACGCGATCGCCGGAGTGCTGGTGGCGCGGGTCGAGCCGCACACGCCGCTGCTCACGGAGAGATCTCCGGCGTCCGTGTTCGAGGAGCCGGTGACGGAGCCGGCGATGACGCCGCTGCTCACGGAGAGATCTCCGGCGCTCGTGCTCGAGGAGCCGGCGGTCCCGAAGCCGCCGGCAGTCCCGAACCCGCCGGCAGTCCCGAAGCCGCCGGTAGTCCCGAAGCCGCCGGTAGTCCCGAAGCCGCCGAGCATTCCGCCGCCGCTGCCGAAGCCGCCGTGGGGAGACGAGCCCAACCCGTTCGCGGATGACGACGACTTCAAGACCGTCGCCGACGTGATCCCGGCGAACGCCGAGGCGTCGCGCTCGCTGCAGGCCGAGCCGAGCTGGACCGTCGCGCGCCAGAGCGCGTCGCTCGACGAGCTCCAGCGCTGGGTGCAGGAGAGCCGCACCCCGCCGAAGTCGCGGTGGCAGGCGCTCACGCGCAAGGCCAAGCCGTTGCACCAGCGCGTGGTCTCGTGGACGTTCAAGCGGCGGGTCCCGTGGTGGTCGCCGTACGCCGCGGCGGGCGCGGTGCTCCTCTTCGTCCTCGTGCTGCTCGTCGCGCGGTGCGGTTAGTTAGCCGCGCCTCACGCCAGCACGACATCCTCCACCGACGCGCCCTCGACCGCCGCGACGAGCTCGCGGTACCACTGCGCCGCCCGCGCCGCCCGCTCGGGCAGCGCGCGCGTGCCCCAGATGATCGACAGCGTGTGCCGCGTGCCGTCGTCGGTCTTCGTGCGCTGCGCGTCCTTGACGGGCGATCCCGACGGGCCGCGCTCGTCGTACAGGCACAGGAGGCCGCTCACGTCGATCACCTGGCCGGCCGGGTTGAACACGTACGACGTGCCGGGCGGCGCGACGCGGACCGCGAGCGCGCCCTCGAGCTTGTCGAGATCGACGAGCGAGATCGGCAGCCCCGTATGGAGCGAGACGACGTTGCACGTGTCGACGAGCGCGTTGATGCGCGGGAAGCGATCCTCGGCGAACGCGGCCACGAGGTACTCCGAGGCCGGCTTGCTGCGTCCGGCGGGCTTGAAGCCGCCTTGACGCAGGAGATCGCGCACCGCCGTCCGGATGTCGTCCGTCGGTGAGAACGGGGCCTGCGCCGCCGCCGTCGCGAGCGCGCTCGTGCCCGCGGGGGTCGCGAGCTGCGAGATCGGCTGTGCCGCGCGAGTGACGAACGCGCAGATCTCGAGCAGCGAATGGTGATCGACCGCAATTGTGAGGCTCATACCTACACCTAAGTTGTACCTTGTAGCCCCTAGGGAAAGGGCACGTTGCGTTACACTGCCTCCCGTGTCAGCGCTGGGGGATGTCGGCAACCGGACGTCCAAGCTTGGACGATACGAGCTGATTACCCGCATCGGCGAGGGTGGGATGGCCGAGGTGCAGCTCGCCCTGCAGCGTGGTCCGGCCGGTTTCGAAAAGTTGGTCGTCGTCAAGCTGGTTCACGAGAACCTCGCCGCGCAGAAGGACTTCGTCGACATGCTACTCGACGAAGCGCGCGTCGCGGCGCTGCTCAAGCACCCGAACGTCGTCGACATCTACGACCTCGGGCAGGCGGACGGCCGGTTCTTCATCGCGATGGAATACCTCGAGGGCGAGCCGCTCCTCGCGGTGCTCCGCGCCGGCCGCGAGGGCAAGCGGCTGGATCCGCTCTCGACGGCGCGGCTGGTCGCCGACACGGCCGAGGGCCTCGACGCGGCCCACGAGCTCCGCACGATGGGCGGCGATCCGCTCGAGCTCGTCCACCACGACGTCTCGCTCGGCAACATCGTCGTGCTCTACAACGGGCAGGTGAAGCTGGTCGACTTCGGCGTCGCGAAGGCGACCCAGTCGGTCTCGCAGAACCGGCGCGTGCAGGGAAAGTTCAGCTACATGGCGCCGGAGAAGCTGCGCGGCCACCCGGGCGATCGCCGCAGCGACATCTGGTCGCTCGGCTGCGTGCTGTGGGAGGCGCTCACGCTGAAGCGCCTGTTCAAGGGCGGCAACGACAGCGACACGATGCGCCAGGTGCTGGAGTCCGAGATCCCGGTGCCCTCGAAGATCAACGGCGACGTGCCCGCCGCGTTCGATCCGATCGTGATGCGCGCGCTGCAGCGCGATCCGGCGCAGCGCTACTCGACGGCGAAGGAGATGGCGCAGGACCTCGAGGAGGTACTGCGCCAGGAAGCCTACGGCGGCAAGAACGAGAAGATCGCCAAGTACATGCAGGCGACCTTCAAGTCGCACATCGACGCGCGCAAGCGGCTCCTCCAGGAGGTCTCGAGCAAGGGCCGCGCGAGCGCCGACGTGCTCGAGGCCGCGTTCGACGACGGCATGCTCGCCTCGGGCTCGCCGATCCACACGAGCGACTTCTCGGCCCGGTACCGGCCGAGCACGCTCGAGATGCAAGCGCAGACGGGCAAGCCGGCGCGGCTCGACTCCACGCCGGGCAGGCCGGGCGCGCCGGGCGCGCCGGGCGCGCCGGGCGCGCGGCCGATCACGCCGGTCGCGCAGCTCGCGGCGTCGCCGCACCCGATCGAGTACCCGCGCGCGATCGCGGCGGACCTCCCGCCGCCCGTCGCGCCCGCGTACGAGGACGAGGAGGACGCCGCGGCGACGGTGCTCTCGGCGTCGATGGACGAGGTCGCGGAGGCGGCCGCGAGCGAGCCGATCGCGATGGTGCCCACGGCGGCCGCACCGGCCCGGTTCCCGTCGAAGCGCGGCGTGACGTACCTCGCGATCGCGACCGCGGCGCTCGCGGTGCTGGTGGTCGTGCTCCTGATCGCGCGCGGCGGCGATGACGGCCCGCGCAAAGACAACGCGGCCCTCCTGACGGACGGCAAGGACGGTCCCAAGGACGCGGCGCAGGCGGCTCCGGACCCGTCCGGCGAGGGCTCCGGCGGATCGGCCGAGGGCTCCGGTGACCCCAGCAGCTCCGGCGGCGGCTCCGGCAGCGGCTCCGCCGCGACGGGCAGCGGCGCGGGCGAGGCGGGCTCCGGCGCCGGATCGCAGGCGCCGGACACGACGATCGAGCTGCCGCCGGATCGCGTCGGGAGCAAGCCGCCCAAGCCGCCGAAGCCGCCGGAGAAGGCCGATCCGACCACGCTGTACCGCAGCGGGATCAACGCGTACGTCGTCGGCGATATGCGGACGGCGCTGACGCACTTCAAGCGCGCGATCGCCGCGAACCCGAGCTTCGCGATGGCGTGGCGCGGCGTCGGCATGGTGCACGAGCGGCTCGGTGACGCGCGCTCCGCGACGACCGCGTTCCAGCGCTACCTGCAACTGGCGCCGAACGCGAGCGACGCCGCCACGATCCGTGGGAAGATCGGCGGGCCGCGATGAGCTGCCCCCGCTCTCCTGTCCTCGCCCTGCTCGCCCTCGTGGCGCTCACCACGAGCGCCTTCGCCGGGCCGGGCAAGGTGATGGTGCTGCCGCTGGACGGCGACGCCGATCCGGCGATCCGCGCGAAGTACTCGGCGTCGGTGCAGCGCCTCGCGCGCACGCTCGACGCCAAGGTGACCACCGGCAACGCCACGTTCAGCGACACGGCGGTCGCGATCGGCTGCGATCCCAAGGCGCCCGCGTGCGCCGAGGACGTCCGCGCCACGCTCGGCGTCGACGAGCTGATCTACGGAACGGTGACGAAGGAAGACGGCAAGCTCGTGCTGGTCGTGCGGCGCGTCGCGAAGGGCAAGCAGCGCCGCGAGGTCACGACCCGGCTGGAGGCGTCCGACGCGCCGGCCCGTGCCGAGTCGGAGCTCCAGCCGCTGTTTCAGAAGTCGAACGACAAATCGAACGACACGACGAACGACACGACGAATGACCAGACGAACGACAGTCCCGCAGGCGGGGTGTCGCCGCAGCCGCCTGGCCCGCCGACGGCAGAGAATCCGGGCGACACGCCGCGGACTCCGCTCCGGCGCCAGAAGGTGCTCGGGTACGCGGCGGTCGGCGGCGGCGCCACGCTCCTCCTGATCAGCTTCGCGCTGTGGTCGAGCGCCTCCGGCCTCGAGGACGACATCGACGCGCACCCGGTGGCCAACCTCAACGACTTCACCTCGCTCGTCGCGCTCGAGGACACCGCGCGCTCGCGTGCATGGGCGGGCAACGCCCTGTTCCTGGCCGGGCTCGCTGTCGGCGGCCTCGGCGGCTGGATCCTCTACCGCGACCGCAAGGCGCAGCACACAGTGGTCGCACCGGCGCCGGCCCCGGGCGGCGCGACACTGATGCTCGGAGGTGTGTTTTGAGCACCACGGCGTCACGGACCTCGCTCGCGCGCCTGATCGCGAGCGCGCTGGCCCTGGTGCTCGTCATGGCGGTCGCGGCGAGCTGCCTCGTCGGCCGCAAGTCGTCTAGCTACGAGTGCTCGACCAGCGACGAGTGCGACGGCGGCCGGATCTGCGACCAGGGCTACTGCGTCGAGACGCAGTGCCCCGCCGCCTGCAACGGCGGCTGCGATCCGGTCGCGAAGACCTGCAACATCAACTGCAATCCGCCGGGCAACCGCTGCAACAACCTCTCCTGCCCGAGCGGCTACGCTTGCGCGATCGCGTGTACAGGCGCCAACTCCTGCGACAGCGGCATCATCTGCCCGGCGGGGGCCGCGTCGTGCACGGTCACCTGCTCGACGATGAACGCGTGCGGAGATCTCCGCTGCGCGGCGGGCGTGCCGTGCACCTTCAACTGCACCACCGACGGGGCGTGCGGAAACCTCACCTGCGGCTCGGGCGCGGCGTGCAAGGTCACGTGCATCGGGAACAACAACGCGTGCGGGTCGGTGAGCTGCGGAGCCGCGTGCGCGTGTGACGTCACCTGTGCCACGGGTGCGTGCGACACCATGACGTGCCCTCTGGGAACCACGTGCGCGAAGCCCGGCACGCTGGAGTGCTCGTCCACGCTCTCACCGGCGTGCTCGACCTGTCCCCTGTAGCTTGCGACCCGGCGCACAAGCAGATAAGGAATCGCCATGGCGGACCAGAAGTTCCCGATGAGCCCATCGGGGTATGCGGCGATGAAGGCGCAGCTCAAGAAGCTGAAGGATGTGGACCGTCCGGCGAACTCGCGCGCGATCGAGATCGCGCGCGGCCACGGCGATCTCTCCGAGAACGCCGACTACAGCGCGGCGAAGGAGGAGCAGGGGCTGATCGAGGCCAAGATCCGCGAGCTTGAAGCAAAAACGGCCCTGGCCGAGGTGATCGATCCAACCAAACTGTCGGGTACGAGGGTCAAGTTCGGTGCCACCGTGACCATCGAGGACACCGATAGCGGCGAGAAGCAGCGGCTCGCGATCGTCGGGGAGCACGAGGCCGACATCAAGCGCGGCCGGATCTCGATCGGCGCGCCGCTCGCGCGCGCGCTGATCGGCAAGGATGTCGGCGAGACGGTCAACGTCCAGACGCCGAAGGGCAAGCGCGAGGTCGAGGTCACGAAGGTGGAGTGGATCGAGATCCCACCGCTCGAGGAGGTCTCCGAGTGAAGCGCACAGTCCGGTTCATCGTCGCGTCGTTCGCGCTCGCCGCGCTCGCCGCCCTCGGCATCGCGAGCTGCAAGCAGGGAGAGGGCGAGCGCTGCCAGGTCGACGCCGACTGCGCGGCGGACCTCACCTGCAACACGGGCGAGGGCGTGTGCCGCTCGAGCAACTCGGACAACCAGGTCATCGACGCGAGCCCGCTGCCGGACGCGTCGCCCGACGCGCCGGTCATCGACGCGATCGACGCGATGTAGCCGGCGGCCGGGCTAGCGGACGCTGCGCGCGCAGCGGAAGCCGACGTGCGAGAACCGCCGCGTCGGCTCGTACAGCTCGCCGAACGGATCGCGCAGGTTCGACTTGGCGACGAAGACGGGCTGGCGCCACGAGCCGCCGCGCACGACGCGCGGCGCGTGGGAGGCGCCCTCGCGGCTCGGGTTGATCGGCCCAAGGCCGGCGTAGCCCTTGATCTGCTCGTCCTGCTGCCAGGCGTCCGCCGTCCACTCGGCGACGTTGCCGGCCTGATCGCGCGTGCCGGTCGGGCTCTCGCCCCACACGTAGCTGCCGGGGACGGAGAGCAGCGCGGCGCCGTCGCTGTCGTCCGGATCGCCGAAGAACGAGAGCGGCGTCGTCGACGGCTGGCGATCGATCTGGCGCATCACGAACGCGCGCGGCTGGCCGTGGTTGAAGTCCTTGGGCTGCTCCAGCTCGCCCCACGGCCAGGTGGCCTGCGGATCGGTGCCGCGCGCCGCGCGCTCCCACTCGGCCTCCGTGGGCAGCCGCGCCTTTTGCCAGTGGCAGTAGTCCTGCGCCTCGCCCCAGGTGGCGTTGACCATCGGCCACTCGTCGCGGATGTAGCGCTCGTCGCCAGCGACCAGCGGATCGAGCTTGCACGCGCCGGCCGCGACGCACCGGCGGTAGTCGGCCACGGTGACCTCGAGGCGATCGATCGCGAACGCGTCGAGGTAGACGCTCCGCGGCTGCATCGCGGCGAGCATGTCTGCGTAGTCCTCGCAGAAGTTCACGCGGATGGGCGGGCTGCCGCTCGTGAAGCCGGTCACCATCGGCGAGTACACGAGATCGCACTGCGCGACGGCCGCCGAGGCGGTGTCCGGATCGACGCCCATCATGAACCGGCCGGCGGGGACGAGCACGTCGACCCGCCGCGGCGCCTCGACGCGGATCACCCGCCCGGTGTGGCCTCCGGGGGGGCCTGCCGTGTGACCTCCGGAGGCGCCTCCGGCGAGGCTCGTCCCGACCGCGGCGGTCGTCGCGAGGAGCGCCACGGCGCCTGGCGTGCGGCCCATGCGGCAATGGTGGCCCACCCCTAGCGGGCCAGCAACCAGGCAAGTGCGATCCGCACGCGCTCGGGGCTGCCGCTCGCGGCGGCGGCGAACCGCTGCAGGGACGGGATCGTGATCGCCGCGCGCCCGCGGCGGAGCGCGAGGCGGACCTGCGCCGTGGCCGCGACCTCGGGCGAGTCGTCGTGGGCGAGGCGCTCGAGCGCGGCGACGTCTTCGAGCGCGGCGGCGGCCGCGCGCCGCACCTGCGCGGCGCCGTCGGTGGCCGCGCGCGCGAGGAGCTCGGGGGCCTGGGCGCCGAGGCGCCCGAGGGCGGCGGCGCGGACGTCGGCGTCGCGATCGCCGGCGAGCGCGCGCAGCTCGGCGAGGGTCGCCGCGGCGACGCCCGCGGCGCGGACCTCCGCCGCGGGATCCTCGAGCACGCGGATCCGGACGGCGGGATCGAGGACGGCGAGCGCCGCGACGGCGCGGGCGCGGACCTGGTGATCGCGATCGCGGGCCAGCTCGCGCAGGCGGCGGACGAGCTGGGCATCGGGCGCCGCGCCGGCGGAGCGCGCGGCCGCGCCGGCGCACGCGGCCCGCACGGCGGCGTCGGCATCGCGCAGCCCGCGGGCGACGAGCTGCGGTGCCTGGGCGGGCGCCGACGCGGGCAGCGCGCCGCACACGCCGGCGCGCACGCGGGCGTCGCCGCGCCGGGACCAGGCGAGGAGCTTCGGCGCGAGCGAGGGATCCGGCGCGAGGGCGAGCGCCGCGAGGGCGATGTCGCCGGGGGCGCCGGGGGCGCCCGCGCCCGCGGCCGCAGCGCGCGGCGCCTCGAGCTCGGCGCGGATCGCCGCCGCGGCGTCGGCGGCGCGGCCCAGCTTGACCAGCGCGGCCGTCTTCTCGAGCGCGAGGCGCTGCCGGCTCGCCAGATCGGCGCGGTAGTCGGCGAGGATCGCGTCGGCGGCGCGCCGCCGGCCCTGCGCCGCCTCCTCGGTGCCCGCGCCGGGCGCGGCCGGATCGCCGATCGCGGCGGCCGCCGCGATCGCCGCGAGCCGCAGATCGTAGTCGACCGTCGAGATCAGGAGCAGGTGGAGCTGGCCCGCGAGCGCCTGCACGCCGACGCGCCCCACCGCCTCGACGGCGGCCCGCCGCGCGCCGCCGTCCGCGCTCGCCATCCCCTCGCGCAGCGCGGCGATCATCACGCGCTCGGTCGCCGCGAGGCGCTCGGCGTCCGGGGTGCTGCCCTCCGCCGCCTGCAGGATGCGGTGCGCCGCCTGCGCGAGCGCGCCGCGCGCGAGCAGCCGATCGACGACGCCGAGCAGCGGGAGCTCGAACGCGACCACGCGCGCGGTCGCCGGGCCGGCCTGGCGGCGATCGCGCGCGAACAGCCAGCGCACGTGCACCGCCTCGTCGTCCGACTCGAGCTCCGGCGACGGGCGCGGCAGCGGCGCGGCGTCACCGAGCACGGCGGCCACCGCGCGGTCGAAGTCGGCGTTGCCGCTGCCCTGCGCGAGCTCGAGCTTCGCGATGCTGCCGTCGCGCGCGATCGCGAGCTCCGCGGTCACCGCCAGCCCGGGCGCGTTCAGCGGGTGCTCCTTCGGTAGGCGCAGCCGGCAGTCCTCGAGGAACTGGGCCCACGCCGGCTGGATGTGCTCCGCGACCCGCGCGAGGTACGCGGCGCCGCGGATGGAAGCATCGATCGGAGGCGGCGGCGGGAGCCTGGGCCCCGATGCCGAGGCGGCCGGTGGCGGCCCTCCCCTGCCGCTGCCGCCGCCGCTGCCGCTGCCGCTGCACGCCGCGGCGAGCGCGCAGGTGGCGATAGCGGACAGGGCAGCTCGCACGACAGCGGAACTATGGCAGAGGCGAGCGCGCCGTGCCTACGCGGCGACGCGCCGTGCCTACGCGGCGACGCGCTCGTTGATCATCAGCCCGAGGTGCCGCCGCACCGCGAAGTAGCTCTCGCTGACCGCATACGCGAGCAGATCGCGCAGGCGATCCTTCACCGGCAAGCTCGACAGCGCGGCGCCCTCCGTCGCGATCAGGCGCGCCGCCGTCTCGAGGTCGTTCGCGACGATGAAGCCCACCCGGTTCGCCGTCAGATCCGTCGCCGTGCGCCACACCGAGATGAGGCCGCCTCCGGCCCGCTCCCCGAGCTTGGCCGCCAGCTCGCCGACCTGCTCGAGCAGCGGGCCCGGCACCTGCCGGCGCAGCGCCGCCGCGAGCTTCTGCGCGTCCTCGCCGGCCGCGCTCTCGAACGACGTGCCGTCGGGCAGCGTGAGCTTCGCGCCGCCCGCCAGGACCGACGCGGCGAACGCCACCTCGAGCTTCGGCAGCGTGCCGAGCGCGAGCGTCACGAACCGCTCCGGCCGCAGGTACGTCATCCGCTTGCCGAACTCGAACGCGAGCTCGCGCTCGTCGGTCTTGCCGATGTGCGGCGCGCCGATCAGCAAGGACGGCACGAGCCGCTGCTTCTCGGCGCCGAGCCCGACGGTGTTCGCGACGCGGAGGCCGTCGCCCTTCTCCTGCAGCCACACCATCGGCGCCGGATCGATCGCGAGCACCGTGCTCATGTACCGGACCATGCGAGGCAAGAGCCGCGGATCGCGCTCGACGTCGGCGCGCGCCTCGGGCGCGAGCCCGAACGCCGTCACCGGCTGCGCCGTCGTGGCCGCGAGCGCGCCCAGGGTCGACGAGAAGATCGCGCCGACGTGGCGATCCTCGCGCGGGTGGATCACCGCCTTCTGCCACAGCTCCTCGGTCAGCCGGTGCGGCGCGGGCAGAAACCCGGACGCCCGGAACTTCTCGAACAGGAGCCGCTCCTCGTCGGACGCGGCGCCGAGGAAGACCAGCGCCTGCGCGACGCACCACGCCTTGTCGAGCTCGTGCTCGGCCCGGTAGAGCATCGCGAGCGCCTTGAACAGCTCGACGCGATCGGGCGCGTGCGCGAGCAGGAACTGCAGCTCGGCGATCGCCTCCTTGCGGCGCGACTCGCCGGCCTCGAGGTAGAGGTCCGCGAGCTGCTCGTGGCGGCCGACGTCGTCGGGCGCGAGCTCGCACGCCACCTGGTACGCCTCGGTCGCCGCCTCGGTGTCGCCGAGGTGATCGAGGTACGTGTCGCCGAGCTTCGTCCACAGGTGGAGCAGGAGATCGGCGGGCGCGTCCTCGCCGATCCGCTTGAGCTGGCGGCGGTACGCGCGCGCGAGGTTCTTCCAGTCCTCCCGCTCCTCGAGGATCTGCTCGACGCTCTCGAACGCCTTCGGCGTGAACGGCGCATCGTCGAGCGCGGCCTGGAACTTCTCGAGCGCGACGTCGGGATCGGCGAGCTCCTCGCGCGCGATCACGCCGGCCGCGTGGCGGAAGCGCGCGCGGCGATCGGCGGTCGTCTCCTGCGCCCCCAGCTGCTCGAGTGTCGCGATCGCCGGCTTCCATTGCCGCTGCTCGGTGTACGCCTCGAGCACCTTGTGCAGGAGCAGGCGCGAGCCCGGCGCGAGCGCGAGCGCCTCCTGGTACGCCGTGATCGCCTGCGCCCCGTCCTTGAGCCGCTCGGCCCAGAGGTCGCCGATCTCCTCGAGCAGCTTCGCGCGCCGCGCCTTGCCGTCCGCCTCGCCGCCCGCGGCGCGGCCGAGCGCCTCGGCCTGGGCGCGCTTGGCCTCGGCGACCGTGCGCCACTCGCCGCGCGCGCCGCCGAGCTCGACCATCGCGCCGAGCGTGGGCTCGTGCAGCGGCTCCTTCTCGAGCGCGCGGCGGAAGCTCGCCTCCGCCTTCGCATCGTCGCCGAGCGCGCGCGCGGCGACGCCGAGGCGGTACCAGATGTCGGCGGCGAGCGGATCTGGGATCTCGCGGTGGTGCGCGAGGATCTCGCGGTAGCGCCGATCGATCTCCGCCCACTGCTCGCCGGTGCCCGCGCGGCCCTCGGTCGCCTTGGCCTCCGTCATGAGGACAGCGGCCAGGCCGAGCGCGGCGTCGAAGTTGTTTGGATCGTGCTCGAGGGCGCTCCGGAAGTGGCGCGCCGCCTTCTCGGTGCGGTGGACCGCCTCGTACGCGCGGCCGAGCTGGGCCTCGCGGCGGCCGAGCTCGGGGGCGGGGAGCCCCTCGCCGTGGCGCGCGAGCATCTCGAGCACCGGCAGCGCGTCGTCCCAGCGCTTGGCCGCGACGAGCCGCTCCGCGACGCGCTGGCCCGCCTCGACGTGATCGGGATCGAGCTTCAGCACGCGCTCGTACAGCTCGAGCGCGCGCGCCGGATCCTCGAGCTTCTGCTCGGCGAGCTGGCCGGCGCGCCACAAAAGCTCGACGCGCTCGAGCCGGTTGCCCGAGATGCCCTCGGCGCGGAGCATGAGCTCCACCGCCTGGCCCCAGCGGCCGCGCCGCTCGTGCACGTCGGCGAGGCCGCGCAGCGTCCCGAAGTGCTCGGCGTTGTTCGACAGCGCCTTGTCGTAGTGGCGCTGCGCGAGCTCGAGATCGCCGAGCTCCGCGGCGGCGATCCGCCCCGCCTCGGCGTACAGCGCCGAGCCATCGACCTCGATCGCCGCGTGGCGGACGAGGATGTCCACCGCGCGCGCGTGGGCGCCGGTGCGCGTGTAGAGCGCCGGCAAGGCCGCGAGCGCCGCGCGGTTCTGGTCGTCGATCGCGAGCACGTTGAGCATGGCCTCGATCGCCTGCGCCGGATCGCCGAGCTTTTGGTCGTGCAGGCGCGCGGACAGGAGGTACAGCTCCACGCGCTGCGCCGGCGTCTTGGCGGCCGCGATGTGGCGGCCGTAGAGCGCCGCCAGCTCGCGCCAATTCTCCTGCGCCTCGAGCACGCGCCCGAGGCCGCGGTACGCGTCGTCGGCGCCGGGGTCAGCCGTGATCAGCTGCTCGTACGCGCCCACCGCGCGCGCTGGATCGCGATCCTCGAGCTCGGCGGCGAGCTTGCGCAGCGTGGCGAGCTTCTCGCCCTCGGGCGCCACCTGGGCGAGGCGCTCCATCGTGCGCAGGTAGTCCTCGGTGCGGCCCGTCTTGTCGTAGAGATCGACGAGCGCCTTGAGCGCCGTGGCGTCGCTGCCGTTCGCGGCGACCGCGGCCTCGTAGCGCGTGATCGCGCCCTCGAGGTCGCCGAGCTTCTCGGCGCGCACCGTGGCGAGCTCGCGGCGCAGCGCCGCCGCGCGGTGCGGATCGCCGCTCGCCTCGGACATCTCGGCGCGCCGATCGAGGACCTTGGCGAGGTTCGCCCACTGCTCGGAGCGCCGGTACAGCCGCTCGAGCGCGGCCAGCGCGTCCTCGGAGCTCGTGTCGAGGTCCGCGGCCGTCTGGTACGCCTCGATCGCCTTCGCCGTCGACGACAGCTGGCTCTCCAGGAGATCGCCCAGGCCGAGCAGGAGGTCCACCTTCTGCTTCGGATCGGACTCGATCTCGGCGTGCGTGCGCAGCGTGTCCGC
The DNA here is from genome assembly GCA_035558535.1 of Kofleriaceae bacterium. GTDB lineage: Bacteria > Myxococcota_A > Polyangia > Haliangiales > Haliangiaceae > JABFXX01. The sequence continues at coordinate 64,929 of DATMCI010000059.1, forward strand.
GAGCTCGGCCCACTTGCCCTGCTTGCGCTGCACCTCGGCGAGCGCCGTGTACGCGGGGATGTTCTCGATGTCCAGCTCGATCGCGCGGCGCAGCGACGGCGCCGCGTAGTCGACGCGATCGAGGCGCGTCGCGTACCAGGTGCCGAGCCGCGCCCACCACTTCGCCGCCACCTGCGGATCCTTCGCCTCGCCCGCGATCTGCTGCGCCTCGTTGACGAGCTCGTTCCACGCGCCGCTCGCGGCCGCCAGCTTCTCGGCGAGCGCCGCCGCCGCGTCGTCCTGCGGCGCCACCTGGCACGCCGTGGTGACCGCCTCGAACGCGCGGCTCAGATCGCCGAGCCCGATCTCGTACGCCTCGGCCAGCTGGCGCAGGAGCACCGCGCGATCCGGCCCGTCGCCCGCGTGCTCGATCTTGCCGAGCAGGACCTCGATCACCTGGTCCCACTGCTTGCCCTCGCGCGCGCGGCGCTCGATCAGCTCGAGCGCGTCCTTGGCCTCGGCCGCCTCCTCGGGCCCCTCGCCGAGCAGCGCGATCCAGCCCTCGGCGTCGTCGGGATCCGGGCGCGACTGCGTCAGCGTGACGCCCGCGGCGGCGCACTTGCCGCGGAGCGCCTCGAGCCACTCGATCACCGCGCGCTCGGCCGTCTCGCCCTCGCCATCGCCATCGCCGGTGAGGTTCACGACCTCCATGTGGTGATCGGCCAGGAGCTCGTCGACCGTCACCGGGCCGACGCCGGCGCCCAGGAAGTAGTGCGTGCCGCGCGGCGGCTCGAACGCGCCGAACACGCGATCGAGCAGCGCCGAGAGATCCGGATCGCCGAAGCGGAAGCCCACGAACACGAGCGAGCCCTCGACGTAGAGCTTGCGGGCGTACTCGCGCAGGTCGACGGCGCGCGACAGCGCGCGCCGCACCGAGTTCGGCGTCACGACGTACGTGTCGAAGTTGCCGAGCATCTTGACGAGCGTGCGGCGCCGCGGCGACAGCGCGCCCAGCTCCTGGTACGTCACGACGCGCGCGGGCGGCCACGCCTCCGGGGACGCGCTCTCGAGCGCGCGCTCGAGGACCTCGCCCGGGAACGTCGTCCAGACGTGCCGGAACGGCAGCTGCGCGAGCACCTTCGGCAGGGCCGGGATCTCCTCCGGCATCGCCCACGTCTCCTCGACGATCTTGTCGCACGTGTCCTCGCCGAGCGCGCGCGCGAGGAAGCCGACGGAGCGGACCAGGTTGCCGCTCTCGAGGAGCTTCACGAGATCGGCCGTGGCGGCCTCGTCACCCTCGCGGCCGCGCGTCTCGAGCGCCTTCGTCAGGCGCTCGAGGAGCTGCTTCCAGGACGGGACGCCGAGGCCGGCGCCGACGACGAGCGCCGCCTTGCCGGTGCGGATCTGCTCGATGAGGGTCTCGGGGATCTCGGGGATCGCTTGCTCGGACATCCTAACAACCCCAGTGTCTCGAGGTGGACGGGCTCAGATCCGGCGGACCGTATTGCAGCCCTCGACGGGCCGCAAGGGAAACCGCCCGCAAGCAGCCGAGCCTGACCCGCGCCGCGGGTGAAACGAGCCGCGTGGTACGTTCGCGCTGGGTTCGGTGCGGCTCCGACGGAAGCTCACGGTCGCGTTCTTCGGCGTCAGCTCGCTGCTCAGCGTCCTGCTCGCCGTGTTCCTCTACCGGCTCGTCGAGCGACAGCTCGCCGACGATCTCCGGGATCGGCTCCGCGATATCACGCACATCGGCGCGCACGTCATCGATCTCGACGCCTACCGCAGGCTCGCGGCGCGCGCCGACGAGGGCGAGTTGGACGACGCCGCGGTCGCCGACGTCGAGCACTCGGCGGACTACCGGCGGATCTACGATCAGCTGCGGCGGATCCGCAGCGCCGAGCCGCGGCTGATCCAGTTCGCGTACCTGCTCGCGCCCACCGCCGATGGCGATCATCCCCGGTTCATCGCCGACGCGGACGTGCTCGAGCTGCGCGCGAAGGTCGCGGCCGGCCGGCCGCTCGCCAAGCACGAGAAGATCAGCCACTTCCACCAGCCGTACGACGTCTCGGAGATCCCCCTGCTCAAGCAAGCGCTGGCCGCCTGCGAGCCCAGGTACGAGCTCGACTTCGTCCACGACAGCGAGTTCAACGTCAACTCGGTGTCGGCGTACATCCCGCTGTCGGACATGTCCGGCGTGCCGCTGCGCGGCGCGGACGGCCGCTGCCTCGGGGTGATCGGCATCGACATCACCGACCGCAAGATGCGCGAGGTGCTCGCGCAGACGAGCGGGCTCGCGTTCAAGCTCTCGCTCGCGGTGGTGGTGCTCGCGCTGATCGTCTCGATCACGCTCGGCACGGTGCTGACGCGCTCGATCCAGGCGCTGACGGAGACGGTGAAGCGGTTCGCCGAGAAGGACTTCTCGGCGCGCACGCCCGAGCTGTCGCGCGACGAGATCGGCACGCTCGCCGACAACTTCAACAAGATGGCCGCGACGATCCAGCTCCACAGCGAGCAGCTCGAGGAGCTGGTCCGCCAGCGCACGCAGGAGCTGATCGCCGAGAAGCAGACGTCGGAGCGCCTGCTCCTGAACGTGCTGCCGCAGCCGATCGCCGATCGCCTGAAGACCGGCGAGAGCCTGATCGTCGACCGGTTCGACGCCGTCTCGGTGCTGTTCGCCGACATCGTCGGGTTCACCGCGATGTCCTCGCGCACGAGCCCCGAGGAGCTGGTCACGATGCTGAACGATCTGTTCAGCACGTTCGACCGGCTCGCCGAGCAGCACGGCCTCGAGAAGATCAAGACGATCGGCGACGCGTACATGGTCGTCGCCGGCATCCCGCAGCCCGTCGCCGATCACGCGACCGCGATCGCGCACATGGCGCTCGACATGCTGGCCGGCGTCATCGAGTACGGCCAGCGCGCCGGCGTGCCGCTGACGATCCGCGTCGGCATCCACACCGGCTCGGTGGTCGCCGGCGTGATCGGCAAGAAGAAGTTCATCTACGACCTCTGGGGCGACACCGTGAACACCGCGAGCCG
>DATMCI010000060.1:0-31315 GCA_035558535.1 Kofleriaceae bacterium
AGGCGCGGCTCAAGACGTACGCCTCGCCGGTCGCCGGCACGTGGGGCGGGGGAGGCGCCAGCATCTACTCGGCGATGGTGGAGGGCGGCCGGCTGGCGCACATCGGGCCGCGCGGGATCGCGGTCTGGGACCTCGCGTCGGAGGCCCGCTGGACGTGGACCACGCCGGACCTCGTCGGCGGGGCGCTGACACCCGATGGCACCATCGGGGTCGCAGCCGACGAGCAGGGCGTCATCTACGTGCTCGACGGCCGCGGGGCTCTGCAGCGGCAGTTCCGTGGGCCTCTCCAGGGCGTAACGTGCGTCGCGATCTTTCCCGACGGCCGGCGCGCGGTGACCGGCAGCCCTGGGGGCAGGATCGCCGTCTGGGAGCTCGCGACCGGGCGGCTCGTCGCCGAGCGCCAGGTCGGCCCAGTGAGCGAGATCGGCGTGTCCCGGGACGGCGGCGCGCTGTTCACGTTCGAGAGCGCCTCCACGCAGCTCCAGCGCAAGGGCGCGGCGTGGCTCCTGTCCAGCGATCTCGCCAGCGCGGTCCGGCTCGAGCATGGCGCGGGCGTGCTCAACGCGATGTTCTCGCCCGACGGTGCCCGGCTCGCGACGCTGAGCCTCGACGGCACGGCGCGCGTCTGGCGCCGTGCCGGCACGCACGAAGCCACGCTGCCCCACGCCGGCTCCGTGGCGACCGCAGCGTGGAGCTCGGATAGCAGCTGGCTCGCGACTGGCACCTGGGGCGGCACATTGACGATCTGGGATCGCGCGACCTGGCGGGCGCGCGCAACGATCGAGGCGCACGGCAACTTCGTCAACGCGCTGGCGATCGACGACCGCGGCGGATTGATCGCCAGCGTCGGCGGTGACCAGGTCGTCAAGGTCTGGGACGTGGCGACGTTCTTGCAAGTCGGCAGGATTCCAACCGGAATGGCCGCGGCACACCTCGCGTTCGAGCCCGGCCAGCTCCTGGTTACGGGGCCACTCGCGACCCAGTCTTGGCGCTGCGAGCGCTACGGGGACTCCCCGCGGCGAAGCCTGCGCTCGGACTGAGCGCGGCATCCGATCTCGAGCATCGCAGCTCGGCAGCCCGAAGACCGGTGGCATCGGCGCTACGCGGCCAGCGCTACGCAGCCAGCGCTACGCGGCCAGCGCTACGCGGCCAGCGCTACGCGTCGGCGTCGTCGCCAGCGTCGCCACCGGCGTCGTCGCCGGCGAGGCGGCGCAGCTTCTTCTGCAGGCCGAAGCGGGACAGGCCGAGCAGGCGGGCCGCGACGGTCTGGTTGCCCTTCGCGCGGGCCATCGCGGCCGTGATGTACGCGTGCTCGGTGGCGGCGAGCGCGGGCCGCAGGCGGAGATCGTCGCCGACGATGGGCTTGGCGGGCTCGGGGCGGCCGGCGGTGCTCGCGATGGCCTCGGGCAGATCGCTCACGTCGATGACGTCGCCGCCCATGGCGACGCCCCGCGCGAGCGCGTTCTCGAGCTCGCGGACGTTGCCGGGCCAGCGGTGCTGGCCGAGGACGCGCAGGGCGGCGCGCGTGAGGCGCGGCGGCGTCCGGCCCGGCGCGAGGCGCGCGAGCAGCTGCTCGATGAGCAAGGGGAGATCGCCGTCGCGGTCGCGGAGCGGCGGGACGGCGATGGCGATCACCTCGAGACGGAAGCGGAGATCCTCGCGGAACCGGCCGGCGGAGACGAGCTCGGCGAGCGGGCGCTGCGTCGCGACGACCACGCGCACGTCGACCTGGCGCGTCCGCGTGTCGCCGACGCGGCGGATCACGCCGTCCTGGAGGACGCGCAGGAGCTTGGCCTGCATCGCCATGCTGGTGTCGGCGATCTCGTCGAGGAAGAGCGTGCCGCCGTCGGCGACCTCGAACAGGCCGCGGCGATCGCGATCGGCGCTCGTGAACGCGCCGCGCACGTGGCCGAACAGCTCGCTCTCGAGGAGCGGCTCGGGCACCGCGCCGCAGTTGATCGCCACGAACGGGCCGGCCTTGCGCGGCCCGTGCTCGTGCAGCGCGCGCGCCACGAGCTCCTTGCCGGTGCCGCTCTCGCCGACGATGACGACGGGCAGCGCCGTCGCCGCGGCGCGGTCGATGATCTCGAGCATGCGCAGCATCGCGGGCGAGCGCCCCACGATCCGCTCGTAGCGGTGGCGCAGGCGATCGCGGTCGGGGAGATCCGCCTTCACGCGGACGAGCTCGGCGTCGCGCTCGGCGAGCTCCGCCGAGAGCCGGGCGGCGAGCGCGTCCACCTCCTCCGTGGAGCGGCGGAGCTCGGCGCCGAGCCGCGCGTTCTCGATCGCGATCGCCGCGATGTCGGCGAGCTCGAGCAAGACGGCGGCCGCGGTGTCGTCGAACGCGCCGCCGCGCAGCCGGTGATCGACGTAGACACAGCCGATGATCGCGCCGCGCTGGCGCAGCGGCACCGCGAGCACCGAGCGCAGGCGAAGCGCCGATACGGACGCGGCCGCGCCGAACCGCTCGTCCACGCCGGCATCGATGGTGACCACGGGCTCACCGGTCTGCGCCGCGCGCTCGGCGATCGAGCGGCTGACGGAGGCGCCTGAGGCGGCGGCGGCGGCGGCAGAGGTGGCAGCGGCGGCGGCGGCGGCGACGGCGGCGACGGCGGCGACGGCGGTAGCGGTGTTGGCAGCGGCAGAGATGGCGGTGTCGGCAGCAGCAGAGGTAGCGGCGGCCGGGACGGCGGGGACGGCGGCGGTGGCGGGGACGACGGCGGCGGCGGCGGCCGGGGAGAGATCGCTGGCCGTGAAGTTGCGCGAGACCACGGGCAAGAGCTCGCCGCCAGGCTGGCGGAGCAGCAAGAAGCCGCGCTCGGCGGACGTCAGCTCGATCGCCGTGTCGATCACGTCGTCGAGGATCCGCTCGACCGACGCCTCGGTGTTGAGCCGGCGCGACAGGTTGAGCAGCCGGCGCAGCGGCGCGAGCTGGCCGAGCGCGCCGGCCGCGCCGGCCGCGCCAGGGGCGCCGGGGTTGCCGTGCGCGTCGGCCGCGCCGGCCGCGCCGAGCGCACCGGCCGCGCCAGCCGCGGAGAGCCCGCGCAGCGCGGGCCGCGGCGCGGCGCCGCCGGGGAGGCGCGCGAGATCGGGATCGGCGTCGAGCGCGGCGCGGAACGCGGGCGCGGTGGCGCCGATCAGCGCCGCGTGGACGGCGCGCGCGCGGTCGGCCTCGGCCCCGGCGAGCGCGGGATCGCGGGCGCGCGCGGCGAGCTGCGCGGCGATCGAGTGGCCGCGGAAGGCGCGATCGAGGCGATCGGCCTCGGCGGCGCGCGCGGCGACCTTCGCGCAGGCGCGCGCGAGCTCGAGGAGGGCGTGGGCGGCGTGGGCGGCGTGGGCGGCGGCGGCCCCGGCGGCGCCCACGCCGGCGCCAGCGGGCGGCGCGGCGGCGCGCAGCGCGAGTCGGCCGCGCGCGAGGGTCCAGCGATCGCGGTCGTCGTCGCTCGCGCACAGCGCCTCGACGTCGACGCCGGTGACGGCGGCGTCAGCGGCTGGAGAGCCGGCCTCGGCGAGCGCGACGTAGGCGCTGACCTGCGCGTTGGCGTCGCCGCGCTCGACGCCGATCGCGAGCGCCTCGCGGTACGCGCCGAGCGCGCCGGCCTCGTCGCCGAGCCGGCGGCGGGCGTCACCGACGACGAGCAGCGCGAACGCGCGCAGGTGCGGCGCGCCCCCGGCGCGCTCGAGCGCGGCCAGGGCGGCGGCGCGCGCCTCCTCGGGCTGGCCGACGGCGAGCAGCGCGTTGCCCCGGTTCAGGTCGGCGGCGATGAGCTCGGTCGTGGCGCCGAGCGCGGCGAGCACGCGGCCGGCGGCGGCGAGGCGGGGTAGGGCCTCGCTCGCGCGCCCGCGCTCGGCGAGCACGGTGCCGAGGTTGAGCTCGGCGACGGCGGCGGCGTGCACCTCGCCGACCTCGCCGAGCCGGCGCGCGGCCTCGCGGTAGCGATCGCCGGCGAGCCCGAGCTGGCCGCGCTGCTGCGCGACCATGCCGCGCAAGGACAGCGCGCGCCCGACGGTGGCGCCGTCGTCGGCGGCGGCCCCGCTCACCTCGAGCGCGGCGAACGCGGCGTCCGCGGCGGGAAGCTCGCCCTGGTAGAGCGCGGCGAGCCCGGCGGCCTCGGCGCGCAGCCCGGCGAGCGGGCCGCCCGCGGCGGCGATCGCGCGCGCGCGGGCGTACTGCGAGCGCGTGACGAGCAGGCGCGCGTAGGTGCCGGCGATCTCGGCGTGCGCCGGGTGCTCGGCGTGCAGCTTCGACAGCGCGGCCTCGGCGGCGTCGAGGTCGCCGGCGCGCTGCGCGGCGCGCGCGGCGACGAGCGCGGCCTCGATCGGATCGGCGCCCGCGGCGGCGGCGGCGCGCGCGTACGCGGCGGCGTCGCCGTAGCTGCCGAGCGCGGCGGCCGCGCGCGCGGCGAGCAGGCCAGCGCGATCGGGCGCGACGGCGATCGCCCGGCGCGCGATCGCGAGCGCGCGATCGGCCCGGCCGCGGGCGAGGAGCTGCTCCGCGACGGCGCACGCGAGCGGTGCGCGCGGGCCATCGAGGCGGGCGCGCTCGAGGAGCGGCGCAAGCAGCTCGGGGCCCGCGGCATCGGGCGCCGCGGCATCGGGCGCCGCGGCATCGAGCGCCGCGGCATCGGGCGCCGCGGCATCGGGCGCCGCGGCATCGGGCGCCGCGGCATCGGGCGCCGCGGCATCGGGCGCCGCGGCATCGTGCGCGAGCTCGGTCGCCGCCGCGAGCGCGCAGTCGGCGAGGTGGCCGAGCGCGGCTTCACCGCCGACCGCGATCGCCGCGTCGAGCGCGGCGCGCTCGAGCATGACGTCGGTGTCCGAACGCCGGACAACGCCGGCCCGCTCGAGCTCCGCCACCTCGGCGAGCCCGGCGGGCACGCGCTCGAGCTCCGCCACCTCGGCGAGCCCGGCGGCGGCGGGCCCGGCGGCGGCGAGCCCGGCCGGCGGCGCGGCCGCGTCAGCGGCGCGCAGGGTCGCGAGCACGCGATCGATCCGGGCGCGGCCACCCCACGCGGCGATCGCCGCGGCGATCCGGCGCGCACCAGCCGAGGCGGCGCCCAGCGCCCGCGCGTGCAGCTCGGCCGCGCCGGCCGAGGTCCGCGCCGACCAGTCGACGGCGAGCGGATCGCGCTCGCCGCTGATCGATCGCAGGAGCTCGATCGCGGTCAGCGGCAGCCCGCCGCTCGCGGCGTGGAGCGCCGCGGCCCACGCGCGCGGCGGTGAGACGCCGAGCATCGCGCGCGCGAGCGCGGCGACGCCGGGTGCGTCGAGCACCGGCGCGCGGTGGACGGCCACGCCGGGCCAGCCGTCGGGCGGCGCGTCGTCGACGAGCGCGATCACCGGGTGCGCGCCGGGCGGGGCGCGGCCGAGCGCCGCGGCGAGCTCGGCCGCGCGCGGATCACCCCCGAGCTCGATCACGACGGGCCGGCTCGCGCCGCGCGCCGCCCGCGCGACGCGCTCGAGCCAGATCCGCGCGCTGACCACGGGCACGTCGAGCCGCCGCGCGACCTCGTCGAGCGTGCCGCCGATGACGCCGATGACGCCGGCCGCGCCGGCCGCGCCGGCCGCGCCGGCTACGCTGCCCGCACCGGCCGCGCCGGCCGCGCCGGCTACGCTGCCCGCGCCGGCCGCGCCGACTGCGCCGGAGCGGGCCACCTGCGCGAGCTGGCGGCGGCGCAGCGCCGCGTCGGCGAGCGCGCGCCCACCGGCGGCGCCGGGGCCGGCGACGGCGATCGCCGCACCGGCCGCGAGGTCTGCGTCGAGCGCCGCGATCCAGGGCTCGGCGCCGGGCCACGTGCCGGGCGCGGGCGGCGGGCCCACGGGCGGGCGGGCGCGGCGCGCCGAGCCGGGCGCGATCGCCGGCGCGAGCTGATCGAGCTCGTCGAGGACGGCCAGCGCGGAGCCGGGCCGCGCGTCCGCGTCGCGCGCGACGAGCCGGAAGATCAGGTCCGCGAGCGGCCGCGGCACGCCGGGGAGCGGGTACGGCGCGAGGCCGGCGACGATCTGCTGCGCGAGCTCGCCGATCGACGCGCCCTCGAACGGCGGGCGGCCGGTCACGAGCCGCAGCACCGTCGCGCCGAGGCCGTAGAGATCGCTGCGCGGCTCGACGTGACCGGCGAGCGCCTCGGGCGCCATGTACGCGGGCGTGCCGCGGGCGCCGAGCCCGCTCCGATGCGTCGCCCCCGGATCGCCCGCAAACCCGAGATCGACGAGCACCGCGCGATCGAGCGCGTCGCCGCTGCCGATCACCAGCACGTTCTGCGGCGCCACGTCGGCGTGCACGAGGCCGGCGGCGTGGATCGTGGCGAGCGCGCCAGCGACGTCGGCGAGCAGCGTCCAGAGCGCGGCGCCCGCGCCGGGCGCGTCCGGCCACGGCACCGCGTCGCAGCGGGCGCCGGCGATCCACTCGGCGACGAAGAACGGCGCGCCGACGGCGAGGTCCGCGATGGGCTCGCGCGTGCGGCCGACCTCGAACACGCGCGGCAGTGAAGGGTGGCGGAGCCGCGCGAGCTGCTCGAACTCGGCGAGCAGCATCGCCTCGTGAGGCCCGGCGGCGACCACCTTCAACGCGCGCGGCTCCCCGCGCTCGAGATCCTCGACCTCCAGCACGCAGCCCGACGCGCCCCGGCCGGCGATCGAGAGGACGCGGTAGCGACCGTGGATCACGGTCGGCGCTGCCTCCGGCGTTGCCACGCCACGATGTCAACGAGATTGGCGTAGGCTGTCAACCAGATTGGCGAGCCCGCTCGCGCGTCGCCAACACCGTGCATGTTATGGTCACGGCCGTGTCCGACGACGAACGGAAGCGCCGTCGTCTCGGGGATGAGACGAAGGCGCGCATCGCCGACCTCGCGTCCGGGTGGGACATCCCGAGCGCGTCGAGCGGTGCTCCGGACGCGGGCGCGAAGCCGGGCGCGCCGGCCAGCGCTCCTCGGCGCGCGCAGCCCAAGACGCAGCCGCCGCCGCCCAGCGCGGCGGCGCGCCGGGGCCTCGACGACGTGCTCCTCGACATGTCCGACGATCTCGACAGCCTCCTCGAGCCGGACGAGTCGGGGGTCAGCGCAGGCGCAGCCGGGGCCGCGAAGCGCGGCGGGGACGCGCGCCGGCCGTCGTCGGCGCGGCGCGAGCCTACCGAGGACAGCGTGGACGAGGACAGCGTGGTCGACGTCAGCGGGCTGATCGCGGATCAGACGCCGCCGCCAGAGCCGATCGTGCCAGCGCCGACCGTCGACGCGAGCGCGCTCGGCGGCACCGTGCTCACCAGCGAGCCGGCGGCGCCGTCCGCGGCGGCGAGCGCGGTGAAGGGCAGCCCGCTCGCGGGCGCGAAGGGGCCGGGGCGGGCGGTGCCGCCACCGACGCGCAGCGGGGCGCGGACCAATCCGCCGCCGCCACCGGTCGGCGGGCGCGCCACCAGCATGGACGCAACGATCCCAGCGAGCGCGGGCGCGCCGGCGCGGACCGGCGCCAGCGGCTCCCTCCCAGCGAGCGCCGCCGCGAGCGCGAGCGCGGGGGCGACGGCGCGGACCCGCGCCAGCGGCTCGCTTCCGGCGAGCCCCGCCACGAGCGCGGGGGCGGGGGCGACGGTGCGGACCGGCGCCAGCGGCTCCCTCCCAGCGAGCGCCGCCGCGGGCGCGGGCGCGGGGGCGACGGCGCGGACCGGCGCCAGCGGCTCCCTCCCAGCGAGCCCCGCCGCGGCCGCGGCCGCAGGCGCAACGGCGCGAACCGGCGCCAGCGGCTCCCTCCCAGCGAGCGCCGCCGCGAGCGCGGGGGCGGGTGCGACGGCGCGGACCGGCGCCAGCGGCTCCCTCCCGGCGAGCCCCGCCGCCGCGGGCGCGGCCGCAGGCGCAACGGCGCGGACCGGCGCCAGCGGCTCCCTCCCAGCGAGCGCCGCCGCGAGCGCAGGGCCTCGCAAGGCCGCGGCTCCGTCGAGCAGCGCGGACGCCGACACCTCCGACAGCGGCCCGATCTTCGCCGGCCTGACGAGCGGCGCCACCGCAGCCGCGCGCACTCCGGTGAGCAGCGCGGACGCCGACACCTCCGACAGCGGCCTGATCTTCGACGATCTGGCGATCGCGAGCGCGGCCCCGACCAAGCAGCGCGGCCTCACCGCCGCTATCGCCGAGGTCGAGGAGGAGGACGACGACGACAGCGAGCCGAGCTTCGACGACCTCGCGAGCAGCCCGCCCGCGCGCGGCGCCGGCTCGTCGAGCGCAGGCCGCCTGCCGCTGCCGGCAGCGCCGGGCGAGCCGGCCGCGCGACCGCGGACCGTCCCGGCGCCGCACGGCGGCAGCCCGCGGCCGGGGCGAGCCGTCCACTACGGCGACGACTCGGGCACGGAGACGGCCCCCGAGGCCACGCCGCCTCGAACGCGGCCGGGCCCGCCGCTCGCGGTCCCGGTCGGCGAGTTCGACGCGTCGCGGGCGCAGCCCACGATCCAGCGCGCCGAGCTCGCCGAGCGCGCCGCGCCGAAGTCGCCGAGGCCGCCGGCTCGGGAGGCGTCGAGCGGCGTCCTGCTCGTCGAGGCCGGTGGAGAGAGCGACCGCGACGACGCGACGACGATCGATCCCAAGGCCCAGCGCCCCGGCCGCGGCGATCCGATGAGCGGCGTCGATCCGACGGGCATCCTCGTGTCGGGCGCGAGCGGCGCCAGGGCGCCGAAGGCCCGCCTGCGCACGGTCGCGCAGCTCCACCGCACGCGCGGCGTGGGCGGCGACCTGCGCTACGTCTTGACGGTGATCTTCGGCCTGCGCCGCGCGCGGCGCGAGATCGGCGCGCTCGAGGCCCAGGAGGCGACGCTGCAGCAGTCGCGCCGCCGCCACCTCACCACGCTCGGGCGCACCGCGGTCTCCTCCGAGGGCTTCGATCACCCGGCGCTCAGCCGCGCCCGCGCGCAGCTCGCCGACATCGAGGACGATCGCGCGCGCAACCTCGCGGCGGTCGCCGCCGCCGATGACGAGCTCCAGCGCGTGAACAAGGACCGCGAGGCCACGGCCCGGCAGCACGCCACCCAGATCGAGGAGATCGACGCCGAGATCGCCGAGCTCCAGAAGCAGCTCCAGCCGCTCGAGAAGGAGCTCGCGGGCGTCACCCGCCGCGCCGCCGCCCTCCGCGACTCGGTGCGCCGCCTCGACGAGAAGATCGCGCTCACCGAGGCGCGCCTGGCCGGGGCCGACCTCCAGGAGGCAGAGCGCGGCGCGATCCAGGCCGAGATCGCCTCGCTCAAGGCGGACCGGAAGGCGCTCCAGAAGGACGAGCCGGAGCTCGCGAGCGCGCTCGACTCGCTGCAGCCGCAGATCGCCAAGCTCGAGGCGGCGCGCGCCGACGCGCGCCGGCGGCGCACCGACGTCGAGCAGGCCGATCGCGACGATCTGCGCTGGACCCAGGATCTGCTCGCCGCGGTCGGTGCCAAGCGCAAGGTCCTCGATCGCACCGCGAGCGACGCCGAGACGCGGCGCGACAAGATCGCGCTCGAGCTCGGCGACCGGATCTACGTCACGCGGCCCGAGCGCATGGGGCCCGAGCTGGCGCCGCTCGACGCGATCGACGTCGAGCTCGGCACCGTCAATCGCCGCACGATGGAGCTGCGCGAGATCCTGCAGTCGGTGGACCGCTGGAAGCTCGTGCGCAGCATCGGGCTCTGGCTGCTCCTGTTCGCCGTGATCGGGTTCGGCGTCTACGGGGCGATGCTGCTCGGGCTGATCTGATCTTCTCTTCTCTGCTCTTCGAGGGCTACGCGAGCAGCCGCCCCAGGTGGCCGAGCGCCGCGAGCGCGATGGCGACCCGCAGCACCCCGAGCAAGAGGCCGATCCCACCGGCGGTGATCGCGCCGGCCGCGACGAGGCGCGCGGTGCCGGGCGCGCCGCGGCGCCCGTACGCCACCCAGCCGGCCCCGATCGCGCCGATCCCGGCGCCGATCGCGAGGTACTGCCCAGGCGCGGCCCACGCGGCGGCCAGGACGGCCCCGAGGGCGAACGCGAGCGCCACGCGATGCATCCCCAGACGCTACGCCACGGCCGGAGGCCGCTCCAATTTTCGGAGCCGCGCGAAGTGTGCTAAAGGCCGCACATGTCCGACGAGCTTCGTGCCGGGTTCTGCGCGATCGTCGGGCTGCCCAACGTCGGCAAGTCGACGCTCCTGAACCGCGTCCTGGGCCGCCGCCTGGTGGCGGTGTCGGCGAAGCCGCAGACGACGCGCGACCGGATCGTCGGTGTCCACACGATCGATCTTTTGGGCGAGGAGCCGGCGCGCGCGCAGATCGCGTACGTCGACACGCCGGGCCTGCAGGACGGCCGCGGGCCGCTGCGCCGCTACATGCGCGATGCGGCGCTGGCAGCGGCGGCCGACGCCGACGTCGTGCTCGTCTTGGTCGACGCCACCGACAAGCGCGGCCGCACCCCGGAGCGGATGGCCGAGCCGGACTCCGCGCCGCTCGGCGCGGCGAGCCGCGCGCACCCGATCGTCGTCGGGCTCAACAAGGTGGATCGCGTCCCCAAGCCCGAGCTCTTGCCGCTGATCGAGGCGTGGTCGCGGTTCGCCGAGGGCGTCGAGGTGGTCCCGGTGTCGGCCACGCGCGGCGATGGCGTCGCCGCGCTCGAGCGCGCCGTCGGGCACAGGCTGCCGGTCAGCCCGGCGCTGTTCCCCGACGACATGGTCACCGATCGCTCGCCGCGCTTCATCGCGCAGGAGCTGATCCGCGAGCAGCTCTACCACCAGCTCGGCAAGGAGCTGCCGTACGCGTGCGCGGTGCAGATCGAGACGTGGAGCGAGCGCGAGCGCGAGCTCTCGATCGGCGCGGTGATCGTCGTCGAGCGCGAGTCGCAGAAGCCGATCGTCGTCGGCCGCGGCGGCCACCGCATCCGCGAGCTCGGCATCGCGGCGCGCGGCGCGCTCGCCGAGACGTTCGGCAAGCCGGTGCACCTGTCCCTGTTCGTGAAGGTGCTCGCCGAGTGGAGCCGCGGCGAGGCGGCGCTGCGCCGGCTCGGCTACAGCGGAGATGCCGGCGGAGAACGCGGCGGAGAACGCGGCGGAGAACGCGGCGAAGAACGCGGCGAAGAACGCGGCGAAGAAGGAGACGGCGTATGACGCCCAGAGCACTCGACGCCCCGCCGCCGCTCGTGGCGGTGGTCGGCCGCCCCAACGTCGGCAAGTCCACGCTGTTCAACCGGCTCGTCGGCGGACGGCCGGCGCTCGTCCACGACACGCCGGGCCTCACGCGCGATCGGCGCTACGGCGAGGCCGACTACTTCGGGGCGCCGCTCCGGGTCGTCGACACCGGCGGCCTCGATCCGGACGCCGAGCAGGACGTGATCGGCGCGGGCATCCATCGGCAGGCGCTGCTCGCGATCGGCGAGGCGGACGTGCTGCTCCTGGTCGTCGACGGCCGCGCCGGCGTCACGTCGATCGATCACGACCTCGCGGCGAAGCTGCGCGCCACCGGCAAGCCGGTGTTCCTCGCGGTGAACAAGATCGATCACCCGACGCGCGACGAGCTGGTCCATGACTTCCACGAGCTGGGCCTGGGCCAGCCGTACGCGATCTCGGCGGCGCACGGCCGCGGGGTGGATCCGCTGCTCGAGGCGATCGTGGAGGCGATGCGGCCGCCGGAGGCAGAGACGGAGGAGGCGGACGAGGAAGCGGCCGAGGAGGAGGCGGCAGACGAGGAGGGCGAAGACGGCGAGAGCGGCGCCATGGCGGAGGAGGCCACGAGTCGGGCCGGCGCGGACGCCGGCCCGTTGCGCGTCGCCTTCGTCGGCCGCCCGAACGCCGGCAAGTCGTCGCTGACGAACCGGCTGCTCGGCGAGGAGCGCTCGCTCGTCCACGACGTCCCCGGCACGACGACGGATCCGGTCGACACCCCGTTCTCGATCGGCGGGCGCGACTACGTCCTCGTCGACACCGCCGGGATCCGCCGCAAGTCGAAGATCGACGCCGACGTCGAGAAGATCGCCGTGTCGATGGCGATCGGCCAGCTCGATCGCGCCGACGTCGTCGTGCTCGTGATCGACGCCGCCCTCGGGCCGGCCGAGCAGGACGCGCGGATCGCCGGCATGATCGAGGAGTCGGGGCGCGCGCTCGTGATCGCGCTCAACAAGTCCGACGCGATCACGAGCGACGAGCACAAGGCGCGGCTGCGCGAGCAGACGCACGACACGTTCCACTTCCTGCCGTGGGCGCCGACGGTGCTCCTCTCCGCGCTGCGCGGCGACGGCGTCGATCGCCTCCTCGATCTGGTCGATCGCGCCGCGCGCGAGCACAAAAAGCGCGTCCCCACGGCGCAGCTCAACCGGTTCTTCGCCGAGGTCATCCAGGAGAAGCCGCCGCCGCTCCACCACGGCCGCGCGGTCCGCGTCCACTACCTGACGCAGGCGACGGCGCGCCCGCCGACATTCGTCCTGTGGGCCAACGCGGCCGAGGGCCTCGCGCCCTCGTACAAGCGGTTCATCGCGAACCGCCTCCGCGAGCGCTACGGCTTCCGCGGCACGCCGATCCGGATCGCCGTCAAGGAGCGCAAGGATCGCCACCGCCCCAACGACGGTTAGCCGCCGCGCCGGCGACCAAACCGACGGCTAGAAGTAGCCCCAGCGCACCGTGCCGCGGATCCCGGCGGTGACGACGGTGACGTCGCCGCCGAAGCTCGCGAGGCGCGCCTCGAGCCCGTACGAGCGCGACCGGCTCTGCAGCCAGTCGAGCCCGCCGCCCACGACGAGCACCAGATCGGTGCCGCGCTCGATCGGCCCGCCGCCCGACGTCACGGCGCCGAGCCCGACGAACGCGTACGGCACGTACTTGAGGACGTCGAACCGCAGCGCTGCGCCGGCATCGACGAGCAGCGCGTTCGACGTCTGCGACTGCATCTTGCCCTCCTGCGTGCCGCCGTAGAACAGCCCGCCGACGAGCTCGGCGCGCAGCGCGAAGTCGGTGCCGATCATCCGCTCGTAGCTGAGCGCCAGGCTGCCGCCGATCGTGGGCGCCAGGGCCGGCGGCTCCATGTTGGCCATCGCCTCGCCGACGGTGCTGAACGTGGCCCAGCCGAGCCCGACGGAGATCGCCTGCTCGCTCTCGGCGCGCGCGGCGGGCGCCCCGAGGGCGCCGAGCACCCCGAGCACCCCGAGCGCGACCGGTCCAGCGACGGCGAGCCTCACGGGCCGATTGTAGACAACTCCTCCCGCCGATCCTCAGTCCAAGGGTGCGAATTGACGCCTCCCCGACGGCGGTGCTACATCCGCCCGACCCCCGATGGCCGAATCCAAGGACGTCTCCAAGCCCAAAGAGCCCCCCAAGCCGGTGCACATCGGCGGGGAGTCGCTCGTCGACCGGATCCTGCCGTACATCAAGCACATCATCATCGGAGCCCTCGTGCTGGCCGCGGTGGTGGTCGTGGTCCTGGGCTTCCTCTGGTGGAAGGAGCGCGGCGAGACGAAGGAGACCGAGAAGCTCGCCGAGGCGCAGCGGCTCGGCCAGCGCCCGATCATATTCCCGGGCACGCCGAAGGACGACAAGAACCCGGGGTTCGCCGATCCGGCGGATCGCGCGAAGGCGATCCTGGCCGATCTGGACAAGCGGGACGCCACGCCGCCCGGCCACGCGTACAAGGCCGGCCTCTTGCTCACGGCGGGCGACCTCGACAAGGCGATCGAGGCGTACCGGGCGGGCCAGGCGGCCGAGGGGATCGAGGGCGTCCTGTGCCGCGAGGGCCTGGGCATCGCGCTCGAGGCCAAGGCCGCCGCCGAGAAGGACGCGGCCGCCAAGAACAAGCTCCTCGAGGAGGCGCTCGCCGCGTTCCAGCGCATGCAGCCCCTCGAGAAGGGGCCGCGCCGCGTCTACGCGCTCTACCACCAGGGGCGCGTCCAGGCCGTGCTCGGCAAGACGGCCGAGGCCAAGACCTCGTTCGAGAAGGCAAACGAGCTCCTGCAGGGCGACACGACCCACGAGCTGCGCGAGCTGGTGCAGAAGCGCCTGTCGGCGATGGGCGCCGTATGATCCGATCCGCGATCCTCGCTAGCTGCCTCGCTGGCTGCCTCGCCGCCGCGCTCGCGGGCTGCGGGGCCGCCGTGACGATCCCGCGCACCGATCCGACGCGCGTGGACGCGATGCGGGCGGAGCCGCTCGAGCGGCTCGGCGAGGACCGGATCTCCCTGCACTGGAAGTTCGTCACCGCCGATCGGCGCACCGAGGTCGAGCCGCAGGAGTTCGCGCAGGCCGCGGTGGCCGGCGACACCATCTACATCGGCTCGGCCTCCGGCATGTTCTACGCGCTGCGCGCCACCACCGGCGCGCTGCGCTGGCGCAAGAAGATCGGCGCGGTCTCGAGCGCGCCGGTCCCGGCGGGCGGCCTGCTCTACATCGGCACCGCCGACGGCGCGCTGGTCGTGCTCGACGCGCAGACGGGCGCCGAGCGGTGGCGCTACCAGAGCCGCGGCCCGATCCAGCAGGCGCCGGTCGTGACGACGGATCTCGTCGTGTTCGCGAACGAGGCCGATCAGGTCGTCGCCGTGGACGCGATCACCGGCAAGTTCAAGTGGCAGTACAAGGGCGAGACGCCCGAGGAGTACACGCTGCGCGGCCACGCCGGCGTCGCCCTCGACGGCGACCTCGTCTACACCGGGTTCTCGAACGGCACCCTGGTCGCGCTGCGCAAGGACTCGGGCTCGGTCGCGTGGTCGACGTCGCTGCGCGCCGAGGCCGATCGGTTCATGGACGTCGACGCGACGCCGATCGTGGTCGAGGGCCGCGTCTACGCGTCGTCGTCGTCGGGCGGCGTCTACGCGCTCGACAAGACGACGGGCCTCATCCGGTGGCGGATGCCGTTCTGGGACGCGGCGCTCCCCGGCGCCACCGGCAACGTCGGCGGCCTCGCCACCGACGGCAAGTCGATGATCTACGTGAACGTCGCCGACCTCGGCACGTACGCGCTCGACCTCGGCGGCAACGTCGTGTGGCGCGTCGGCGGGCGCGGCGGCGGCGAGCCGGCGCAGCCCGTGATCTGGAACGAGCTGCTCCTCTACTCGCTCGCGAACGACGGCCTGTTCGTCGCCGATCGCAAGACGGGCGCGACGCTCGAGTACTTCGATCCGGGCGATGGCATCTCGGCGCGGCCGACGGTGACGCCGAGCGGCCAGCTGCTCGTGATGTCGAACCGCGGCATCCTCTACTCGTTCGATCTCGAGTAGCGCGCTCCGCCAGCGCCGCGGCTCACAGCGGATCGGCGCGGCTCACAGCGGATCGGCGAACGGCGGGGCAGGGCGCGCGATCAGGTAGCCCTGGAGCAGATCGCAGCCGAGCTCGACGAGCAGGCGCGCCTCGGTCTCCGTCTCGACGCCCTCGCCGATCACCTTCGCGCCCTGATCGCGACACAGCGCCGCGATCGAGCGGATCAGCTGCTGCTTCACGGGGTACTTGCCGAGGTCGCGGACGAGCGACATGTCGAGCTTGACGAAGTCGGTGTCGACCGGGCTGAGCGTGCCCATGCGCGCGTGGCCGCTGCCGAGGTCGTCGATCGCGACCCGGAAGCCGAGCTCGCGCAGCTCCGCGACGCGGTAGCGCAGATCGCTCGCGCCGGAGAGCGAGCTCCGCTCCGTGATCTCGAGGCAGACGCGGGAGGCGACCTTCGACAGCGGCGCGAACGTCGAGGTCAGCTGCTTGTCGGAGAGGTCCAAGAGGTGGAGGTTCACGAAGAACAGGCCGCGCTCGGCGGGCGTCGCGGCGATCACCTTCGCGACGTGCGCGCGGATCGCGCGGCCGAGCGCCGACACGCGCTCGAGGCGCTCGGCCGCGTCGAGCACCGCGCCGGGGTGGGGCAGGGCGGTGTCCGTCGAGCGGAGCAGGGCCTCGTAGCCGAACCGCGCGCGCGTCGTGGCGTGCACGATCGGCTGGAAGTGCATCGCGAGCGTCGCGAGGCACCGGTTGAGCTTGTCCTCGAGGTCGCGCAGCGTCGAGGCGTCGCTCGACGAGTGGACGCGTTCGCTCGGCACGCGTTCATCGTACACAGCTGGCGGCGGGAAGGAAGGGTCCGCTGGAGACGTACCGGCGTCGCGCTGCGTCGCGCCGCGTCGCACGTGCGAAGCGCGCTCAGCAGAGCCGGCGCACGTGCTCGCGAAACTCTGCAACCGCGAACGATGCCGGGTGTCGATCCAGCTCGCCGTGGAGTAGCTCGTCGACGATCGGCAGATCGAGATCGATCCGGTACAGCATCATGCACGCGCGGGGCGACAGCGGCACGAACTGCGCCTCGCCGGTGAGGCGAACGTTAGACGACGGGAGCGTGCTCCAGCCGACGGTGAGCCGCTCCTGATCATAGCGGTACGTGAGCGTGTAGCCGAGCGAGCCGCGCTCGAGCCTGCGCATGAACGCGACCCGCGCGGCGCGGCCCGCGTCATCGCGCATGAGGACGCGCGCGGACTGGAGGATCGGCAGCCAGCGCGGGATCTCGGCCGCGTCGCAGAAGACTTCGTAGGCGGCGGAGGCGCCGAGCGGCAGCGTCGTCGTGACCTCGCTGGCGCTCCGGGCAGGAGCGGCGAGCGAGGCGATGCGAGATGCGAGCGCGAGCGCGGTGGCCATCGGAGAGGACGACGAGCAACCGCGATACCAGGTCCGGCCGCGGTGGGCCGGCGCTGGGCCGGCGCTGGCCCGACGACCTTCCGCGCAGTTGAACGCGGCTCGATGCCAGGGAGATGGCTAGCGCAGCTGCCGCTGGCGTGGGCGGGCGCCGCTAACGGTTGTCCTCAGCGGGCGCCTGGCAGGGGCGTCTGGCAGCGCGGGCACGACCAGGTCCAGCGCACGGGATGGCCGAGCTGGTAGATCTCGATCGGCGCGCCGCACTGGTGGCACGGCTGGTTCGTGCGGCCGTAGACGAAGTAGCGAGCGTCCTTGGCGGGCGCGGTGCGCTGGCCGTGGAGCTGGCCGTGGAGCTGGCTGTGGAGCGGATCCCTCGTGGTGCGCGTGACCGTGTCGAGGTTTGCGATCATCAGCTCGCGCGCGGTCGCGTAGATCGCCTCGAGCCGCGCCGCGTCGAGCGCGCCGACCTTCACGCGGGGATCGACGCCGCGCAAAAACAGGATCTCGGACTTGTACACGTTGCCGATGCCGGCCGCGATCCGCTGATCGAGCAGCGCGTCGCCGATCGCGCGCGCGGGATGCTGCGCGGCGCGGGCCGCGGCAGCGCGCGGATCGAAGTCTTCGGCGAGCACGTCGGGCCCGAGCGACGCGACGGCGGCGCCGTGCATCGGCGCGCGGCGCGGCGAGATCTCGACGGTGCGCGCGCCGACCCAGACGTAGACGCCGTCGGCGGTCGCGAGCGCGAGGCTCGCGCGGCCGGGCGACAGGCGGGCGAGGGCGGCGTCGCCCTCGGCGCGGGCGTAGGCGCGGAACCGGCCGTTCATGCCGAGGTGCGTCCGCAGGTACGTGCCGTCATCGAGCTCGATCACGAGGTGCTTGCCGTGCGCCGCGACGCTCAGGACGGCGCGGCCGGCGAGGGCGCGCACCAGGCCCTGCGTGGTGACGCGCTCGAGCGTCCGGCCCACCAGCCGCGGGGCGAGCCGCTCCGCGATCTTGTGGATGGTGTCGCCCTCGGGCACCGCGGCGTTGTAGCGCGATCAGCTCTCGGGAGGAGGCTCGGTGGAGATCCGGGCGGAGACCGCCGAAGGTTCACCGTCAATGGTTGAACCATTGGCGCAACACCGTCTGGAAGTCTGACGACTTTCGCGGTAACCGCTGGAGATTCCTGGAAACCGCCGGCAGGCGCCGCGGTTGCACAAAGGGACAGGCATGAAGCACTTCTGGCCCTTCGCTGCACTGTTCGTGTTCGCCGCCGCTGGTTGCGTGGACGAGTCGGGGGACGGCACCGGTGATCTCCCCTCCGGTGATGAGGCCGGGGATAGCGGCGAGGGCGGCGGTGGGGACGGCGGCGGCGGCGTGGTGGCGACCGAGGGCTGTGACACCGGCGCGACCTTCGAGAGCGAGCTGCACCGGCTCGCGCGCGGCGGCACGCTGGAGATGGAGATCGAGGACGCGGCGCTCAAGAGCCAGCCGCGCGTCCTGCGGTCGAGCGCGCCGGAGATCCTGCGCGTCGCGCAGACGGGCGCGGGCGCCGCGATCACGGGCGTCGCGCCGGGCGCGGCGGCGCTCGAGGTGTGGCGCTGCTCGCGCAAGGTCGCGAGCTACCCGGTGACGGTCGCCGAGGTGGGCAGCGTCGAGGTCCGCCTGTCGTACGGCGCGGCGGGGCGCAGCGCGCCGCTCGGCGCGCTCGCGGGCATCGCCGGCGGCACGGCGGACCAGCTCGAGCTCACGTACTTCGACGCGCAGCACGAGCCGCTGGCGGGGCGGGGCGCGGCGGACCTCCAGTTCGAGGGCGGGATCCGGCCGGTCCCGACGATCAACCTGGGGCTGTTCGACCATGCCGATGGCATCCCGCGCGAGTACGTGGCGGTCGCGATCGACGGGGCGGGGCGCTTCACCGCGACGGCGAGCGGGCACGAGGCGGCCGTGGACGTGACGGTGGCGCAGACGCCGGACGCGCTCGAGGTCAAGCTGGTCGAGCTGCCGCTCGCGGGCGCGTTCGCGCTCGAGGTGCTCGGCGAGGTGGCGGGCGGCCTGCCGCTCGCGGGCATGGCGCCGGAGTTCACGATCACGCCGGCCGACGCGTTCACGCAGCTGCCGACCGAGCCGCGGACCAGCCAGCTCGTCCTGATCGGGCAGCCGCGCGGCCCGGTGACGTTCACCGCGAAGGTGGCGGGCGTGACGAAGACGTTGACCGTGACGTTCCCGGAGATGTGAGCAGCGGTAACATGGCCGCTGCGGGCGATGTAAGCAGCCGTAACATGTGCGCGCCCGGCTGATGTGAACAGCCGTAACATGCAGCTCGCGCCCGGCCGATGTGAACAGCCGACACACGCAATGAAGTCAGGGCCTTGGGCAGCTTACGACTCGACGCCTTGACGCGATGAAGTCGGGGCCTTGGGCAGCTTACGACCCGAAATCGTCGTCCGCGGCCTCGGCTTCCTCGTCGTCTTCTTCGGTGGTGGCGGCGGCGGCGGCAGCAGCGGCGACGGTGGCAGCGGCGAGCGGCGGCGAAGGCACCGGCGCGACGCCCGGCACCGGCCCCCGGATCACGAGGCCGCGGTAGTCGACCCGCGCGCCGGCCGCGAGCAGCGCGCGGGCGAGCGGCGACTCCGCCGCGGCCACGCCGTCGATCGTCTCCACCAGCAGCTCGCGGCGCCGCGCCCGCGCCGCGATCCGCGGCAGCCCCACGGTCAGCGCCTGCTCGATCGTCTCGACCGGCAGGGCGCCCGTCGCGATCCGCTTGCCGCGCGGCTCGACCCACACCGCCAGCTCGCCGCCCGCGAGGATCGCCGTGGCCCCGACGCGGCGCGCCGGCCGCGCCGCCGGATCGCGGAGCTCCGGCCACGGCAGGACGCTGCCCCAGGCGCACGCCGGATCGACGGCGGCGATCACGGCGATCGCCTCGGCCCGGGGCCCGGCGTCGCGCGGCGCCTCGCGCAGGCGATCGACCGCGCCGGGCCACGCGAACTGCGCGCCCTCGAGGCTCTCGACGAAGTAGCCGCGCCGCACGGTGCCGGCGTCCTCCATGGCGCGCAGGACGTCGCCGACCAGCGCGAAGCCGCCCGGCAGCTCGTCGGCGCGCGCGCCCGCGCGGCTCGCGATGCCCCAGCGCTCGAGCAGCCCCGTCGCCAGCGCGTGGCCGCGCGCCGTCGCCGTGGACGGCGGGCCGAGCGAGGCGACGAGCGACCACCGGCCGCCGAACGCGGCGTACGCGCTGGTGCGGCGGCTGGCGGAGGCCCCGAGCGAGCGCAGCGGCGCGAACGTATCGTTCGTGATCACGCCGGCCCACACGAGGTCCCACAGCGCGGCCGTGATGCTCGGCCGGTTGGCCGGCGGCGCGGGGACGCGCGCGGCGACCGCCTGCTCGATCGCGACGAGGAACGACGCGCCCGCCTGCTCGAGGTGGGCGGTGATCGCGTCGTGGACTGGCGAGCGGTTCGGGATCTCCTGCGGATCTGGCGCCAGCGCGCGCGCGCGATCGCGGCGGAGGAGCACGACGCGGCCGTCGCGCGTGCCGAGCGCGCCAGCGCCCACCCACACGAGCTCGCCGGCGGCGCCCAGCTCGTCGAGCATGCGCGGGTGGTAGTCGGCGATCCGCGCCGGGAAGATCCGCGCCTCCAGCTCGGAGAACGGCAGCGCCACGCCCTCGAGGCGCCCGATCGCGTCGCGCAGGGCGCCGGTGCCGCGGCGCGGCTGATCGAGGCCGTGCCAGCGCGGCAAGAACGCCGCGAACGCCGCGGCCCCGACGGGGGCGACCTGAGCGCGCAGCCGCGCGAGCGTGCGGCGGCGGAGCAGGCGCAAGACCTCCGGATCGCACGCGTCGACGCCGGTGCCGCCGGGGCGCAGCGCGCCGCGCACGAGCTGGCCGCGCGCCTCGAGGAGCGCGAGCACCGGCTCGAGCTGCCCGGGCGGCAGGCCCCAGCGCACGGCCGGCCCGTCGGCCGTGAACGGCGCGTGCGTGCGGGCCCACCGGGCGACGAGCGACTCGAGCGGGGCGGCCGCCGGCTCGAGCAGCGCCGCCGGCAGGCCCGGCGGCAGCGCCACGCCGAGCCCGTCGCGGTAGCGCGCGGCGTCCTCGGCCGCGATCAGCCGCTCCTGCCCGGCGATCCGCACCGCGGCGATGCGCCGGCTCCCCAGGAGCACGCGCAGCGCGGCCTCGAGCGCCGCGGCGTCCAGCGCCGCGCGCGCCGCCAGCTCGGCCCGCGACAGATCGCCGAGCCGGCGCAGGAGATCGTGCAGCTCGTCGGCGTCGCGCGCCCGCCGGCCCTCCGCGAGCTGCTGCAGCTCGGCCTCCACCTCGGCGAGCACGTCCGCGTCGAGCAGCTCGCGCAGCTCGCCGCCGCCGATCAGCTCGCGGAGCAGGTTGCGATCCAGCGTGAGCGCCTGCGCCTTGCGCTCCGCCAGCGGCGCGTCGCCTTCATAAAGGAAGGCGGCGACGTAGTCGAACACGAGCGAGCGCGCGAACGGCGACGCCGCCTCGGTGACGGCCGGCTCGATCCGGATCTCGCGCGACCGGATCTTGCGCAGCACCTCGGTGAGCGCCGGCACGTCGAACACGTCGCGCAGGACCTCGCGGTACGTCTCGAGCGTCACCGGGAACGCCGGGAACCGGAGCGCGACGCCCATCAGCTGTTGCGCGCGCAGCCGCTGCGCCCACAGCGGCGTGCGCTGGCCGGGGCGCCGCCGCGGCAGGAGCAGGGCGCGCGCGGCGTTCTCGCGGAAGTGCGTCGCGAACACGCTCGAGCGCGACAGCTCGTCGACGAGCACCGTCTCGAGGTCGTCGGGATCCGGGATCAGCCGATCGTCGTCGGGCAGGACGTCGCCGTCGGCGAACCGGAGCGCGATGCCGTCGTCGGTCCACAAGGGGTGGATCGGGTACCCGAGGTCGGCCTCGAGCTGGCGCCCCAGCGCGAGCGCCCACGGCGCGTGGATCCGGCTGCCGAACGGCGACAGGATGCAGACCCGCACGTCGCCGAGCTCGTCGCGGAAGCGCTCGATCGTGATCGCGCGATCCGTCGGCACGGCGCCCGTGGCCGCGCGCTGATCGGCCAGGTACTTCATCAGGTTGTCGGCGGCGAGCCCGTCGAGCTTGTACGCGGACCCAAGCCACGCGCGCGCGCCCGCCGGGTCCGTCGCGAGGCGCGTGTCGAGCTCGCGGCAGAACGCACCGAGCGCCGCGCCCAGCTCGATCGGCCGCCCCGGGCCTTCGCCGCGCCAGAACGGCATCTTCCCGGGCTCGCCCGGCGCCGGCGACACGATCACGCGGTCGCGCGTGATGTCCTGGATGCGCCAGGTCGTGGCGCCGAGGATGAACGTCTCGCCCTTGCGGCTCTCGGCGACCATCTCCTCGTCGAGCTCGCCGACGCGCGGCCCGCTCGGGCCCACGTGCACCGCGTACGTGCCGCGATCGGGGATCGTGCCGCCGGAGACCACGCTGAGCAGGCGCGCGCCCTTACGGCCGACGAGCACATCGGTCTGGCGGTCCCACGTCAGGCGCGGCCGGAGCTCGGCGAACTCGTCGGACGGGTA
The DNA here is from genome assembly GCA_035558535.1 of Kofleriaceae bacterium. Classification (GTDB taxonomy): domain Bacteria; phylum Myxococcota_A; class Polyangia; order Haliangiales; family Haliangiaceae; genus JABFXX01. Next base: position 22,087 of record DATMCI010000060.1, read on the forward strand.
GCGCCCCGCCAGCATGTCGAGCACGCCGACCAGCGCGGCGCGCGGCAGGTCGCGGTAGCTCGCGGCGCGGTGCACGAGCCGGGCGAGATCGTCGACGCGCCACGGCTCCGTCGCGACCATCGCGACGATCTGCTGCGCGAGCACGTCGAGCGCCGAGTCCGGCACGCGGATCGACTCGACCTCGCCGTCGAGCATCCGCCGCGCGACGACGGCGGCCTCGAGCAGATCGCCGCGGAACTTCGGCAGGATCCGCCCGCGCGACGTGCCGCCCACCTGGTGGCCGGCGCGGCCGATCCGCTGCAGCCCGCGCGAGACCGCGCCCGGCGACTCGACCTGGATGACCAGATCGACCGTGCCCATGTCGATGCCCAGCTCGAGCGACGACGTCGCGGTGATCGCGCGCAGCCGGCCCGCCTTGAGCGCCTCCTCGATCTCGAGCCGCTGGTGGCGCGCGACCGAGCCGTGGTGCGCGCGGACGAGCTCGGTGCCCGCGGGCGACCGGCCGGTCGCGACTGCCAGATCGGTGAGCGACTGCGCCACGCGCTCGGCGAGCCGCCGCGAGTTGACGAAGATGATCGTCGTCTGGTGGGCGAGCAGCATGTCGAGCAGCTGCGGGTAAATGAGCGGCCACATGCCGCCGCCGTCCTGGCCCGGGCCGGCCGGCCCCGGCCCCGGCGCCGCCGCCTGCGGCTGCTCCATGTCCGGGGTGGGCACGATGATCTCGAGATCGAGCGCGGGGCGGGCGCTCGCGTCGACGATCTCGACCGGGCGGTCCCCGCCCAGATATCGAGCCACCTCGATAAGTGGCCGCTGGGTCGCCGACAGGCCGATCCGCTGCGGCTCGGCGCCGCCGCGCGACGTCACGAGGTGCGCGAGCCGCTCGAGCGTCAGCGCGAGGTGGATGCCGCGCTTGGTCGGCGCGAGCGCGTGGATCTCGTCGACGATGATCGTGTCGACGCCCGCGAGCCGGTCGCGCGACTGGCCGGCCAGCACGAGGTACAGCGACTCGGGCGTCGTGATGAGGATCTGGCCCGGCTGCTTGCGCTGGCGCTCGCGCTCCTTGGCCGGCGTGTCGCCGGTGCGGACGTCGACGGTGATCGCGGCCCCGGCGCCGAGCCGCTGCAGGCCGGCGAGCGGGGCGCGCAGGTTGCGCTCGACGTCGTAGGCGAGGGCCTTGATCGGCGAGACATAGACGACGCGCGTGCCGTCGCGCGTGCCGTCGCGCGTGCCGTCGTGCGTGCCGGCGCCGGCGCGGGCCAGGCGATCGAGGCAGTACAGGAACGCAGCCAGTGTCTTGCCGCTGCCGGTCGGCGCCAGCATGAGCGTGTGCTGGCCGCTGGCGATGCTGGCCCAGCCGCGGCGCTGGACCTCGGTCGGGGCCAAAAAGCTCTGGCGGAACCAGGTCCGGGTCGCGTCGCAGAATGGCGCGAGCGGATCAGCGGCATCGGCAGCGGCGGCCACGCCGGACGTATAGCAAGCCGCCGCCTGGCGCCGGCCGGCGGCCGGTCCGTAGTTGACCGGCCGCTGTCAGGTAAGGCGCCGAAGCTCGCGCCGAATGGGCCGGCGCGCCGGTTGCCGCCAGCGCGCCGGCCATCCGCGGTCGCAGTTACGCAAGCGCCGGCAATCCTTCAGCTTCTGAGCTAGGTCCGAGTTGACATAATATCGATTCTGCGACGTTACTTTCTGCTCGAAGGAGACGGGGGCCCAACGCCCGCGGGCGCTCCGCGCGCAGCTTCACGGTGGGCTCGGACGCGGCGGCAGATCGCACAGGAGCAAGCGATCCCAGCCGGGCTCGTCCCCGCCGACGGCGGCCAGGAGCGCGAGCGCGACGCCGATGGCGCCGTCGAGGAAGTCCGGCGCGGCCGTGTGCACCGGCGTGAGATCGGTCGCCGGATCGCGCGCCCGCCGCGACGTGAACCCGGCGACGCCTTCGCCCGGCCGGCGCATCGCCAGCGTGTGCTCGAACCAGCCGCGCGCCGCCTGGCGGAAGCGCTCGTCACCGGAGGCCTGGAAGCAGCGGTTGTAGAGGTGCGCGAGCCCGGCGGCGCCGTGGCACAACGGCGTGTCGACCACGCCGCACAGCTCCAGCGGCCGCGCCGCAGCCGTGAGCGCGAGCTCGCGCCACGCCGCCGCGTCCGCGCCGGTGCGCGCCGCGGCGCTCCACAGCGCGACCGCGATGCCCGGATCGCCATAGCACCACGCGGTCCGGGAGCGCTCTGGCTCGCGCGGCTCGCGCGGCTCGCGCGGAACCACCGCCGGGTCGGACCCAGAATCGGACGTGAGCTGGCGGCCGCGTGGCCCTGGCTCGCGCGGCTCGCGCGGCTCGCGCGGAACCACCGCCGAGTACCGGCTCCGCGGATGCGGCGGCAGCTCCCGCGCGCGGAGCCAGCGCCCCGCCCGCTCACACAGATCGCGCGCCTGCCGGGCCGCCGCCAGGAGCGCCGGATCGCCGAGGTCGCCGAGCTCGCTGCGCTCGCCGAGGTCGCTGCGCTCGCCGAGCTCGGCGACAATTCCCAGGAACGCGATCATCCCGGGAATGCCGTGAGCGACCCCGAGGTTGTAGTGCCCCCCCGGCGAGAGCTCGCGCTGCCACGCCGGGAGCTGCTGCGGCTCGGTGAACCAGGCCACCCCGTCCGGCGACGTCTCGGCCATCGCGGCGAGCTGCTCGACCACGCGGATGATGCCGGGCCGCGCGCTCGCCGCGCCCCCGCGCAAGCGCTCCACGAAGTACACCCCGAGCCCGGCCGCCCCCTTGATGAGCTCGCCGCCGAACGGCCACGGATCCCGCAGCGCGTCGATCAGCGCGCCATCCACCTCGGTCAGGAATTCATCAGCAGCTTCGCTCACATGCGCGAGCACCCAGCCCGCACCGGCGAGCCCGCCGTACAGCCCCAGGGACGAGACCGGCGCCTCGAGGTGCGCGTGGAGCGCCACGATGGCGGCGTCGAAGCGACTCGCAGAGAGCTCGTCATCAAACGCGCCTGCCACGTATGCCCACATAAGTGCTTCGTCAACCGGCGAACGCCGAGCGGGATCGATCCGGTCCAAATCCAGGGCGATCGCGCGCGCCGCGGCACGCGCCTCCGCGGCGAGATCTCCGTCGAGCACGGGCTCCCAAGACATCGGACGACCGTACATCAGTACGCATCAACACCAAAACATTTTCGCGCCCGTGCTCGTCAGTAGGCACGAACACAAGAACAAGCGAGGGACTTACCTCACGAGTACGATCGGGTATCGATACTAGACCTCCGTATGCGAGATCCTCTGGCCGATGCATCGGCCATGAGGCCGCATTCTCGATGGGATCTGCGGGCGCGACTACCCCAGCGATACCCATTACCCCGGCGATACCCGATGCGCTGTGCGCGCGCGCCACGGCACCGTGCGCGTACGCGCGCGCCTGCGCCTGCGCACGCTGCACGCGTCTTCAGCGAGCGTTTTTCCGTCGAGCAATGCGCGCGTGAACGCGCGTGAACGAGACCCATTCAGTCGCCTCGATGGCATCGCTCGGCCGTACATCGGTACGCATCGATACCAACTGATTTCACGGCGGCGCCCGTCGGTGGGCATCCACACAGAACAATCTTGAGAGCTCGATTTGATGGGTATGCATCGTCACAAAATAAATAGGCCGATAAAAAACAGGCTATTGAGACCACATCCCACCACTCCAGATCTTTATTTTTGATGCATATAGAGCTTGGAATATAGATTTCTATATGAGAGTTTCTCGGGACGATGAAGAAATCGACCACGAAGCTTCAGCTGAAGAAGAGCACCGTCCGCTTCCTGCAGGACAACGTGCTCGCGGGCGTTCACGGGGGTGCTGATGCCTTTCGCGGTGGCCCCACCAACGACATCATCCTCTGCTTCCAGGGCCAGGCCGCCGGCGACACCGACGGCCGGCGTGCGTAGCGAGCCGGGTCAGCGAGCGGCGGCGGCGGGCTGACAGCGAGTGGCGCGCGCCTTCAAAGCGGCGCCCAGCGCGATCCGTAGCGAGCCGGATCAGCGATCCCGGATCAGCGATCCCGGATCAGCGATCGAAGACCAGGGACGGAGCGGCGTAGTGATCGCAGCGCCAGGACTGGGTGGCGAGCGGGCCTGAGGCCAGGAGGCGATCGCGCTCGAACGCGAGGTGCTTCACCCCCTTGCCGGTGGGGATCTTGGCGACCTGGAACAGCTCTGCGTCCCAGAGCTTCACGATCCCGTCACCGCTGGAGGTGGCGATCAATGCGTCCTGCGCGTCGATCGCCACCGCGAGGATGAAGTTGACGTGCGCCTCGATCGAGGTGCGCAGCTGCCAGGTCGCGCAGCTCCAGATCGTCAAGGTCCCGGCGTACGTGCCGGTCGCGAGCCAGCTCCCATCGGAGCTCCACGCCGCGGCCGCCACGGGCCCGGCGTGCTGGAGCGTGGCCTCGAGCTTGCCGCTGCGGTCCCAGATGCGCGCGTTGCCGTCCTGGCTCAGCGTCACGAGCCGCACGCCGTCGGGCGAGAACTCGGCGCCGAGCAGGGCCGCGTCGTGCTCGAGCCGGACCTCGCCCGATAGATCGTCGCTGGACAGGAGCCACGCCGTGGCCTTGCCCCCGAGCCCCAGCGCGCTCTCGAACGCGAGCAGCGTGCGGCCGTCCTTCGACAACCTGAGCTCGGTCACCGCCCCGACCCGGTGCTCGGCGAGCCGCTGCCCCGTCGCGAGGTCCACGACGGCGATCGTCCCGCGGTCGCAGACCGCCGCCCGCCGGCCATCGGGGTAGACGACGATGCAGGACACGCCGTCTCCGGGCGGGCTGAACGGATGCTGCAGGTCCCGCTTGCCGTCGATCACGTGGAGGACGCCCTCGGCATCGGCCGCGACGGCGATCCGCCCGTCGGGGGACAGCGCGCCTCGCACGGTGCCCGGCACGGGCCACGGCTGCTCGGCGGAGGACGCGAGATCCCAGAGCGCGACCCCGCCGGGCCCGATGCGCGCCAGCCGGCCGCCGGCCACCACCGCCCGGACCCCGTCGTCCTGCTCCACCGGGACCTGCGCGAGCGGCGTCACGTAGGTCCGCAGCCGCGACTGGCGGTGCAGATCCCAGAGCTTGGCGGTGCCCGACCAGCTCGCCGTCATGAGGCGCCGGCCGCTCGGATCGAGGGCGATGCGCCGGAGGGACCCGCCGTGGTGAAACGCGGCGGTCTGGACGTTGTGGAGCAGATCCCACACGCGCGCGGTGCCATCGGTCGCGGCGGTGACGAGCTGATCGCCGGGGGCGAAGCTCACCACGTTCACCTGGGCCGTGTGCCCCCGCAGCGTGGCGAGCGGCTCGCCGGTGTCGAGGCTCCAGAGCCGCGCCGTCGTGTCGGCGCTCGCCGTGGCGATCCGCCGCGAGCTCGCGTCGACGGCGATATGCATGATCCGGTCCTCGTGCCCCGCGAGCCGGTAGAGCAGCTGGCCGTTGCGCGCGTCCCACGCCCGGGCCGTCTTGTCGACGCCCGCCGTGAGGACGCGCTCGCCGGTGGGATCGAAGACGGCGTTCCAGACGGTGCCGGTGTGGCCCTCGAGCTGGATCGGCGCCCCGCCCTCGATCGGCCAGATGGCCGCGCTGCTCCCGCCGGCGGTCACCAGGCGCGTGCCCGCGGGATCGAAGGCGACGGCTTGCACGCGCTCGGTGTGCGCGCTCCACGTGCGCGGCCTCGGGGCGCGGGGATCCCAGAGCGCGACGGTGCCATCGGCGCGCGCGACGGCGACGCGCGCGCCGTCGCGCGTGACCGCGATGGCGTAGGCGGCGCTGCGGGCGACCTCGGCCGAGGCGCGCACCTTGCCGTCGCCGGTCCACAGCCGGAGCGTCCCCGTCACGTCGGCGGTCACGATCTCGCCGCCCGGGCTCCACGCGGCCGCGACCGGCGGCGCGTGGCCGGGCAAGACGAGGAGCTCGCGCCCGGTCGCGGCGTCCCAGACGTGGACGGCGGCGTCCTGGCCGGCGGTCAGGACGCGCTTGCCGTCGGGGCCGAACGCGGCGAACAGGAGCTGGCCGGCGCGCGCGTCGAGCGTCGCGAGCTCGGCGTCCTTCGACTCGCGCGCCCGCGCCAGCATGAAGAGCAGCGCGGTCGAGCGGTCGCCGCGCCGGTACGCCGCCTCGAGCGCCGCGCGCGCCTGGTCCACGGCCCCGCCGAGCAGGGCCTGCTGGCCGCGCTCGACGAGGCTCTGCACGAGCTGCTGCTCGATCTCGCGCGCCCGCGCGTCGGCGATCTGGCGCTGCTCGGCGGTCTCGCCGCGCAGCCAGTACATGATCGCGAGCGCGATGCCGAGCATGGCGAACGCCGTGATCAGCGCGAGCCGGCGCAGCCGCCGCCCGCGCGCGGCCGCGGCGCTGCTGGCATCGGCGAACGCCCGCTCGGTCGCCGTCAGCCCCTGCCCTTCGTGATGGCGCCGCCACCACTCGAGCTCCGCGAGCGGCTCGCCGCGCCACAGGAGGCCCGGCGCGTGGCCGCGCTCGTCCCACTGCCGCGCCGCGGCGCGCAGCTGATCGCGCATGCGCGCGCTGTCGGCGTCCTCGCGGATCCACTCGTGGACGCGCGGCCACGCCGCGAGCAGCGCCTCGTGGATGATCTCGACGCGCGGGCCGTCCTCGTGCTCGGCGATGACGAGCAGCCGCGCCGCGACCAGCTTGTCGATGACGACGCCCGCGCTCGGGCTGGCGAGCACCTCGCCGAGGTCGGCGACGGAGAGCTGCGCGCGCGTGCCCTCGGCGGTCACCAGGTGGCGGAACGCCTCGCGCACGAGCCGCCGCTCCTCGGCACCGAGCGCGGTGAGCGTCTCCTCGGCGTGCCGGCCGAGCGCGCCGCCGACCCCGCCCATCGCCTCGTAGGCGCGGCGCGTCAGGCGCCGGAACTGCCGATCGCGCAGCTCCCACAGCCGCGACGCCGTGAACGACAAGAGCGCCAGCGCGCCGGGGTGCCCGGCGACCGCGCTGGCCATCTCGGGCGCGAGCTCGGGATCGGACAGCTCGTAGCCGACGCGCCGCGCGGGCTCGACGATCGTGCGGATCAGGTCCTCCTGCGAGGGGTTGCCGAGGAAGAACACCGCCGTCGCCAGGCGGGAGCCGAGCACGGGCAGCGCCGCGGCGCGCATCATGAAGTCGTCGCGCAGGGTGCCGACCACGCGGATCCGGCCGTTCGGCACGGACGCGAGCGCGTCCACGGTCACGGCGAACCGCTCGCGCTCCGCGTCGTCGCGGCACATCGTGAACAGCTCCTCGAGCTGATCGATGACGATCACGACCAGCCCGTCATCGGGCGTGCCGGCGGCCAGCGCCGCGGCGGCCGCCTGCAGCCCGGCGACGTCGGGCGCGTCGAGCAGCGCGCGCAGATCGGCCGCGACCATGCGGGCGGCGCCGAGCCGCGTCGCGAGCGCGGCGACCGGCCGGTTCCCGGGGCGCAGCGTCACCACGCGCGTCCCGATCGGCAGCGCGGGCGCGACGCCGGCGTTCACGAACGAGCTCTTGCCGGCGCCCGACGCGCCGACCACGATCTGCAGCGGCGTCGTGCGCAGCCGGTTCGCCAGCGCGTCCACCTCGCGCTCGCGGCCGACGAACCGCGCGGCATCGGCGGCCGAGAACGCCTCGAGCCCGCGGTACGGCGCGCGCTCCTCGGAGCTGGTCCGCGCGTCCACGGCCGAGCGCGGGAACGCGTGCTCGCCGAGCCAGTCCCAGAGGCCGGGATCGTGGTGCTCGAACCCGTGCGGCGCCGCGATGAGGCGCGCGCGGCCGCGGTCGGGGCCGTCGAAGCAGAACAGCTCGTCGTCGGTGCCGGGCGTCGGCGGCGCGACCTGCGCGAGCGGCCACAGGACGAGCGCGCACCGGCCGTCTCGCTCGAGCAGCACCGGCTGCAGATCGGGCGGCGCGGGCCCGCGGAGCACCTCGAGGCGGCGGCGCGGGCGGCGCAGCCCCATCCAGCTCTCCGACGCGCCGCTGCGCACGACGACGAGCCGGTAGTCGAGCACGAACGCCGCGGCGCGGAGCAGCCGGCCGAGCACCAGCACGAGCTGCGCCAGCTGCGACCGGACCAGATCCTCGCTGGCGCCGCGCGGATCGGTCGCCGGATCGAGCGCGAGCACGGGCTCGATGGCGTCATCGGTCCCCTCGGGCGGGACCAGCAGATCGACGAGCGGCGGGATCGGGTACGCGCCGCGCTGCGCCGCCAGCGCCCGCACGAGCAGGCGCATCAGCCGGACGCGCTCGGACTCGTCGAGCGTCCGCCGCCCCAGCTCGCGGAGCAGCCCGTCGGCGACCGGATCGATCCGCGCCTCGCGCACCTGCGCGCGCGACGCGAGCACCAGCGCGAGCAGGTAGCGGATGAACGTGCGGAACAGCTCGCGCGCGGCGTCGCGCGCCTGGTGCGCATTGCGCGCGCCCTCGAGCGCGGCCACCGCCTCGGCGAGCGGCTGCGGCGCCTCGGCGACCCACGTGTCGTGGAGGCTGCGCTCGAGGCGCGGCAGCTCGGCTGGATCCTCCGCCAGCCCGGCGGCGACCCGCAGCGCGGCGGCGAGCTCGAGCGCGCTGCCCGGCCGATCCTCGGGGCGCTTGGCGAGCGCGCGCAGGAAGAAGCGATCGAGGGCCACGGGGTGCTCCCCGCCGAGCGGCGGCGGCGGCTCGTGCAGGTGCAGGTTGGCGAGCCCCTCCATCGAGGTCGCCCGGAACGGCCGGTGGCCGGAGAGCGCCTCGTACGCGAGCACGCCGAGCGCGTAGAGATCGGCGCGCGGGCCGACGGTGCCGCCGTTCCACTGCTCGGGCGCCATGTACGGCGGCGAGCCCATCGTCGTGCCGGTGGCGGTGAGCTCGGACGCGAGCGGCACGCCGGGGTCAGTGGCCTCGATCGTGGCGGCGATCGTCCCGTTCCGCGACGGCGCCAGGGGCTCCGGGCCGGCCGCCGCGGGCTTGCTGCTCACGCTCTCGCCCGGCTGCGCCTGCTCTTGCGCCTGCGCCTGCGCCTGCGCCTGCGCCTGCGCCTGCGCCTGCACCTGCGCCTGCGCGAGCAGGAGCTGCGAGGACTCGCCCGGCTCGTCGTCCTCGAGGAGCAGCTTGGCGATGCCGAAGTCGAGGAGCTTGGGCAGGAGCCGCCCGGCCCGCTCGATCACCATCACGTTCGACGGCTTGAGATCGCGGTGCACGATCCCGCGCTCGTGCCCCGTCTGCACCACCTCGGCGATCCGCTCGAAGAACGGCACCAGCTCGGGCAGCGCCAGCGGGCC
>DATMCI010000061.1:0-28079 GCA_035558535.1 Kofleriaceae bacterium
GTCAGCTCGTAGTCCATTTCAGCCATAGATCACGGACGGGATCTGCGTGTCAACCGACTTCGCATCGGATCGTTTCATCGCCCATCATCTACCCGACGATAAATTCTTTATTTCCCCAGGGCCGAAGTCCCTGTCTGACGCGCCGGCCTTGTTGCTGTCGGGGAGCGCGGGCGAGAAGAAGAAGCCGCCGTCGGTCTGTAGATTCTGGCAGCGCTCGACGAAGCCGCGCGCGGCGGCGAGCGCGGGATCTGCGATCGGGATGCCGCCGAGGACGAGCGCGCCGGCGGCGAGCAGCGTGGCGGAGAGGTTCGCCGCGCGGTCGCTCTCGTCGAGGCGCAGGTCGGTGCGGAGCGGTGGGCGCGTCGCGTAGCCCCAGCCGCCGAACGAGGCGTCGGTGGACCGCCAGCCGGTGCGCTCGGACAGCTGCAGCGCGCGCAGCGCCTCGAGGAGCTTGGCGTGGACGGGGCGGTGCCGCCGGTTGTCGGGCGCGCCGAGGACGAGCGCGCCGATCGCGTAGGCGTACAGCGGGTAGCTGACCTCGGGCGCCTCGCGGATCGCGCCGCCGGGGCCGGCGATCGTCGCGATGTAGTCGACGCCGCGGCGGTACGCGGCCTGGGCGTCGGCGTCGGGCGGGACCATCCGCAGCGCGAGCACGGCGAGCGGCGTGAGCGACCAGCCGTCCTTGAGGGCGGCGTAGGTGCGCGACGGGATCGCGCCGTCGGCGCGCTGGCGCCCGATCAGGAAGCGCGCGGCGCGGCCGAGCGCGGTGTCGATCACGGCGGCCTGCGCGGGCACCGCGAGCTTCGCCTCGCGGCCGCACGCGCCGAGGCAGGCGAGCGCCACCGCGAGCGCGAGCGCCGGCTGCATTGGCCGACGATACTACTGTGCGGGCGCTACTTGGCCATCAGGTTGTGCGTCTTGGGGGCGCGGTCGCCGAGGAGCACGAGCAGCGCGGAGGCGGTGACGAACGTGCGGCCGGTGATGCAGTGGTGGCCGACCCAGCTGCCGTCCTCGTTCTGGACCTTGCCGACGAGCTGCGTGATGGCCGAATCCCAGCGCTGCCACTCGGTGCCGCCGTTCTGGACGAGCGTCTCGCTGATGAGCAGGTACGACAGGAACTCCTCGCCGCCGTTGTTGCCGAAGCCGGCGACGAAGCCCTGATCGGACAGCCGCGCCGTGAGCGCGCGCTCGGAGTCGAGCGCGGCCTTCGTCGCGGCGGCGGCCTCGGCGTCGGCGGCGTCGATCTGCGCCTTCGTCGGCACGTCGGGCGACTGCGCCACCGGCGCGGGCGCCTGCTTCGCCTTGGCCTTGAGCGCGCTCGCCTTGGCCTTCTTGGTCTCGGCGTCGTCGCGGATGTTCGCGGTCGACGCCGCGTCGCCGTAGAGGCCGATGCCGGCGCTGGCGCGCACCTTCATGTCGCCGGACTTGGCCTGCGCCTCGACGCGCTCGAGAGCCTGCTTGGAGACGGTGGCGCCGCTCTGCGCCGCGCGGTTCAGGCCCTTGGCGGCGAGCGCCTGGCTCAGCACGGGCGCCCAGCCATTGTCGTCCCACGAGCCGTTGTCGCGCTGGTTGCGCTCGACCTTGCGGATCGTCTTCTTGAGCGCCGCGTCGAGGCGCGCGTTGGCGGCCGGATCGCGCATCTGGCCCTTGGCCTCGGTGAGCAGCATCAGCGCCGCGAACGTGTCGACGTACTGGCCGATCTTGGCCTGCACGCGCGTGCCGCGGACGGGCGAGACGTAGAGCGAATCGGAGTCGCTCTCCTCGATCTGCGAGAGCACGAAGCCGAGGCCGCGATCGACGGTCCTGGCGTGCTCGCCGCCGACGCGCGGCGTGTGCCCGGCGCGGACGAACGCGAGCAGCGCCATGGAGGTGTCGGCGACGTTCGCGATGCCGACGGCGGGCTCGTTGGGGCGCAGCTGCGGCGCCTCGTCGCCCTGGCCCCAGCCGCCGCTCTGGAGCTGGCTCCCGGCGAGCCAGGTGAGCCCGCGCTTGACGGTGTCGCTGAGCGGCTTGGCGGTGCCGGCCTGCTGGGGCCCAGTGCCGGGCTCGGTGCCGGGATCGACGGCGACGGCCGGGATCGAGGTGACCCGCTGCGGGTCGCCCGCCGCGGGGGCGCGCTGGGCGGCCGGGTCGGCGGGGCGGGCGGTCTTGGTGCCCGAGCCGCACCCGAGGGGCGCGATCAGGGCGGCGGAGGCGAGGAAGGCGGCGAGCTGACGCAGCATGCGGGAGCCCAACGCGCGAGGTCCGGGCGTGATCTGTAAAAGGAGTGTATCGAGCGAATCGGGGCAATCTGCCCCGGTCGCTCACTCGGCCGGCTTGGCGGCAGCGCGGAGCTCGGCCAGCGACTCTTCTGCCTTGGCTTGGCCATTCGAGTCATCTGCAGCTTCGAACAGTGCGGAAGCCCGGGAGAAATCAGCCTGGGCGCCAGTGAGATCACCACGCCGTTGCCGAAGTGCCCCACGAGCGAGGTGCTGTCGCGCTGCGCTGCCGCCGTCATGTGCGGCGACGTAGAAGCCTATGGCCCATGTGTACTCGGGCTCAGCGTGCTCAGGAGCGTCCCAGGCCAGCTGGAGCCGACCGAGCTCTGCGTGCGCATAGCCGAGACCGTCCTTGTAGTCGATCGGGGTGTAGAGCTCGATGGCACGAGTGAGGTCGGAGCGGGCTCCCTCGAAATTTCCTTGGTCGATCCGGACGCTGCCGCGCGAGGAGTATGCGTTGGCGAGGCCGAGTGGATCCTGCTCTGCGGAAAGAAGCTCGATCGCAGCGCCGAAATCGGCCTCAGCTCCAACGAAGTCAGCCTGTCGGTTTCTCAGGTGTCCTCGCGAGCGGAGCACATTCGCAATACCATGCCGCAAGTCCAAGCTCTCGTAGAGCTTCAATGCGTGGGCGTAGTGGTCGCCGGCCCTAGCGAGGTCATCAAGTCTCGCGTGAAGATCTCCTAGTTCTACATGGACAATGGCAAGACCAATGTCATTCTGAATGATGCGATAATGCTCAAAGGCGTGATCGAAGTCGGCTATCGCACCAGATTGGTTATCGCGCCGCGCCCGCAACGCGCCGCGAACCACGTATACGTTGCCCAGGCAAAGATCGCTGCGTGCATTGGTGCTGTATTTGAGGGAGCGCTCGTAGTCCGCTTCGGCACCATCGAGATCGGAGATTCTCTGTCGCAGCTGGCCGCGCTGATGATAGGCATTGGCCAATCCGACGAGGTCGCTCCCAACGCGGATGTAATGTTCGATCGCAGTGTCGAGAGCAGACGCGGCACTTTCATACTCACCGAGCCGTGTTCGCAAGATGCCGCGCGCGAAGTGTGCATCTGCCAGCGTCTCGCGACGCTTCGCGCGAGCGAATATCTTGTCCAGGAGCTGGAGGTGTTCGGCAACCGGACGGGTCAGTCGAAAATTGTCTGCCAGGAGGAGTGCCTTCGCGATTGTATCTGCGTGGGGACTCTCAGTAGTCCATTGATCGATATCAAGGGACTCGATGAGATCGCGCTGCGTTGTCCAGCGACGATGCGCCTCCTTCATGTCATGGCCGGCGGTCTCGCGGCACCACTCCATGATCTGGAGCACGACGCGGGCGGCGCGGGCGAGCGTCGCATCCCAGGTGCCGCTGGCCTCTGCGCGGGCGCGGGCGACCTGGCGCGCGAGCGGGTGCATCGTGTAGCGGGCGGACTCGGGTTCGAAGCGGACGAGGCTTACCTGTCGCAACCGGAACAGCCGCCGGGCGGCACGGCCCGTGGGCTCCTCGAGCCCCGAGGCGACGTGATCTTCGGTGACGCCGGCCGTGCCGAGGGCGGCGATGAGTGTCCACGCCGCCTCGTCGCCGGGATCGAGGCCGGCGAGCGAGCGCTCCATGACGCGGCTCACCCGGCCGAAGACGCTGGCGTCGTCGGTGGCGGATAACGCCGCGAGTCGCGCCTCGTCGAGGCTGGCGCCGCGGCGGATCAGCCCGGCGGCCACCTCGATCGCGAGCGGCAGGCAGGCGAGCGCCAGGACGAGGGCGTGAGCGGCTGCGGCCTCTTCGGGCGGGAACGGCTCCCTGTCGCGAGTGAGCGCCGCGAGGAGCGCGATCGCGTCGTCGGGCGCCAGCGGCTCGACCTCGATCTCCGTCGCGCCGGGGACGAGCGCGCGCGGGCGGGTGGTCACGAGCACCTTCCAGTGATTGCCGGGCGTCAGCGCGTCGACAGCCGCGGCGTCCTCGACGTCGTCGAGCACGAGGAGCCCGACGGGCTGCGGCCCGAGCGCTCGCGTCATCGCCGCCCGGAGATCGTCGAGCGTCGCGCCGTCCGGCGGCCGGTACCTCGGGTCATGCAGCTGGAGCATCGTCACGAGGCAGCCGGCGAGATCGCGATCTGGCCGCTCGAGCCAGATCACGGGCCAGCCGTGGCGGTGAACGTCGTGCGCGAGCTTGCGCGCGATCTCGCTCTTGCCGACGCCTCCCCCACCGACGAGTACGGCGCGGGGGTCGGTCGCGGACGAATTCCGCCACGCGAGCAGGGCCTCGAGTTGGTCCCGCCGTCCGGTGAAGTAGGGCCGAGGCGCCGCCGGGAGCAGCGAGCGCAGCTCGTCGGAGTCGCGGGTGGTCGACAGCGACTTGGTCGACAGCGACTCCAGCCACGGGGCGGCGGGGCCGCGGCGCGCGACCGCCGGCTTGGCCGCGAACGGATCACGCTCGTGGGCGAACATCAGCGGCAGCGACCACTGCGAGTCGCCGACGGGCTGCTTGCGTCGAGCGGAAGCGACCGCGGACTCGAGCGACTGTCGTTTGGCGAGCTGGGCAAACACTTCGGTCGTGAAGTCCAGCGCCCACGCGACCTTGACCGGTGCGCGAAACCCAAGCGCGGCTGCGGCTCGTCGACTCGTGGTTGCGAGGTGCTCCGCCATCCCCATGGTGCCCGGCCGCCGGCCGGGGACCGACGACGAGCACGCACAGAGGATCGCGGCCTGCAAGCGGCGGCCGGCCGCATCGGCAGCCTCGAGCCATTCGCCGAGCTCGCGTCCCGTGACGTCGCCGCCGCGAAGCGCGAGCCGGCCGTGGAGATCGAGATCCTCCTCGCCGTGGCACACGACGTAGAGCACGTCGCAGCCGTCCTCTAACGCGGACGCGAGTGCTGCGGGCGTGCATTCGAGGAGCGGGATCGCAGTGAACCCCGCCGCCTCGACGAGCTTCGCGACGGTCGCTACGTGCGCCGCGAGCTGGTCGGCCGAGGGATCCCGGTCGTCGGCGTGGGCCGCGGCGATCAGCACGCGGGCGCCGGGCTCGAGCCGGACGTCGCACGCCTCGCTCATCGGCGGCAGCCGGACGCCCACCGCTCTCCGGAACCAGAAGCTCTCGTGGTGCAGGAGCTCGAACGGTAGCCTCCGCAGGAGGCTGTCCTCTTCCCCCTCGAAGACGTGGACCACGTAGCGCAGTGGAACGCCCCGGGCGCTCGCGTTGCCCTCGAGCTTGGTGACGTGCTCGGCGATCTTGCCGCGGATCAGGTGGCCGTGGAGGAGCCTTCCAACCAGCTCGAGGTCGCGCGCGTTCGGGCGCCAGCTCCCGTTCGGCGCGAGGTGCGCGAGCAGCCCGTCCCACGTGGACGCGCGCGGCGACAGCGCGGGCGGCTGCCCGGCTGGCGTCGCACTTTCGGCCGCCTTGACGAGATCGGCGTCGGTGAGAGGAGGGATGAACTCTCGCGCGGAGCCGACCTGGACGCGCCACGCCGGCTGCCCGCCGCGGACGACGGTCTCGATCTGCAGGAGGAGATCGACGATCTGGCTCATGGTGGTGCCTTGGCGGGCCACTCTTCGACCGCCACGAGCGGCGGTCCGTCGCGGAGCTCAACGCGCACGAACGTCCCGGGACTCGGCGGGCGCGGCGCAGCTTCGTCGGTGACCTCGTCGAGCCACGCGGTGAGATCGCCGGCCGGCACGGTCCGCACGGGGACCCAGGTCCCGGAGTTGAAGTACGGGGGCCGCAGGTCGGCGCGGACGCGCGCGCCGTGGGTGTGCCCGGCGATCAGCGCGCCGAGCACCTCGGGGACGTACCGCTCCGAGGCCGAGATGGTCGCGTCATCGCCGTCGAGGCGACCGAAGCGATCGCTCTTCTGGACGACGCGCAGCCACGTGCGCACCAGGAAGCCGAACACGCCCCGCGGGCCGGCCAGCACGCCGCTGCTCTCCAGGGGCGGACCGTTCTCGAGGTGGGCCTCGAGCGCGGCCAGGAGCCGCGCGGCGTCGGGCTCGGTGCGCAGGGCGTCGGCCAGCGCGCCGATCACCGCGTCCAGCTCGTCGGGCTTCGGGCTCAGCTGGGTCACCGAAGCCTCGGCGGTGAAGAGCGGCCCGAGCTCGTACCGGGCCCGGATCTGCGAGACGATCAGCGACGCGGCGATGCCGCGGTGCTTGCCGAGGTACCGCATCGTCTCGAGGGGCATGACGGCGAGGAGCAGCGGCAGCACGGCGCCGAGCTCCGGCTTCAGCTCGTCCACCCAGCGGTGCTTGCGCTTGAGCTGGCTCAGGACCTCGAACACGAGGTGCGAGCCGACGGGCAGCGCGAAGCCGTCGGCGGTGCCGGCCGCGGCGGCGGCGCGCAGGAGGTCGCGATCGATGAAGTTCGCCGGATCCCAGCGATCGCCGTGGACGACCCAGGCGGCCTTGGCGGGATCGTCGCCAGCGCCCGGCGCGGCGAGCGCGCGGCCCCACACGGGCGGGTGCTCGCCGTCGCGCGGGACGAGCGGCTCGTCGTCGGCCCACCGGATCGTCCCGGGCGCGCGGCCGATCGTCTGCGCGAACGCGTCGCGCACGCCATCCACGAGCAGCTCGGGGTCGTGGTTGCCGGCGAGCACGGTGAGCTCCACGCCGGGGCGCGCGGCGAGCTGCCGCAGCGCGCCGAGCACGCGCGCGGTGCCGGGGCTCTCGGCGATCTGGGCGAAGCGCGCGGGAGCCTGCGTCGCCGAGAAGCCGTCGTAGCCGGGGACCTGCAGGAAGTCGAAGATGTCGCCGGCGAGGACGAGCTCCAGCGCCGGCTCGCGCGCGCGCCAGTGATCGAGGAGCGCGGCGAGGCGCTCCGCCTCGTGGAACGTGGTCAGCGGCCCGCCGGGCCCCAGGTGCAGATCCGACAGCACGAACGCACGACGCACACCGCCCATGGCTCCGCGACGGTACCAAATCGGCGGGCGCGCGGCGGCAGGAGCCGCGGCGTCAGAAGCCGCGCGGGGGCAGCTCGGCGCGGCGCTGCAGCCAGTTGTCGGGGCGGTACGCCGCGCGCGCGTCGATGACGTGCAGCGTGTACGCCTGGCGCGAGCGCGGCGAGCGGTTCGGGCCGCTCCGGTGGGGCAGGAGGCCGTGGAGCACGATGCACGTGCCCTTCGGCGCGGGGAGCGGGATCATGCCGGCCTCGGGCAGCGGGCGCTCGTCGAGGATCTCGAACGCGGTGCCGCCGCCGGGCGCGCGGTGGAAGCGCCGCCGCGGGGGCTCCTTGTGCCCGCCGGGGAGCGCCCACAGGCAGCCGTTCTCGAGCGTCGCGTCCTCGAGCGCGATCCAGAACCCGACGGCGGACGGCGGATCGGTCCACAGGAACGTGTGGTCCTGGTGCGCGTTGACCTCGCCGCCGATGAACGGCTGCTTGAAGATGTACATCGACTGCAGGAGCAGCGGGTGGGTGAGCCCGAGCGACGCCGCGAGCGCCGCGAAGCGCGGATCGCGCGAGACGCGCGCGAACACCGGATCGAGGTCGTGCAGCGCGTGGCCGATCTTGTTGATGGCCTGCCAGGCGGGGCGCACGAGCGCGCCGCTTGGATCGAACGCGTCCTCCTCGAAGAAGCAGCAGATCTGATCGCCGGAGCCGAGGAAGTAGTCGTCCGAGCGGCGCGTCTGCTCGTGCGTCGTGAAGATCGAGACCGTCTCGGGGCGGAACGCGCGGACGATCTCACCGGCGCGCTCGATCAGCGCGTCGCACGCGGCGTCGTCGAGGAAGCGCTCGAGGACGAGGAGGCCGTCGCGCTCGAAGTCGGCCCGCAGATCGGTCACGCGCCGAGCTTACGCGATCGCAGTCCCCATGATGCGCACGACGCTGACGCTGGAGCCGGACCTGTCCACCCGGTCCACCCGCACGCCGGCGGGTTTCTCCCCGGCATCGACGTCGGCAAGCTCAACCAGCTGCGCGAGCGCACGCGGACGAGCGCGCCGGGTGGTCCAGCCGGGCGGCACGTCGGGCGACGACCACGGGTAGAGCAGGCGCGTTCGCCCGGGGGCGATGAATCCTGACAGGAGGCTGTCACTTCGGGGTGGCAACCTCTGGTCAATCACAGAGATTTCACCGGAGGACACCATGGCCATCACGAAGCACCTCGGCGCCTGCCACTGCGGCGCGGTCCGGTTCGCCGTCGCCCTCGATCTGGATCGGGGCGCGTCGCGCTGCAACTGCAGCATCTGCACGAAGATCGCCGCGACGGCGTCGTTCGCGAAGCCGGACGCGTTCACGCTCCTGTCGGACGACGCGGCGCTCGGCGTCTACGAGTGGGGCGGCAAGATCTCGCGCCGCTACTTCTGCAAGACGTGCGGCATCCACTGCTTCGCGCGCGGCGATCTCCCGGAGCTGGGCGGCGCGTACGTCTCGGTGAACGTCAACGCCCTCGAGGACGTGGATCCCGCCACGGTCGCGGTGACCTACTGGGACGGCCGCCACAACAACTGGGAGGCGGGCCCGCGGTCCACGCCGTGGCCGGTCCACGCATCGCCCATGCCTGCGCCCGCGCTCCGCGCGCTCTAGCTCCGCGCGCTCGTCGCGTCGGGCTCGATGCCTATCTGATCGAAATCCATCGCGTATCGGACACGCGAGCGACGCGGGAGCGGGTGGGCGTCAGACGGGGTCCCGATACTCGCGGGCGATGCGGCGTGTGTATCGTTCCATCGACGAAGCCTGGCAGGCGTTCGATGCGTACGCGCGCCTCGAGCCGCGGCTCCGGCTGCTCTGGGACCTGTGCCGAGGCGCGGCGCCTCCGGCGCCGAAGGCGGGGCTCGTCGACGACGTCTACGACGCCGATCCGTTCGAGGCCGATGACCTCGCCGCCGGCAAGCCCGACGATGGCTGGTGCGCGGAGGACTACTTCCTGCACCGCGTGAAGTCGCCGCTGTCGCTCCTCGTCGGCTCGTATCGCCCGCGCGGGCCCCACGAGCTGCAGAGCACCGAGGCGTACGAGACCGTCTATGACCTGTTGATCAACTGGGCCCTGAACCGCCCGTGTCCGTGCTGCGCCGAACACCACGACGACGCTCCGCCTCACCGCGGCGACCACGGCAGCCCCGCGTACTCGTAGGCAGGCCATGGCCGACGATCGCGACGATCACGACGATCACGACACCGGCGGAGGCGATGGCCGCGAAGCGCCGCCCGCGGTCTCGCGCCTGGGACGGGGCGACCACCGCCGTTACCGCGTGCTCAGTCGAGCGACGGGCCGTCACCGGGACCGTGACCGATTCAAACGACTGCGCAGACAACTCCCTCTCGCAGAGTTGATCGGGCCGTTGATCGAGCGCCACGGCCTCACAGACGAGGTCCGCCAGCGGTGCGTCTGTCTCTACTGGCCCGAGATCGCCGGGGAGCGATTCGCGTCCCGGACGTTTCCTGTCGCCCTCGCGGACGGCGTACTGCAGCTCTCGGCAGTAAGCTCCTCGTGGGTCCAGGAGATGCGGTATTTCAAGGCCCAGCTGATCGAGCAGATCAATCGCTGGGTCGATGCCAACCGCGTCTGGCTCGGCCCGCCGCCGCTCGTCACGGACATCCGCTGCGTTCTCACGATGCGGCAACGAGAGCCGTTGGTCGATCGCGAGCACGCGGACCGCTTGCGGCAGCGCCACATGCGGAGGATGCGGCCGCGCGTCGACGCGACTCCGCCTCCCGGTTCGGACGCCGACCGTGAGGTGATTCGCACGGAGACCAGCCAGATCGCCGACTCGGAGCTGCGCGCCGTGATCGAGACTGTCCGAATGAAGTGGAACCGCTGATTCACGCCCGGCAGAGCAGGTTCCGCAGGGGCGAGCTACCGCGCGCCGTGGGGCACGACGTACGATGCGACATGCGCGGCGTCGTGCTGCTTGTCGTGATGGTCCCGTCCACCGCCGCTGCCGATTGGCCCGAGGCCAACCCTGGGCGCCCGAGCTTCTCGGACAACGCAGCGACCACCGCGACCGGCGCGTTCGAGATCGAGGCTGGCGTCGCCACCGCCGACCTGGGCGACACCGGCAGCGCCCAGTGGACGCTCAAGTACGGCGTCACCGATCGGTTCGACGTGCGCCTCAACCTCGAGACCACCGTGTGGGGGAGCGATCTCGCGCTCGCGGGCTCGAGCCTGCTGCTCAAGCTCACGCTGCGCCCGCCCGACGAGGACGTGCTCGGCATCGCGCTCGAGCCTTACCTCTCGTTCCCGGTCCCCGATGGCCCCGACAGCTGGGGCGCCGGCATCGGGCTCGTCGGCACGTACGTCACGCGCGGCTTCCAGATCGACGCGAACGCCGTCGTCGACGTCGCGACCGCGGACATGCAGGACACCGCCGCGACGATCACGCCGATCGTCGCGATCGGTCACGACGTCGTCGGCGATCTGGCTGCCTACGTCGAGGGCCTCGCCGAGCTGCCGGTGGCCGGGGGCGGCAGCGCCAGCCCGTTCGTCGGCGTCGGCGTCGGCTACGCGCTGACCAAGTTCCTCGTGCTCGACGCCGCGTTCTACCTCGGCGACGAGCCGCGCACGCAGATCTTCGCGGGGCTCACGTACTCGATGTACATCCCGCCGCGCCATCGCCCGTCCACCCGCGAGGCGCGCCGCTGAGGGCCCGGATCGGAATCTCCTAGTTGCGCGCGGGGATGCCGTAGCGAAGCGAGAGGTTGACAGATGAGTGTGCGAGTGCTGACCTCAGACCGCGCGGCTGTGATATGCCCTTGCCAATGAAGAGGACGCGAATCGCGGTATTTCTGCTCGTCGCGCTCGTCGCAGCTTGCACAGCGCCCGCCAGGGTCGGTGTCGGAAGGTCGATCGAGGTCCCCGCGGACTCGGCAGCCCGGTGCTCGGCCATATGCGAGTCGATCGGTCTGACGCTCGATTCGGTCGTGGTGATGGCGAGTAACGTCGGCTGCGTGTGCCGAAAGGCCGCCGAAGCCAATCCGTCCACGCCGACGGTCTCCGGGGGCGGTGCCACCGGCGGGATGGCGGCGATCCTGCTCCAGGCCGAACACAGGAAGCAGGAGGAGGAGCAGCAACGGCGGCGGCGGCGGTAGGCCGCGCCGTCGCCTAGGCGGCTTCGACTCGCTCGTGGTACGCGGCGAGCGTCTTCTTCCATGCCGGGCGCTCCGTGCAGCGCGCTCGGTACGCGAGGAGGTTCGAGTGCGGCTTCAACAACTCCTGATCGGTTGCGGCGTCCAGGACGTGAGTCATGAGAATGTCGGCGACGGTGAAGTCGTCGGTCGCGATGAACTGGCGGTTCGCGAGCCAGCCATCGAGCTGCTTCAGGCGCATCTTCGCCCAGGCCTGTAGCGCCTCGCTCGGCTTGGTGCCTTTACCGTCGTTCCAGTTGACGAACCAAAGCGTCAGCACCGGCACCTCGATGGAGTTTAGCGCGGCGACGGACCAGCGGAGCACTTGCGCTTCACCCGCGAGATCGTGCGGCATCAGCTTGCCGCTCTTGCGTGCGAGGTAGAGCAAGATCGCGCCGGACTCGGTGACCACGACGCCGTCGTCGTCGATCATCGGAATCTGGCCAAACGGGTTCAGTGCGCGGTACGCGGGTGAATCCAGATCGTGGCTCGGGTGATCCATCCCGACGATGTCGTAGGGCAGCCCGATCTCTTCGAGCGCCCACAGGACGCGTAAGTCACGAGTCTTCCCGTGCGCCATCTTGTTCACTCGAGCAAAGCCGTAGACCTTGAGCATGCGCGCAGCCTACCGCTATCGCTTGGCGACTTCCGTCAGGGTTTTTCGGAGCGCCTGATGTCTTGATCCTGATCAGGACCGTGCGAGCAGAGCGATCCGGTTGTGATCCTGCCGTGTGAGTCGCAGCTGCCTCGTCGAGGCGCATGGCCTGCGCTTGCCGCGGGGACGAGCGCCAAGGTGCTACCTGCACCGCCTGGGTATCCAAAGCTCCGACTAAATCGCGAGCTCCCAGCGAGCGCAGATTCACAGTGATCTCGCAGACCTGGTCGTACGCCTGTGCCCGCGAGGCCCCGCGCCCGCCCCGGGATCGAAGCGATCTCGGAAGGCTACGCGATGTCGCTCCGACAGTGCGCGCGGCGTTCGTAAGGGCGGATCCAGGACTCCCGGCGAGACACCTCCTAACACAGCGATACGTACGAGATCTCAAATCAGATCGATTGTTCCGGAACCTTTCGAGGGAGTCCTCGTATTGCCCCTATCATGCAAATCAATTCGCTCCGCACCTCGGCACTCTCCGTCTCCGCTGCCCTCTCTGCTGCTCTCGTCGCGTCGCTGTGCGCCGCGTGCGTCACCGAGCCGGATGCGGCTCCGGGGGAGGAGGCCGAGGCCCTCGGCGAGACCGCGCAGGAGACCGGCTACGGCATCACCAGCGTCACGCCGCTGCCGAGCTTCTCGAGCACGGCGAACATCCGGACGGCGTCCGGCGTGCTCGCGGGCGCGAGCGTGGTCGCGGTCGCGAAGACGATCGCCGGTTCCCAGATCTATCGCTGCGAGCAGGGCGCGACCACGACGGAGTGGAAGCTGCGGACGCCGCTCGCCGGGCTCGAGCCCTCCACCTACGTCCAGAACGTCTCGCTCAACAAGGCCCGGTTCAGCTCGCTCGTCGGCGCCTACCACTACCGCAGCGACTTCGGCGCGCTCCTGGCGCCGGCGCAGCTCGAGGCGCTCGGGCTCACCCTGCCGCCGGTCAACGCGCCCGTCTGGGACTTCACGTTCCAGCCGTCCGGCCAGGCGCCGCGCCGCGAGGTCGTGGCCGTCCGCCTGCTCGCCCAGGACACCACCAACGCGGCCAACATCCCGCTGCTCCTCCTCGAGGTCCGCGGCCGCTCCATCGATCCCGGCACGCCGAGCGCCATCGCCGGGGCGACCCACCTCTTGCGCTGGAACACCCGCGGCGGCCTCGCGCCGGCGGCGTCCACCTGCACCACGGCCACGCTCGGGCGTGAGGTCCAGTCGCCGTACTCGGCCGACTACTACTTCATCGACGCGACGCCCTAACTGCGATTGACACCCTCGCCGAGCTCGAAGGCCGATCAGGCGCGTTGGTCGCGCAGCTGGCTCGGTTTCGCCGTGCGTTACGAGGCGAGCGCGTCACGGTCTGTCAATCCCTGCGCGCAACGACCGCGCGCGCATGGAATTCCTTGAGCTTCGCGCTGCGGTCTCTGGTCGCGACAAGTGCGTCGAGGTCCTCGCGGGTCAGCAGCACGACCAGGCTCTGTTCGCCACGGCGCGTCCACTCCTCGATCTTCGTGGTTTCGGTGTACCCGTTCATCGCGATCATGAACCCGAGTGTCGAGCGCCCGAAGCGATCCCCGATCTTCTGGCGAAACAACTTCAGCTCGGGCACACCGACAGGGGATGACCAGTTCTTGCACTCGATAAGCAGATAACTCCCCTCCCGTTGCCAGAACGGATCCGTCGAGCTGTTCTGGACGAGCACATCGATCTCCTCGAGGTGGTTCTGCCGGTTGACCTGTGCATGCTCGAACCCCGGGATCGTCCGGAACAGCAGAAACATGATGAACTCCAGCAGGTCGCCCTTGAGTTGCGGATCGCGCACCGTCTGGGCATCCTCCCAGGCTGACGCGAGCTCCTGCTCGCGCCTCTCCGTGGAGAGCGCGGCAAGCGCGCGCTCGCGCCATACCTCCATAGCGTTACGTACCTTGGCCCGGAGCAGCGCTTCGAAGAACTGGTCCTTCTGCAGGTAATCGTAGACACCGAGGTCGAACGCGCGCGCGATCGACGCCGGCTCCGCGTAGGCGGTCGCGATGATCACCTTCGCTTCCGGAGCTTTGCGCATGGCCACGACGGCGAGGTCGAGCCCCTCGTCGGGCCCGCCCGGGCCGCG
The DNA here is from genome assembly GCA_035558535.1 of Kofleriaceae bacterium. GTDB lineage: Bacteria > Myxococcota_A > Polyangia > Haliangiales > Haliangiaceae > JABFXX01. The sequence continues at coordinate 14,037 of DATMCI010000061.1, forward strand.
GAGCTTCTGATCGATGACGATTAGCCCCCAACCCGGCTCCTCGAACCTCGTTCGGGCCTCCTGCCCGTTGGAGGCGACCTCGACCGCATAGCCCTCCGCCGTGAGGAACTCCTTGTAGGACGCCACGAAATCGGGATCGTCGTCGACGATGAGGATTCGCCCCGCTGTGTTCATGAGGATTCCTTTGCAGATGTCGGGAGGACGAGGACAAATTTAGCGCCGCCGAGATCGCCTGACGTACAATGAACTTGGCCTTTCATCTCCACCTCGACGACCTCGCGCACGAGGGCGAGCCCTTGGCCGCTCCCGCCCTGGCGCAACGTGAACCCCTGCTCGAAGATCCTCTCGCGGTGCTCGAGCGGCACACCGGGCCCATCATCCTCGAGCGTCACGACCACCCGTCCATCCGGCGTCGGGGTAGCGGAGATACGCATGAGCGCCCGGGGGCCTGCGCTGTTCTGCACTGCGTTGCGCAGGATGTTGACGACCGCCAGCGTGAAGCGCTCGCGATGGCCGAGGACGCGCGGCAGCATGCTCGCAGCGGGGAGTCGGGAGTCGAGCGCGATGCCACCGTTGAGCCCCGAGGTGGCATCATGGATGGCCGCGATCACGTCGAAGGGCTCGGCAAGGGTCGTCGTGAGGAGCGCGATCTTCTGGAGCTCGCTGGCAAACCGGAACACCCGGTCGAGCCCTCGATCGATCCGTTCCTGCTGCTGCATCCATCCTCTCCCCGGGCTCCCTGCGTCCAGGGCGCGGTAGATCCCCGTCAGCGCCATCCGCACGGGAACGAGCGCATTGCGAATCTCGTGCACCACCATCCGAGCGTGGCGGGCCTGGATCTCCATCGCGGGCTCCCGCGCCGGGGCCGCCACCACATGGCGATCGAACGCCGTGCCGCGCTCCTCGGCGATCAGCGATTCCGCGAGTATCAAGAGCGGCGTGCGGCGCTGCGAAACAACCTCCTCCAGTGTGGGTCGGAGCGCCGTCGTGGGTGCGCACATCCACCGCTCGAGTCGTCGTTCGCTGGAGATCACTCCGAGCGACTCCAGGCGCGACAGGACGACCGCCGAGAACACCCACCGCAACTCTCCTCTCTTTTCCTCTCCTCTCTTTTCCTCTCCTCTCCATCCCGCGTCTTGACCGCTGTCTTGTGGGGCGAATACCACGCGCGAGTGCTCACGCGGCCACCGCAGGATCTCCTCGAGCGCCGCCCGGGGCATGCGCCAGTCATCCCGTGGGCCCATCGACTGCAGCGTCTCGATGGTCAGCAACCACTGGATGGCGTCCACCTCGGGGAGACCCAGCAACACGCGTCCGATGCTCGAGATCGCAATCCCCGACGCCGTCGTGTGGACCGCCCGGACCTCCAGCGCGTACCGCGCGATATCGAAGACGCCGCCCGCGAGCGTCTCGAGCGCATCGTCGATGACGCGCCCGATCTCACGCTCACGGACCCCGGTCGGTCCACGTTCCGGTGGCTCCACCAGCAGATCCACTGCGTGGTGGACGGTCCGCTGCAACGTCTCCGCGTCGGTACCTGCGCACAGGCCGTCGCTGAGCTCGGACGCGATCAGACGTAGGAAGGCATCGAGATCTCCTCGGTCGTGGCAGAGCCAGTCCCACGCCTGCGCGGAGTGCCCGGGCGATAGGTCAGCCCCACGTGCGCGGTTCCGGTCTTCCCACGCCTCCGCCGCTTCGAGGAAGTGTCTCCGTGCAATTGGCAGATCGATCGTCGGCACCTCGCGGTCTCGGCCCTCACGGACGGTCTCCAGCCCGCGGAGGTACTTTCGCAGCACGTCGAGGAACAGCACCGCCATGCCACCATTGCGGCGAATGATGAGAGCGTCAAGCAGTCAGGCAGTCATTCTGCTGCGCTCGATACAGATGGCGGCCCTGGAGGCAGCGGTCGCGTTCAGCTCCTTGCTCCTGCGGTTCACCGTCGACGCGTCCGCAAGATCAATCAGGAACCGGCTCGGCGATGAGCATGCCATGAGGGCACGATGCTCGTACCATAGGGTCCGGATCCTGCGACAGCTTCGCGAGCGCAGCGTCGACCTAAGGCCCGCGCGGTGCTCCTTCGAGGGCGGCAGCGGCGTGCGCCCGAATGCGGGCGGATGGCGAAACGATGAGATCCAGCAGCCACGCAAGCCGCTCGGGCGCGGCGGATCCGCTCGCGGACCTCGGGTTCGGCGAGCCCTATGACGGTCTGCGGGGCGTCCTCGCGCCCGTTCTTCGAGTAGCCGCGCTTGCGCTGCGCTGGGTAGGGCGGTCGCCCTTGGACTGCGCGGCCGCGGCCGCGCCGTCGACCTCGAAGTGCAGCGACGTGGTGTCGTAGAAGATCAGGTCGACATCGACATCGACATCGACATCGACGTTCATCAGATCGGCGGCCTTGAGTAGACCGCCTTTTCGAGCTCGGCCTTGTGCTCCTCGAGGAAGTCCATCGCGCGGTAGAGGTGGTGCAGCTCGAGCTCGCGGCTGCTCGGGAGGAACACCTCTTCAGGTGAAGATCTATCGGATTGACCATTGTGAAAATGGTCGCCAGCTCGTCGGGAGTGCGATTTCGACGCTTTACAACTGCGGAGTTGTTACCTCGCGATGGTGCTGGTCATCGGTGCGGCACGTCTTGCCACTGAGTCGGTGATGCGGATGCGACCGAAGGCGTCCGTGGTCTGTGTGGCCCGAGCCTTCCGCTCTCGTCAGAGCAAGTCAGCAAGGACCAGCGCGCGCTCGAGGCGCTGGCAGTGCGGTAAATCGGTTCCAGGGTGGCGCGCGTGTCGTCGCGGCAGTAACGTTTCTGAATGCGCTCGGCGCTCATTTGTAGCGGTCTCGCGATGATCGGCACGGCATGCGGCGAGCGCGCCGCATCATCAGTGGACGCACCACCCGTCATCTCTGATGCTGATGCAGCGGATGCAGCGGACGCAGCGATTGCGGGATGTGACGAGCCCTTCGCGGTGAAGGCGGCGACATCGCCTCCGTTCGCTGGCACGGTGTTCATCGATCCCGATGTGATCCGGTCCGACGAAGCGAGCTCGTTCGCGGGGCTCCAGTACACCGGGCAGGGCCAGCGCACGATGTTCGATCGCCGGACGAACAGCTTCAACACGGTCAACGCGCACCTGTTCGCCGTGCGGTTCGGCACGTCGAAGATGGTCGAGGTCCAAGTGAACCCCGAATTCGCCCGCGCCGACGCCGAGGTGCAGGCGACGTTCTATTCGCAGGCGATCGGTCGCATGCCCGGGTTCCTGTTCCGCGACGTACAGACGGTGTGGATCCACGTCGGCAAGTTCCCGTTCGGTGGCGGCAACAACAATCTGCTGATCCATACGGCACAGGGCGAGGAGTATTCGGCGATGGGGGTTCTCGAGGAGACGTTCCTGCACGAGGGCGCGCACACGTCACTCGACCTGCATCACGCGACGAAGCCGCGCTGGCTCGAAGCGCAGCAGGCGGATGGCACCTTCGTCTCCAGCTACGCGCGAGACTTTCCGGACCGCGAGGACGTCGCCGAAACACTCGTGCCGTATCTCGCGGTCAGGTTTCGGGCCGACCGCATCGACGCCGCGACAGCCACGGCCATCCAGGACGCAATCCCCGCACGCTTGAAATACTTCGACTGCGAGGGGCTGACGATGAATGTATTACCGTGATCGAGTCCGGTTCTCGGCCAGCGGCGCTCGCCTTGGCGGCAGCCTCGTCGAGGCTCATGACTGATCATCGAGCTGCCCGGTCGCGGGCGCCACGAGCCGCTCCGTCGTCCTGCTGAGGTCTGGCCATGGCCGTGTCCGACGTTCAGGAGCTGCTCGAGCTGGATCTGGAGAACGGGTGCAGGCCGCCGCTCGTCTGCGCGGGCCTCCTCGAAGGACGACTCCTGCGGGATAGCTCGCATGCGCCAATCATCGATGCTCGACGGCGAGCAGCCCGCACGGTACCCTGAGAATCGGTCATGCTCGCATCGTCTGCCGAGGCTGTCCCCGCACCGCTGCTGGCGCGAATCATCGAAGCGATGCGCCCCGAGCAGATCTGGCTGTTCGGCAGCCGGGCCAGGGGAGGTGCGCGTCCCACGAGCGATTGGGATCTGCTCGTCGTCGTCCCGGACGATGCTACTGACGACGAGCTCGACCTTGTCCACGCCTGGCAAGTAGTGCGAGATCTCCGGATCCCCGCAGACGTGATCCCGGTGCGCCGGAGCGAGTTCGAGGAGGCACGCGACCACGCGGGGACGCTCGTTCGCACGGTGGTCGGCGAAGGTATGCAGATCTATACCCGTTGATCCGGTGGCCGCGGGCTACCTCGCGGCGGTTGCCGACGATCTCGATGCCGCCCTACGCCTCGCTGCTCCGCCCGCGAACCGCCTCGCAGCTTATCATCTGCAGCAGGCCGCCGAGAAGCTCGTCAAGGCGATCCTCGTGCACCGGAAGATTCATCCTGGTATCGAGCATCGCTCGACGTGCTGGTGCGCATGCTCGATCCAGCGGATCCGTGGCAGCCGCTGCTCGACCCTCTCGATCGGTTCACGCCGTATGCGACGACGTACCGGTATCCAAGTCCGACAGGTCGCTTGAAGACGGGGCCGGATGCGTGCTCGCCGAGGCGGCAGAGATCGAGAAGCTCCTTGATCGTGCACGCCGCGAGCTCAGCCCTCCCTAATAGGCCACCAAAGCAACCGAACGCGGTGTTCAGCCGCCGTCGCCGGGCGACCTGGCGCGCGATGGGGGGTGGTAGCCCGGCCGCGAAGTGGACGCGCGGGGCGTCGACAGGCGTACCGGCGACGGCCTACGACAGCTTCACCCCTCGAGTCTGGCGACGCGCTCTTCGAGGCGCGCCACGCGATCCTCGAGTGCCTCGTGCTCGCCTTGCTTGCGGGCTCGCGCGGCTTGTGCGCGCTGCTTCTTGTCCCTCAAGCGCGTCAGGATCTGCTCTCGTTGTTCAGCGGTCATCTGAGCCCAGACACCGCCGGTATGCTCGACGTCCTCGCGGATCTGATCGTCGACCTTCGCTTGTTCAGCGGAGCGAGTGTCATCGGACGTGTATCGAATCGGCACGGTCATTCGCTTTCGTGAGCCAAGAAGTAGGCGGTGATCGGAAACACGCGCTCTGGGTCGAAGATGTCCCAGCGCCAGACCAAGTATAGCTCCTGGCCGTCGTTGGTCGCACCCACGCTTTCATAGGAGTCATCCGGTCGAACGGCCAGATCGACACGGTCGACCCAGGCTTCCTCGAATTGGTCGGCGGTAACGCCGTGCCGTACCGTGATGTGGTGCTCCTGGTAGGGCCCCCATAGGATCTCGATCACGACCACGACCCTACAGGCTCTGCGAGTCGCGCGGCGGCGTCAGGGGTGCTCGCGCAGCACGGCCAGGGCGACCTGGCGCGCGATCGGGTGGTAGCCGGCCGCGAAGCGCTCGAACGTGCGGCGCGCGATGGGGCGCGTGCGCTCGTCGGCGGCGAGCGCGGCGTAGAGCGGCTTTAGGTACTTCATCCGGCCGACGGCGCCGAGCACCTCCTCGGCGCGCGGCACCACGCGGTGGTAGCCGGACGACAGCGCGAGGACGAGCCAGGCGACGAGCACCTCGTAGTTCGTGCTGGCGGTGAGCTGGAAGCGCTCGTCGAGCGCGGCGCACAGCTCGGCCGCGGCGGGCCGCGGGACGGACTCGAGGTAGAGCTGCCACTCCATCGGCGCCCAGCTGCGCGCGAGCGCATCGGGCGGCAGCGCGCCGCCGAGCGCCTCGATGGCGTCGAGCCGCGCCGAGCGGGGCCGCGGCGCGCTCTCGGGCACGCCCTCGCGCTCGAGCCAGCGCGGCGCCTCGACGCGCTCGAGCAGGCCGGGCAGCTCGGCCTCGAGGTGCGCCGTGAAGTCGTCGGTCGTGATCGCGCCGAAGCGGAACGCCTGGAGGTAGCTGCGCAGCCAGCGCGAGAACGCCTCGCGGCCGGCGGCCTCCTCGAGCGCGCGCAGGAAGAAGTAGCCCTTCTCGTAGGGGATCTGCGAGTAGGCGGCGTCGGGATCGATGCCAGACAGGCGCGTGCGCAGGCGCGTCAGCTCGGGCGTGCGCGCGAACCGCGTGACGGCCTCGTCGAGCGCGCGCCGGCCGAGCGCGGCCTGCAGCTCCGCCTCCTCGATGCCGTACAGGGCCTCGACGATGCGGCGCTCGGCGTAGACGGTGAAGCCCTCGTTGAGCCAGAAGTGCTCGGCGTTGGCGTTCGTGACGAGGTTGCCGGTCCACGAGTGCGCGAGCTCGTGCGCGAGCACGCTGACGAGCGAGCGATCGCCGGCGAGCAGCGTGGGCGTCAGGAACGTGAGCCGCGGGTTCTCCATGCCGCCGTACGGGAACGACGGCGGCATCGTGAGCACGTCGAAGCGCTCCCAGTCGTACGGGCCGAACAGCGCCTCGGCGGCGACGATCATGTCCTCGACCTGCGCGTACTCGTACGCGGCGCGCTCGAGCTCGCCGGGCTCGGCCCACACGCGCGCGCGCGGCGAGAGGTCGCGCGACGCGAGGTCGCCGACGGCGAACGCGAGGAGGTACGGCGGGATCGGCTGCGGCATCTCGTAGCGCTCGATCGCGGTGGCGCCCGCCTCGGTCCGGCCGCGCGACGCCGCGGCCATCACGGCGCGCAAGGAGCTCGGGATCGTGAGCTCGGCGGTGTAGCGGATGCGCACCCGCGGCGTGTCCTGCAGCGGTACGACGGAGCGCGCGTGGATCGCCTGGCACTGGCTGAAGAGGAACGGGTGCAGGCCGCCGCTCGTCTGCGCGGGCCCGAGCCACTGCAGCGCGGACGCGTCGGGCGACGTGCGGTAGCGGACGCGCACCGCGCGCGTCTCGGGCGGCAGCGTGATCTCGAGCCGCGCGCCAAGGATGGGCTCGGCAGGGTGCAGCACGAACGGGAGCGGGCGCTGGTCCTGGTCGGCGACAGCCTCGATCGCGAGGTCGCGCGTGTCGAGATCGAGCGTGCCACCGCCGGGCGCGCGGAACCGGAGCTCCGCCTCCGCGTGCAGCGTGCAGGTCGTGAAGTCGACGCGCGCCGAGAGCGCGAGCGACTCGGTCTCGACCTGCGAGTCGTCGTTGTACGAGTGGGGATCGAGGCGGGCCATGGCGTTTCATACATCGCCACCGCCGAGGCAGGGTACGCCGCGCGAGATCTGCGTCACTCCCGGGCGAGGTGGGATTGAATTCCGACGGGACCTGTCTCGTGTTATGAGGAACAGACCGGAGGGTTCATGAGAGTTCATCTTGCAGCGGGTCTGCTCGCGGCGGCGGCGGCAGCGGGTGGTTGCTATGCATCGGCAGGGTACAGCGCGGGCTACGTGGCCCCGGCGCCTGTCTACACGACCACGACGACCGCGACGGTCTCCGTCGATACGTACCAGCCCGACCTGGTGGACGTCGGCGGCGGTGTCCAGGTGATCGCCGACTACGAGGAGCCGGTCTTCTACACGGACAACTTCTACTGGCGCTTCTACGGCGGGACCTGGTACCGCTCGAGCGTCCACAACGGCGGCTGGGTCGTCTACAACGACATCCCCTACTCGGTCCGCCGCATCGACCGGCCGACGGCGTACGTCCGCTACCGCCCGACGGGCTACGTGCCGCGCGCGCAGCGCGATCCGTACGTGCGCGACCGCCGCAACTACGACCGCGGCGGCTATGACCGCGGCGGCTACCAGCCGGCCCCGGGCCCGGCGGTGCGCGATCACCGGACGTACGATCGCGGCGGCTACCAGCCGGCGCCGGCGCCCGCGCCGGTGGTGCGCGATCACCGGACGCCCGATCGCGGCGGCTACCAGCCGGCGCCCGCGCCTGCGCCGGTGGTGCGCGATCACCGCGGCGGCTACAACGGCAGCGGCGTCAACCCGGGCGGCGCGCCGCCGCCGGTGCGCGACAACCGGAGCTACGACGGCAGCGGCATCAACCCGGGCGGGGGCGCGCCGCCGCCCCGGTCGCAGGACTCGTACCGTCCGGCGCCGGCGCCCGCGCCCGCGCCGACGCAGCGCGATCATCGCCAGGACCGGCGCGAAGAGCGGCGCGACGAGCGCAGCGAGCCCGTCCGGCGCGATCACCGCCGCTAGCTACGGAGCGAGGGAGCGAGCGAGCAAGCTGGCCAGCAGGCTGGCGAGCTCGCGCATTCTGCCGGCCGCTCGCGCGAGCGCGCGAGCGCGGCCAAGACGGCGGAGCTGCCTGGCGCCGCCGCTCTCGTCTCGGGGCACGGGCAGTCTCGGGCGGTGACGGCGCCCTTGCGGAGGCGCGCTGGGCCGGGTGAGGGACGGGACTGGACGCCCGGAGCGGGGTCAGTCCTCGACGGTGACGAGGCCCTTGCGGGGCGTCTTGCGCGCGGGCGTCGCGCCCGGCTCGCAGGCGAGGATCCGCTCGCTGTAGTCGTAATCGAAGCTGCGCTCGTCGCGCGGGACCAGCGTCTCGATGCCGAGCCAGCGGCAGCCGTCGGAGATCGTCGCGCGCACCTTGAACGTGATCGGCTGCAGCTCGCCGCTGTCGAAGCGCAGGCGGATGTCACCGTTGCGGAACACGCTCAGGTAGATCGCGTTCGGCTCGTCGACCGCGTGCAGCCGCAGCCGGTGCGTCACCGGCTCCGGCGAGCTGGCGAGCGAGGACGCGGCGGCGCCGAGCCCGAGCGCCAGCGCCGCGAGGGCGATCGACTTGTACAGCGGAGTCGTCAGCGCGATCTGCATGGGCCTCCATCTTAACCGGACGACCACGAAGCGCCATCACCAACCGTGAGCGGCGCGCCCGTCGGAACGGCGCATCGGCGCGCAACGCGGCTACATCGGTGCCGGCGTGCCCACGCGAGGCGGCGCGATCGGCCGTGATCGGGGCGCGCTCCTCGACGGACGGGATGAGGAGCCAGCCGGGACCTGGGTGTAGAACCGCGCCATGCCGCCGACGCCGAGGTCGCCGTGACCGAGTTCAGCTTCGAGACCGTGTTCCGCGCGCCCAGCGTGGCGGCGGTCCTCGCCGCGTACTTCGACCCGGAGCACCTGGCGATCCAGGACGAGGCGGCGGGGCTCTGCGAGCGCGCGGTGATCGAGTCGCGCGACGACGGCGACCGGCTGCACACGAGCTGGCGCGTCGCCGCGCGGGAGCAGCTGCCGCTGTTCGCGCGCCCGTTCGTGGCGGGCGGCCGGCTGCGCTACGTCGAGACGATGACGTGGCGGCGCGCCGACGACGCGATCGATCTACTGATCCAGCCGGAGGTGGCGGGCGGCCGCGTGCAGATCGCCGCGGAGTACAAGCTGACCCAGGCGGGCCCGGGCCAGGTCCTCCGCCGGTACCGGGGCACGATCACGGTGGCGGTGAAGCTGGTCTCGGGCCGGATCGAGCGGGCGATCGCCGAGAAGATGGAGCAATCGATGCCGGCGATGGCTGCGTGCACGCAGGGCTGGCTGGATCGCACGCCTCCCGGCTAGGCTAGCGCGATGCGCTTCGTCATCTATGGGGCCGGTTCGGTAGGTGGCTCGATCGCGGTCCGGCTCGCCACGCGCGGCGCCGACGTCGTGGTGATCGCGCGCAGCGCGCGCGCGGCGGTCTTGCGCGATCGCGGCATCACGCTGGTCAAGGACGACGGGACGACGACGGCGCGGCCGCGCCTCGTCGAGCACCCGCGCGAGATCTCGTGGACGGGCGACGAGGTCGTGATCCTGGCGGTGATGTCGCAAGACACGCCGGCGGCGCTCGACGCGCTCGCCCCGTGGGCGCCGCCCTCGATCGAGCTGGTCTGCGCCCAGAACGGGATCGCGAACGAGCGCATGGCGCTGCGCCGGTTCCCGCACGTGACGGCGATGTACGTGTGGATCCCGGCCGAGAACGTCGAGCCGGGCCTGATCCGGATCTACACGGCGCCGCGCGACGGCGTGCTCGACGTGGGGCGCTACCCGCGCGGCGTCGACGCGCGCGTCGAGGCGATCGCCGCGGCGTTCGCGGGGACGCCGTTCGAGGCGGAGGCGCGGCCCGACATCATGGCGTGGAAGAACCTGAAGCTCCTGTGGAACCTGCACAACGCGGTCGACGCGGTGTGCGGCGAGATCGCCAGCGACGGCGCGCGCGAGCTGATCCGCCGCTCGTACGCCGAGGGCGAGGCGACGTTCGCGGCGGCGGGGCTCGAGATCCTGTCCCTCGAGGTGGAGACGGCGCGGCGCGGCGATCGCCTCCCGATCGGGCCGATCGGCGGCATGATCCGCCCGGGCGGCTCGACGCGGCAGAGCCTCGCGCGCGGGACGGGCGCGCTCGAGGTCGATTACCTGAACGGCGAGGTCGTGCTCCTGGGCCGGCTGCACGGCGTACCGACGCCGGTCAACGCGCTCTTGCAGCAGACGGCGAACGAGCTGGCGCGCGATCGCCGCCCGCCGGGCGCGGTCACGGCGGGCGACCTGCTGCGTCGGCTGGGCTAGCTGCTAGCTGCTAGCTGCTAGTTGATGATGACGTCGTTGATCGGCGCGACGTGCATGCCGCCGGGGTAGCCGTACGAGACGTTGCCCGTGAACGCCGTCGTGAGCGGCGTGCCCCAGCCCCAGATCGAGAGGCCGAACGGCGCGTCGCTGCGGATCTCGCGGCGGCCGGTCGAGCAGTTGCCGACGGGCGCGAAGTTACCGGTCACGAGGTCGACGCGCGTGTACTCGAAGTCGCCGACGGGCCTCCAGCCGCCGAGGGTGCCGAGGCAGTCGAGGGTCACGTCGTGGAACTCTTGATCGGCGCCGCGGGCGCGGACGAGGACGAGGTTGGTCTCGGGGTACGTCGGATCGGTGAAGAAGACGTACTGCTTGAGGTACTGCTGCGGCGGCACCATGAGCACGAAGTCGGGATCGCCGTAGCCGTCGGCGACGTACGCCGAGCCGGTCATGTAGGCGAACAGCATGAACGGGTGGTCCTTGTCCTGGCTCGAGACGAAGAACGGCTTGCCGGTCTCGAACGTCACGGACTGGCCCTTGCGCAGCGTCGTCGGGCCGCCGACGTCGGTGGACCACGTGAGCAGCGTGTCGTCGACGGTGCCGACCAGGCGCCAGAACGTGCTGGACTCGTTGACGACGCGGGGCCGGTACATGACGCCGGCGTAGCTGTGCCCGAGCGCGCGCGTGGGCGGGAGCATCTGCTCGCCGTGGTCGCAGAACGACGTGCCGGTGGGCATGGTCATGCAGGTCTGGCCGGCCATGAAGCCGATGGGCTTGTTCGAGGAGATGACGCTGCCGGTGAGCTCGGCGGGCTGCGTGATCTGCGCGTGCTGGCCCTTGCGCAGGGGCAGCTGAAGCTCTTGGCCGGGGACGGCGGGCGGGATGCCGCCGCCGCCGACGATGGACGCCACGGGCGTGATGGTCGCGATCGTGCCGTCCTCGCGCGCGATGATGTTGAGCGACGGGTTGCCGCCGCCCATGCCCATGGCGGTGGGCGAGACGTTGACGGCGACGTACTTGGTGTCCCACGCGCTCGAGGGCAGGAGCAGCGACGACGCGGTCACGCCGGCCGAGCCGCCGCCGAACGGGTTGATCTGGTACGCGACGACGGGGACGTCGGACGTGATGTGGAACGCGGAGGCGAGCGTCGTGCCGATCTTGTTGGCGGTGGGCACGGCGGTGGGCGCGGGGCACCGGGGCGCGGGGCCGCTCTCGCCGCCGAGGAACAGCACGGCGACCTCGCCGGGCGGGATGCCGTCCGCGGCGCTGTAGGCCGCGTAGGTGAGCGAGGGCCCGGAGCCGACGGGCAGCCGCGCGAAGGACTCGATGGGCAGGGTGCTGTCGTTGTACGTCACGGACAGCTTGGCCGGCGCGTTCCAGGTGTTTGCGACGAAGACGGCGAAGCAGTACTTCGGCTGGAACGTGTCCATGTGGACGGCGTAGTAGTCGCAGCCGATCGAGCGGCGATCGGCCTCGGCGGCGGTGCACGCGTTCGTGCACACGTTCGACCGGGCGTCGCACGCATCGGTCCCGCCGCACGTCTCGACGACCTGCCCCTCGCAGTCGAGGACCTGGCGCAGGTCCTCCGAGCAGCGTCGCTCGCACACGTCGGGGGCGTCGATCGAGGGGCCTCCGTCAGCGGCACCATCTCCTTTGGCAGGCGAGCCACAGGCAACGAGCGAGCTTGCGGCGAAACAGAGCCACAGCAATGCTTTCATTCAGGTCTCCCGGACCGGCAAGCGTAGACGGGGCGCAGCCCGCAGAGCAACCGCGAAACCTTCTCGCGCGGTGAGACCGTGGCGCGTCACACGCGCGACGAGCGCGCTGTTGTCGTTGTTGTCGTCGTCGTTGTCGTCGGGCGCCGTTAGGTTGGCGCGAGGTGGTGCGTCACTGCTTCCGGAGTGCCGCGTAAGCCTTCTCGTCGAAGCCGACGATCGCGCGATCGCCGACGATCACGATGGGCCGGCGGAGCAGGTTCGGATCGGCGGCGACGGCGCGCGCGAGCTCGGCGGCGCTCGGCGGCTGGGTCGCCCAACCTTTCTCCTTCACCGTCGCGTGCCGCGTGTTGAGCACGGCGGCGACGGAGCCGGCCTTGGCGATGATCGCCTTGACGGTGGCCTCGTCGAGGCCGGTCTTGGCGTAGTTGATCTCCTGAAGCTCGAACGACGGCCCGAGCGACGGATCGGTCGACAGCGCGCGCAAGGAACTCCTCGCGTTACGGCAGGTCGTTCAAGTGCTCTTCCAGTACAGGGTCGCCTTCATCGGGGCAACGCTACCCAAGCGGGGGAAAAGTCGCCAGCGCGCGCGCAAGAAGTCATGGAGTTGAAACGTGTCTTGGTGATCCGGCTTGCAATCCGTGGTCGGATCTGGCGGGGAGTGCGAGGCGGGCCGGGCTCGGTCACAGGATTGCAGGCATAATCAGCCGTCGTGCGCTGGCTCCTGATCGCGATCGCCTTTGCGTCCCTCGGGATCGCGTCCGCCTCCGCGAAGCCCAAGGTCGCGGTCACGGTGGACGGGGATGCCGACGACAAGATGGGCGAGACGGTGCGCGAGGTCCTGGAGGGCAAGCTCGCGGTCGTGACGCCGAAGGACGTGGAGCGGGCGATGAGCAAGCTCGGGCTGTCGGCTCCGCTCGCGGAGGACGACGTCCAGAAGCTGCGCGAGCGGCTCGACGCGGCGGTGGTGGTCCAGGGCAAGCTCGGGAAGGCCGGCGCCAAGAAGACGGTGAGGCTCACGGTCTGGGTGCGGGGCAAGAAGCCGAGCGACTTCAACGTCCAGTACAAGACGGCGGGCTCGGAGAAGTTCCGCGACACGGTGCGCGACGCGCTGCTCAAGCGGATCGGATCGATCGACGAGCTCGAGAGCGGCGAGGAGAAGCCGAAGAAGAAGCGGCTCAACGAGGGCGACGAGGTCAAGGACAAGGACGAGGACAAGGACAAGGACAAGCCGAAGAAGAAGCGGCTCAGCGAGGGCGACGAGGATAAGGACAAGGATAAGGACAAGCCGAAGAAGAAGGCGGAGGGCGACGAGGACAAGGACAAGGACAAGCCCAAGAAGAAGCGGCTCGCCGAGGGCGACGAGGACAAGGACAAGCCGAAGAAGAAGACGGATCCCGACGAGGACAAGCCCAAGAAGCGAGTCGCCGAGGGCGACGGGAACGGCGAGGGCGAGGGCGAGGGCGAGGGCGACAAAGACAAGGACAAGGACAAGCCCAAGAAGAAGAAGAAGGTCGCGACCGCCGAGGACGGCGACGGCAATACGCGGGTGCGCAAGCGCAGGCGCAGCAGCGACGGCGACGGTGAGGGCGTCAGCGAGCCGGAGGCGGCGCCGCTGCCCGCGGCGCGCGTGGACGCGGGCGTGGGCTACGGGGCGCGCTACCTGACGTTCGCGATCGACGCCACGTCGACGAACCGCCCGCCGAAGGTGCTCACGCCCGCGATCTCGGGCCGGATCGAGGGCGAGATCTACCCGCTCGCGTTCTCGAACCGCCGGGGCGCGGGCGCCGGGCTCGCGCTGTTCGGCGAGTACGCCAAGACGCTCGGCCTGTCGATCACCATCCCGAACGGCATGGGCAAGGCGGCGTCGATCAACCAGGCGCACTACATGCTGGGCGCCGGCTACCGGCTCGCGCTCGGCAAGGC
>DATMCI010000062.1:0-4022 GCA_035558535.1 Kofleriaceae bacterium
GGGCGCTGGCCGTGCGGGTCGGCGATGACCTTGACGGCGACGGTGTCGCCCGAGGCCAGATCACGGGCGCGGAAGACGTGGCCCATGCCGCCGGTGCCCACCTGCTGCAGGACCTCGAAGCGTCCGCTGACCACGTCCGCGCGCTCCATGATCCGAGCCGGAGCTTGGACTCGTTCCCGGGGGGTCGCAAGCGAACGTTGCGTATGGCGCGCTACGCGCCCGGTGCCGGCTCGTCGAGCCACGCGCGCGCCAGGGCGAGCGTGCGGGCGTTCTCGGGGATGTTCTCGAGGAAGCTCCGCCGGTAGGCCGGATCGGGGATCCGATCGGCGATCGCGAGCACGCGCGCGCGCGCGTCGGCGATCGCGCGGCGCGCGGCGTCGTGCGCGCCGGCGGCGCGGAGCGCCTCGGCGCGGATCAGGCGCACGAAGGCGCCGCGGAACATGCCGGCGCCGCCCATCGCCGTGGCGCGGGCGGCGGCGTCCTCGGCGGCGGCGCGCGCGTCGGCGGTGCGGCCCTGCGCGAGGTGGATCGCGGCGAGCGTCGCCCGTGCGCCCGGCTGGTCGATGGGGGGCAGCATGCCGAGCGCGGGCGCGATCTCGCGCTCGGCCTCGTCGAGGTCGCCCATCCGGCGGAGCACCTCGGCGAGCACCCAGCGGCCGCGGCCCTCCTCGATGACGATCTGGTGCGCGTGCCCGCGGTCGCGCAGCGCCTGCGCGATCTCGCGCGCCTCGTCGAGCGCGTCGGGCGTACCGATGTCGGCGCGGAGCCAGACGAGGGTGAGCTGCCGCTGCGAGCCGCCCAGGCCGAGGATCGCGTCGCCCGACGCGATCCGCTCGAGCGCCTCCGCGGCCGGCTCGAACGCCCCGAGATACGCCAGGTTGACGCCTCGGAACATGTGCGCGACCAGGAAGGTCCGCTCGCCGCCGATCACGTCGAAGATCGCCAGGTTCTCCTCGGCGCGCTGGAGCGCCTCCCACGGGTCGTCGTGCACGTAGCTGCACCGGTGGGCGAGCGTGAAGTTCCACCAGTAGCGCGTGAGCGGGTCACCACCGCGCGTCGGGCGGAGGATCGTGAAGAACAGCGCCTCCAGCTCGATCGACTGCGCGACGAGCCCGACGAGATCGAGGATCCCGACCGCGAGGATGCACGCGAACGCCACCCGCCCGACCGCCTCGGGGGCAGGCTCGACGTCCCGGAGCAGCTCGACCGCGGCCAAAAGCTCGGGGATCCGGCCGGTCACCACCGCGCTCATATAGGACGCGGACAACGCCTGCGCCCACGGGGTCGAGCCGCGCGGCGCCGTGCGGAGCAGCTCCTCGGTGGCGGCCATGACGATATCGAGGTGCTGCAGGTCCTGGACGAACACCTCACAGCGCAGGCCGAGCAGGGCGAGCCGGACCGCCGGCGGCGGCTCGCAGCGCAGGCCGAGGGCGACCCGGGTCAGCGTCGACGGCAGGTCGAGGGCGTGGAAGGCCTGCTCGGCGGCGTGGAGGTACGCGCGCGCGGCGAGCGCGGCGTCGCCGCCGCGCTCGAAGTGGCCGGCGAGCACCATGGGTTCGGTCTCGCCGTGCAGCTCGAGCCACTCGCCGGCGAGGTGGTGGCCCGAGCGGCGGTCGTCGTCGGTCAAGGTCTCGTAGGCGCCCTCGCGGAACAGGGCGTGGCGGAACACGAGCTCGCGCTCGCCGGGGAACCGGCTCCCCGGCCGGATCGCCATGACCTCCTGATCGACGAGCCGGGTCAACCAGTCGCTGACCGCGTCCGCCGCCATGGCCTCGCCGAGCAAGGTCACCACGCCGCCCTGCCAGCACACTTCGCCGAACACGCTGGCGGCGCGCAGCACCTGGCGCGCCTCGAGCGGCAGCTGGGCGAGCCGGCTCTCGACCATGGCGAGCACGGTCTGGGGCAGGGCGCTGTTTTTGCCCTCGGCTTTGTCCTCGGCGGCGGCGCGGATCAGCTCCTCGAGGTAGAACGCGTTGCCGTCCGCCTGGCGGACCAGGCGCTCGATGGTGTCGGGGCCGACGCGGTCGCCGAGCACCTGGCGGACGAGCCGCTCGCCGGCCTTCTTGCCGAGCTCCTTGAGACGGATCTCCTGGACGTGCTGGCGCTCGGCCCACAGCTTGGGGAAGACCTCGAACACCTCGGGGCGGGCGAGCGCGAGGACCATCCAGGGCCGATCGCCGCGATCGCGGAGCGCGGTGTCGATGAAGCGGACGGTGGCGAAGTCGCCCCAGTGAAGATCCTCGAGCACGAGGAGGACCGGCCGCGCGGCGGCCTCGGCGGCGAGGAAGTCGAGCCAGGCGTTGCGCATCTGCTCGCTCATGATCTGCGCGTCCTGGTGGGCGGCGCGGAGCTGGGTGCTGCCCTCGGTGCCGTTGGGGAACGGGGTGCCGACGAGCTCGCCGAGGAACTCGGTGACGCGCTGGCGGTCGGCGGGGGCCACGTGCTCGGCGACGCGGTCGCGGACGCGGGCGCGGCGCTCGGCGAGCGGCTCGCCGCCGCGGATGCCGAGCGCGTCGCGGAGCGCCTGGGCGAGCAGGTCGAGGGTGGAGCCGGCGCGGAGCGAGTCGCCGCGGCCGATCCAGATCGCGACGTCGTCGTCGCGCTGCTGGAGCCGGCCGATCAGCTCGGCGGCGAGGCGGGACTTGCCCATGCCGGGTGCAGCGGTGACGATGACGGCGCGGGCCTGCACCTCGTCGACGCAATCGTTGAAGAGCGCGCCGAGCGCGCCGAGCTCCCAGTCGCGGCCGACGCACGCGGTGGGCCGACCGAGCAGGGTGCGGGCGCCCTGGACGAGCGCGCGCTCGCCGCGCAGGTGGAGGCCGACATGATCCTCGCTTCCTCCGTCTTCGACGACCTCGAAGCGTGCGTCGAGCAGGCCGGCGATCATGTCGTCGATCGCGATCGGGGGCGCGTCGCGCGGCGGCGGGTGCGCGGGGGGCGCGAGCAGCCGCGCGGCGCGCGCGAGCACGTCGCCCTCGAGGAGCTTGACCGTGGAGTCGGCGCGGCCCATGGCGGCCGCGAGCGGCCGGCCCCCGGCGAGGTCGCGGAGCGCGAGCGCGCAGCGTGCGGCCTGTGCGGCCTGATCGGTGGCGACCCGGCGATCGCTGTCGAGCACGACGATGGCCGAGCCGTCGGCGAGCGGCTCGAGGTGGCCGCCGAACGGCCGGATCGCGCGCTGCAGCGCGGCCGCGGTCTCGGCGGCCGCGTCATCGGACGTCGGCGGGGCGCCCCCGGGGGGCGGCCCGAGCAGCACCACGGAGAACAGGCGGCGCTCGCCGCCGGTGAGCGTGGCCAGTCGGGGCGTGCGGCCGCGCAGCACCGGCGCGGCGCCGCCGCTGTAAGCGAGCGGGCTCAAGGCGGCGAGCGCCGCCGCGAGGTTCGCGCCGTCGTTGGGGCGGAGCGCCGGGTCCTTCGCCAGCATCTTGGCGACGAGCGCGTCGAGATCCTCCGGCACGTCGAAGCGGAGCGCGCTGACCCGCGGGACCTGGCCGAACAGGAGCTGGCCGAGCACGGCGATCGGGCTGTCGCCCTCGAACGGGGGCGACCCGGTGAGGCACTGGAACAGCACGCAGCCGAGCGCGAACACGTCGGCGCGCGCGTCGGTGGCGCGGTGGTTGCGCGCCTGCTCGGGCGCCATGAAGCCGGGGGTGCCGAGCAGGGTGCCGGTCCGGGTGAGCGCGGAGCGGCCCTCGCGCTGGGCGATGCCGAAGTCGAGCACCTTGACGCGCTCGATCTGGCCGCCTGGCAAGAACAGGTTGCTGGGCTTGAGATCGCGGTGGACGATGCCGCGTGCGTGGGCGGCGCCGAGGGCGTCGGCGACGCGCGACGCGAGCTTGACGGCCTCGCTCGTCGTGAGCGGCCCGCGCAGGAGGCGCGCGCTCAGGTCCTCGCCGTCGAGCCACTCCATGACGAGGAACAGCTCGCCAGCGGGGGTCTCGCCGTGGTCGATGTAGCGGACGATGCCGGGGTGGACGAGCTCGGCGAGCAGCTCGACCTCGCGGACGAAGCGCTCGGGGCGCTGG
>DATMCI010000063.1:0-115474 GCA_035558535.1 Kofleriaceae bacterium
GGCTGCCGGACGGGCGGCGGCGGGGGCTTCAGGGTCGGCGGGATCTCGATCTCGACGAGCTCGATGCGCGGCGTGGGGGTGCGGCGCTCGGGCGGGAACAGGACGGTCACCGCGTGCGCGCCGGCGAGGAAGATCGCGTGGAGCACCAGGGTGCCTGCGAGGGCCAGTACGAACGGCGAACCCAGGCGCACCGCGCGAGGGTAGCAGACGGCGGGCCGGCGTCACCCGGGCGTGGCGCGCGGCCGCCGCGCGGCCGTGATCCAAACACGCGCGCGTTCGGCGTCAGGGCCGAGGGCGCTCGTTCTCGAGCGCGATGGCGGTGATACCCGCCTGCTGGACCAGATCGATCGCGCGCATCACGCCGCCGTAGGCGCCGTTGCGGTCGCCGGCGATGATCGCCTTGGGCTTGTCGGTGGTCTTGGCGACCTCGCGGAGCCGCGCGACGGCGGCGTCGTCGGTGTCGTAGCGGTCGCCGTTCACGAACAGCACGCCCTGGGCGTCGATGGAGACGCGCAGCGTGCTCTGCACGTCGCCGCCGCTCGAGGCCTTGGGCTTGTCGATGTCGATGCCGCGCGCGACGATCAGCTTCGCCGTCACCATGAAGACGATGAGGAGCACGAGCACGATGTCGACGAACGGCGTGACGTTGATGTCGGTGATCGCCTCGTCGTCGTCGCTGCCCTTGTAGGCGCTACCCGCCATCACTAGCCTCCTTGGCAGCCTCCTTGGCAGCCTCCTTGGCAGCCTCCTTGCGGCTCTCCTTCACCGGGGCGGCCGGGCCGCGGCCGGCCGCGTGCTCGGCGCCGTGCATGAGCGCGAGCACCTGGTGCGCGCACTCGTCGGCGCCGCTCAAGAGGAGGCGGAGGCGCCGTGTGAAGTAGTTATAAGCGACGACGGCCGGGATCGCGACCATGAGGCCGACGGCGGTCGCGGCGAGCGCCTCGGCGATCAGATCGAGCGTGTGGGCCTGCGCCTCGGCGGTGTTGGTCTTCAGCTCGACGAACGCGCTCATCACGCCGAGCACCGTGCCGAACAGGCCGATGAACGGGACGTTGTTACCGAGCGTGCCGAGGATGATGAGGTACTTGTCGGCGCTGCGGCGCCAGCGCGCGCGCTCGCCGTGCATCGCCTCGCCGGCGGCCTCGGTGCCGCGCGTGCGCTCGGCGAGGCCGCGCAGCGCGACCTGCACCGCGACCGCCGGATCGTCCTTGTACTTGGTCTCGAAGCGCTCGATCTCGTCGCGCTCGAACGCGCCGCGGAGCTCGCGGTTCACCCGCTCGGTGTCGATCTCGCGGCCGCGGAACCAGAGGAAGCGATCGATCATGACGCCGACGGAGATGACCGACAGCGCGATGAGGAGCACCAGCACCCAGTCCGCGCCGAGCTGGGCGAACTCGACAAATGCCTTGGACAGTTCCATCGGTGCCCGGAGCGTAGCCTTTCGCTCTGCGCCGGCACCTCGCGCGCGGCCGAAAAATCCTGACCGCCGCCGAAGTTTCAACCGGCCGGCGCGTCCTGCGCGGGAGGCTCGGGCTCGGCCTTCATGACCTCGCGCATGATCGCGGTCGCGTACGCGCCGCCGGGCAACGTGAACGCGACCTCGACGGTCTCATCGCCCGCGGCAGCGGCCGCCGCGTCCGCGAGCGGGATGGCGGCGTCGCGGCGCGTGCCCTCGGCGAGCGCGCGCACCTGCGAGAAGGCGCCCGGGGCGAGGCCGGCCGCGTCCAGGATCGCCGCCTCGCGCGCGGCCGCGGGCGTGCCGTCGGCGGGCCGCCGCATGCGGTCGCCGAACATCGGGCCGGTCACCACGACCTCGCCCGCGAGGAGGCGCGGCGCGTCGACGTCGGGATCGGTGCAGTCGAACAGACCGCCGCCGCGCTTGTGCAGGACGTCGCCAGCGAGCACGCGGCCGTACAGGCCGTCGGTGACGCGCGCGACGAGCCACGCGTTGAACAGCTCCGACTGGAGCGCCGACACCATCAGCCGGTCCATGCGGCGATCGCGCCCGGGCCGCCGCGTGCCTGTGACGAGCTCGCGCCCGCGCGCCGCGTTGTCGCCGCCCTTGCCGAACCGCTGCTCGCCGTACCAGTTCGGCGCGCCGGGCGGCGCGGCGAGCCGCTCGAGGATCGCGCGCGCGCGCGCCGCGAGCTCGGGCGCGGCGCCGGCGGGCAGGCCGCGGACGCGGAGCCGGAACCGGTTGGCCCGGACGTGCCCGGTGCGCAGCTTGTGCGGGTGGCGCGTCGCCTCGAGGATCCGCACGCCGGGCAGCTCGAGCGCCCGCGCGGCCTCCGGCGAGACGGGCGGCGGCAGGCTCAGCCACTGCGTGGTCACGGCGTGGCGATCTTTCATTCCGGCGACGCCGACGTCGCGGTCCTGGACGCCGAGCGCGCCCGCGATCGCGCGCACGGCGGCGGGCGTGGTGAGCCCGCGCTTCTCGATCCGCACGAAGACGTGGTCGCCCGTGCCCGACGGCGGGTAGGCCGGCTCCTCGTCGACTACGAAGTCCTCGTCGGTGGCGCGGAGCACACCGCCGATGCCGGGGAGCTCGGAGGTGAGGTACGGCAAGCTCACGCGCGGACTGTCGCACGGCCCGGTGTAGACTTGCCCGGATGATGACCATTCGCGCGGCCTGGGTGCTCGTGCTCGCGGCCGCATGCGCAGGCCGCTACCCGGCTTCGTCGCCGACGACGGCGGGCAAGCCGGCGTCGGCGCCTGCGATGGGCAAGGGCGGGATCGCGAACGCGGGCCTGCCGTACGTCGTGCTCGACGGGCGGACGGGCCGCCAGCTCGAGGAGGCGGCGTACTGGCCCAGGCTCGCCCGGGCGCGCGCCGTGTGCATCGGCGAGGAGCACCCGAACCCGCACCACCACTGGGTGCAGCTCCACACGGTGCAGAAGCTGATCACCACGCTCGGCAAGGACGAGGTGCTCGGGCTCGGCCTCGAGATGGTGCAGCGGCCGTTCCAGGGCGTGCTCGACGACTACGCCGCGAAGCGGATCGACGCCGAGGCGCTGAAGTCGCGCACCGGCTGGGAGGAGCGCTGGGGCTACGACTTCGCGTTCTACGGCCCGACGCTCGACGCGGCGGTCGGCGCGGGCGGCAAGCTGCTCGCGCTCAACGCCTCGCGCGAGCTGACGAAGAGGGTCTCGCGGCAGGGGCTCGAGTCGCTCTCGCCCGACGAGAAGGCGCAGGTGCCGGAGCTGAAGCTCGACGATGCGCGCCACCGCGCGTGGTTCGACGCGCTGATGAGCGAGCTGGGCGGCGCGCACGCGCACTCGCAGCCGAAGAAGGACAGCTCGATCGACAAGGACGACGTGATGGGGGATCCGGATCCGCACGCCGAGAAGGAGAAGGAGACGGCGAAGGAGAAGGAGAAGGACAAGCCGCAGATGCCGAGCGCCGAGCGGATCTACACGGTGCAGGTGCTGTGGGACGAGACGATGGCCGACGGCGGCGCGAAGTGGCTCGCGGCGAACCCGCGCGGCCGGCTCGTCATCCTCGCTGGCAATGGGCACTGCCACGACTCGGCGATCGTCGGCCGGCTCAAGCGGCGCGGCATGGCCGACGTGATCTCGGTGCGGCCGGTGATCGACACCGAGGGCAACGTCGCGGAGGCGCTCGCGAAGCCGATGAACGACTTCGTCATCGTGCTGCAGCTGCCGAAGTGATCACCGCGATCACTGCTTCCTCCCGAGGGAGCGAGCGCTCCCGCGCGACAGACTTTATCGGACGAGCCGCGTCGCGCGGATGGTAGCGTCGGCGCCATGCGAGGGCGCCTCCTGCTGTATGGGTGGTGCGTCGCGGCCATGGCCTGCGGCTCGGACACCGAGCCCTCGGACCCCGGCCGCGTCACGATCCACCGCCTCAACAACGCCGAGTACAACAACACGGTCCGCGATCTGCTCGGGACGAGCCTCCGGCCGGCGGACGACTTCCCGTCCGACGACCGCGGCTACGGCTTCGACAACGTCGCCGACTCGCTGAACCTCTCGCCGCTCCAGCTCGAGCTGTACGAGCGCGCCGCCGAGGCGCTGATCGAGGACGTGTTCCGCACGACCGTCCCGAGCACGCGCCAGCGCGCCGAGCTCGAGACGGTGGGCGGCACGGCGGGCGCAGCGCTCGGCGAGGGCTGGCACTTCTACTCGAACGGCAGCTCGACGATCTCGCTCGAGGTCAAGGTCGCGGGCACCTACCGGCTCGCGGCGCGCGCTGGCGAGGATCACGCCGGCTCTGACTTCGCGCGCATGGCGTTCACGCTGCCCGGCGTGACGATCGCGCCGTTCACCGTGACGGCGCCGCGCGCGATGCCGGCCGTCTACCAGGCCGACGTCACGCTGCCGGTCGGCACGCATATGCTGAAGGTGGCGTTCACGAACGACTTCTACGACCAGACCACGAGCGCCGACCGCAACCTGTGGATCGACTACGTCGAGGCGGTGGGGCCGAACGGCGCGACGGTGACCGACACGAGCAAGCGCGATCGCATCGTCACCTGCGATCCGGCCACCGGCGAGGCGTGCCTCCGTGACATCCTGCGCGCGTTCGTGCGCCGGGCGTGGCGGCGGACGCCGACCGACGAGGAGATCGCGCGGCTCGCCCTGCTCGCGGGCACGGCGGCGGCCGCGGGCGACGACGCGATCGCGGGCGTCAAGCTCGCGCTGCGCGGCGCGCTGGTCTCGCCGCACTTCCTCTTCCGCGTCGAGCTCGACGAGGCGTCGGCCGCGCGCGCGCCGCACCCGCTGTCGGGCTTCGAGCTGGCGTCGCGGCTGTCGTACTTCCTGTGGAGCAGCATGCCGGACGACGAGCTGCTCGCGGCGGCGGAGGCGGGCCGGCTCAAGGTGGCGGCCGAGGTGCGCGCCCAGGCGGCGCGCATGCTCGCCGATCCGCGGGCCGAGGCACTGATCCAGAACTTCGCCGGGCAGTGGCTGTTCACCCGCGCGCTCGGCGATCACGTGCCCGACTACGCGACGTACCCGGCGTACGACGCGCAGCTCGCGGCCTCGATGCGCGCCGAGACCGAGCGGTTCTTCCGCGCGTTCCTCTTCGAGGACGTACCGCTCGATCAGCTCTTCACGGCGGACTTCACCTACGTCAACGATCGGCTGGCGGCGCACTACGGGCTGCCGAGGCCCGGGACGACCGAGCTCGTGCGCGTCTCGCTCGCCGGTACGCCGCGGCGCGGCCTGCTCACGCAGGGCAGCATCCTGACGGTGACGTCGCACCCGCGGCGCACCTCGCCGGTCAAGCGCGGCAAGTGGCTGCTCGATCAGATCCTGTGCGAGCCGCCGCCGCCGCCGCCGCCCGGTGTCGAGGGCCTGCCCGACGAGATGGGGCCGGTCACCGGCTCGGTGCGCGAGCGGCTCGAGCAGCACCGCCGAAACGAGATCTGCGCCGCGTGCCACGCGTCGATCGATCCGCTCGGCTTCGCGCTCGAGAGCTTCGACGGCATCGGCGCCTGGCGCAGCGAGGACGGCGGCTCGACGATCGACGCGAGCGGCCAGCTGCCCGACGGCCGCTCGTTCGCCGACGCGGCCGGGCTCGCCGAGCTCTTGGCGGAGGATCCGCGCGTCTACCGCTGCATGGTCGAGAAGCTCTACACCTACGCGCTCGGTCGTCGCCCCGACGCGCGCGACGCCCGCGTGCACATCGACGAGCTGACCGACGAGCTTCCGGCCGGCGGCTACCAGCTGCGCGAGCTCGTGATGTCCGTGGTGACCCACCACGCGTTCCGGTACCGACGAGGTGAGCCATGAAGATCTCCCGCCGCATGTTCCTCGGCGGCGCCGGCGCGATGATCGCGCTGCCGCTGTTCGAGTCGCTCCTGCCGCGTGTCGCGCGCGGCGCCGATCCCGCGGCACCGCCGCGGCGGTTCCTCTCGTTCTACGTGCCGAACGGCATCGAGATGGCGAACTGGACGCCGGCGGCCGAGGGGACGGGCTGGGTGCCGCCGCGCATCCTCGAGCCGCTCGCGCCGTACAAGAGCAAGGTGATGGTCGTGAGCGGCGTCGCGAACCGGCCGGCGCGCCCCGACGCGATCGGCGATCACGGCTCGGGCTGCGGCGCGTTCCTCACGGCGACGCACGTCGTCAAGACGGAGGGCGCCGACATCCGGGCGGGCAAGTCGGTGGACCAGGTGGCCGCCGACAAGCTGTGCGCGAACCTGCCGTTCCGCTCGCTCGAGCTGGGCATCGAGGGCGGCGCCAGCGTCGGCGGCTGCGACTCGGGCTACAGCTGCGCCTACACGCGCAACATCTCGTGGCAGGACGCCACGACGCCGCGGCCGAAGCTGACGAGCCCGCGCGTGGCGTTCGATCGCATGTTCGCCGGGTTCGATCCGAACGTGACGGCGCAGGAGCTCCAGAGGCGTCTGAGCTACCGGCGGAGCGTCCTCGACTACGCGCGCGGTCAGACGGAGGAGCTGCGCGGGCGCCTCGGGCGCGCGGATCAGGCCAAGCTCGATCAGTACCTGACGGGCGTGCGCGAGCTCGAGAAGCGGCTGGCGAGCCCGGCGGCGTCGTGCGTGCCGGGCATGGCGCCAGGCGAGCTCGAGTTCCCCGAGCACGTGAAGTTCATGCTCGATCTGATGGCGCTCGTCCTGCGCTGCGATCAAACGCGCGTGGCGACGTTCATGCTCGGCAACGCCGGCTCGAACCGCGCGCACACGCAGATCGGCGTGCCGGATCCGCACCACGAGCTGTCGCACCACCAGAACGATCCGGCGAAGCGCGCGCGCCTCGTCGAGATCGACCGCTGGGAGGTCGAGCAGCTCGCGTACCTGCTCGGCAAGCTCGAGGGGTACAAGGAGCTCGACGGCTCCTCGATCCTCGATCACACGGTGCTGTTCTTCTCGAGCGAGATCGAGGACGGCAACTCGCACTCGCACTTCAACATGCCGGTCCTCGTCGCGGGCGGCGGCGGCGGCACGCTCGCCACCGGGCGCCACATCCGCTACACGAACCAGCCGACGATGGGCGATCTGTTCGTGTCGCTCCTCGCGGCGGTCGGCGCGCCGGTGAGCGCGTTCGGCGACGACGGCACGCGGTCGCTGCCGGGGATCCTGGTGTAGCGGCGCTCAGCCCGCGCTAGAACGGGACAGCGGCGCCGAGGACGGCGTGGAGCGCGCCCTCGGTGTTGTCCGTGCGGAAGAACGCGACGGCGCGGGCGGCGACCTCGACGAGCAGGTAGCGGTGCTTGAACAGCTCGAGGCCGAGCTCGCCGGCCGCCACCCAAGAGCCGTCGCCGCTCAGGTAGCCGTACCCGGCCCGAAGGCCCAGGTACGGGTTGGCGAAGCGGCGGCGGCCGCCGCCGAGGAAGCTCGAGTAGAGCGCGGTGCCGGCCGTGGCGATCGCGACGCGCGACTCGCCGTCCTTGCGCGGGAACAGGTCGAAGTCGAGCGTCAGGTAGCGGTTCACGTGCAGCGTGACGCCGCCGCCGATCCGCGTCTTGGGCCGGCCCTCGGGATCGAACAGCGAGAGCAGCGCCAGCCGCGGGCCGGGGAACACGCGCGCGCTCGGCAATGGATCGACCGGGCCGCCCTCGCGCACGATCGTCAGCGTGACGGTCGCGAGCTCGACGCGGTCGGCGAGCCAGCGCTGCTCGCCCTTGACGCGCTCGATGTCGCCGCGCACGCGCGTCATCTCCTTCTCGATCTCGAGCAGCTCCTTGATCGGGACGTCCTTCTCGGCGAGCTTCTGCAGCCGCGACATCGTGAGCTCGAGGTTCTGCAGCTCGAGCGCCTGATCGAACATGATCTTGCCGACGTCGCTCGCGAGCGTGCGCCGCGACTCGATCACGCCGAGCGACGGCAGCCAGCCCGTGAACGCCGCCGTCTTCTCCGGCGGGACGCGCAGCGCGAGCTCCGCGCTCGACGCCGCCTGGTCCGAGCCGTCGATGTGCGACGACACGACGCGCCCGCCGTCCGCCTCGACGCGCGCGATCACCGCGGCGGCCACCTTCGCGACGTCGTCGGCCTGCAGCCGGATCCATGCCTCGACGACGAGCTTCTCCTTCTCGGGGACGGCTCCCGGCACGGCCTGCGCGACCTGCGCGGCTTGCTTCTTCGCGGCGCCGAAGAGGCCGCCGGTCACCACGTCGGCCGCGAACTGGAGCGTTCGCCGCTGCGGGGCCGGGGCCGCGGTCTCGACCGTGCTCACCTGCACGCCCGCGATAGGCTCGCGCAGCGCCTGCCGCCCGGCGAGCACCGACGTCGGCGTGACGTCCTTGGCGGCCCGGAACGTGGAGTATTCGAACGAGCGAGCGCAGCCGAGCAGGGCGGTGGCGAGGAAGAGAAGGAGAGGGAGGAAGAGCAGCAGCGCCGGCCGGGCGGCGGCGCGGGCGAGGCGGGGGAGCGAGCGCGGCATGGCGGGTGGCGCGGCGCTACCGCGGGAGCGCGCTGCCGGGGCGCGGCCCGTTCGGCTCGTTGACCATGCGGAGGTAGAGCTGCGCCGACTTGTTGGTCGGATCGACCGCGAGCACGCCCTTCCACTCGGCGATCGCGGCGTCGCGCCGGTCGAGCGAGAACAGCGTGACGCCGAGGTGGATGCGCGCCGGCAGGTAGTCGGGCCGCAGCCGCTTGGCGTGCTCGAGCTCGGCGATCGCCGCCTGGGGATCGCCCATGTCGCGGTAGACGGTGCCGAGCCGCACGCGGAGATCGGCGAAGTCGGGGCACAGCTCGAGCGCCTTGCCGTACTCGCGCACCGCCTCCTCGAACATCGCCAGGCCGGCGTACGCGGCGCCCAGGTCGGCGTGCATGTTCGCGAGCTTGCCGCGCGCGAACCGATCGAGCGCGTTGCGCTGACCGGAGAGCGCCGAGACCGCGCGCGTGTAGACCTCGCGCGCGCGGTCGTACTTGCCGCGGTCGTTGTAGGTGACGGCGAGGTTCAGCGCCGCCTCGGTGTAGCGCGGGTTGAGCCGCAGCGCGGTCTCGAACGCCTCCTCGGCGTCGGAGAACCGGCTCTGCGAGTGGTAGATGACGCCGAGCATGTTGTAGAGGTCCGGGAAGCCCGGGCGCTCCGCGGCCGCCTCGGCGAGGAACGGCTCGGCGCGCTCGAGCTCACCGGCGTTGTAGTGCTCGCGGCCGAGCGCGATCAGTTGCTGCACGCGATCGCTCATACGGCCGAGCTTATCGCGGCGCGCGGGCGGGGTGCGCGCTTACTTGAGGCTGGCGAGCGCGGCGCGGGCGTCACCGGCGTGCGCGCTGCGCGGATACTTCGTGACGAGCTCCGTCCACACGCCGCGGGCGCGGTCGGGCATGGCGACCGTGACGTACGCACGGCCGAGCAGCCACAGCGCTTCTTCGTCGTACCCGACGCCGCGGTAGCGCTCGAGCAGCCGGCGCAGCCGGAGCACGGTGCCCATCGGCTTGCCGCGATCCCAGTAATAGCGGGCGACGTACCACTCGTGATCGGCGAGCCGCTTGCCGACCTTGACAAGGATGTCCTTGGCCTTCTGGCGGTACGGGGACTCGGGGTACTTGTCGAGGAAGCTCTTCAGCTCGTTGGCGGCGTCCTCCGTCGAGGACTGGTCCTTCTCGTACGACGGCGGGAACAGCCAGAAGTCGCCGGGGAGCTGCTTGTAGTACGCCTCACCGATCTTGAAGCTCGCGTACCCGTTCGCGACCATCTCGTGCGTCGGGTGGAACTTGATGAAGAGGCGGTAGCTGTCGATCGCCTCGACGTACTGCTCGGCGCCGAACTCGGCGTCCGCGAGCCGCAGCTCGGCGAGGACGGCGTACTTCGAGTACGGGAACCGGCTCTTGATGAAGCCGAAGTACTTGGAGGCCGCGACCCAGTCCTTGCGCTCGAGCTCCTTGAGCCCCTTGTCGTAGTTCTTCTGCGCCGAGACCGAGTACTCGACGGCGCTCGCGCCCGTCTTGCCGCCGCAGGCGACGACGGCGCCGAGCAGGAGGGCGAGCGAGGCGAGCAGGGTGACGGAGGACCGGGTGGAGATCATGGAAGGTTCATCCGAGGGGCCGGGGCCGGGCCGGGCCAGGCCGGACTGGATCAGCGGCAGCGAGGTCTGGGACATATCACGGCCGGGGACGCCGGGGGGGGACACCGTGCCGAGGTTGGACTAGTAGCGCGGGCGGCGCGTTGCCTGCGATAACGAGGCATGGCAACGCGCCAACTCCTCGTGCTCGCGAGCCTTCTCGTCTTGGTCGCCTTGGTCGCCTTGGCCGCCTGCGGCGGCGATCGCCCGATGATCCGGATCGGCCCGCCGCCGGCCAAGGCCACCACGGGCGCGCTGGCGGGCCCCCTGTGCAGCGGAGGGGCCTGCACCTGCGCGAAGGGACCCGACGAGGCGGGGTTCCCCGAGGGGGCCGGGCTCAAGCGGTTCGAGATCCGGCTCGGGCCCACGCCCCACGATCTGTGGGCCACGCTGCCGGGCCACGTCCTCTACAAGAGCGCCGAGCGCCCCGAGATGTGCTTCTACGTCGATCTGCCGCCGGGCAAGCACACGGTCGAGCTGCGCGCGTCGCAGTCGACGGGCGTGTCGGCGGCGATCTCGATCTTCGAGCTGGGCGCCAAGGCGAAGACCGCGTACGCGACGTTCAAGTTCTCGTGCGGCAGCCCGGGCGGCGTGTGCTCGTTCGAGGAGCTCGATGGCAAGAAGGCCGAGTACCAGGGCGTGAAGAAGAGCCTGCACGATCCGTGCGGCTCGACGAAGATCCGGGAGGTCGTGTGGGACACCGGGCGGCCGCCGGATCGGCAGGTGCCGGACGAGCTCGCGATGCGGTTCGTGATGCAGGTCTACAAGTTCGAGCCCGACAAGTCGCACGGCGATCCGTCGTGCGGGGCCGGCGACGGGCGGCGCCGGGACGAGGCGGGCGAGCCGGAGGGCTCCGAGGCTGCTACGCCTCCGGGCTCATGACGCCGTTCGACTACCCCGATGGCTACGACGTGATCGTCGTCGGCGCCGGCCACGCGGGCTGCGAGGCGGCGCTCGCGGCGGCGCGGATGGGCGCGCGCGTGCTCGTCCTGACGGGCAGCCTCGACATGGTCGCGCAGATGTCGTGCAACCCGGCGATCGGCGGGGTCGCCAAGGGCCACCTCGTGAAGGAGCTCGACGCGCTCGGCGGCGAGATGGCGAGCGTGATCGACGCGACCGGCATCCAGTTCCGGCGCCTCAACGCCTCGAAGGGGCCGGCGGTGCGCTCGACGCGCGCGCAGGCCGACAAGCGCCGCTACCGCGACGAGATGCGCATGCGGCTCGAGCGCTGCGAGCGCCTCGCGCTGCGCCAGGGCGAGGTCGCCGAGCTGGGCGTCGTGGACGCTGGAGAGGGCGGGCGCGCGGCGATCGCGGGCGTCACGACGACGATGGGCGTGCGCTACCGCGGGCGCGCCGTGATCCTGACGACGGGGACGTTCCTGCGCGGCGCGATCTTCGTCGGCGAGGCGCGCGCGGCCGGCGGGCGCGCGGGCGAGGCCCCGGCCGTCGGGCTGTCGCACTCGCTCGCCCGCCTCGGGTTCCCGCTCGCGCGGCTCAAGACCGGCACGCCGTGCCGCCTCGATCGGCGCACGCTCGACGTCGAGGCGCTCGAGCTGCAGCCGGGCGACGAGCCGCCGCCGATGTTCCGCTGGACGCGCGCGCCGGCGCGCCCGCCGCTGCCGCAGGTCCCGTGCTGGGTCACGTACACAAGCGAGCGCACCCACGCGGTGATCCGCGACAACCTCCACCGCTCGCCGCTGTACCGCAAGGAGATCGAGGGCACCGGGCCGCGCTACTGCCCGAGCATCGAGGACAAGGTCGTCCGGTTCGCGGACAAGGAGCGCCACCAGATCTTCCTCGAGCCGGAGGGGGTCGAGGTCGGCCTGGGCGGAGCGGGAGAGGTGTATCCGAACGGCATCTCGACCTCCCTGCCGTACGACGTCCAGCTCGCGTTCCTGCGCACGATCCCGGGCCTTGCGCGCGCCGAGATGACGCGCGCCGGGTACGCCGTCGAGTACGACTTCATCGATCCGCGCGAGATCCTGCCGACGCTCGAGACGCGCCGCGTGCGCGGCCTCTACCACGCCGGCCAGATCAACGGCACGTCCGGCTACGAGGAGGCGGCGATCCAGGGCCTGCTCGCCGGGATCAACGCCGCGCTCGGCCTGGGCCTTGGCGGCGGCGAGCCGCTGATCCTGCGCCGCGATCAGGCGTACGCCGGCGTGCTCGTCGACGATCTCGTCACGCGCGGCACGAAGGAGCCGTACCGCATGCTGACCTCGCGCGCCGAGTTCCGGCTCCTGCTCCGCGAGGACAACGCGGCCGACCGGCTGATGCCGATCGGCCGCCGCCTCGGCCTCATCGGCGACGATCGCTGGCGCGAGTGGGAGGCGTGGCGCGCCGAGCTGGACGCCGCGCTCGAGCGCGCGCACCGCGCCGCCGTCACCGGCACCGACGCCGTCAACGCCGCGCTCGCGCGCCACGGCTCGGCGCCCGTCGTCGGCCGGCGCGCGACGCTCGCCGAGCTGCTGCGCCGGCCCGAGCTCGACTGGCGCGCCGTCGAGGAGATCGCCGCCGCCGGCGGGCTCGCCGCGCCCGTCGCGGGCCCCGCGGCGCTCGAGCGCGTCGAGATCGAGCTCGGCTACGAGGGCTACCTGCGCCGCCAGGAGGCCGACGCCGCGAAGCTCGCGCGCGCCGACGGCGTGCTCGTCCCCGGCGATCTCGACTACCGCGGCATCCCCGGCCTCTCGAACGAGGTCGTCGAGAAGCTCGAGGCGATCCGGCCGCGCTCCGTCGGGCAGGCGTCGCGGATCAGCGGCGTGACCCCGGCGGCGATCGCGATCCTGTTGACCCACATTGGGCTTTCAGAGCGGAGAAGAGCTGAGGTAGGTTCCCGGCCTCTCGGGTGACCTCCATGAAGCTGCGCGAGCTCACGATCCTAGGCAGTCTCCTCGCCGCGCCGGCGGCCGCCCACGCGGGCGGGCTGTTCCTCCCCGGCTCCGGCGCGATCTCCACGTCGCGGGCGGGGGCCGCGGTCGCCTCCGCCGACGACGGTGAGGCGCTCGGCATCAACCCCGCCGGCCTCGCGAAGACGCGCGGGACGACGATCACGCTGTCCGCGTCGCTGATCCAGTACTCGATGAAGTTCACGCGCTCGGGCACCTACGACGCGGTCCCCGACAACATGGACTCCGACGCGTACGAGGGTACGGCCTTCGCGACCGTCGAGAACAAGCCGGAGCTGCCGCTCGGCATCGGCACGTTCCAGCCGATCCCGGTGATCGCGGTCGCCACCGATCTCGGCGGCAGCGTCCCGAACCTGCGCCTCGCCGCGGGGATCTACGCCCCGAACGCGTACCCGTTCCGCAACATGGGCGGCGACTACGCGTTCAACGGCAACTTCACCACGCCGCCGCCGGCGACGCGCTACGACGTGATCGAGCAGGACGGCGCGGTGATCTTGCCGTCGATCGCGGCGTCGTACCGGATCACGCCGCAGCTCGACGTGGGCCTCCGGCTGACGTGGGGGATCGCGACGCTCAAGTCCACCGTCGCGCTGTGGGGCTCGCCGGACAACTACGAAGAAGACGTGAAGCGCGACGGCGTGCTGATCGCCGAGGTGAGCGACAGCTTCGTCCCGATGGGCGGCGTCGGCGTCACGTACCGCCCGACCCCGAGCTTCGAGCTCGCCGCGACCTGGAGCTCGATGGGCGTGATCCAGGCCAAGGGCACCGGAGAGAGCCTGCTCGGCCCGGTCGCCGCCACACTCGGCGGCATGCAGGTCTCGATCCGGCCGAGCTCGGTGCCGCGCTGCGCGCCCGGCGGCACGGCGGACGCCCTGAAGACGTGCGTCTCGCTGCAGCTCCCGATGAACGCGACGGTCGGCGGCCGGTACAAGCTCCTCGACGGCAGCGGCGCCCTGAAGGGCGACGTCGAGCTGAACGTCGGCTGGGAGAACTGGGGCAAGCGGTGCGACTTCATCGCCGATCCGAGCTGCACGAGCCCGGGCTCGTACCGGGTCGTCGTCGACGCGCAGCCGGAGCTCGACGGGGTCCCGGCGCCGCCGTTCCGGGACTCCCTCATCGAGCACCGCCTGAAGGACACGTTCTCGTTCCGGCTCGGCGGCAGCTATCACCTGCCGCTCGGCGAGGCGCCGGGCGCAAGCCGCATCATCTTGCGCGGCGGCGTGGCGTACGACACGCGCGCGGCCGAGGACGGCTGGCTGCGCGCCGACCTCGACGGCGCGGCGCGCCACACGCTGACGGTCGGCGCCGCATATCGCGCGCAGCGCTACGAGGTCAACCTCGGCGCCGGCTACGTGCACGAGGGCAAGAACACGAACGCGGGCTCGTGCAACCCGACCTCCACGATGGAGGGCTGTAGCGGCAACGGCAGCGAGAGCGCGCTCGACGAGCGGAGCGGCCCCGATCCGATCAACCCGCTCGTCGTGCCCGATCAGCAGGCCGAGAGCCCGGTGAACCAGGGCACGATCGAGTCGAATTACCTGTTGTTCATGGTCGGCGTCTCGACCTGGTTCTAGCGCCCGCGGGCGCGGTGGTGGCGTCATGGGGATGGCGTATAAGTCCGGTGTGCGAAAGGCGCCCCGGAAGAAAAGCGCGCGTGCGGTGACGAAGGTGAAGCGGGCGAAGCGATCGACGCTGGCAAGGCACGAGGAAGAGCTGTTCGTCCGCGTCGTTGACATCGTACGCCGACGGTTCGGCGCTGGCGGGTGAGCGCGGCGGGCCGCCGCTTTTGCCTGGACCTGAGGCGAGCAAGATTCGGACAGCACCGCTGTCCAAATCGCAGGCGGGCAAGATTCGGACAGCACCGCTGTCCAAATCTCGGCAGCTCGCGCCGGCGGTGTTTCCGCCGCAGCTCGGCTGGACGCACTACCTCGTTCTGCTGCGGG
This sequence comes from Kofleriaceae bacterium, assembly GCA_035558535.1. Taxonomy (GTDB): domain Bacteria; phylum Myxococcota_A; class Polyangia; order Haliangiales; family Haliangiaceae; genus JABFXX01. The sequence goes on from DATMCI010000063.1 coordinate 14,837, forward strand.
TCACAAACCCGATGGCGCGGGCGTTCTACGAGATCGAGGCCGTGCGCGAGGGCTGGTCGAGCCGTGAGCTCGAGCGGCAGGTCGCGTCGCTCTTGTTCGAGCGTCTGGCCCGGAGCCGCAACAAGGAGAAGGTCCTCTCGCTCGCACGCAAGGGGCACCGGGTCGAGGGGCCGTCGGACGTCCTCAAGGATCCGTTCGTGCTCGAGTTCCTCGAGCTCGGCGAGCGATCGCACTGGCGGGAGCGCGAGCTCGAGCAGGCGATCATCGATCGGATCGAGGGCTTCCTGCTCGAATTCGGCAAGGGCTTCTGCTTCGTCGCGCGGCAGAAGCGAATGACGATCGACGGTGATCACTTCTACGTGGACCTCGTCTTCTACAACCGCCTGCTCCGTGCCTTCGTGCTGGTGGACCTGAAGCTCGGCAAGCTCACCCACCAGGATCTCGGCCAGATGCAAATGTACGTGAACTACTTCGACCAGTTCCATCGGGCCGAGCACGAGGTGAAGACGATCGGGATCGTGCTCTGCTCGGAGAAGAACGACGCGATGGCGAAGATCACGCTGCCCGACAACGAGCAGATCCGCGCAGTGCGCTACCAGATGTACTTGCCCACCGAGGCAGAGCTGCGCGCCGAGCTCGCCCGAGAGGGCGAAGCGGCCGAGCGCGCGCTGCGCTTCGTCGCGGCAGCGGCCGAGGCGCCCGACGCCCCGGCACCTGAGCCCCGGACTGGCGCGCGCGCCAGCGGCCGGCGCTGAATTTGGACAGCACTGCTGTCCAAATTCGCGGCGCCCGCCCGCCTGGAATTCTCCAGTCAGCGTCTGGAGAATCGCTGCGTCCATCGCCCGTCTCGCGCTACGCTTCTGGACCATGAGCAAGGCGTTGGTGAAGCGGTCCAGTGGGGACGGCGGCGGTCGCCGCGGCGGCAGCGGCATCGTGCCGGCGATCTGCAGCGCGATCGTCCCCGGCGTCGGCCAGCTCGTGAACGGCGAGACCGACAAGGCGATCGGCGTGTTCGTCGTCGCGGTGGTCGCCGGCGCGAGCTTCTTGGGCGCCATCCCGATCCTCGGGTCGATCGCGACGCTCGTGGGCACCGCGACGTGGGTGTACGGCGTCGGCGACGCGTACATCCAGGGCCGCAAAAAGTAGCGCCGGCGCGCGGGGGCGGCCGGGGTTTCAGTCAACGCTGACCGTTTTCGGCGCGGATGCGCTAAGGTGGCCGGGATGTCCGACGCCGCCTTCGATCAGTTCCAGGGCACGAGCAGCTACATCGCATCCGAGGAGCTGCGCCACGCGGTCAACGTCGCGGTTGCGCTCGCGCGGCCGCTCCTGGTCCGCGGCGAGCCGGGCACCGGCAAGACGCTGCTCGCCGAGAACCTCGCGCGCGCGCTCGATCTGCCGCTGATCCGGTGGCACGTGAAGTCGACGACGAAGGCGCGCGACGGCCTCTACGTCTACGACACGGTCGCGCGCCTCCACGATAGCCGGTTCGGCGGCGATCACGACGTCCGCGACATCGCGCAGTACATCAAGCTGGGGCCGCTCGGCGAGGCGCTCGCCGCGCCGTCGCGCGTCGTGCTCCTCATCGACGAGATCGACAAGGCGGACATCGAGTTCCCGAACGACCTGCTCCTCGAGCTCGACGCCATGCGGTTCCGGATCGACGAGACCGGGCGCGAGGTCGCGGCCCGGGAGCGGCCGATCGTCATCATCACGTCGAACAACGAGAAGGAGCTGCCGGACGCGTTCCTGCGCCGCTGCGTCTTCCATTACATCCAGTTCCCGAGCCGTGAGCTGATGGCCGAGATCGTCCGCGTCCACCACCCGGACCTCTCCGACCGCGTGCTCGACAACGCGCTCGAGGTCTTCTTCGGCCTCCGGTCCACGCCGCGCCTGCGCAAGAAGCCGTCGACGTCGGAGCTGATCGACTGGATCTGCGCGCTCAAGAAGGCGGGCGTCGATCTCGCCCGGGTCTCGGGCGGTATCCCGTTCCTCGGCACCTTGCTCAAGACCGAGCAGGACCTCGAGGCGGTCGGCAAGCGAGCCAAGGCATAGGGGAAGGGGCCCACGCGACCAGAGGGAGCGAAGGGATACAATGCCATGCTGATCGACTTTCTGTTCGAGCTCCGCGCGCGCAAGCTGCCGGTCTCGACACACGAGTGGATGGCGCTGATGGAGGCGCTCGCGCTCGGGCTCCACGAGAGCTCGCTCGACGGCTTCTACCACCTGTGCCGCACGATCTGCGTGAAGGACATCGCGCACTACGACGCCTACGACGAGGCGTTCCTCGCCTACTTCAAGGACGTCCATGTCGCCGCGCTCAAGCTCACGCAGGAGCTCGCCGAGTGGCTCGCCGATCCGCGCCGCCTCGAGGGCCTGACGGAGGAGCAGCGCCGCGCGCTGCAGGAGCTCGACGTCGAGCGGCTGCGCGAGCTGTTCGAGCAGCGGCTGCGCGAGCAGCGCGAGCGCCACGACGGCGGCCGGCGCTGGATCGGCACGGGCGGCACGTCGCCGTTCGGGACGAACGGGCAGAACCCGACGGGCATGCGCGCCGGCGGCGGGGGCGGGCGCAGCGCGATGGCGGTCGCCGACGAGCGCCGGTTCCGCGAGTACCGGCGCGACGTGGTGCTCGACGTGCGCCAGATCGACGTCGCGCTGCGCGGGCTGCGCCGGCTTGGCCGCGAGGGCGCGCAGGAGGAGCTCGATCTCGACGAGACGGTCGATCAGACGTGCCGCAACGCCGGCGAGATCGAGGTCGTGTTCCGGCCGCCGCGCCGGAACCGCGTGAAGGTCCTGCTCCTCATGGACGTCGGCGGCTCGATGGATCCGCACGCCGAGCTGGTGAGCCGGCTGTTCACGGCCGCGTCGCGCGCCGGCCGATTCGCGAAGTTCCGCAGCTACTACTTCCACAACTGCGTCTACAACTCGATCTACGAGGACGCGCAGTTCCGCAAAGGCGTCCCGGTCGCGGACCTGCTCGCGGGGAGCGATCGCGACGAGAAGCTCGTCGTCGTCGGCGACGCGCTGATGCACCCGGCCGAGCTGCTCGATCCGGGCGGCTCGATGTACCTCTACTCGCAGCAGCGCGCGTCGGGGATCGAGTGGCTGCGCCGGCTCGCCGCGCACTTCCGCTGCGCCGCGTGGCTCAACCCCGAGCCGGACCGGTTCTGGCCGGGCACGACGATCGAGGTGATCGCGAGCGTGTTCCCGATGTGGCCGCTCACGCTCGACGGCCTATCGGCGTCGGTGCGCTACCTCGTGCGCGGCGGCGAGCGCCCGCGCGTGGGCGATCCGGCGAAGTGGGTGAAGGCGGCGCTGGGGTAACGCGGTCGGCGCCGGTGGCGCGGCGGCCGATACCTCAGGGGCTGGGCGCGGCCGAGCCGCCGCCACCTGCGGGCGGCGGGGGCGGCGGAGGCGGCGTGGTGTCTGGCGGCGGGGTCGCCGAGCCGCCGGTGGGCGTGCCGGTGCCTGAGCCCGAGCCCGGCCCGGGGCCCGTCGGGGTGCCGGTGCCACCGCCCGAGCCGGTGTTCGGGGGCCGGATCACCGCGGCCTGGGGCAGCAGCGTCTCCTCGACCGTGGCGACCATCCGCGTGATCTCCTCGTTGAATCCATCGGCCGCGATCGTCTTCTCGACCAGCCTGAAGCCGTTCCTGAACAGCCGGACCTTGAGGGACTTCTTGGCCACCTGCGCCTTCGTCAGCTCGATCTCCTGCGGCGTGACCTTGCCGCCGATCGGGAAGCCGTCGATCGAGATCACCGCGCCCGGCGGCTCGGACTTGATCGAGAGGAACCGCGGCTTGGCGACGAGCGCCGCCGACTGCTTCGGCGCGCTGCCCCCGACCACGTCGACCTCGAGCGTCATGTAGCCGGACGCCGAGACACGAACCTTGTACGACTTGTCCTTCTCGAGCTTGGCGGTGAACGGAACCTCGCCGATCTGCTCGGTGCCGACGACCTCGACCTGCGCCTTCGGCACGTTCGCCTCGATCACGGTGTCGACGGTCGGATTCTTCGGCGCCTCGACCTGCGTGCCGCCGGTGCCAGGGCCGGTGCCCGCGCCCATGCTGCCGCCGCTGCCCGTCGGGGTGTTGCCCGAGCCGGCGGGGTTACTGCCGCTCGCGACCATGCTGCTGCCGCTGCTGCCGGTGCCCGTGGACGGCTTGGTGCCCTTGTCCCGCAGGACGAAGTACCAGACGGCCGCGCCGGCTGCGACGAGCAGGATGACGAGCAGGATCGCCTTGGAGGCGCCCGAGCCGCCGGTCTGCGTGATCGGTCGCGACGAGCCGGCGTCGGTGGCGACCGCGCGCCCGCCCGTTCCGTGGCTCATCGGTCCGCCCATCGACGGTCCAGGCCCTGGCCCGTCGAGCGGGTTCGTCACGGGCGTCTTTATGGGCATGGGCGGCGCCTCGAGGCCCAGGCCGAGCTTCGTCCTGGAGCTCGGCGAATCCGTCAGCTTCGTCGGCGCGGACGAGGGCTCCGTGCGCGGCGAGGGCGTCGTGTCGAGGAGCCGCCCGGGCTTGGCGCTGTCCGTCTGCGGCGGGCTCGGCAGCTCGGGGATCGACTCGACGTCGGAGAACCGCCCGCCCGTCTGCTGGCCGGCGGGAGTCGCGCGGCGCTTGGCGAGCTCGTCGGACGGCGGCGCGATGGCGGATGGCTCCGGCGTGCCGGCGTCGGGCTCGCTGGCGCCGGAGCCGTCCGCCGTCTGCGCGACCAGCTCGTCGAGCGCGCGGACCTTCGTCGCCTCCTCGAACGCCTCGTCCGGGAACTCGTCCGCGTCCGTGGCGAACGGCATCGGCTTGGGCAGCGGCGTGTGCTGCTCTTCCTCGGCAGCGCGTTTGGCTTTCTGCTTCTCGGCGTAGGCGTTGAGCAGCTGCTCCTGGATCGGCGCTGGCGCGACACGCGTCGGCGTGTCGGTGAACAGCGGCGGCCGGATCGAGTCGGAGGCCGGGCGGTTCGGCGTCTGCTTCGCCTTCTCGGTGAGGATGCGCTCCAGGACGGCCTGGCTGCCTTCGGCGAGCCGATCGAACCGGACGCCCATGCCGGGCGCGATCGCTGGTCGGCTTGGATCGTTCTCGCGCGTCCACACGACCGTGCCCTCGCCGCCGATCAGCGGCGATGCGTCGCGGAGCTGGAACTCGAACCGCATCTGCGTTCCGACGGCGAGCGGCTCCTTGGTGCGGATAAAGATGCCGCCCTGGCTGACATCCACCGCGTAGCGCTCGATGAACTGCTCCAGCGTCTCACTCTTGAACTTGATCTTGAGCGTGACTGGCGTGCGCTTTCCCGTGCGCGTGTTTGGATCGGCCAAGGCAATCTCCCAAATCGATCGCGCATCGCATGGGCTCACGCAAGGCGTCGATTTAGCTCGATTCTAGGAGCACGGCCGGCGCAATGCAACGCGGCGCGCTTCGTTCTTCCTGGGGTTCCTCGGCCCAGCGCCCGGCTCTTATACATGTCTCGAGGACCGACCACGGGTGGTTCCCACCATGGGGCCGGCATGGGGCCGGCGCGGAGGTGATGATGGCGATGGTGTAAGGTGCGGCCGTGGCTGGCCCCCCGATCCGTCCTATCCGCCGCGTCCTCGTCGCAAATCGGGGCGAGATTGCCGTCCGCGTGATGCGCACATGTCAGGAGCGTGGGCTCGAGACGGTGGCCGTGTTCAGTGAAGCCGACCGGCTCGCGCCCCACGTCCTCATGGCCACCGCCGCGATCCCGATCGGGCCGGCGCCGGCCGCGCAGAGCTACCTCGTCATCGACAAGATCATCGATGCGTGCCGGCAGAGCGGGGCGGACGCGGTCCACCCCGGCTACGGCTTTCTCTCCGAGAACGAGGACTTCGCCGAGGCCTGCGCCGCGGCGGGGATCACCTTCATCGGGCCGTCCGCGGCGGCGATGCAGAAGATGGGGAACAAGACCGAGGCGCGGCGGACGGTCACGGCGGCGGGCGCGCCGGTCGTCCCCGGCGACAACGGCCCGGACGCGCGGGGCTTTCCGGACGCCGAGCAGGCGCTCGCGGCGGCGCGCCGGATCGGCTTTCCGGTCCTCATCAAGGCAGCGGCGGGCGGCGGCGGCAAGGGCATGCGGCTCGTCGCGTCCGAGGCCGAGCTGCCCCCGGCGTTCGAGGGCGCGCGGCGCGAGGCGCTCGCCGCGTTCGGCGACGACACCGTCTACCTCGAGAAGGCGATCCAGCGGCCGCGCCACATCGAGATCCAGATCTTCGGCGATCGGCACGGGAACCTGGTCCACCTGGGCGAGCGCGACTGCTCGATCCAGCGCCGGCACCAGAAGGTCGTCGAGGAGGCGCCGTCGCCGGTGGTGTCGCCGGAGCTGCGCGGCAAGATGGGCGCGGCGGCGGTGGCCGCGGCGGGCGCGGTCGACTACGTCGGCGCGGGCACGTGCGAGTTCCTGCTCGGCGCCGACGGCGGCTTCTACTTCCTCGAGATGAACACCCGGCTCCAGGTCGAGCACCCGGTGACCGAGCTCATCTACGGCCTCGATCTGGTGGCGTGGCAGCTCGACGTCGCCGAGGGGCGCCCGCTGCCGCTCACGCAGGCCGAGCTCGACGCGCGCCGGCGCGGCCACGCCGTCGAGTGCCGGATCTACGCCGAGGACCCGGTGAAGTTCTTGCCGTCGCCGGGCCGCATCACGCACCTGCGCGTCCCCGACGGGCCCTACGTCCGCAACGACAGCGGCTGCTACGAGGGCGCCGAGATCCCGGTCCACTACGATCCGATGATCTCGAAGCTGGTCGTGTGGGGCGAGGACCGGCCGCGCGCGCTCGCCCGTATGCGGCGCGCGCTCGACGAGTACCAGGTCCGCGGCATCGAGACGAACCTGCCGTTCCACCGCCGCTGCCTGCGCCATACGGCGTTCATCGCGGGCGAATACGACACGGGCTTCATCGGCCGGTACGCCGCCGAGCTGGCACCCGCGGCCGACGCCGCGGCCACAGAGGCCGCGATCATCGCCGCCGCGCTCGACGCGGGCGGGCGCGCGCCGGCCCGCGCGGCGGAGACGGAGGCGGCGGCGCGCGGGAGCTCGGAGATCTCCGGCTGGCGGCGGGCGCTGCGCTGAAGTTCCGCGATCCGCCCGGTCCCGATTGCCTCCGGGGCGGTCCATCGGTAGAAAGCTCCGGGCGCACGTAGTCCTTCGGGGCGGCGCCAGAGAGGTCCTCCCATGGCGCAGCAGACCAAGTTCGTGTTCGTCACCGGCGGCGTCGTGTCGTCCCTCGGGAAGGGGATGGTCTCGGCGTCGATCGGCGCGCTCATGGAGAACCGCGGCCTCAAGGTCGCGAACATGAAGCTCGACCCGTACATCAACGTGGATCCGGGCACGATGAACCCGACGCAGCACGGCGAGGTGTTCGTCACGGACGACGGCGCGGAGACCGATCTCGACCTCGGGCACTACGAGCGGTTCGTCTCGTCGAAGATGTCCCGCCTGAACAACATCACGACGGGGCAGGTCTACTCGACGGTCATCGGCAAGGAGCGCCGCGGCGAGTACCTCGGCGAGACGGTGCAGGTCATCCCGCACATCACCGACGAGATCAAGTCGCGGATCCTGCGCTGCGCCGAGGGGCTGGACGTCCTCGTCGTCGAGGTCGGCGGCACCGTCGGCGACATCGAGTCCTTGCCGTTCCTCGAGGCGGTGCGCCAGCTGCGCGTCGAGCTCGGCACGCAGAACTCGGTCAGCGTGCACCTGACGCTCGTGCCGTACATCCGTGCGGCGGGCGAGTTCAAGACCAAGCCGACGCAGCACTCGGTGCAAAAGCTGCGCGAGATCGGCATCCAGTGCGACGTCCTGATCGTGCGCTGCGAGCAGCCGCTCGCCGAGGACGTCCTCAAGAAGATGGCGATGTTCTGCAACGTCGCCTCCGACGCCGTGTTCCAGTCGATCGACGTCGACACGGTGTATCGGCTGCCGATCAACCTGAGCGAGCAGGGGCTCGATCAGAAGCTCGCCGCGATCCTGAACATCTGGTCCCGCGCGTCGCGGCTGGGCGCGTGGGAGGAGATGGTGAAGCGCATCGTCGAGCCCCGGCGCAAGGTGGTGGTCGGTTTCGTCGGCAAGTACGTGCAGCTCGTCGAGTCGTACAAGAGCCTGAACGAGGCGCTCCTGCACGGCGGCATCGCGAACGACTGCCGGGTCGAGATCCGCCACATCGACAGCGAGGATCTCGAGAAGCAGGGCGTGGCATCGCTCGCCGGGTTCGACGGCATCGTCGTCGCGCCGGGCTTCGGCGCCCGCGGCACCGAGGGCAAGATCGCCGCCGTCCGCTACGCGCGCGAGCACAAGGTGCCGTTCTTCGGGATCTGCTTCGGGATGCAGCTCGCGTGCGTCGAGTTCGCGCGCCACGTGTGCGGGCTCGAGCGCGCGAGCTCCTCGGAGATCGATCCGGCCACGCCGCATCCGGTGGTCGATCTGATGCCGGATCAGCGCGGCGTCACCGACAAGGGCGCGACGATGCGCCTCGGCGCCTATCCGTGCGTGCTCAAGCCGGGCACGCGCGCGGCCGAGACGTACGGGGCGACCGAGATCAGCGAGCGCCACCGGCACCGCTGGGAGATCAACAACAACTACCGGGACGTGCTCGAGCGGAACGGCATGGTGCTATCCGGCCTGTCGCCGGACGGCCGGCTCGTGGAGATGATCGAGCTGCCCCAGCACCCCTACTTCGTGGGGTGCCAGTTCCACCCCGAGTTCAAGTCCCGGCCGAGCACGCCGCACCCCCTGTTCGCGCGCTTCATCCAGGCCGCGGTCGAGCACCAGCAGCGCAAGTTGGCCCGCTGATCGGATCGGCCTGAGCGCGGCTCAAAACTGCCGGGACGGGTAGGTCCGGCGGTGCATCGTCACGACAATGCTGGCTAAAGCAAGAGCCGGGCCATAGCCCTTTACATCGATAACGAATCCGCGTAGGCTCTCTTCAAGCGCCATACCATGGTGCTTCTTTTCAAGCGCCATACCAGCTGTCTACGAGCGCTTGAATCGACACAACCTGCCGGAATTATAAGGAGTCCTCCGATGGCGATGGAAATGCGCCAGGAATTAAAGCTGTCGCAGCAGCTGGTGATGACACCGCAGCTGCAACAGGCGATCCGGCTCCTGCAGCTCTCGCGGATGGAGCTGGCAGATCTTGTGCACGAGGAGATGCTCGAGAACCCGATCCTCGACGACGAGATCGATCTCGAGCACGAGCGGAGCCGCGAGCGGGACGAGGTAGGCGGGGACGAGCAGCAGCTTCATCAGCTGGAGGGGGCGGGCTCGACCGAGACCCCGATCGAGGGGTCGGTGGTGGACGGGGTGGCCCAGACCGAGATCAAGGGCGACGCGTCGGCGGTCAACGAGATCGACTGGGAGAACTACCTCGACAACTACACGATGGGCCCGCCGATGCCGGCGTTCCGCGCCGACGGCGAGGAGATGCCCTCGCTCGAGGCGACGCTGACGAAGCCGCCCAGCCTGCACGACCACCTGGCGTGGCAGCTGAAGATGTCGAACCTGCCGCCCGATCAGCTCGAGATCGGGATGGAGATCATCGGCAACATCGACGCCGACGGCTACTTCAAGGACCCGCCGGTCGACGAGCTGGCGGCCGACCTCGGGGTCGATCCGGTGCTGTGCGAGCAGGTCCTCGAGAAGATCCAGGGCTTCGATCCGACCGGCGTGGGCGCGCGGTCGCTGGCGGAGTGCATGTTGATCCAGTGCGTCGCGGCCGGCCAGGACGACGACCTCTGCATCAAGATGATCAAGAGCCACCTCGGCAACCTGGAGAAGAAGAACTACCAGGCGATCGCGCGCGACCTGAAGCAGCCGCTCGAGGAGATCTACGAGGCCGCGAAGGTCATCATGGAGTTCGACCCGCGGCCGGGCCGGCAGTACTCGTCCGACGATCCGCACTACGTCACGCCGGACGTCTACATCCACAAGGTCGGCGACAAGTACTTCGTGGTGCCCAACGACGACGGCCTGCCGAAGCTCAAGATCAGCGGCTTCTACAAGAACGCGATGGGCAACTCGTCGGCGAGCAAGGACTACGTCCAGGACAAGCTCCGCTCGGCGCAGTGGCTGATCCGCTCGATCCAGCAGCGGCAGCGCACGATCATCAAGGTGGCCGAGTCGATCCTGAAGTTCCAGCGCGAGTTCTTCGACAAGGGCATCGCGCACCTAAAGCCGCTGATCCTGCGCGACGTCGCCGAGGACATCGGCATGCACGAGTCCACCGTCTCGCGCGTGACCACGTCGAAGTACGTGCACACGCCGCAGGGCATCTTCGAGCTGAAGTTCTTCTTCAACAGCGGCATCTCGCGCACGAACGGCGGCGAGGACCTCGCGTCGCAGGCCGTGAAGTCGAAGATCAAGGAGCTCGTGGCGGCCGAGGATCCGAAGCGGCCGCACTCGGACCAGAAGATCGTCGAGCTGCTCAAGAAGAGCGGCATCGACATCGCGCGCCGCACGGTCGCGAAGTACCGCGAGCAGCTCGGCATCCTGAGCTCGTCGAAGCGCAAGCAGGTGTTCTGACCTACCGCGCGGCGTGCCGCGCGGTAGGCGGCGCGCTTGGTAAGATGGCCGCCATGCGCATCGCGCTTGGGATCGCCATCGTGCTGGCCGGGTGCATCGCCGGGTGCGGCGGGAAGAAGGAGGAGGCGCGGCCGGCGGCGGAGAAGCCAGCGGAGGAGAGGCCGGCGGAGAAGCCGTCGGAGGTGAAGGCGGCGGAGCCTCCGCTCGCGGAGAAGCCGAGCCCGGGCCCGGGCCCGGACACGCCGCACGTCGCCGACGCGCCGGAGGGCAACCCGCCGCCCGACGGCAAGTACGAGCGGGTGGTGGTCGATGGCGTGACCGTCCCGATGGTCCACATCATGGAGGGCGGCACCGTGGTCCTGGTCGACACCGACGGGGCGAAGCCGCGCACCTGGGAGGAGCAGTACAAGCGCAAGCGGGCGACCAAGAAGGGGCAGCTCGATCTGCACAAGACCGACGTGAACAAGAGCGGCAAGTTCGACGACGATCCGGTCGACCGCGAGGGCCTGTGGCTGATCGACGTCAAGGGTAACGTCACGAAGCGCTGAGCGGGAGGCGCGGGGGGCGCGGGGCGTAAATCAGTAGGCGAAGCGCTTCGCGAACGCCGCGGCGATCGCCACGTCGGCGCCCGTGGGCTCGCGCCCGGCGGTGAGCTGCGCGATCAGCTGGCGCACCGTGGCGGCGACCTCGGCGGGGGTGCCCGGGCACGCGACGCACTCGAGCGCGTGGGCGTCGGCGGACGCCGGCCTGCACACGCCGGCGCGCGCGAGCTCGGCCCCGAGCTCGCGGAACCGCGCGACGAGCTCGGGGACCGCCTCCGCGCTCCGCGCGAGCGAGGCGAGCGCGACCACCGTGGTGAGCTCGGCGCGCCCGGCGGCTCGGTGCAGCTGGCTGTGCACGAGGCGCACGCGCTCCACGACCTCCTCGGGCGTGCCGTCCGCCGGCATGAGGCGCGCGGTGACCTTGATCGCGAGCTCGCCGTGCGCCATCCGCTCGTCCGTCACCAGCCGGTAGATGTCGCGGAAGCGCGCGGCGCCGGTCTCGAGCGGCTCGAACGGCAGGAGCGTCTTCGCGGCGCCGAGCACGACCGGATCGAGCGGGAAGCCGGCCTGGCGCAGCGCGCCCTGCGCCTGCTTGAGCCGCTGTTGCGCGGCCTGGGGGCCGCCGAACGCGGTCGCGTTGCGCGTGCACGTGACGGCGGCGTCGGGCGCGTTCGTGAGCTGCATCATGTCGCGGTACGTCCTGAGCGCCTGCCCTGGGGGGGCGTCGCTCTTGGCGAGCCCGATCACCACCTGGTGCGGGTTCTTCTTCACGAAGCCGATGCCGCGCGCGAGCGACGTGATGTCGCCGCTGAACGCCTGCATCTTCGAGGCGGCCTTGTCGTGGGCCTTGAGGAACGCCGCCAGGGGCGCGGCGCCGTAGCGCGCGAGCCGGAGCTCGAGCTCGCGCCTGACGCTGGCGCCGCGGCGCGTGATCGCGTAGACCTCGTCGCCGAGCGCGGGGCACGGCGCGTAGGTCGCGTTCGGGAGCAGGCGCTCGCGCGCGTCGCGGGCGAGCCGGACGAGCGCCTCGCGCGTGACGGAGTCCGCGAGGTAGCCGCGCGCGCGCCGCAGGAGCGTGCGGGCCTGCACGCGCGCCTCGATCTTGTCGTCGCGCGTCGTCAGGCGGTACCAGTCGCGCCCGAGCTTGTCGTCGTGCTCGGCGAGCTTCGCGGTGACGCTCGAGAGCGCCTCGGGCGCCTCGAGCGAGACCTCGGCGTGCTCGAGGAGGACCGGCGCGATCCACCGCGCGATCGCGAGGTCGTCGGGATCGGCCTCGGCCGCGAGATCCACCGCGAGCAGCTGCTCGATCTCGTCGGCGGTGAACGCGTTCTGTCCGGCGGCGAGGCCGCCGAGGATCTCTGCTGCGCGCTGGCCGTTCATCGCTCGGTCATCCTCCTGTGCGCGACGAGGATCCGCAGGGCGGCCGCTGGCCGGTGCTCCGTCGCGAGGACCACCGGCGGCAGGAGGGGCCGGGCGCGCGCCGCCTCGAGCGCCGCGAAGATGTGGCGCTCGACGCGCGCGCGGGGCGGCGCGGCGCCGTCCCAGACGAGCTGGACGCCGAGCGCGCCAGCGGCACGGATCCCGCCGATCAGCTCGACGAGGTGGCGCGCGTTGCGCTCGGTGACGGGGACGACGGCGAGCGCGCCGGCGACGGCCGCGCCGCGTCGCGCGAGCGCCTTGCGCGAGCGGAGCACCAGCACCGGCGCGAGCGCTGTCGCCAGGTCTACCGGCGGTGCGGCGGCGGCGAGCTCGTCCGCGGCGGCGGCGAGCGCGGCGGTGATCCGCTCGGTGATCGCCGCCGCGAGCGCCGGATCGGCGGTGTGGACGGCGATGCGCGCCTCTCCCTGGCCGTCGGCGCCGCGTGTCGGCGGGCCGCCGTCCGCTGGCGCGCGCCGTGTCGGCGGCCCGACGCGCACCCGCAGCTCGGCGTCGCCGCCGCCGTATGGCGCGTCCCCGGCGGCGATCTGGACGAGCGGCGCCGCGCTCACGCCGCCACCCGCTTGCGGAAGAAGCAGTTGTTGAGGCACGTCAGCGGACACGCGTCGACGAGCGCGCGGGTGCGCGCGTACGCCTGGCTGTTCCACAGCGCGCGCACGCCGGCGAGCCGCGCGTCGCCGTGGCTCCACGGCAGCCGGTAGCACGGCTTGACCTGGCCGCGGTGATCGACGGCGAGGAACGCCTCGCCGACGTCGCACGCGACCCCGAGCGCCTCGCGCGACGAGTCCAGGAAGTAGCGGTGGATCAGCGCGAGCCGCTCGGGCGAGGCGTGGAGGCGCCCGCCGTGCTCGCGCCGGAGCGCGGCGAGCTCGTCGAACACGCGGCCCAGCTCCGCGCGCTGATCGCGGGTCGGCCACAGCCGCGCGATCAGCGCGACGTCGTCGCGGCGGACGATCGCGCCGCCTTGGAACGAGCCGCGCTGCAGGTTCACCGGCTGGAGGTTGACGCCGTCCACGCGCTCGTCGAGCGCGCGCCGGACCAGCGCCGGGATCTCGGCGAGGTTTTGGCGCTGGATCACCGCCGAGACGTTGACCCGGAGCTTGGAGCCGGCCCGGGCGTCGCGCGCCGTCACGAGCCGGCGGATCGCGCGCCACGCGTGGTGGCCGGCCTTCGCGACGCCGGTGATCGCCTCGTGCGTCGCGTCGGTGGCGCCGTGGATCGAGATCGAGATCGAGGTCGTGCGCTCCGCGAGCTCGGCGGCGATCGGCTCGCCGATCGGGAACCCGTTCGACGTGATCGTGACGAGGTGGCCGAGCTCGTTGCCGTACCGGATGTGGCCGAGCATCTCGCGATCGCGGAACGGCTCGCCCGCGCCGGTCAGCGCGACGCGCCGGATCCCCCACGCGGCGGCCTCGGCCATGAGCGCGCGCACGTCGGCGGCGGAGATCGTGTGCGGATCGCGCTCGGTGTTGCGGTTGCTGCACATGTTGCACGCGAGGCCGCACAGATCGTTGGTCGAGATGTCGAGCGCGGGCGGCGGCAGCACGTAGGGGCGGCCCGTCGACAGGACGAGGCGGAGGCCGTGCTCGTCGCGCAGCCGGCGCAGCGTCGGGACGAGCTCGCACTCGTGGGCGACGTGGGTCCGGTCGTCGTCGGCGTCGTCGGCGCGCAGCACGACCTCGAGCCGGTCCGCGCCGCGCTCGCGGGCGGCGCGCGAGAGCAGGCCGGCGTTGCCCGGATCGACGTGCCAGCGGATGCGGGGGGCGCGGGCCGCGCGGTAGGCGGCGAGCGCGGCGCCCGGCTCGTCGGGCGTGCCGGCGGCGAACAGCTCCTCGGCCGCCGCGGCCCCGGGCGTCGGCGCTGGCACCGTCATCGCGCGACCTCCTCGGTCGCGGCGACCAGATCGTGCGTGCCGCCGCGGCAGCGGTTGCAGACGGGCAGGTCGGCGCGGCCGGCGAGCATCGCGGCGCGGAACCGCCGGTACCGCTCGCCGCGCCAGATCTCGGGGAACGGCGTCTCGAACACGTTGCCCATCACGAACGGATCTCCCATGTCGGGCCGCAGATAGCAGCACGGCGTCACCGAGCCGTCGACGTTGATCACCGCGTGGTCCCACGCCATCGTGCAGAACGCGTGGCGGGTGCTCGGCGTCGCGTGATCGACCTCGTAGCGCGACAAAAGGCGTGAGGCCGGGACGAGGTGCCGGGTCGCGTCGTCGTCGGCGCTGACGGTCTTGATCCGCAGCGCGTCGACGCCCCACTCGCGCGCGAGCCGCCGCATCTCGGGCAGCTCGTGCTCGTTGTGGCGCATCGCGATGAACTGCAGCTCGATGCGCGGCCGGGCGAGCCCCTGCCGGCGCTTCTCGCCGCACAGCCACGCGACCGCGCGCGCGACCGTCGCGAAGTCGCCGTCCTTGCGGAACGTCTGGTACGTCGCCTGGCTCGCGCCATCGACGGAGAGGATCAGGACGTCGAGCCCCGAGCGGAGCAGCGCGAGGCCGCGCTCGCCGTCGAGGAAGTGCACGTTCGACGACACCTTGACCACGCCGACGCCGGCCTCCTTGGCGTGCGCGATCATCTGGGGCAGCTCCTTGTTGAGGAGAGGCTCGCCGTAGTTCCACAGCGCGAGGTTGCGCAGGCGCGGCCGGAGCTGGCCGAGCACCGCGTCGAACTGCGCGAGCGACATCGCGGGCCGCGGGGCGATCTTGCCGGTGCCAGTCGGGCACGTGGGGCAGGCGAGGTTGCACAGGTTCGTCGGCTCGATCATGCCGGTCTCGGGGCCGCCGGCCGGTAGCTCGGACAGGTAGCGCATCAGCTCGGGCGGCGGCGTGACGACCGCGCCGCGCGCCGCGAGGAGCCGGCGCAGGGCGTGCACTTCGGGCACCGCCTCGGCGGCGAGGCGCGGATCCTCGCGCGCCTCGGGCACCAGGAAGATCCGCAGCGCGCGCACGCGCTCGATCACGTCACCGGGGAGCGCGCCGAGCGCCGCGAGGAGCCGCGCCGCGTCCGGGTGCGGCACGCCGTGGACGAGCTCGACGCGCTCGGCGTGGGGCGCGGCGTGCGCGAGGAAGTCCGGCTCGACGAACCGGCGCAGCTTGACCTCGATGCGCGGCGCGATCCCGAGCGCGGCGCAGTCCGCGAGCGCGTCGGGGAGCAGCCGGGTGCCCTCGCCGGTCGCGCGCAGCCGGACGGTGCGGTCGCGCGCGGCCGCGGCGCGCAGGGCGTCGCGGCGCTTCGCGCGCTCGGCGCGGCGGGCCGCCGCGTGGCGCTGCGCGAGCCGGACCAGCTCGACGGGGTTGGTCGCGCCGGGCAGCGGCAGGGCGGGCAGCTCACGCGCGGGCGCGCGCGGGCCGCGGGCGCATAGCTCGTCCCACAGCGCGCGCGCGCGATCGGTCGCGCGATCGTGCGAGAGCTGCGCGACGACCCGGTCGCGCGCGCGCCGGCCGAGCACAGCGGCGAGGTCGGGATCGCCCAGGAGGCGCGCGATCGCCGCGGCCGCGGCGTCGTCGTCGCCGGGCGCGACGAGCAGCCCGGACTCGCCGTCGGCGATCGCCTCCGGGATCCCGCCGGTGCGCGTCCCGACGGCGGGCACGCCCGACGCCGCGGCCTCGAGCAGGGCGACGCCGAGCCCCTCGACGTCGCCGGGCGACTCGTCGACGAGCAGCGCGAAGGCGCGCGCGCGCCGGTACAGCGCCGGCAGCTCGTCATCGGGGACGACGCCGGCGGCGATGACGCGCGACGCGACCCCGAGCTCGCGCGCGAGCGCCGTCAGCTCGGCGCGCAGCGCGTCGCCCGTGCCGGTGTACACGTACTTGAGGCGCGGCCGGTCCGCGGCGAGCCGCGCGATCGCGCGCAGCGCCGTGCGGTGGCCCTTGCGCGGCGCGAGCCGCGACACCGTCAGCACGACCTCGTCGCCGGGCCCAAGGCCGAGCCGCGCGGCGAGCGCGCTGTCGCCGGGGCCCGGCGCGGGCGAGAACCGCGCCGGGTCGATGCCGTTCTCGATCACGTGGAGCGCGTGATCGAGAACGCCGCCGGCCGCGGCGAGCCCCCGCGAGAAGCGCGACACGCAGATCACCGCGTCGGCTGCCGCGAGGCCCGCGCGCTGCGCGGCGCGATACGCCTCGGGGGCGCCGCCGTGGCGGACCCACGGCGCGAGCAGATCGTTGCCGTGCACGTGCGTGGTCACGACGCACGGCAGCGCGGCGCGCAGGGCCGGGATCCACGGCCCGAGCCCGGCGTTGCAGAGGTGGATCACGTCGGGCGCGTCGCGCAGCGCGGCCTCGATCGTCGCGAGCAGGTCACTCCAGAGATCGATCCGCGCTGGCCCGGGCAGCGGGCGGTACAGGGGGCGAACCTCGATGCCAGGGCCGAGCGCGCCCTGCGCGCCGAGTCGGTTCGTCGTGTAGACCCGCACGTGCACGCCGCGCGCCGCGAGGCCCCGCGCGAGCGAGCCGGCGACGGTCTCCATGCCGCCGAGCGCGGGCGAAAGCTCGTGCGCGACGAGCACGACCGAGCGGGCGCGCGGCGCGATCAGCCGCGCGGGTCGGAGCACGGCCTCCGCCGCGGCGCGATTCTGCGGCACGAGCGGCCACGCGCGGTGGGCGCGCCGCATCGCCTCGAGCGCGCCGGGCTCGAGCAGGAGGCGCTCGATCCGATCCGCCAGGTGGCGCGCCTCGGGCCGCGCGAGCACCGCGGCGCCCGCGCGGACGAGCCGGCGGGCGCGCGCGCGCTGATCTTCGGCCTTGCGGTGGCCCGGCACCAGCACCGCGGGCGCGGCGAGCGCGCGCAGCTCGGCAATGACGTTGTAGCCCGCCTGCGAGACGACGAGCTGCGCGCGCGCGAGCAGCGGGCCGAGCTCCGGCAGGGACGCGTGGATCGTCAGCCCGGGCAGGCCGTCGGTGTGCGGTAGCGGCGCGGCGTACGGCCCGGTGACGAGGATCGTCTCGAGCGCCGGGACGCGCGCGCGAGCGAGCAGGTGCGCGTCGACGACGGCGCGCAGGTAGCGGCGCGCGTCGAGCGGGTGGCCGCCGCCGCCGGCGACCGCGACGACGAGCGGGCCAGCGCCCGGCGCTCCGGGATCCGGCGCGTCGGGATCCGGCGCCGGGACCCGGACGATCGGGCCCGCGAGCACGGCGGGCGCCTCACCGAGCGCCTCGAGCGGCAGCTCGCCCGGCTCGTGCGGGACGACGATGCGATCGAACGCGAGCGGGGCGCCGCTCGTCACGAACGCGCGCAGCACCTCGGGCCGCAGCTCGCGCAAGACGAGCACGCAGCGCGCGCCCAGCGCCGCGAGCCGGTGGACGACGCGCATCGGCGCGTGGGTGTCGAACACGACCAGGTCCGGGCCGAACGCCTCGAACGCGGCGATCAGCGCGGCCTCCTCGAGCGGGGCCGGCAGCGCGGTGCGCGCGCGCTCCGGATCGGTGTGCGGCTCGTCGAGCCGCGGCGGCAGCTGCACGAAGTCGAGGCCCGCGCGCTCGAGCAGCGTGGTGTCGCCGGCGTTCGTCGCGACGAGGATCTGCACGCCGGGGACGAGCGCGGGCAGCTCGGCGGCCAGGCACGTGGTGCGCACCACGTGGCCGAGCCCGATGCCGTTGATCGCGTGGAACGCGATCTTCATGGTCGCGCTCCGGTGGCCAGATCGATCAGCGCGTCGGCCGCGCGGTCCGCACCGTCGGCCGCGAGCGCCGGGCGCGGCGCGGCCGTCATCCACGCGAGCGCCGCGGCGACCGCGCCGTCGTCGAACCCGGCGAGCACGTGCGCGTACCCGGCGGCGGCGAGCCGCGCGGCGCGGGCCGCCTGATCGTCGAACGGCCGCGGGCGCGCGAACAGGGCGGCGGGCACGCGCGCCGCGGCGAGCTCGTGGGCGGTGTTGTAGCCCGCCGGGGCGATCGCGCCGTCGAACGCCGCCAGGAGCCGGGACAGCCGCGGCGCGTGGATCGCCCGCACACGCGCGGCCGGCTCGATCCTCGGCGCGTGCGCTGCGAGCGGGCCGAGCGCGAGCGCGGCCGTCGCGTCGCCGAGCCGGGCCACCGCGGCCGCGAGCGCCGCGGCGTTCGCAACGGCCTCGGCGTCGCCGCCGCCGCCGCACGCGACGAGGATCGCGCGCCCGCTCGCGGGCAGCCCGAGCTCCGCGCGCGCCGCGGCGCGATCCAGCGGCTGATCGGGGAGCGCACTGGGGGGCACGCAAGGGAGCACGATCGGCGGGACGCGCACCACCGGGATCGGCAGCTCCGCGGGGACCGCGAACGGATCATCGGCGAGGATCGCGAGGTCGTGATCGGCCATGCCCCGGGTGAGCGCGTCGGCGCGCTCGTCGGCGACCGCGCGGCGGACGAGCGCGCGCCGGCAGCGCCGGCCGATCCCCAGAAGCTCGCCGTGGGGGCCCGCCGGGAACGTGTCGGCGACCGCGAGATCCGGCCCGAACCCGTCGAACGCCGCCTCGGCGATCGCGGCCACGAGCCGGCGCCGCTCGGCGTCGGCGATCCCCGCGCGGCGCGCCGCGGCCGGCGCCGGGACGCGGACGACCGCGAGCGGCTCGCCGTCCATGATGGCGTGGGCCTCCGACGACGTCAGGAGCAGCGCGCGCACCTCGATGCCGCGCGCGGCGGCGCGGCGCCAAAGCCCGCGGGCGATCGCGACCGCGCGCGTGACGTGGCCCGCCGAGAGGCCGTCGTTCGCGACGAGCAGGATCCGCAGCGCGCGCGCGGTCACGACACGTCGAGATCCGGCTGATCGGGCGAGACGTCGGGCGAGACGTCGAGCGAGACGTCGAGCGGCTCCTGGCTCGCCTCTCGATCCAGATCGACGACGTACGGCGCGACCAGCACGTCGTCGCGAGAGCCGTACGCCCCGTACGTCCCGTACGTCGGATCGTAGACGTCGTCGGGGAGCTGCGCTTTGCCGGGCGTTGTCCGCGGACCGGACCCGCTCCCAGCTTTGGCCGCGCCGCGGCGCTTGCGCTTCTCGGGCCGCTGATCTTCCCAGACGTAGGAGAGCCAGCGCCCGCCGTCGGTGCCGAACGTCTCCCAGTGCGTCGACGGATCGTGCAAGAGCGGCCACACCGCGGGATCGAGCCCGCGCGCCGCGAGGTGGGCGCGGCGCTCCGCCGGGGCCAGCGCCTGGCGGCGGAGCTCGTCGAACACCTGCTCGGCGCCGTCGGGCCGGTACACGGCCTCGATCGTCGCGATGCCCGCCTCGGTGAGCCGGTAGCGATCGCGGCGCGGCCACATCCGGTCCCAGCGCGCGATCAGCTTCTGCTCCTCGAGCGCCGCGAACACGCCGTGCAGCGGGTGATCGTCGGCGATCGGCCAGTCGATCACGTCACCATTGTAGAGGTCCCGCAGGATCAGGTACGCGGTCGACTGCGCATGCGGGTCCGCGAGCTGCACCCGCGCATGCTACAGCGAACCGCCACCCTGAGCTTGGTCGAAGCGCGGCAGCGCTCTGCTCGATGCTGTCCAGAAGCTCGCGGAGTCGCGTGATCTGCGCGCCCGCCCAGCGCGGCGGGTCGGTTTGTACGCGCTGGTGATCAGATTCTCGATCGCGATCGCGCGATCCTCGTGCCCCGCGAGCCGCCAGAGCTCGGTCGCGACCTCGAGAAAGCCGCGTGCGATCTCGTTCGAATCGAGCACCTCGATCGTGGGTGGCTCGCCGTCGGAGACGCGGGCGATATGCAGCGGTGTTCGCGTCATCATGATGGTAGGAGTGGCCCCACGTACGTGCCAATCAGGTTTGTGACCATCGCATCGAGATCGTCGGGCGACATGCCGTCTGCCGATCGAAGCGGATCTCGTCGCCCAGTCGTAAGCGCTGCCCACGGTGTCAAGCAGGTGCGGCTCGTGCGCAGGTGAAGACCGCGACGAAACGGCGAGGAGGTCTGCAGTGACCAGGTCGGTGCCTGGTCCAGCGCGCGATCCGCCTCGATCCGCGCGGGGATGAAGCCATCAGGGTCCGGGGTCGGAAAGCCGATCATGGTGCTGTACGGAGATGGTCCGATCCTGGTGGTAGATCCAGATCCGACTCATCCCGCCTTCGTTGAAGAACATCACCGTGGCGTAGCCAGGTCCCTCGGCGCACTCGGGGTATGGAAGCCAGGTCGCGCGCGTCCGACTTGGTAGGGCTTGGTCTAGCGCGGTAACGCTCGCCCGGATTTCGTCGAGGCCGATCACGAGATCTGTGAGCAGCTGCCAACGCCCCGCCGGGCCAGCAAAGAGGCGGGCCACGAACGGTTCGTATCGAACCTCGGCGAGCAGGTCGGCGCAGAGATCGGCGAGATCGTCTGCCGCATTCTCGTTGGTATTCGCCGTGTCGGCCACGGTCAGTCTACCCCGCTCCCATCCACCCACACGGTGACCCTACTCCCTGGCGAGGACGTTCGATAGGTCTGCGGGGTTGTTTCGCCCCGCCGGGTTACGGGTGGGGCTGCCGGGGGTGCCCGCGGGCGGGCCCGATGTTATCGAAGCGGGACATGTCCGGCAGCGACAGCCCGTCGGTGGCCGCGCCCGGCGAGCTGGCCGCGCCCGGCGAGCCGGCCGAGCGGCTCTACCAGCGCGCCCTCGAGCTGACGGCGGTCGTCGCGGCGCTGGCCGACGACCTCGAGGTCGCGCGGTTCCACGTCCGCGACCGGCTCGATCGCGGCGCGACGCAGCTGGCGCTGCTGTGCCACCAGGCGGCGGCCGAGCGGGCGCCGTCTGCGCGGCGCCGGGCCTACCGCGACGCCAAGCCCTGCGCGCACGAGTGCGCCGCGCTGCTCGACATCATCGGGCTCCGGCTGCGCCGGGCGGGCCGCGATTCGAGGCTCGCCGACGCCGCGCACGCCCTGCTCGCGGACATCCGCGCGGCGCTGGAGCAGCTGGCGGCGCGCTAGGCCGCGCTCAGGCGCCACGGCGCGGCGGCGATTTAATCGGCCGCCTGCGAAAATCACCGTCGAGGCCCCCGTGATCCTTCTGCGCGGGCGGGGGTATGCTGGAAGCACCCCAAACTTTGTCAGGGAGGGCTCGATGCAATTCGCGGTGACGTTCCGCCACATGGAACCGACCGAGGCTCTGAAGTCGTACGCAAAGGAACGGATGGAGCGGGTCCGGAAGTACCTGCCGGATCCGATCGCCTGCCACGTCGTGCTCAGTACCGAGCGACACAATCACCGCATCGACGTCACTTTCCAGCTGCACAACGGCCTGTCCGTCGCTGGCCACGAGACGACCGAGAACATGTACAGCTCGATCGATCTCTGCATCGCGAAGATCGAGCGCCAGGTCCGCAAGTACAAGGGCAAGCTCGAGGGCATGAAGGCGCGGCCGCACCACGTGGTCGCGATGCCGTGGTCGCACTCGATCGTCTCGGAGGCGTTCCAGGGCATGGGCGAGCCGGCCGCCAACGGGGAGCCCGCGCCAGCGCAGACCTCGGAGTCCGCCGGTCCGCTCCCCGAGTTCAAGGTGGTCAAGACCGAAAAGTTCCACGCGCAGCCCATGTCGGTCGCCGACGCGATCGTCCAGCTCAACCTGAACAACGAGACCTTCCTCGTGTTCCGGCACGACACCGACGGCGGGATCGCGGTCGTCTACAAGCGCGACGACGGCGCGTACGGGCTCATCGAGACGCCCCCGGCCACGTCCCCGGCAGGCGCCTCCGCCTCGTAGGCTCCTCCCGCGGCGGCGAGGTCATCGCCCGTTCGCCCGTACGCCCGTACGCCCGCACGCACGACAGCGTCCGAACGGACGTGGTAGCTTGCTTTGCGGCTGATGAAGATCGTCGACCTCATCAAGCGCGACATGGTCGTTCCCGAGCTGAGGGCGACGGACAAGCGAGGCATCCTCGAGGAGCTCGCTGCGTACATGGCCGGGCGCCACTCGCGCATCGATCGCGCCGTCCTGGCCAAGGTGCTGATCGAGCGCGAGGCGCTCGCGTCGACGGCGATCGGCGAGGGCGTCGCGATCCCGCACGGCAAGCTCAGCTCCGTCGGCGAGATCGTGGCGTGCCTGGGCCGCGCGGTGAAGGGCGTCGAGTTCGACTCGATGGACGGCCAGCCGACGTACCTGTTCTTCGTGCTGGTGGCGCCCGAGTCGTCCACCGGCGCGCACCTGAAGGCGCTCGCGCGGATCAGCCGCGTCTTCAAGGATCCCGAGTTCCGCCGGCGGCTGCTCGCGGCCCCCGACGGAGAGTCGATGTACAACGTCGTCGCCGAAGAGGACGCCAAGTACTGAATGGCGACCGAGCGAGTCCAGGAGCGCGGAGCGCGTCTCGGCGAGGTCGCCGTATAAAATGGCGACCGAGATCACGGTTGGTGAGTTCTTGGAGCGCGCCGAGCTGGGGGTGAAGGCGGTCGCGGGGATGGCGGGGCAGGGCCGCACCGTCAACGTGCCCCGGATCCAGAAGCCGGGCCTGGCGCTGACCGGCTGGCCGGAGCAGCTGCACTCGGGCCGCGTGCTCGTCCTCGGCGGCACGGAGATGGACTACCTCGCCGATCGCGCCCCGGCGCGCGCGGCCGGGATCGCCACGATGTTCGCGAGCGATCCGGCGTGCGTCGTGGTCTGCCGCGACCGCGAGCCGCCGCCCGAGCTGGTCGCCGCCGCCGAGGAGCGCGGCGTGCTCCTGATCGTCTCGTCGCTCGTCACGGCGGACTTCATCGCGGCCGTCACCGCCTGGATGGCGGACCGGCTGGCGCCGGCGACGGAAATGCACGGCGTCCTGCTCGACGTGCTCGGCATCGGCGTGCTCGTCATCGGCAAGAGCGGCATCGGCAAGAGCGAGACCGCGCTCGATCTCGTCGTCCGCGGCCACCGGCTCGTCGCTGACGACGTGATCCGGATCCGGCGCCAGGGCCCCAACGTCATCGGGCGCAGCGCGGGCCTGCTCGGCCACCACATGGAGATCCGCGGCCTCGGGATCATCAACGTCAAGGACCTGTTCGGCATCGCGGCCGTGCGCGAGGCGAAGAAGATCGAGCTCGTGATCGAGCTGCGCGAGTGGAGCCCCGACGAGGAGTACGACCGGCTCGGCTTCGACGACCGCACCGACGACATCCTCGGCTGCCCGGTGCCGGCGCTGCGGCTGCCGGTGCGGCCTGGCCGCAACCTGGCGACGCTCGTCGAGGTGGCCGCGCGAAACCAGCTCCTCAAGATCCAGGGGACGCACTCGGCCCGCGCGTTCCGCGATCAGCTGCACCGGGCCATGGAGGAGGAGGGCGCGGCCGGCAAGCGGGCGCGCACCGAGGCCGGAATGGACGCGGTGGAGTAGCCGATGCAGATCGTGTTCGTCACGGGCCTCTCGGGGGCGGGCAAGAGCACGGCGCTGCGCGCGCTCGAGGACAGCGAGTTCACGTGCGTCGACAACATCCCCGTGCCGCTCGTGGCGCCGCTCGTCGAGCACCTCGCGCACGAGGGCCGCGACAAGCTCGCGATCGCGATCGACTCGCGCCAGCGCCGCAACCTCAGCGCGTGGCAGGGCACGCTCGGCAAGCTCCGCGGCGGCGGGCACCGGCTCGAGGTCATGTTCCTCGACGCGAGCGACGAGGTGCTCCTGCGCCGCTACAGCGAGACGCGGCGCCGCCACCCGCTGTCGGGCGACGATCTGTCCGAGGGCGTGCGCCGCGACCGCGAGGTCATGGCCGAGCTGCGGGTCGGCGCCGCCGTCGTCGACACCTCGAACCTCAACATGCACCAGCTGAAGGCGATCATCCAGGATCGCTACGGCGGCACCGGCAAGCTCGCCGTCACGCTGCTCTCGTTCGGCTTCAAGCACGGCCTGCCGCTCGAGTTCAACCTCGTGTTCGACGTGCGGTTCCTGCCGAACCCGTACTTCGAGCCGACGCTGACGCACATGGACGGGCGCGATCCCGAGGTGGCGAGGTTCGTGCTCGGTCCCGACGGGCTCGAGCTCGTGCAGAAGGTCGAGGGGCTCCTGCGGTTCACGCTTCCGCAGTTCCAGAAGGAGGGCAAGCTGTACGTGACGATCTGCGTCGGGTGCACCGGCGGCCAGCACCGCTCGGTCGCGATCGTCGAGGAGCTGCGGCGGCGGCTCGGCGGCGAGTACGACATCATGGTCCGCCACCGCGACGTCGAGCGCGGCCCGGAGCGGGGGCGCTGATGGGCGACGGTGACCGCGTCGAGCGGCCGGTCGTCATCCAGAACGAGCTCGGGCTCCACGCCCGGGCGGCGACGAAGCTCGTCCAGCTCGCGACGAAGTTCCCGTGCGAGCTCACGATCGCCAAGGATGGCAACGAGGTGAACGGCAAGAGCATCATGGGCGTCCTCATGCTCGTCGCCACCAAGGGCACGACGATCGTGCTGCGCGCCCGCGGCGAGCGCGCCGCCGAGGCCGTCGCCGCGATCGCCGCGCTGGTCGACGACAAGTTCGGCGAGGGCAAGTAGCGGTGACCGAGCGGGGCGAGATCCGGCGGCAGGGCGTCGGCGTATCGGCCGGGATCGCGTTCGGCCGCGCGTACCTGATCGGCCGCGACACGCTGAAGGCGCCGCGCCACCACGTCGAGCTCGACGACGTCGACACCGAGATCGCCCGCCTGCACAAGGCGATCGCCGCGTCGGACAAGCAGCTCGCGAAGATCAAGGAGAAGCTCGCGTCCGAGAACGAGAGCGACTACCACATTATTACCGCCCACCAGATGATGCTCCACGACGAGCACCTGGTCGGCACCGCGGTCGGCTACATCCGCGACGAGAAGATCAACGCCGAGTGGGCGCTCCGCCGCGCCGTCGACGAGATCCGCGCGGTGTTCGACTCGATCGAGGACGAGTACCTGCGCGAGCGCAAGAGCGACGTCGAGTTCGTGTTCGAGCGCGTGCTGCGCAACCTGCTCGGGCGCGACACCGGCCCCCTGACGCCGCCGCCGGACGCGATCGTCGTCGCGTACGACCTGTCGCCCGCGGACACCGCGCAGCTCCACAAGGCCGCGGTCGCGGGCATGATCACCGACGCGGGCGGCCGGACGTCGCACACGGCGATCATCGCGCGCGCGCACGAGATCCCCGCCGTCGTCGGGCTCGAGACGATCACCGAGGTGGTCGAGACCGACGACCTCATCCTGATCGACGGCGGCGCCGGGCTCGTGATCGTGAACCCGACGGCGGTGACCGTCGCGGAGTACCGCGAGGAGCAGCGGCGCCAGGTGGCGGCGGGCGCGCTCCTGCACCTGATGCGCGACCTGCCGGCGCGCACCAAGGACGACGTCGACATCCAGCTGTTCAGCAACATCGACGGGCCGGACGAGCTCGACGACGCGCTCGACTACGGCGCGATGGGCGTCGGGCTGTTCCGCACCGAGTACCTGTACATGGGCCGCGCGGAGATGCCCGACGAGGAGACGCACTACCGCACCGCGCGCCAGGTGCTCGAGCGGCTCGGCGGGCTGCCGGCCACGATCCGCACGTTCGACCTCGGCGCCGACAAGCTCGCGCCGTTCCTCGAGGCAGCGGACCTCAAGGAGGCGAACCCCGCGCTCGGGCTGCGCTCGATCCGGCTGTGCCTCGCCGAGCTCGGCCGCGAGCTGTTCAAGTCGCAGCTCCGGGGCCTCTTGCGCGCGTCCGCGCACGGGCCGCTCAAGCTCATGTTCCCGATGATCTCGGGCATCTCCGAGCTGCGGGCGGCGCGCGCGGTGGTCGACGAGGTGAAGCTCGAGCTGACGGCGGCCGGCACGGCGTTCGATCCGGACGTGAAGATCGGCATCATGATCGAGATGCCGTCGGCGGCGCTCACCGCCGACCTGCTCGCGCCCGAGTGCGACTTCTTCTCGATCGGCACGAACGATCTGATCCAGTACACGATGGCGGTCGATCGCGTGAACGAGTACGTCTCGTACCTCTACGAGCCGCTGCACCCGTCGCTCCTGCGGCTGATCGGCGCCGTCGCGAAGGCCGCGAACGACGCCGGGATCCCCGTGACCGTGTGCGGCGAGATGGCGGGCGAGCCGATGATCACGCCGATCCTCCTCGGCCTGGGCATTCGCGAGCTGTCGATGAGCGCCGTGTCGGTGCCCGAGGTGAAGGCGACGATCCGCGCGATGAAGGTCGAGGATGCGAGGGCGATGGTGAAGCGGACCGAGAAGCTGGCGACGGCGGCCGAGGTGCGCGCGATGGTCAGCGAGTTCGTGTTCGGGCTGACCGAGCCACGCCGGGAGCGCAAGCCCTGACCGAGCCGTCACAGATGCCCCGAAAACGGCGGGGCGCGGCCCTCCTGATGATGGCAGTGCTGGCGGCGGCGATGGCGGGGGCGAGCGGCACCGCGCGGGCCGGCGATCCGCTGCTCCGCTACTACACGATCGAGAGCGAGCACTTCGTCGTCCACTACGATCACCGGCTCGCCGACGTGGCGCGCCGGGTCGCCGTCGTCGCCGAGCGCGCGCACCGCTCGCTCGCGCCCGCGCTCGATCACGTGCCCGATCGCAAGACGCTCGTCAACATCGTCGACGACACCGACAGCGCGAACGGCTTCGCCGGCGTCCTGCCGCGCAACGCGATCACGCTGTTCGTCACGGCACCGAACGGCTTCACCGAGCTCGACGATCACGAGGACTGGCTCTACATCCTCATCGCCCACGAGTACACGCACATCCTGCACCTCGACACGATGTCGGGGCTGCCGAACATCTACAACCGCATCTTCGGCAAGACCTGGTCGCCGAACCAGGTCATGCCGCGCTGGATCATCGAGGGCACCGCCGTCTACGAGGAGTCGAAGCGGTCCGCCGGTGGCCGCAACCGCGGCTCGCGCTTCGAGCAGTTCATCCGCACCGCGCGCCACGCCGGCCAGGACATGCGGCTCGACGAGATCACCGGCGCGCCGCGCAGGTTCCCGCGCGGCAACGCCGCGTACGTGTACGGCTCGCACTTCCTGCGCTACGTCTTCGATCGGTTCGGCGAGGACGCGCTGCGCGAGATGTCGCACGCCGCCGGCGCGTACCCGGTGCCGTTCGCGATCAACCGCCAGATCGCCAAGGTGACCGGGACCCCCTTCACGACGCTCTACGGCGACTGGAAGGCTTACCTCCGCGATCGCTACGGCCTGCAGGAGATGGCCGCCGAGCGGCGCGGGCTCGTTGCCGGGCGCCAGCTGACGACCACCGCCGAGATCAACTTCTTCCCGCAGTACACGCGCGACGGCAAGGAGATCGTCTGGATCCAGGGCGACGGCTACAGCATCGCGCGCGTGCGCGCGCTCCCCGTCAGCGGCGATCAGCGCGCCGCGCGCGACGTGGTGCGGCTCGACGCGATGGGGCCGTTCGAGCTCCTCGCCGACGGCTCGATCGTGTTCGAGCAGGGCGGCCGGCTGTTCCGCCGCGAGTACGCGTACCAGGATCTGTTCCGCTGGGACGCGCGCACCGGCCAGACGACGCGGCTCACGCACGGCGCGCGGGCGCGCGATCCGGCGGTGTCGCCGGACGGCCGGCGGGTCGCGTTCTCGATGAACCGGCCGTCGCAGAGCGCGATCGCCGTGATGGACGCGGTGCCCGGGGCGGAGCCGTCGATCGTGTGGCAGGGCGCGCGCTACGATCAGGCGTACCAGCCCGCGTGGTCACCGGACGGCGCGCGGATCGCGTTCTCGGCGTGGCGGCACGGTGGCTTCCGCGACATCCTCGTCGTCGAGCTTGCGTCGGGGCAGGTCGTGGAGATCACCGCCGACCGCGCGCTCGACTCGGCGCCGGTGTGGTCGCCCGATGGCGGGACGCTCTACTTCGACAGCGATCGCACCGGCATCCAGAACATCTTCGCGTACGATTTCGCCGACGGCGCGCTGTGGCAGGTGACCAACGTGCTCGGCGGCGCGTTCCAGCCGGCGCTCTCGCCCGATGGGCGCCGCCTCGTGTTCCAGGCCGCCGCGCCCAAGGGCGGCTACGACCTGTACGAGCTCGTGCTCGATCGCGCCGCGTGGCTGCCCGCGCGCGCGCACATCGATGATCGGCCGGAGCCCCGGATCATCCGCGACGACGAGGCGGCCGTGAGCGCGCCGCGCCCGTACCGCCCGCTCGAGTCGCTCGCGCCGCAGTCGTGGACGCTCCAGGCTGTGCTCGGCGACGCGCCGAGCGCCACGATCCAGACCGGCGGCGCGGACGCGGTGGGGCTCCACTCGTACGCGCTGGCGCTCGGCACGAGCCTCGACAACGCCGATCTCAACGTGGGCGCGTCGTACGGCTACGGCGGCTTCCGCCAGGGCGTCCGGCTGTCCGCGGCGCGGACGATCGCGACGCGCGCGGGCTTCCGCATCGACGGCCGGCCCGCCACGTACCGCCAGGAGGAGTGGAGCGCGACGCTCTCGACGGCCATCCCGTTCGAGGCGCGGCCGGAGTCGAGCTGGACCTTGTCCTTCGACTACGACGTCGACGCGTTCCGCTCGGTGAAGGAGCCGGTGATCCTCCCCGATCCGGGCGATCGCGTGCCGGTGCGCCCGCTGACCGACTACGTGCAGGCCGGCCTCGGCATGCGCGTCGCCTACTCGCGCGTGCGCGGGACGACGTTCGGCCTCGGCTCGCAGTACGGCTTCGACGCGTCGGTCTCGCTGCGGCTCGATCACCCGGCGCTCGGCGCGACGTACCGCACGATCGGCGTCAGCTACGCGACGCAGTACTTCCGCCGCCTGTGGGGCCGGACGGCCACGCTCGCGCTCCGCCTGGTCGGCTCCCTGCGCACCGGCGACCTCGTGCGCGGCGGCAGCTTCTCTCTGGGCGGCGTGCCGCCGCAGGACGTGGCGCGCGCGATCATCGAGAGCACGCGCACCGGCTCCACCGGCTACCTGCGCGGCTACGAGCCGCGCGCTGTGGTCGGCAACCAGTTCCACCTGCTGAACGCCGAGGTGCGGCGGGAGCTGTGGTCGATCGAGCGCGGGCTCGCGACCTTGCCGATCTACATCCGGCGCCTGCACGTCGGCGTGCTCGCCGACGTCGGCACCGCGTTCGACACGACGTTCCAGCCCGATCGCAACCTCAAGAAGTCGCTCGGCGGCGCGCTCCGCCTCGACGCGTTCTTCGGCGGCTTCATCCCGGGCACGTTCGAGGTCGGGGTGTCCCGCGGCCTCGACACCGACGGCATCACCGAGAGCTGGTTTCTCCTGACGGGGAGCCTGTGACCGTCGTCGTCTGCGGATAGCCCGCCGGGAACTTCTGGTGCCAGCGCCACGCGCTCTCGATGATGCGGAGAAGCTCGGGCACCCGCGGCTTCCAGCCGAGCTCGCGCTGGATCTTCGTCGAGTCCGCGACCAGGCGGGCCACGTCGCCCCGGCGCCGCGGCACGACCGCCATCGGGATCGGGTGCCCCGTGATCCGGCGCGCCGCCTCGATCACCTCCATCACGGAGAAGCCGCTGCCGTTGCCGAGGTTGTAGATCCGGCTGCCGTCGTCGAGCGCCATCAGCGCGAGCAGGTGCGCGTCCGCGAGATCGCTGACGTGGACGTAGTCGCGGATGCAGGTCCCGTCCGGCGTGTCGTAGTCGTCCCCGAACACGAGGATCCGGTCGCGCTTGCCGAGCGCGACCTGGAGCACCAGCGGGATCAAATGGGCCTCGGGGCTATGATCCTCGCCGCGCTCCAGGGTGGCGCCCGCCGCGTTGAAGTAGCGGAGTGCGGCGTACCGGATCCCGTGCGTCTGCTCGAGCCAGGCGAGCACCCGCTCGAGGTAGAGCTTGGCCTCGCCGTACGGGCTGCCCGGGATCACCTCGGCTGATTCGTCGATCGGGACTCGCTTCGGCCGGTCGAACAGATTGGCAGTCGACGACAGGAGGATCCGCTTCACGCCGGACTCCACCGCGGCCTGGAACAGATTCAGCCCCGTCGTCACGTTGTCGCCGAGGTACTTGAACGGGTGCTCCATCGACTCGCCGACCTGGGTGTGGCTGGCGAAGTGCATCACGGCCGCGGGCGCGTGCTGCGCGAATACCGATCTCACCTGGCCGAGATCTGCCAGCTCGCCGTGGACGAACGTCGCCGCCGCCGGGACCGCCGCGCGGTGCCCCTGCGCGAGGTTGTCGAGCACGATCACCTCGTGGCCCGCCTGGAGCAGGATCTCGCTCGTGACGCTGCCGATGTAACCGGCACCTCCGGCCACCAGGATCTTCATGGGTTGTCTCCAGGCTGGGCTGGCCGCGCTCGATAGTGCACGTCGGGCACGCTCCGCAGCCGGGCGGCCGCCTGCTCCGGCGTCAGATCGCGCTGCGGCTCGGCCAGCATCTCGTAGCCGACCATGAACTTCCGCACCGTCGCCGAGCGCAGGAGCGGCGGATAGAAGTGCGCGTGGAGCTGCCACCCGGTTGTCTCGTCCGATCCGGCCGGCGCGCCGTGCCAGCCGAACGAGTACGGGAATGACGCCTGAAACAGGTTGTCGTAGCGGACCAGCGCTCTCTGCAAGATCTCGGCGAGCGTGCCGCGCTCTCCGTCCTCCAGGTCACCGAGCCGCGAGACGGCGCGGCGCGGCAGGAGGAGCAGCTCGAATGGCCACGCCGCCCAGTACGGGACCAAGGCCACCCAGTCCGGGTTCTGCTCCACCACGCGGGCGCCCGCCAGGAGCTCGCGCTCGGCCGTGTCCAGGAGCAGCGGCCGCCCGTGCGCCTGCACGTACTCCGCCTGGGCTCGGTGCTCCCGCTCGATCAGGTGGGGCAAGAAGCTCCCCGCCCAGATCTGGCCGTGCGGGTGCGGGTTGGAGCAGCCCATCGCCGCGCCCTTGTTCTCGAAGATCTGGACCCAGCGATAGCGCGCGGACAGCTCCGCCAGCTGCGCTGTCCACGTGTCGATCACGCGCTGGATGTCCGCGGCCGGCATCTCCGCGAGCGTCAGATCGTGCCGCGGTGAGAAGCAGATCACCCGGCACTCGCCCTGCACCGTCTCGGCCCGAAACAGTGGTGATTCGGCGGCCGCCAGCGGCGTCTCTGGCAAGAGCGCCGGGAAGTCGTTCGTGAACACGAACGTGCCCTCGTATGCCGGATTGACGATCTGGCCGGCGCGCCGGTTTCCCGGGCACAGGTAGCACTCCGGATCGTACGCCGGGCGGCGATCCTCGGTGGCCGCCTCTCGCGCGCCCTGCCACGGCCGCTGGGCGCGGTGCGGCGACACCAGGATCCACTCCTGGGTCAGCGGGTTGTATCGCCGGTGCGGGTGAACGTCGGTATCGAATCCCGCGCGAGCCATGGGGTCGGGCATGGCGCTGACTCAGTACTGGCGTGTCGCGATGACGTCCTTGGCATTCGTCGTGTCGAAGAGCTTGTCCTCGACCACCTGCCGCTTGGGCAGCGTCTGGCCGGCGACCGCCTTCTCGACCGCGTCGAACGCCATCGGCCCGAGCAGCGGGTTGCACTCGACGCTCGCGCTCAGCTTGCCCTCGACCATCGCGGTGAACGCGTCCTTCACGCCGTCGACCGACACGACGATCACGTCGGTCCCGGGCTTGGCCCCCGACTCCTCGATCGCCTGGATCGCGCCCAGCGCCATGTCGTCGTTGTGGGCGTAGACCGCGGTGATCTCCTTGCCGTGCTTCTTCAGCAGGGCCTCCATGACCTCCTTGCCGTTCGAGCGCCGGAAGTCCCCGCTCTGCGACGCGATGATCTTCATATTGGGGTTGGCCTTGATGCCCTCCTCGAAGCCCTTCTTGCGGTCGATCGCCGGCGCGCTGCCGGGCGTGCCCTGCAGCTCCACGACCGCCGCCTTGCCGTTCAGCTTCTTCGCCATCCACTCGGCCGCCATCTTCCCTTCGGCGACGAAGTCGGACGCGATCAGCGTCGCGTAGAGGGTCTCGTCCGAGGTCTTGATCCCGCGGTCCACGAGCACCACCGGGATCTTCGCCTGCTTGGCCTCGAGCAGGACCGGCTCCCAGCCGGTCTCGACCACGGGCGCGAGGATGATCGCGTCGACCCCCTGGGCGATGAAGCCGCGCACCGCGGTGATCTGGTTCTCCTGCTTGCCCTGCGCGTCGGAGAACTTCAGGTTGACCTTGCGCTTCTCGGCTTCGGCGCGGATCGACCCGGTCTCCGCGGTGCGCCAGGCGCTCTCGGCGCCGACCTGGGCGAACCCGACCGTCAGCTGCTTTGTGCCCGATGTGCCCGATGTGCCCGATGTGCCCGACGCCGGATCTGGCTTTCCAGACTCCTTGCCAGACTCCTTGTTGTCGGTCTTCTTGCAGGCGACGACCGCCGCGGTCAAGAACAGTGCCGTATACAGAGCTCGCATTTCTCGATTGTCCTCCGGAAGGGGTATTACGCACGTCGGCTCGCGGCTCGCGCGAGCAGCTTCTGGAACACGATGAAGAGCAAGAGCAGCGCGCCGACCACGATGCGCGCCCACCACGAGTTGAGGCGCCCGTCGAACACGAGCGCGATCTGGATCGTCCCGAAGATCAGGACGCCGTTCAGCGTGCCCGCGAGGCTGCCCACGCCGCCGGAGAGGAGCGTGCCGCCGATGACGACGCAGGCGATCGC
Organism: Kofleriaceae bacterium; assembly: GCA_035558535.1. Classification (GTDB taxonomy): domain Bacteria; phylum Myxococcota_A; class Polyangia; order Haliangiales; family Haliangiaceae; genus JABFXX01. The sequence goes on from DATMCI010000063.1 coordinate 47,741, forward strand.
GTCGAGCTCGAAGCCCGTCCCCTGGGCCGGGTTGCCCGACCCCATGCGGAGCGTGGCGACGACGCCGGCGAGCGCGGAGCAGGTGCCGCTCAGCGCGTAGACCGCGATCTTGGTCTTGCCCACGGCCACGCCGAGCAGCCGGGCCGACGGCTCGTGGCCGCCGACGGCATAGACGTCGCGGCCAAAGCGCGTCGCGTGCAAGAGGCAGGAGGCCGCCGCGAACAGGACCAGGAAGATCAGCGCGGGCGCGTTCAGCGTCGCCTTCGCGCTCAGCGGGATCCCGAACGTCGCCGCCGAGCGATAGAACGGGTGCGAGATGCCGAGCGACTCGAGGCTCAGGACGAACGCCATGCCCCGCGCGAAGAACATGCCGGCGAGCGTGACCAGGAACGGCGGCAGCTCGTAGCGATGGATCATGGCTCCCATGACGGCGCCGAACGCCGCGCCGATCGCCAGCCCGAGCGCGATCGCCAGGAGCGGCGGGACCGCGTGTCGCGTGACCAAGAGCGCGACGAGCGTCGACGTGAACGCGAGCACCGCGCCGACCGAGAGATCGATCCCGCCCGACAGGATGACGAAGGTCATGCCGATCGCCGCGATGCCGAGCGCGGCGTTGTCGCCGAACAGGTTCGCGATGACCCGCGCCGAGAGGAACCCCGGGTAGAGCCACGAGGCCGTCCCGAACAGGAGGACCAGGACCACGGCCGTGGCGGCGAACGAGAGGCGGCTCATCGCCGGATCGGCCTCTTCACGAGCCCGACGACGTCCCTGCGGAAGCCGGCGGACTGCAGGAGGCACACCGCCAGCACGATGATCGCCTTGGGGACCGGTGCGATCGGCGGCGGGACGCCCAGGTAGAACATCGTCTGGGTGAGCGTCTGGATGAGCAGCGCGCCGACCACCGAGCCCGCCAGCGTGAAGCGCCCGCCGGTGAGCGCGGTCCCGCCGACCACGACGGCGAAGATCGCGTCGAGCTCCATCATCTCGCCGGTCCGGATCGGATCGGCCTGCTTGATGTTCGAGGTGGCGACGAGCCCGGCGAGCCCCGCGCAGACGCCCGACACCACGTAGACGGCGGTCTTGACGAGCCGCGCGTCGACGCCGCTCGCGCGGCTCGCCCGCTCGTTGTCGCCGGTCGACTCGAGGAACAGCCCCAGCGCGGTGCGCCGGAGCAAGAGCCCCGCCGTGGTGAGCGCCGCCGCGACCAGGTAGATCGTGAACGGCAGCCCGAGCAAGTGGCCGTTGCCGAGGAAGATGAAGCCGGATCGGTCGAACGCTGGGTTCTGCCCGCCGGTGAGCAGCATGGCGAGGCCGCGGCCCGAGGTCATGAGCACGAGCGTGGCGATGATCGGCTGGATGCCGATCCGGGTCACGAGGAGGCCGTTCCAGAGCCCGGCGATCGCGGCCAGGAGCAGCGGCAGGACGATCACGGCGACGAGCGGCAGGTCGGCGCGCTTGGCGAGCAGCGCGGCGGCCGCGCCCGCGAGCGCCATCACCGAGCCGACGGACAGATCGATGCCGCCGCTCGCGATCACGAGCGTCATCCCGATCGCGAGCAGGATCCCCTTGGCGCCCTGGTGCAGGAGGTCCACCGGCGTCCCGTAGAGGTGGCCGTCGCGGACCTCGAGGGCCAGGAAGCCCGGGTGGTAGACGACGTTGAACAGGAGGAGGGCGGCGAGGCCGACGAGCGGCCAGAGCAGCGGGAACCCCGCGAAGTAGGCCCGGAGCTTGTGCAGCGGGTCAGGGTGTAGCGGGTCAGGCCGCGTCGTGCTCATGGGCGATCACGCTCAGGATCTTGTCGGGGCGGACGTCGTCTCCGGCGAGCTCGCCGACCTTCCTCCGATCGCGGAGGACGGCGACGCGGCCGCAGGTGCGCACGAGCTCGTCCAGGTCGGAGGAGATGAACAGGACGGACATGCCGCGCTCGCGCAGCGAGCGGACCAGCCGCTCGATCTCGAGCTTGGCGCCCACGTCGATGCCGCGCGTCGGCTCGTCGAGCAGGAGGATCTTCGGCTGCGTCGCGAGGGCGCGCGCGAGCAGCACCTTCTGCTGGTTGCCGCCCGAGAGCGTGTGGATCGGCGCCTCGGGCGATGGCGCCTTGATGCCGAGCGCGCGGATGTAGTGGTCGACCAGCGCGTCCTGCTCGCGGCGCGGCAGGAGGCGCCAGGGGCCGCGCCCCGCCTGCATCGCGAGGATCAGGTTCTCGCGCACCGAGAGGTGCGGCAGGATGCCCTCGGCGCGGCGATCCTCGGAGCAGAACGCGAGGCCCTTGCCCATCGCGTCGCGCGGCGACCGGAGCACCGCGGCCTGCCCGCCGATGGTGATCGCGCCCGAGTCGGCCGCCTCCAGCCCGAACAGGAGGCGGGCCGTCTCGGTGCGGCCGGCGCCCAGAAGGCCGGCGAGCCCGACGATCTCCCCTTCGGAGAGCGCGAGATCGATGGGGGAGAGGAGGCCGCGGCGGCCGATGCCGCGGGCCTCGAGCAGCCGCTTGCCCGTCGCCGCAGCGGCCGCAGCGGGCCTGGCGTCGGCCTCGTCGCCGAAGTCGCGGCCCAGCATCGCCTCGATGAGCCTCCGGCGGGGCAGCTCGGACGTCTCGTGCTCGCCGACGAAGGCGCCGTTGCGGAGCACGGTGATCCGGTCGGAGACCGCGTACACCTGATCGAGGAAGTGGGTCACGAGCACGATCGCGAGGCCCTCGCCGCGGAGCCGGCGCAGCAGGTCGAACAGCGACGCCACCTCGCGCTCGTCGAGGCTGGACGTCGGCTCGTCGAGCACGAGGACGCGGGCCCGGATGTCGAGCGCGCGCGCGATCGCGACCATCTGCTGGATCGCGAGCGGGCACGCGCCGACGGCGCGCGTGACGTCGATCTCGAGGCCGAGGCGCGCGACCGCCGCCTCGGCGCGCCGCACGAGCTCGCGCCTGCGGATCCAGCCGAGCCGGGTCGGCTGGCGGCCGAGCAGGAGGTTGTCGGCGATCGAGAGCGTCGGGATCAGGTTCACTTCCTGATAGACGGTGCTGATCCCGGCCTGCTCCGCCTCGCGCGGCGAGCGCGGCGCGATCGGTTTGCCGTCGAGCACGATCGTCCCGGCGTCGGGGGCGTGGACCCCCGTGAGGACCTTGATCAGCGTGGACTTGCCGGCCCCGTTCTCGCCCATGAGCGCGTGGATCTCGCCGGCCCGCAGCGTGAGCGAGGCGCGGTCGAGCGCCTTCACGCTGCCGAACGTCTTGACGATGTCCCGGAGCTCGAGCAAGACCCGGGTCATGCATGCTCCGCGGGTCGCTCCGCTGATCGCTCCGCGGGTCGCGCTGGCGACAGGATCGCGGCGCCCTGGGCTGGCCGCGAGGTGAAGATCGCCGCGTCGATGTCGGTCGCCTCGCGGTACGCGCTGCGGACCGCCGCGGTGATCGCCTCGACCGCCGCGGTCGCGACGAGGCTCACCGTGCAGCCGCCGAACCCGCCGCCGGTCATGCGGCAGCCGTAGACCCCGCCGGCCTCGCCCAGCGCCCGCGAGATCTCGACGAGCTGGTCGAGCTCTGGGCAGCTCACCTCGAAGTCATCGCGCAGCGAGGCGTGGCTCTGGTACATGAGCTCGCCCACGGCCGACCAGCGGCCCTGCCGGAGCAGCTGTGCTGCTTGCACCGTGCGCGCGTCCTCGATCACCACGTGCCGCGCGCGGCGGAACGTCACGTCCGGCATCCGGGCCTTCGCCGCTTCCAGTCCCTCGAGCGTGGCATCGCGCAGGAGCGGGACGCCGAGCGCGACCGCGGCCTCCTCGCAGCGGGCCCGGCGCTCTCCGTACTCGCCGGTCGCCAGCGCGTGGCGGACGCCGCTGTTGGTGATCAGCACCGACACCGCTGGATCGGTCATTGGCACGTGCTCGGGGTGCTGCGATCGGCAGTCGAGCAGGAGCAAGTGCCCTTCGCGCGCCAGCGTGGACGCGAGCTGATCCATGAGCCCGCACGGGACGCCCGCGAACTCGTGCTCGGCGCGCTGGCAGAGCAGGGCCTTCTGGACGGGATCGAGGACTTGGCCCGTCACCGACTCGAGCAGCGTGGCGACCGCCACCTCGAGCGCCGCGCTGCTCGACAGGCCGCTGCCGAGCGGGACGTCCGAGTCGATCAGCACGTCGAGACCGGGCATTTCGGCCCCGAGCCGCTGGAAGCCCGCCAGCACACCACGCACGTAATGGGCCCATTCCTCCCCACCTCGGGTGATCGGGGCGGCCGCGTCGAGCTCGTCCGCTCGGCCGGTATTCTCGCTGAACAGCCGGATTCGCCGCCCGCTGCCGGGACCTGCCGCCGCCACCGTATAGCAGTCGATGGCCATCGGCAGGACGAACCCACCGTTGTAATCAGTGTGCTCTCCGATGAGGTTCACACGCCCCGGCGCCGCGGCCGACCAGCGCGGCTCCGCGCCGAACCGTGCGCGGAAGGCGCGGCGCGCACGGTCGTGCGTGACGGACAGGGAGCTCATCGAGCCCGCAGCTTATCCGGCCTGCGCTCGCGTTCTCAAAGTGGGGAGCGGTCGATCTTCGCCGCCTTCGCCCGCCGTTCAGGCGGACCGAGCGCAGGCGCACAGTGGCCGGCTTCGCGCTCGCTTGAGTGTCACTCCCAAGTGGACACATTGTGTACGTTTCTGTCGCAAAATAACCACAGCTTGAACGCGAGCGCGTCCCGGGGCCCCCGCATACCATCGTGCGCATGAGATTATACTGGCATTATCCCGGCGCAGGAATGCGCTCTTCATGGCTGTTGATCGCGCTCTTCGCCGCGAGCGCGTGCGGGGACAACCTGACGGCCCTGGCGCCGTCCGATCAGCCGGATCTGACCTACACGAACCCGATCAAGATCGAGATTCCCGGGACTGACAAGCTGGTCGAGAACTGCCCGGATCCTTCGATCATTCAAGGGCAGACTCCCGGTGACCGGGACTGGTACCTGTACTGTACGTCGAACCCGCTCTACGCCGGTGACACGGATTCAACTGGCAAGGACAACTTCCACCTCATCACGATCCATCGCTCGAAGGATCTCGTGAGCTGGACCTATGTCGGCGACGCGTTCGACGCGCAGCCCGCGTGGGCCGCCGCACCGCAGGGGTTCTGGGCGCCCGATATCCAGTACTTCAATGACAAGTACTATCTGTACTACTCCGCGTCCGAGACGACTCCCGGCGAGCCGGGCGACGCGGTGATCGGCGCCGCGGCGATCGGCGTGGCGACGAGCGACAGCCCGACCGGGCCGTGGACCCACGCGCCCGCGCCGGTGGTGGAGCCGATGAAGGCGCCGTGCTGCCCGGATCGCGACGACTGGCGCTGGGTCATCGACTCCAACGTCACGATCGACGACGCGGGCCAGCGGTACATCTACTTCGGTAGCTACTTCGGCGGGATCGCGGTGCGCAAGCTCTCGGCGGACGGCCTCTCCTCCGATCCGGCGACCCAGATGGAGATCGGCTCGGACGAGCGCTACGAGGGCGAGTACGTCATTCGGCGCAATGGCTATTACTACATGTTCGTGTCTGCCACGAACTGCTGCGCAGGCCCCTTGACCGGCTACAGCGTCTTCGCCGGCCGGTCGCGCAGCCCGACCGGGCCGTTCGTGGATCGCGACGGCGTGCCCTTCACGCCGGGGCGCGTCGGCGGGACGCCGGTGCTCAGCATGAACGGCAACCGGTGGGTCGGCACGGGCCACAACGCGGTGTTCAAGGACGCGGTCGGCCAGGACTGGATCATCTATCACGCGATCGATCGCAACGATCCGTACCGCGGTGGCTCGGCGCTGGGTGACTTCCCGGTCAAGCGTCCGGCGCTGATGGATCCGCTGGACTGGGTCGACGGCTGGCCGACCGTGCGCGGCGGCTACTGGGCCTCGGACAGCCCGCAGCCCGCGCCCGCCGCGCAGGCTGGCGACCGGCGTCGCTACGAGCCCGAGCGGAGTCCGCTCGACGAGCCCGGCCCCATGATCGCGGCCCTGTCGGACGAGTTTGGCGGCACCAAGCTCGGGATGCAGTGGACCTGGGTGCGCGAGCCGGCGGCCAACGCGTTCTCGGTCAGGAACGACGTGCTGGAATTCGATGTCCAGCGGGCCGATCTCTACGTCGACCTGAACAGCGCCTCGGTGCTGACCGAGCCCGCGCCCGCGGACCGGGACTACATCGTCGAGACAGCGGTCAGGCTGGAGGGCCTGCCGGCGACCGGCTGTTGCTTCAACTTCACCCAGGCCGGGCTCGTCATCTACGGTGACGACGACAACTTCGTCAAGCTCGTGCCGTTCTCGCTCTGGGACACGCGCCAGATCGAGTTTGCCAAGGAGGTGTTCCCGGTGCCGACCGATTACCCGCGCTATGGCAACACGGTCGCCGGGCCGCCCGGCGACACCACCTATCTGCGGATCGCGGCGCGCGTCAAGAACGTCATCGATCAGACCTATACCGCGTACACCAGCCTCGACGGGATGACCTGGTCTCGCGCCGGCACGTGGACGCACAATCTCCAGAACGCGAAGATCGGCCTGGTCTCCATGGCGCACCCGGAAGGAGCCCTGATGTACAAGGCCAACTTCGACTACGTCCGGGTCTACGAGCTGAGCCCGAAGTAGCGCCAGCGCCCGTCACCGCGCGACGGTGAGCGGCGTGCCGCGCAGCTGCGCGGCCTTCTCGATCAGCGCGACGAGCTCGAGCCGGTCCGGATCCTGGCCGGCGGCGGCGCGCGCCGTCTGCGCGATCGTGCCGAGCGACCAGCGCTGCGCGTCCTCGGCGCCGCGCAGGACGTCGGCGACCGCGGCGACCGCGGACGCAAACCGCAGATCCGGCGCAGCCGCGTCGAAGCTCGGCGCGGGCGCGGCCGCCATCGCGAACGTCGACTCCGCCGCGACCTGGCCCTCGGGCGCCTTGTGCCGGATCCGCACGAGGCCGAGCGGTGCGGGCGCGGACTTGCCCTGCTCGGTCAGCTCGACCACGTACATCGCGGTCACCTGGTGGCCCATGCCGATCTCGCCCGCGTCCACCTGATCCTTGCGGAAGTCGGCGTCGGCGACGGTGCGGTTCTCGTAGCCGACGAGCCGGTAGCGCGACACCATCACCGGGTCGAATTCGACCTGGAGCTTGACGTCCTTCGCAGCGACCTCGAGCGTCGCCGCGAGCTGCGCGGAGAAGATGCGCCGCGCCGCCTCGAGCGAGTCGACGTAGAACGCGTTGCCGTTGCCGGTGTCCGCGAGCTGCTCCATCAGGCTCCCGCGGTAGTTGCCCATACCGAACCCGACCGTCGACACGGTGATCCCCGCCTGCACGCGCTCCGCGATGATGCCCTGGATGCCCTTGGGGTCCCGCGTGCCGACGTTCGCGTCGCCGTCGGACAGCACGATCACGCGCGACACCGCGCCCGGCCGCAGCCCCTTCATGGCCTCGGCGTACGCGAGATCGAGCCCCGCGCCCATCGCCGTCGAGCCGCCCGACGAGAGCTCGCCGAGCGCGCGCTGGATCCGATCGCGCTGCGCGACGGGCGTCGCCGGCAGCACCACGCGCGTCGAGCCGGCGTACGTCACGAGCGCGACCGTGTCGTCGGGCCGCAGGTTCTCGACCAGGAGCTGCAGCGACTGCTTGGCCAGCTCGAGGCGATCGGGCCCCTGCATCGAGCCCGACACGTCGACCAGGAACACGAGGTTTGCCTGCTTGCGCTCCGCCCGCACGGGCGTCGCCACGCCGACGCGCAGCACGTGGAGCCCAGGCTCGAACAGGGACGGCGCCGCGTCCATCACCACCGAGAACGGCGAGCTCGGCGCGGCCGGCGGGAACGCGTAGCGGAAGTAATTGACGTACTCCTCGACGCGCACCGCGGCGGCCGGCGGCAGCGTGCCCTCGTTCAGGTGGCGGCGCGACACCGTGTACGACGCGGTGTCGACGTCCGCGGCGAACGTCGACAGGTTGTCCTTCGCCGTCTCGACCCACGGGTTGATCCCGTGGTGGACGTGCGTGTCACCGCTCCCATCGCCGTCCTCGGCCATGGTCGTCGTGTAGCTGGGGCCATAGGCCGCCTGCGGTGACGCGGTGTAGAAGCGAGAGCTCTTGGCGCCGCCGCACGCGGCGGTGAGGGTAGCGGCGAGCGGAGCGGCGAGAAGAGCGACGAGCGCAGTCGAGCGGACCAAACCCATGACAGGCCTCCGGCGAGGTGAGGCGCGCGCCGCATCTGGAAGACGCGGCGCCGCGCGAGTGCCTGTAGAACGCGCTGGGTGGACCTGGCTTACACGGCGCCTGGGCTCGCGTCGTTTCGCGTCGCTACAGCGGCCGAACGGCGACGGTGACCGTGTGCCAGTCCGCGGCCGCCGCGCCGCCGGTGTTCGGCCACGTCTTGCTGCCGGTCGCGCCGGGCGCGACCTGGCGGAAGTACGCGAGCCCGCTGTTGCGGTCGGTGCCCTTGGAGGCCGCGAGGAGCCCCGCTCCGGGCGGCGCGACGACCGCGGACATCGCCGTGCGCGTCACGCCCTGGTGGACGAGCACGAGCGACGACGGCGACACCGTCGTCACCGAGGGCGAATCGGGGGTCGGATCGTTGGTTCCGGAGGCGTGCGCCACCGGCGCGTCCTCCGGCGCGGCGGTGTTCGCGCCGCGGACCGCCACGATGTACCCGGACATCGCCTCCTCCGTCGTGTCCGTGTGCGTCCACGAGTAGCTGGCGGGCTCGGCGGCGGACGCCGTCACGATCTTGCGCCACACGCCGGTCGTGAAGTCGTCGTCGACCGTCGTGTGCCACTGGCCGAGCTGCGTCCAGCCCGCGGGCGCCGAGATGGTCCCCGCGTCGTCGTTCTTGGTCAGGAACGCGTAGAGCACGTCGCCGGCCCGGAGCAGGGACGGCCTGGCGATGGTGAGCCCGCTGCCGGCGCCCGGGGCCACGAGGGTGGCGGCCTGCGTGCTGCCAACGACCGACAGCGTGCAGCCGCTGGTGCACGGCGGCGCGTCGGGCTCGCCGTGGAGGAGCGCGAGCCGGCCGAGGTCCGACGACACGAGCAGATCGGTGAGCTCGAGCGGGTCGCGATCGAAGTTGCCTGCGAGGACGAAGCGGGCCGCCTCGCCGAGGTCGACGGTGTCGGTCGTCGTGAACGTGCCGTCGGGGTGGCCGGTCATGACGAAGAGGCTCGTCTGGTGGCCCACCAGCAGATCCAGCGTGCCGTCCGCGTCGACGTGGGCCGCGCCGACGAACAGCATCTCGAACTCGCGCCCTGCGAACGGGTAGCTCTTGGTGGCGAAGGTCCCGTTCCCCTGGTTCTGCAGGACGGTGACCGAGACGCCCCACGAGTTGGCCGTGGCCAGGTCGGGCCGGCCGTCGTGGTTCCAGTCACCCGTGGTCATCGACTGCGGGCGGCTGCCGACCATGGTCGGCGCGCAGCCGGAGAAGGTCCCGTTGCCGTTGCCCGCGAAGAGGTAGACGGCGGAGCCGTACGACGCCGCGCTGGCCAGATCGAGCTTGCCATCGCCGGTGAAGTCGGCGGCGGTCACCGAGTTGTGGTGCGCGGTCCCGCAGGGGAACGTGGTCAGGGGGCCGAACGTCCCGTCGCCGTTGCCGAGGAGCACGCCGACGCCGCCGGACTCGCCGACGGCGAGATCGAGCCTGCCGTCGCCGTTCACGTCGGCGGCGGCCACCGAGCCGTAGCAGGGCTGCCCGCTGCAGCCGGTGATCGCGTAGCTGGTCGGGGCCCGGAAGGTGCCGTCCCCGGCGCCGAGGAGCACGCTCAAGGACGCCTGGTTCGATGTGACGAGATCGAGGTTGCCGTCGGAGTTCAGGTCCTGGGCGATCACCGCGTTGGGCCGGACGACGCCGCCGAGGTCGTAGCGGCTCTCGGCGCCGTAGCCGCCGCTGCCGTCGCCGAGCCGGATCATCACGGCGGTGTAGTTGTTCTCGATCGCGAGATCCGCGACGCCGTCGTTGTTGAAGTCCGCCACCGCCGTCATCGGACCGTACGCCTCGATCTCGCCCTCGAGGCCGAGCGGGTTCTGCGAATCGGACACGGGGTAGTAGGTCGGCGTGGCGCCGATGACGAGGTTGGAGGCCGCGGTGGACGTGGCCTCGCTCGCGCTGGGGGCGCCGCCCGGGTCGACACAGGCCGCGGTCACAGAGAGGAGCAGTGCCGCAGCGCCGCTCCAGGTGGAGAACGGCTGGGAGTTTTCAATAAGCGAATTTTTGGTTTGCCTCATTACGCAGAAAACATAGGCCAAGAGAAATGCAGAGCGGAAGATTCCTGATGGAGATTTTTCTCGATCTTCAAGCTAGTTGATTAAAATCACCGTAATAAAAAATACGTAAATAACAGTGATGGTAAGTTTCAGTGCGCCAGCCGATTTCCTCCCGGAGGTCTAGCCGCGGTCCGCCGGGCCCGTCGGGTTCCTCCCGTAGGCCGGTCCGGGCTAGCGGCGACCTAGCGGCCGGCGGTGTGCCCGGACCATGCCTCGTAGTCGGCGATCCGCTTCGCGAGCAGCGCGACGTCCTCGCCCGCGGCGGCGCGCTCCTCGGCGGCCACGACGAGCAGGCCCATCGCGGCCTGGAGCAGCCGGCCGCCGGTGAGCGGCAGGTTCGCGCCGCGCAGCGCGTACTCGCGGACCTCGGTGATGCGGAACGCGACCTGGCCGACCTGCAGGTAGTCGCCGCGCAGGTAGACGACGTCGCTGCCGACGAGCAGCGCGTTCTCGAGCTCGCGGCGCGCCGAGGCCTCGCCGCGCCCTTCGGCCTGCGCGCGCATCCGGCGCTTGGCGTCCTCGTACACCTCGGGCCGCGTGATCGGCGCGTCGCGCGTGTACGGCGCGAGCTCGTCGGCGATGCCCTTGGCGGCCTCCGGCCCGTCGGCGACGTGCAGCGCCACCTCGAGATCGCCGAGCGCGAGCAGGAGGTCGCGCGAGCGCGAGCGGCGGCGCGCCTCGCTGAACCGCTCGTGCGCCAGGTACGCCAGGCCCGCGGCCGCGAACGGGCCGCCGGGGATGACCGACAGCGCCGCGAGCACGCCGCTCGCGGTGGCGATGCCGGACCAGACGAGCGGCGCCGTCGGCGAGCGCCCGATCAGCTCGACGCGATCGAGCAGGCGCGCGTCGAGCCGGATGATCGGGTTCCCCGGCGGCGCGATCACGAGCCACGCGCCGTCGACGCCGATCCCGCTGCGCGGCAGGAGGCGGGACCGATCGAGCGCGGTGGGGACAGCGGCCTCCATGGTCATGGCAGCTCGCCGAGCTCGACGACGCCGACCTCGGCCAGGCGCGAGAACGCGAGCAGGGCCTCGGCCTCGCGCACGTTGGCCGAGCGGAGCAGCGAGACGAGGTCCCAGCGCCCGTCGACGCGCCGGGCGAGCTCCAGCTCGACGTCGCTGAGCGACAGGTCGGTGGCGAGCTGCCGCGACAGCTCGCACGTGAGCCGCGGGATGCGGTGGCGCGCCAGGAGCTGCTTCGCGATCTCGGCGACGCGCGCGCGCTCGGCCTGCGCGAACGTCTTGCGCACGTCGGCGTCGCTCGGATCCTGGTGCAGCGCCTGCGACGCCATCGCGAGCGCGCCGGCGCGGTCGCCCTGGCGGAGCCGGCTGCGCGCGCCGGCCGCGAGCTCGACCGCCGAGTTCGTGCGCTCGCGCACGCGGCGATCGACCATGAGCAGGCCGTGCTCGACGAGCGAGGCGAGCGCGTCGAACGTCGCGAACCGCTCGCCGCGGAACGTCGCCGCGAGCTCGCCCGCCGTGCGGCGATCGCCCGCGAGCTCCCACAGCCGCCCGCGATCGATCGGCTGCGCCGCGTCTGCCGGCTGCGCCGCGCCTGCCGGCGGCGCGACCGCCCCCGGCGGGACGAAGAACGTGATGTCGTCCGAGCCGAGCAGGTTCATGATCTGCACCATGCGCGCCGTGCGCCGGCGCGCGATCGTCAGGCAGACGTCGACCGCGAGCTGGGCGTTGACGCCGCCCGTATGCGGCTGCGGCCGGGGCACGACCTCGAACGTCCCCTCGGCCCACGTCATGACGTCGGTCACCGCCTCGCGGATCTTGGTCGCGAGGATATCGATCAGATCCACCTCGCTGATCAGGCCGGACATGAGCAGCATCTTGCCGAGCGGGATGCCGGTCTCGACGCGCGCCTCGAGCGCCTCGGCCAGCGCGCGCTCGGCCACGAACCCCGAGCGGGCCAGGATCACGCCGAGCTGCTCCTCCCGGCGGTTCGAGCTCGCCCACACGATCACGCCCTCCTCGACCACGAGGTTCCGGATCGTGCCCTGGTGCTCGAAGGTGAGCGGGGCCGAGAGCTTGCGCCGCGCGGCCCACTCGAGGAGGTCTTCGGCGGGCATGGTGCTGATCGCGCCGTGCACCGACATGGCCTCGCAGCATAGCCGCAAAGATCGCGGTTCGGGATTTCCGGAGCCCGGAGATCAGTTAAGGTGTGAGCCATGGGCGACGACTCGACGAAGAAGGACGGCGCGTCCTACTACTACGCCATCGGCGGGGCCGAGCACGGCCCGGTCGACAAGGCCCGGATCATCCAGCTCGCCCAGATGGGCTCGATCCGGGCGCAGACGCACGTCTGGACCGACGCGATGCCGGTCAAGACGGCCGCGGGCAAGCTGCCGTTCCTCGTGGCACACCTGCGGCGCGAGCCCCGGCGCGGGGCGCAGCTCGCCGTCGGCGGCCTCGTCGCGGCCGTGGGCATCGGCGTCCTTGGCGCGTTCCTGTGGATGGTCCCGCCGGCCGCGGCCCGCGAGGGCGAGTCGGCGTGTCGCGGGATCGGCGGCCTCGAGCAGCTGAAGGCGCAGCTCTGCCCCGAGGGCCAGTCGTGCGCGGTGCCGCTCCAGGCGCCGGACTTCACGATGATCGGCAAGGACAACAAGCAGGTCAAGCTGTCGGCCTTCCGCGGCAAGGTCGTCCTGCTGAACTTCTGGGCCTCGTGGTGCGGCACCTGCAAGGCGGAGAAGCCGGGGCTCGCCCAGATGTCCCGGGACTTTCCCGAGCTCGAGGTGGTCGCGCTCTCCTCGGACAGCGAGTGGTCCAAGGTCTTGGTGGCGCTCGTGAAGTCGCTCAATCCCAACCTGCTGAAGGCCCCGGCGAGCGGGGACGAGTACACCTTCGACGAGGCCAAGGAGAACTACGGGCGCGCGCTGCCCAAGGGCGTGCCGTTCCAGGTCTACCTGGATCCGCCGCAGGGCGACGACACGATCGGCACGATCGCGCGCCGGTGGGGCATCGACAAGGTGCCCGAGACCGCGCTCATCGATCGCGACGGCAAGATCCGCGCGTACTTCGTGAACAAGCGCGACTGGACGTCGTCTGCCGCGCAGACCTGCATCCGCGCCGTGCTCGACGGTCAGTAGCATGGCGCGCGTGCTCGTCATCGATGACGAGCCGGACGTCGTCCGGCTCGTCGTGAAGGTGCTGTCGGGGCGGGGGCATGTCGTCGCCGTCGCGCGCGACGGCGCGACGGCGCTCACGCGCGTCGAGCACGAGCCGCCCGACGTGGTGCTGGTCGACAGCGATCTGCCGAAGATCGACGGCGCCGAGGTGTGCCGCCGGATCAAGGCACGGCCCGCGACGCAGCGGATCCCGGTCCTCATGATGACGCCCTCGTACATCGATCTCTACGACGTGGGCGCCGAGGGCGGGCCCGACGCGTTCATCGTGCGGCCGTTCGTGCGCGAGGTGCTCGCGAACGCCGTCGAGCGCGTGCTGTACCGCCGCTAAGGGGCGGGGGAGCCAGGAGGAGGAGCTGTGTCCGCGCGTGTCCCGTTCACGATCCTCACCGGGTGGCTCGGCGCCGGCAAGACGACGGCGCTGAACCGCATGCTCGCCGCGCAGCACGGGCGCCGCATCGCGGTGCTCGTCAACGAGCTCGGCCGGATCTCGATCGACACGCAGCTGATCGTGGGCCGCGGCGGCGACGTGCTCGAGCTGGCGGGCGGCTGCGTCTGCTGCAAGGTCGACATCAAGAACGACCTGTGGGACGGCATCGCGGACATCGTGCGCCGCTCCGAGCCGGACCAGATCGTCCTCGAGACGACGGGCATCGCCGAGCCGGCCGCGATCCTCGACGGGCTCGTGCGCGTGCCCGAGGCGGTGCGCGAGCGGATCCTGCCGGCGGGCGTGGTGTGCGTCGTCGACGCGGAGGCCGCGGGCGCGGCGCTCGATCGGCGCGAGGAGGCGCGCGAGCAGGCGGTGAGCGCCGATCGCGTCTTGCTCTCGAAGCTCGATCGCGCGACCGCCGACGCGGTGCGGGCGTGCCACGCGCGGCTCGACGAGCTCGCGCCGGCGGCCGAGCGCGCGGGCTTCCCGGGCGACGAGGCGGGCGCGCGCGCGATGACGGCGTGGGTCGTCGAGCCGCGGCCGCTGCGCGCGTGGACGCAGCGCCGGCCGGGCCACGATCACGACCACGACCACGGCCACGGCGAGGGCGGCGCGGCGCGGTCGCACCGGCACGGCGGGCAGCTCACGGCGATCGCGTTCACCGACGACGCGCCGCTCGTGGGCGAGCGCGTGCTCGCGGTGGTGCAGGGGCTCGGCGAGCGGCTGGTGCGCGCGAAGGGCTTCGTCCACCTGGCGGGCGACGATCGGCGCGGCTTCGTCGAGCGCGCCGGCATCCGCACGGAGCTGACGTACACGACGCCGTGGGGCGACGAGCCGCGGCGCACCGAGCTGGTGCTGATCGGCGACGGCCTCGACGAGGCGGCGGTGCACCGGGCGCTGTGGGCCTGCCGCGCGGCGGGCTAGAGCTCGCTGCGCCAGCTCGGGTAGCGCAGCGCGACGCCGAGCTCCTCCTTGAGGCGCCGGTTCGCGATCCGCCGGTTCGCGGTCATCATGCCGGCCAGCTCGGGCGACACCGCCGAGGCGGGCACGCGGGGCGGCGGCGGCAGCCCGAGCAGGCCCGCGAGCGTGTCGGCGACCTCGCCCGACGGCGTCGGATCGTCGTCGGCGACGTTGACGAAGCCCTGCGCGTCGCTCGCGCCGGCCGCGAGGATGGCCGAGACGAGGTCGACGACGTGGATCCGGCTCACGTGCGAGGTGCCGTCGCCGATCACGCGGTACGTGCCGCTGCGGATCCGATCGACGAGCTTGCGCCCGGGGCCGTGGATGCCGGCGGCGCGCAGCGCGATCCACGGGATCGTCGCGAGCGCGAGCGCGCCCTCGGCGAGGGCCCGCGCGCGGCCGGACTCGGTCGCGGGCGCGACCGTCCAGCCCTCGTCGACCCACGCGCCGCCGCCGGGCGCGTACACGCTCGTCGACGACACGTAGACGAGGCGCGCCGCGTCGCGCGAGGCGTCGAGCAGGTGGCGGATCTCGCCGGCCGGGTCTGGCCCGGGCGGCGCGAGGCAGCAGACGATCGCGCCGGGCGGCACGAGGTCGGCGAGCGAGGCCGGATCGCCGAGGTCGGCCGCGACGCCGCGCACGGCCGGCGCGGGGCGGGAGCTGCCGCGGCCGGCCGGCGCGCTCGCGGCGAGGCTCTGCGCGAGCTCGGCGGCCGCGGTCGGATCGCGGCGCGTCAGCGTGACCGCGGTGTCGCGCCCGACGAGCGCGCGCGCGAGGTACGCGCCCGTGTACCCGCAGCCGACGATGACCCAGGGCCGGGACATGCGTCGATTTTGCGCCGGACGGCGCGCGCTGGCTACGATCCTGGCCCGATGCGTGCGATCGCTTTGGCCGCCTCGGCCGTCTCGGCCGCCTCGGCCGCCTCGGCCGCCTCGGCCGCCCGGGTCGCCTCGGTCGCCCTGGCTGCCCTCGGCGCCTGCGCGCGCTCGCTGGCGCCCGCTCCCGGCGAGCCACCGGCAGCGTACGCGCCGCCTTCGTCGCGCGAGGCGGACGCGCCGCGTGCGACGGAGCTCGTGCGGCGCTACACGATCTGGCTCGGCGGCGCGCGGATCGGCACCGTCACGGAGCGCGAGGCGTGGTCGGCCGCGGGCGTCCTGCTCTCGCGCGCGGAGTCGCTGCGCTTCCTGCGCGAGGACACCGAGGTCTCGCTCGAGGCGGCGATCGAGGTCGCCGCCGACGCAGATCTCGTCCCGCTGCGCGTCGCGTGGACGGCGACGCCCGGCGGCCGCGCCACGGCGGTCCGCGGCGCCAGCGCCAGCGCCAGTGCCAGCGCCAGCGGCGGTCCTGGCGCCCCGGACGCGCATGTGGCCGCCGAGGCTGGCGCGAGCGCCCGTGGTGGGCCCGGCGCGCCGGACGCGCACCAGGCGGCTGCGGCGGCCGCGGTCGGCCGCAGCGGGTGGATCGTCACCGACGGCGCGGGCGCGGTGCGGGCGCTGCCGGACGCTGTCCCGGCGGAGCTCGTGCCGCTGCTCGCGCGGCGCGACGGCGGATTCGCGGGGCGCGTGTTCCTGCCGGCGCGCGGGTTCGTCGTCGGCGATGGCCGGGTCGACGCGGTGGCGCCTCACCGGCTCGTCGCGCGGCTCTGGGCGGGCGGCGCCGTCTCCGTGTCGACGATCGACGTCGGCGCCGACGGCAGCTACGCGCGGATCGTCGACGGCGACGGCGTGATCGCGCTCGCCGCCACCGCGGCGCAGGCAGCCGAGCCGTTCCCGCTCGTCGATCTCGTCGCCGCCACGGCGATCCCGATCGCCGGCGCGCCCGGCGCGGGCGCGGCGCGCCGCCTCGTCATCGAGGGCGCCTTCGCGCTGCCCGCGGTGCCCGGCCAGTCCGCGCGCGCGGCGCGAGACGGCCTCGAGCTCACGCTCTCGCCGCGCCTCGCCGGCGGCCTGCCGCCGCCGGACGCGCCGCCGGGCGCCGCGCGCGGCGCGGATCGCACGGGCGAGATCCGCGCGCTTGTCGCGCGCGTGGCCGCGCGCATCGCGCCAGACCTGGCCGCCGGTCCGGCGCCCGCCGCCGCCGCCGCCGCCGCCACCGCGGGCGACTGCACGACCTACGCGCTCGCCTACGCCGGGCACGCGGCCGAGGCCGGCATCCCGACGCGCGTCGTCACCGGCTTCCGCGTTGACGGCGATCGCCTCGTCCGCCACCGCTGGGCCGTGAGCTGGACCGGCCGCGCGTGGATCGCCGTCGACGCCGCCTACGGCGCCGCGCCCGCGGGCGGCGAGCTCGTCGGCCTCGCCGTCCACGACGCCGACGACGCTGGCCTCGTCGCCGGCGAGGCGTCGCTGACGCAGCTCCGCAGCGCCGCCTGGCGGTAGCTAGCTCGGCCGCGGTTGCCGCCGCGGCCACGAGCGTCGCGCGAGGGCGAGCCAGGCGAGCCAGGCGAGGGCCGCCGCGCCGAGCGGGCTGCCCGGGCCGCCGCCCGCGTCGCAGCAGCCGCCGCCCGCCTTTTGCGTCGGCGGCGTCGGCGGTGGCGGCGCCGCCGCTGGCTCGGGCGGCGGATCGGGGCACGCCGCGGGCGCCACGGCGCCGAACTGGCGCTGGATACCTGGCCAGAGCGGCGCGCACTTCTCGTGCACCGTCGTGCCCGGGCCGCAGGCGAGCGGGCCCGCTAGCTCGCGGAAGCGGAGCAGCTTGTCCCACGCCGCGCCGTCCGCGGACGCGCGCGCGACGGCCTTGTCGTCGGGCTGCCAGTTCGCGCCGCACCCGACGAGGCGGCCGCCGTGCGAGCCGAGGCAGCCGAGCTGCGGCGTGCCGGCGACGCGCTCGAACGTCGCGCCGCCGTCGGCCGAGCGGAGCGCCCCGCCGGCCGCCGCGACGAAGACCGCGCCGCCGTGGAAGACGACGTCGTGGATCGCGCCGCTCGCCGCGAGCACCTCCCGGAACGTCGCGCCGCCGTCCGTCGATCGATAGAGCCGATCGCCGGACGGTGGGCTCGCGCCCGCCGACGTCAGGAGCACCACGTTCGCGTTCGCCGGGTCGACGGCGGCCGCGTAGACGATCGGCGTCGCGCCCACTGCCACGCCCGCGAGCGCCGACGGCGTCCACCGCCCGCCCGCGTCGTCGCTGCGCAGGAAGTGCGCGCGCGGCCCCTGCGCGCTCCCGCCCGGGCTGGCCGGGCCCGCCACCTGGTAGCCGGTGACGTAGACGCGCCGCGCGTCGCTCGGCGCCACCTTGACGCTCTTCCACCAGATCGTCGGCGAGCGCAGGTGGCGCGGCGCGAACGTGCGGCCGCCATCGGCCGAGCGGAACACGTCGTTGGGCCGGCCGCTCTCCGCCGTCGCCACCCAGACGTGGCCGTCGGGCCCGAGCTCGATCGCGTCGACCCAGATCCCGGCGATCCGGCCCGGATCGCCGGCCGGCCGCTCCTCGGTCGCCGTCTGCCAGGTGCAGCCGCCGTCGCGGCTGACACGCAGCCCCGTGAACGTCGTGGCGAACAACGTCCCGTCGGTGGCCGCTGCGTACTTCGGATCGAACTGGCCGCCG
This sequence comes from Kofleriaceae bacterium, assembly GCA_035558535.1. Lineage (GTDB taxonomy): Bacteria > Myxococcota_A > Polyangia > Haliangiales > Haliangiaceae > JABFXX01. The sequence continues at coordinate 66,036 of DATMCI010000063.1, forward strand.
TAGCCGATCGCCTGCTCGCAGATCCAGCGGAACGCGCAGCCGTCGTCGCGGCTGACGAGCAGGCCGAACGTCGAGCGCACGAGGATCGATCGCGCGTCGCCGGGCCGGAAGAAGATGCCGCTCGTGACCGGGGGGCGCCCGTTCGCGGCCGCGCCGCTGGCGAGCGCCGCCACGATGACGAGCGCGATGACGAGCGCGGTGACGAGCGCCGCCACGCTGGCGAGCGCCGCGGGGAGCGCGCCTGGACGCAGGCGGCGAGCCGCGGCGCTCACGGGTCCCACAGGCCGCCGAGGTAGGCGAGGGCCCCGGCGCGGTCGAGCAGCAGCATCGCGCCCGCGCCCATCACGCCCGCGGCGACGTCGTCCATGACGACGCCCCAGCCGCCCGGGAGGTGCTCGTCCAGCCAGCGGATCGGCGGGGGCTTCACGATGTCGAGCGCCCGGAAGATCACGAAGCCGACGGCGAGCGGAGCCCAGCGGCTCCGGTCCACCGGGAGCACCGTCACGAGGTAGCCCGCGACCTCGTCGATCACGATGCGCTGGTTGTCCTCGGTGCCCCACGCGCGATCGGCGCGCGCTGCGCACGCGACCCCGAGCAGCGTCAGCGCCGCGGTGAAGAGGCCGAACTGCCACATGGGCAGTGACGCCAGCGCCCAGGCGAGCGGCACCGCGACGGCCGTGCCGCAGGTGCCGGGCGCCCGCGGCGCATATCCTGCGCCGAGCGCCGTCGCCACGATCTTCGCGAGCGCGTTCACGTACGGACACAATACGCCAAAGGCAAGGGTTTCGACGGGATCGACGCTCGATGCCAATCTTTCACCATCGACGGCGCACCGGGCCCGTGATAACCAAAAATCGCGCCTCCGAACGCTCCTTGGGCCCACGTGGACCGGATCTCTCTCCTCGCACCCGCGCTCCTCCTGCTCGCGACGATGTCGATCGCGCTCGTCGTCTACTGCGGGCTCTGCGCGGCGGGGCGAGCGCCCAAGATTCAGGGCGCCAAGCACAACCAGATCCTCGGCCCGTTCCTGGCGCGCTACATCGTCTGGCTGATCGGGCCGCTCGAGCGCCTGCTCGTCGGGCGGGTGTCGCCGAACGTCATCACGGCGCTCTCGCTCGCGATGTGCGCGTGGGCGGGCGTCGAGGCCGGCTTCGGCGCGTTCGGCGGTGCCGCGTGGAGCTTCGCGCTCGCCGGGATTTTCGATGTGCTCGACGGCCGCATCGCCCGCCTCGCCAACCGCCAGACGAAGTCGGGCGCGCTGTTTGACTCGGTGTCGGACCGCTGGGGCGAGCTGTTCGCGTTCAGCGGTTACGCGTGGTACCTGCGCGACACGCCGTGGATGCTCGCCGTGATGGGCGCGATCGGCAGCTCGATGATGGTGAGCTACACCCGCGCGCGTGCCGAGGGCCTCGGCCTCGAGCTGTCGGGCGGCATGATGCAGCGCGCGGAGCGGATCCTGCTCGTCACCGTCGGCTCGTTCTGCGCCGCGTGGTTCGCCGCGGATCCCGAGACAGCCTGGCTGACCGCGCCGATCCTGGGCGGCACGATGGCCGTGTGCGCGGTGGCGTCGACGGCGACGGCCGTGAGCCGCTGGGTCATCGCGTTCCGCGAGCTCGCCCGCCGCGAAGCCGCCGTGGAGCAGGCGGCGCTCGCCGCGCTCGCGGGAGCCGCGGCGCAGCCGCAGCCGGCCTCGCACTACAAGGCGCCGGCGATCCCGGCGAAGCTGCGCGAGAGCGCCGAGCTGGGCCTCTAGCCCCGGCGCCGCGCGGCGCAGCCATCGTCAGGCGATCGTCGCGACCACCGGCGCGTGATCGCTCGCGTCCTTACCCTTGCGCGCGGCGCGATCGATCGTGCAGGCCGTGCAGCGCTCCGCGATCGGCCGCGTCCCGAAGATCAGATCGATGCGCAGGCCCTGATCCTTGAAGAACGCGACGCCGCGGTAGTCCCACCACGAGTACACCTTCGCGTCGCCGTTCCTGGCGCGGTACAGATCGACGAGCCCGAACGCCGCCATCTCGGCGAGCGCGGCGCGCTCCGGCTCGCTGCAGTGGATCTGCCCCTGCCACTTCTCGGGCGACCACACGTCCCGATCGTCGGGCGTGACGTTCATGTCGCCGCACAGCACGAGCGGGGCGTCCGGCGACGACGTCCGCTCGAGGTACGCGCGCAGGCGGCCCAGCCACGCGAGCTTGTACGGGTAGCGATCCGACGCCAGGTCCTGGCCGTTCGGCACGTACACGCAGACGACGCGCATGCCGTGCGTCGTCGCCGCGATCGTGCGCGCGTCGCCCTCGCCGGCACCGTCGCCGTCGTGCAGGCCGTCGCCGAAGCCGCGCGCGACGTCGGCGAGCGGCTGCGTCGACGCGATCGCGACGCCATTGTAGGTGCGCTGGCCGAACACCGCGACCTCGTAGCCAGCGCCGCGGAGCAGGTCGAACGGGAACACGGTGTCTTCGACCTTCGTCTCCTGCAGGCACAGGACGTCGGGGCGCTCGTGCTCCAGCCAGGCGCGCAGCCGATCAGTGCGAGCGCGGATCGAGTTGATGTTCCAGGTGGCGAGCTTCACGGAGCCCAGAGGCTACTACCTCGGGAGGATCCTGCTTCCGGGCGGCACGAGATTTTCGTGACGGCGCGCGCGGTCTGCGCAACCGGCGGCGCGGGCGCGCTGTCCGAGAGACCGTGGGAATGAGCGTGGGCGAGGCAGTGTTAGATCGACACGTCCCGTCGAACGTAGAGGGAGAACCATGAGACCTGATCCCGACCTCTCGCTGTGGAGCATCATCGAGCGCCTCCAGCGCCGTCTGGAGCGCCAGGGCATGACCCCCGCCGCCGCCGATCGCGTCCTGGCGATCGCGCTGCGGCAGCTCGCGGCGGGCCGCGCGTAGGCTCGGCTCAGCTCGTTGGTAGCTGCGAGAGCTCGACCTTCGGATCGAGGTACTTCGCCAGCTTGCCCTGGATGTATTCCTTGGCGCGGCCGCGCCACAGGAAGCCCGGATCCTCGCCGCGGAACTGCGCGATGCCGCTCCCGACGGTGAGCTCGCCGTCGATCTTGACGACGAGGTACTTCCCGGTGAACTTCGCCCGCTTGGCGTCAACCCACGTCACCTGGATGCCGTGCTTGTTGCCTAGGTACTGACCGAGGACCTCGAGACGCGAGCGCGCTTCCTCGTCGGAGAGCGCGTACTTAAAATCGATCTCCATCCCTGGAACCGTGGTCTACCACGTTTCAGGGAGCTTCCGGCTCACCGCGTGCCGCGCGATCGAGGGCGCGGCGCTGAGCTTCGGTCAGCTCCTGCTGGCACGTCTCGAAGCCCACGTGATCGGCGGCGGCGTGCAAACATCTACGCACCCGCTCGGTCCACTGCGAATCGGTGCACGCAGTGGCGAGCGAGTCGCGCATCGCGGGCAGCTGTGCGCGGACCGCGCGCCGGCTCACCTCGTCGACGGCTGCTCGGGCGAGGTCCGCCTCGGCGATGGCGAGGAAGTGCGACGCCACCGCCGCGCACGACGGCGCCGCGTCGGAATTTCTCCGGCAGGCGGCCACCGCCAGCGCGGCCACCGCCGCGAGCACCGCGGGGCGCACGAAACGAGGCATCGCAAGCGTTTTCGGCCCGGTGGCAGTGCGTGTCAAGATAGCGGCGATCGTGACTACGCCGCGCGCGCTCCCGCTCGTCGCCGCGGTCCTGGCGGTCGCGATCGTCGCGATCCAGGTGCGCGTGATCGCGGGCGGGCAGACGTGGGATGACGCGCGCTACCACGCCGAGGTGGCGCCGCCGCGGCTCGCGGCCGCTGCGGCCGTGTGGGCCGGCGAGCTGCCGGCGTGGTGGGAGGGCAGCGGTCTCGGTGTGCCGCTCGCCGCCGAGCCGAGCCACGGCGCGATGTACCCGCCCGGCTGGATCGCCGCGACGCCGCGGCTCCTCGATCTGCTCGCGATCGCGCACCTCCTGTGGGGCGCGCTCGGCATCGCCGTGTGGGCGCGGCGGCGGGCGCCCACCGGCGCCCAGGGCGCGAGCGAGCCGGCCGCGCTCGCCGCGGGGCTCCTCGCGGCGACGAGCGGGATCCTCGCGAGCGCCGCGGTGCGGGGCGCCCTGCCGGCGCTCGCGCACCTGCCGTGGATCGGCGTCTGCGCGGCCGCGCTCGCCGCGGCGGAGGATCGCCGCGGCCGCCTGCGCGCCGCGCTCGCGCTCGGCGGCCTGCTCGGGCTGGTCGCGACCGCTGGCGTGCTGGCGGTGCTCGCGCAGGGGCTCGTGCTCGCGCTCGCGCTCGGGGCGCGGCGGCGCGCGTGGCCATGGCTCGGCGCTGCGATCGCCGCGGGGCTCGCGATCGGCGCCGCGCAGTGGCTGCCGGCGCTCGCGCAGCTCGGCGCGGCTTCCGGGGGCGAGGTCTCGGGCCTGCCGCTCGCGCGGCTCGTCGAGCTGATCGTGCCGGGCGCGTTCGGCTCCGCCGATCCGGCGCGCGGCATCCCGGCGCTCGCGGGCGCCTCGCCATGGGCGCCGAGCCTGTTCGCGGGCGCGCCGCTCCTCGCGCTCGGCGCCGTGCGCACGCCGCCGCGCCGCCTGCTCGCCGTGATCGGCGCGTTCGCGGCGCTCGCGCTCGTCGCTGGGCGCGGCGGCTGGCCAGCGTGGCTCGGCGCGCCCGAGCTGCACGTCGCGGCGCTCGTCGTCGTGCTGGCGGTGAACGCCGGCGCGGGGTTCGACGCGCTCATGGCGGGAGATCGGCGCGCGCTGATCGCGCTCGGCGTCGGGGCCGGGTGCGCGGGCGTGGCGCTCGGCGCGCTCGGCGCCCTGCGCGTGCGCCAGCCGGACGCCGAGGCGGCGATCGAGCGCGCGATGCTCGACGGCGCGCTCGGCCTGATCGCGATGCTCCTGGCGCTCGCGCTCGCGTGGCGGGTGCGCGAGCGAGGGGCCGAGCGCGGGACGCCGCTCGTGCTCGTGCTGCTGCTCCTGCCGAGCGCCGGCGCGGCGCCGTCGACCGCGCCGCTCGCCGAGCGCGCGCTCGTCGAGGACGCGCCGGCGTGGGCGCGCGCGGCGGATGCTGCGGCGGCGGACGCTGCGGCGGCGGGCGGCGGCGCGCCGCGGCGCGTGTTCCGGCCGGCGTTCATGCACGATCGGCCCGAGGATCTGGGCGACGCGATCGCGACGCTCGCCGGCGCGTCGGGCTGGCGGTGGGGGCTCGGCGCGGCGCGCAGCGAGGATCCGGCGCGCCCGCGCGCGCACGATCCGACGTGGCTCGCCGCGGCGCGCGACGGCGGCGCGCTGCTCGATCGATTCGGGATCGCGCTCGCGATCCTGCCGGCGACGCTCGTCGTCCCGCGCCATTTCAAGGCGCTCGCGACGCGCGGCGACTGGGCGCTCGTCGCGTTCCCGGCGGCGCCCGCCGCGTCGGTGCTGCGCGGCGCGCTGTGGGCCGAGGCGGACGCCGACGCGCTGGCGCTGTTGTTCCCGCCGAGCCCGCAGGGCGGCAAGCTGCCGCGCGGCACGGTGGTCTTGCGCGGGCGCGGCCCGGCGCGGCCGGATCGCGGCCCGCCGGTGCCGTGCGCGATCCAAAGCTGGCGCGCGGGCGAGCTCGAGCTCGCGTGCGCGGCCGACGCCGACGGCTACGCGGTCGTGTCGTCGGCGAGCGCCGCTGGCTGGCGCGCCGAGGTCGACGGCGCGGCGGTGCCGTGGCTGACCGCCGACGTATTGCGCCGCGCGGTGCCGCTTGGGGCCGGCGCGCACGTCGTGCGCTGGACGTACGAGGCGCCGCTCTCGGCCGCGGGGCTCGGGCTCGGGCTGGCGGGGCTCGCCGGGCTCGCCGCCGGGCTCGGGTATCTGGCGGCGACGCGGCGCAAGGCGTAGGGGCTGGGCTTTGGGGCTTGGGGCTTCGGGAGTTTTTGGCGAGGCTACTCTTCCGGGATCAGCCCGTGCTTTGCGGCCAGCTCGCGGAGCTGCGCCTTCGCGCGCTCGAAGCGCTTGCGGTACGCGGCGGCCCGCTGATCGACGGTGGTCTCGGCGTCGCCTGGCTCGGCCAGCGCGCGCGCGATGTCCTTCCATGACATCGCGCGGTCGAGGCGGAGCACGAGGAGCTCGTGATCGAGCGGATCGAGCGACTCGCGGAGCGCGCGCAGTCCCTGCTTGACCTCGGTGCGCTGGAACGGCGCCGTCGCGCTGCGGCGGGCCTCTGCGATCGAGTCCAAGATCGACAGCGGGAGGTTCCGGTCCGGCCGGCGGCGCGGATCGGCGCGGACCTGGTACAGCGCGTGGCGAAACAGCTGGTACGCCCACGTGCGCAGCGAGGCCTCCCAGCGGAAGCGCGCCAGGTTACGCCAGAGCTGCTCGCTGCCCAGCGCGAACGCCTCGGAGGCCAGGTCGTCGTCGCGCGCGACCGCGCGCAGGAAGCCGTAGATCTCGGGGCCGTAGTGCGCGATCGCGCGCGTGGCCGCCGCGTCGAGCTCGCCGCGCTCGACCAGGCCGCGCACGTCGGCTTCGATGCCGTCCGTGGGGCGAGGACCGGGAGCGCCGTCGCTTTCGGGCACGGCCCACATTATCAGCAGTCCCCTCACGGCAGCTCAATGAGCTCATCGCAGCTCAATGAGCTCATCGCAGCTCGGCGAGCAGGCGATCGATCTCCTCGAGCCGCGCCTGATTCTGCAGCTCGGCGTACCGGGCGCGCGCCTCACCGAGCAGCGCGCGCGCGCGCGCCGGCTCGCGCCGGAGCCCGAGCAGCGCGCGCGCCGCCTCGAGCCGCGCCCACGCGCCCGTCTGGCTCTCCCGGGTCTCCGTCTGGGGCATCGCCAGGACCTCGGTCGCGGCCGCGAGCGCCTCGGCGAAGCTCCCGCGCACGTTCTGGATGAGCGCGACGTGCGTCAGCGCGAGGCCGTGCCGCCGCGAGCCCGGCTGGCGCCTCGCATAGATCTCGGCGCACCGCCGCGCCGAGGCCAGCGCGTCCTCGAGCTTGCCCGCCTGGCGCTCGGCGACCGCGAGGTTGTAGAGGCTCGCGGCGATCTCGTCGTGATCGGGGCCGAGCATCTTCGTCTGCACCGCGATCGCCCTGCGCAGGAGCACGGCCGCCTGGTCGTGCTCGCCGCGATCGGAGTGGACGAGCGCCAGGTTCAGATCGACGAGGGCGACGTCCGGGTGCTCCGCGCCGACGCTCGCGACCCAGATCTTGCGCGCGCGCTCGAGGTGGACCGCCGCGGCCGGATCCTTCGCCTCGAGCAGCGCCACACCGAGGCTCTGCTCTGCGCGCGCGACCGCCGCGGTGTCCTCACCGCCGGCCCGCTCGAGGATCTCCTGGGCCTCCAGGGCCGCCGCGCGCGCCTCCAGCTCCTTCTCGGCGTTGCTCAGGATCGAGGCGTACTGGATCGCCAGCTCGGCGACTCGCGGGTGGCGCGCCCCGAGGAGGCTCCGGTGGGTCTCGAGGGCGCCCGCCAGCTCGGCGAGCGCCTCGGGCGTGCGGCCGAGCTTGTCGTGGAGCCGCGCGCGCACCGCCGCGAGCTGCGCGAGGCGCAGCTCGTCGCCCTGGGCGAGCAGCTCCGCGCGCTCGGCCTGCTGGAGCCCGCCCGGGGCGTCGCCCACGGCCGCGAGCGCGGTCGCGGCCGTCAGCTGGAGATCGAACACCGGCCCTGGGAGCAGCGCCCGGTGCCGCTCGGCCTCGGCGAGGCCGTCCCGGATCCAGCGCTGCGCCGCGGCGGCGTCGCGGCGCGTGCCCGCCAGCTCGATCAGCGAGCGCGCGGCCCGGATCACGAGCGCGCCGTCGCCCTGTCCGCGGGCGCCCAGGTAGACCTCGGCGAGCAGCGCCTCCGCCTCCGCCAGCCGGTTCTCGTGGAGCGCGATCGCGCCGCGCAGATGATCCAGCCGCAGCGCGACCGCCGGCTCGGTCCGGACCGGCGAGGCCGCGAGCTCGCCCTGGATCGCGCGCGCCTCCCGGAGCTGGCGGAGGTCGGCCAGGATCGCCGCGGCGTCGAGGCGCGCGCGCGCCGCCACGATCTGATCGAGCCGCGCCGGATCCGTCGCCAGCGGACGCCAGCCTGCGAGCAGCGTCGGCTCCGCGCACGGCGCGAGCGCCGGCAGCTCTGTCACGATCTGGACCAGGTTCGACGTCTGCGACGTGGCGCCCGGCGCCGCGACGAACAGCTCGCGCGACGTCCGCGCGACGTACCCCAGGCACTCGCGCCCGGCGGCGGCGAGCTGCGCCGTCCACTGTCCGCGCGCCCGCTCCCGGCAGATCTGTCGCGCCAGCTCGCGGTACGTGCCGCGGTGCTGCTCGGCTGCGCGCGTGATCCGGCCGATCTCGTCGTCGGCGTCCGGCCGCCCGGCCGCGCGGACCGCGCCCGCCGCCGCGTCGATCAGCGAGGCCGGCAAGAGCTCGTCGATCTCGCGCCCTGCCGCCTGGCACGCAGCGGCCGGATCGGCGCGCGGCCACGCGAGCCACGTCACCGCGGCCGCTGCTGTCACCGCCGCGCCTGCGCCCACGGCGATCACGCGCGGGCGGCGCTGGGCAGCGCGCAGCTGCACGAGCACCGCGCGCAGCGACGGCCAGCGATCGCGCGGATCGACCGCCATGCCGCGCGCCAGCACGCGCCGCAGCCGCGCCGGCACGCGCCGCTTGCCCGGCCGCAGCGCGCCGCGCGTGATCGCGTCGTGCAGCGCCTCGATCGTGCCGCCCTGGAACGGCCGCTCACCGGACAGGGCCTCCCACGCCACGACGCAGAACGCGAACTGATCCGTGCGCGCGTCGAGGTCGCGGCCCTCGATCTGCTCGGGCGCCATGTACGCCGGCGTGCCGACGATCTCCCCGGCGAGCGTGCCGGTGGCCTCGCGCGCCTCGGGCCCCGTAGACACCGGAGCGCCGTCCGCGCGCGGGCCCGGGCGCGGCCGCGGCAGCGCGAGCGAGACCTGCGCGAGGCCGAAGTCGCCGATCCGCGCGCGGCCGTCCGCTCCGACGAAGATGTTGTCCGGCTTGACGTCGCGGTGGACGAGCCCCGCGTCGTGCGCGGCCGCCAGGCCCTCGCCTACGGCCAGGAGCACCGCGAGGAGCTCGCGCGCGGTTCGTGCGCTCGCGCGCGCGCGCTCGCCCAGGTACGCGCGCAGCGTGGCCCCGCGGACGTACTCCATCGCGACGAACGGGCGGCCGTCGAGCTCGCCCACCTCGAACACCGTGACGACGTTCGGGTGCGCGAGCCTGGCCATCGCGATCGCCTCGCGGTGCAGCCGGCCCGCCCCGCGGCTCGTGCGGTGGAGCTTGAGCGCGACGTCGCGATCGAGCCGCGTGTCGCGCGCCAGGTAGACCGTGCCCATGCCGCCCGCGCCGAGCACCCGCTCGATCACGTAGTGCTCGGCCACCACCGTGCCCGGATCGAGCGCCGGGTAGGTCGGCGGCGCCGCCACCGCCTCGTGCAGCATCGCCTCGAGCGAGTCCGCGGCCGCGTCCGGCGCCGCCGACAGATCCAGCGCGAGGTCGTCTCCGTCCTCGTCCTCGTCTCGATCCGCTGCGGGATCGCTGCTGCCGCGGCGCGACACGCGCCCAGCATATCGGGCGGTGTATCGTCGGTGCCATGGATCAACGCCTCGAGGACGCACGCGCCGCCGTGCAGCGCAGGATGCCCGAGCTGTGGTCGCTGGTGCAGGCGTGGGTCGAGATCGAGTCGTTCACCGCCGATCACGCCGGGTGCGAGCGGATGGTGACCGCGCTCCTCGATGCGTTCGCGCTCCCCGGCTTCGCGCCGCGCCGCGTTCCCGGCGACGGCGCCGCCGGCCACGTCGTGGCGACCACGCCCGCGTTCGCCGCGCAGGGCGGCACGCTGCTCGTCGGGCACCACGACACCGTGTTCCCGCCCGGCACGTTCGTCGGGTTCCGCCGCGACGAGACGAAGGCGTACGGGCCCGGCGTCCTCGACATGAAGGGCGGCCTGGCGATCATCCGCACCGCGCTCGCGGCGCTGTCGGACCTGGGCCTCCTGGCCCGCCTGCCGCTCGCGTTCGTCTCGGTGTCCGACGAGGAGATCGGGTCAGTCGACGGCCGCCGCGTGATCGAGGAGCTCGCGCGCGGCGCCGCTGGCGGGCTCGTGTTCGAGGCCGGCCGGATGAACGACGCGATCGTCACGCAGCGCAAGGGCACCGGCAAGCTGAAGGTCACCGCGCGCGGCAAGGCCGCCCACGCCGGCAACGACCTCGCGTCCGGGATCAACGCGATCTGGGTGCTCGCGCGCTTCATTGACGGCGTGCAGCGCCTGTCCGAGGGCGGGACCACCGTCAACGTCGGCCTCGTGCGCGGCGGGACCAGCGCGAACACCGTCCCCGCCGAGGCCGTGTGCGAGATCGATCTGCGCGTCGTGCGCGGCGGCGATGCCGAGCGCCTGCTCGTCGCCGCCGATCAGCTGGCGCGCCAGCTCGCCGACGAGACCGGCGCGAAGCTCACGCTCGAGGGCGGGATCCGGCGCCAGCCGCTCGAGCGGCTCCCCGGCACGCCCGCGATCCTCGAGCGCTACGCCGCCGCCGCGCGCGCCGAGGGCCTCGGCGGCGACGAGGCGGCGCTGATGGGCGGCGGCTCCGACGCGAACACGCTCGCCGCGATCGGCGTGCCGGCGATCGACGGCCTGGGGCCGCGCGGCCGCGGCTTCCACACGCACGACGAGTTCGCCGAGCTCGCCACGTTCGAGCCGCGCGTCATGGCGCTCGTGCGCTACCTGCTCGGGCTGGCCCCGGCCGCGTAGCGCCCGCGGCTACAGCGGGGTACGCAGCGCCGCGGCGATCGTCGCGCGCAGGTAGCGCGCCGCCAGCGCCGTCGTCTGCTCGGCGCTGCCGGCGGCCCGGCCCAGCGGCGGCGCCACCTCCATGATGTCGCCGCCGAGGAGGCCGATCTCGGCGCCCAGCCGCCGGATCAGCTCGAGCAGCCACGCTGGCTCGAGCCCCGCCGGCTCGGGCGTCCCGGTCGCGTCGGCGAACTGCTCGTCGGTGCCGTCGATGTCGTTCGAGAAGTACACCGCCGTCGCGCCCACCCGCTTGAGGTGCGCGATCACCTCGTCGAGCGACTCCTGGGGCCGGCGGCGGCACTCCTCGGCCCAGAACTGCCGCACGCCGAGCGAGCCTTCCCAGTGGCCGCGGTCCTTGCCCGACGCGCGCACGCCCACCTGCACCATCCGGCCGTCGCGCTGCAACAGCTCGTTGGCGTGATACGACCACGTCGCGAAGCAGTACTTCACGCCGAGCCGGTGCTCGAGCAGGTCGGTGTGCGCGTCCGGCTGGACGATCGCCCAGCGATCCGTGCGGGCGCGCGCGAGCGCCGCCACGACCGGCCACGCCGTGGAGTGATCGCCGCCCATCACGAACGGCGCGATCCCCGGGTTCTGCGCGAGCACCAGATCGAGCGCGCGCTCGGCGATCGACAGCGGCGAGACCGGTAGCTCGGCGTCCGGCGTGGTCGCGTCTGTCGTCGCGTCTGTCGTCGCGTCTGTCGTCGCGTCCGCCGCCCGGTACAGCGTCGGGTACAGCGCGCGGTGCGTCGCGCGCCGCTGCGCGTCGGACAGCATGTCGTCGTGCAGGAGCTGCGGCACCACGAACACGTCGCCGATGTCGATCACGCCGGCCGCCTCGCAGCGCGCCGTCCAGTCGGGGCTCTCCGCGAGCAGCGCTTCGCGGATCGCCTGCGGCCCCATGTTCGCGCCGCGCACGAAGCCCGCGCCCACGTCCGACGGGATCCCGAGGATCACGCCGCGCGCCGACGGGATCCGCTCGAGCCGGGCGAGGAACTGTGCGCGGACCGCCTCGTCGCTATCGACGCCGTAGAGCCGGCGCTGGAGCTGTGCCTGGGCCTGCCGGCCCGTGGACACCAGGTGGACGCCGCCCGCGGCGGGTCGCAGGAGCAGCGCGAGCTCGTCGCGCCAGGTCAGCGTCATGGCCATGACCGGAAGATGCCAGAACCGCGGCCGGCGCGAGCGTCACGTCCGCCGCGATAGCTTGCGGCGGGGCAGCTTCTCCTGGACGACCCGGCCGAGGTGCGCCTGCTCCCCCTCGGTCAGCGCGGAGGCGTCGAGCTCGGCGAGCTCGGCGTGGATCCGCGCGAGCCGCTCGAGGAGCGCCGCCGCGTCCGCGCCCGCCTCCTTCGCCAGCCGCGCGGACCGTCGTGCGTCCTCGCCGGACTCGCGCGAGATCCGCAGCGCATCGTCCGGGAGGCCCGCGGCCTGGAACAGCTCGATCGCGTCGGCCCAGCGCTGCTGGCGCTCGGCGAGCCGCGCGCGCAGCTCGGCCGGCGGCTCTTGCATGCTCTCGAGCGCGCGCTCCGCCAGCCGCGTCGCGCCCGGGCCCGGCGCGGCCGCCAGCGCCCAGCGGGCCGCGCGCGCGACGAGCTCCTGCCGCGCCGCCGCCAGATCCGGGTGGCGGGCCGCCGCGCCGCCGATCGCCGCGAGCTCGTCGAGCAGCCGGCCCCAGCCGAGCAGATCGTAGCCGGCGGCGTCCGCGCTCGCGTTCGTCACGAACAGGCGCAGGGTCGCCAGCGCCTCCGCGGCGCCCGGTGCCGCTGGATCCAGCGCGCGCTGCGCGATCCGCGCGAGCCCGCTCTTGACGGTCGCGTGATCGGGGGAGAGCGCGTCTCGCGCGTCCAGGCTGAGCCGCGCGAGCTCCTTCTCGTGCGCGTGGTTGAACGCGGCGTTCGCGCGCGCCAGCAGCGCCGCGATCTCGGCGCGGGGCCGTACCCCGAGCGTCGCGACGCGCAGGAGCGCGCGACCGTGCGCGAGGTACACCTCCTGGCGGAGGCGGCCCTGGACCGCGCCGGCCCGGTTCGAGTCGCCCAGCCACTCCCGCGCGCGCTCGGCGATCCGGAGCCCCGTGATCGGATCGTCCGCGAAGGTGCGCTCGTGCTCGGCGAGCAGCTCTGTCACGAGCTCGGTCCGATCCGCAGTGTCGACATCGACCAGCGCCTCGAGCCGATCGATCGAGGCATCTGTGACGACGCCCTCGAACAGCTCGTGCTCGCCTCCGCACAGCGCTGCGAGGCGGCGGCGCGCCGGCTCGTCGAGCTCTCGCTCGACGAAGACGAGCACCTCGGTCGAGCGGCTGATCGCGACCCGGATCGAGTCCACGCGGATCCGGTTCTCGATCTCGACGACCGCCTCCTCGCCCCTCGAGGACGTCGCGGTCGACCACACCTGGTGGGCGACCCGGCCGGCGTCGAGGACGAACACGACGCGGAAGTCCAGCCCCTTGGCCTCCGGGGCGCCGAGCGAGAGGAGCACGCCCGCGCGGTCCGCGGCCTCCCGGACGTCGCGCGGGACGCTGATGCCCGCGTACACGAGGGCGGCGCCCGGGATCTTCGCGATCGCGGCGAACACCGGATCGAGATCCTGCCTGGCGTCGACCCACAGGACCGAGCCGACCGCCGACTCGTCGACTTCGGCCTCGGCGTAGCCGCGCGGGCGCTGGGACTTCCCGAACGCCTTGTAGAGGTCCCACGACCGGTTGACGACGCGGGTCAACGTCCTCGGTGAGCGCACGTTGCCCGGGAGCTGGAACTCCTCGGGCGCGGTCAGGAGCAGGGCGATCAGATCCTTCAGCTCGCCCCAGTCAAAGTCCGTGGCCCGCACCGTCTGGCCCTCGTCGCCGGCGGCGTGGAACGCGGGGCGTATCCCCGCCCCGCGCGCGGCGGCGTGCACCACGAGCACGCAGACCAGCGCCTCGACGAGCGTCAGGTCCTGGACCTCGTCGACGAGGACAGCGCCGAGGGTGCGCAGCTCCTCGGGCAGCGCCTCGGCGCCGCGCGCGATGAGCGCGCCAGCGATCGCGGCCGCGCGCTCCAGATCGCCGAACAAGCGGCGGCGGCTCTCTTCCGGCAGCGCGTCGGCGGCGCGCAGCGCGGCTTCGACCGACGCCTCGCCGAGCACCTCCGTGCGACGCTCGCGATAGGACCGCTTGCGCGAGGCTTCGTCCACGCTGGCGCTCGTGCCGCGGAGCTCGATCGGCAGCGCGCGGCCCCAGTAGTGCGCGCGGAGCTCGGCGTAGAGCGCCGTCATGCGGTTGCGCCACGGGCCCAGGCGCGGGAGCTCGCCCCCGAGCGCCTCGGCGAGGGCCGAGGCAGCCTCCTCGGCCGGCGGCGGCGGCGTCCAGCCCGGATCGAGCGCGCGGAGCAGCTGTTCGTGGGTCCACGCCTGGAACGCGAGGTCCGTCGGGGCGTACGTGCGGAGCCAGCGCTCGGCCTCGTCGCGCTGCGCCGCGCCGAAGGTGAGGAACAAGAGCCGCCCTTCCTGGCGGCGGGCGCGCTCGAGCTGGAGCGTGGTCTTCCCCGCGCCTGGGTGGCCCTTCGTGATGGACGCGAACGCGGCGCTCTGGAACGCGTCGCGCTGCTCCTGGGAGAGGACGTCCGCCTCGGCCGCGTCGCTCTCGAACATCTCCACGTATTCGCGCGCGTCGAAGATCAGGTAGTCATCGGGCGATCCGCCGTCGAAGACGTCCTTGGTCGCGTCGTGGTGCCGGACGGCGCGGACCGCGACGTCGCCGCGCTCCAGCGCCAGCCCCTGAACGGGCCGCTGGCCCTGGAGGGCGTGCCACAGGTAATAGTGATGGCCGCCGTTGTCGCCGAGCGGCGCGCGCAACCAGCCCGTGTTCGCGCCGCGCGTGCTCTTTACCCGGCGCTGCGAGCGGCCCCCCACCAGCATCTCGCGCAGGAGGCGCTTCACGCTCGCCTTGAGCCGGCGCTCTTCGCGCGGATTCTCGAGGAACTTGACGATGTCCACGTGCAGGTGAATGCGGTGCTCACCGCCCGATCGCGGCAGGTGCGCGGTGACGCTCTGGAGCGCGGCGGGCAGGGACGCCGCGCTCTCTGGCGGGGGCCGGTAGTCGACGACGGAGATGACGTCTTCTCCGCGCGAGCGGCGCTCGCGGACGTGCTCCCCGATGTGCTCGTCGACGTAGCGGACGTGCTCGGAGGCCAGCGTCTTGCCAGGCGGCCTGAAGTCCTGGTCCGGAAACCCGCGGCGCAGGAGCGCTTTGACGCTCCCGACGCCTACACGATGCTTGTCCGCGAGCTCCTCGGTCGTCATGCCGGTCGTGAAAAAGGGGGAGGAACCCTAGTAGGTTTGCTCAGTCGAGGCAACGGCGATGATCGGCTGCGAGCTAGACTCGCCCGATGGTGCTCGAGCCTTCGCTCGCGATCGGCCTGTTCGCGACCCCGATCGTGGTCCTCGATCTGCCCGGGATGGATGCCGTCAACGCCGAGCTCGCGGCGGCGCTCCTCGCCGAGGAGACCACCGTGCCGAGCTGGCACCGCGCCAACGTCGGCGGCTGGCACTCGGTGCCCGATCTGAGCCAGCGCTCGCAGCCGTGCTTCCGCACGCTCATGCGCGCCGTGGTCGATCAGGTCACGGGCGTCGTCCGCGCGCTCGCCTCCGACATGGGCGTCGGCCAGGTGCCGCCGTTCCGCTACGGCGTGACCGCCTGGGGCATGATCCTGCGCGACGGCCATTACGTCACCGTCCACGATCACGGCGACGTGCACTGGTCGGTCGCGTACTACGTCGACGCTGGCGACGAGGCGCGCGATCCGTCGGGGCGGCTCGCGTTCATCGATCCGCGCCGGAGCGGGCGCTCGATCCCCGAGCTGGAGCTGTTCCCGTCGAGCTTCGATATCCAGCCGCGCACGAGCGCGCTCGTGATCTTCCCCGGCTGGCTGCAGCACCACGTGCACCCGTACCGCGGGCAGCGGCCGCGGATCTGCATCTCGTGCAACCTGACGATGGACGTCGTCCGCTGACGCGGCCGAAGTCTTCGGTCGCGGGGGCGCCGCGAAGTGTTCGGCCGGCCGACAACGATTCGGGTTACGGAAACAGTTCCGCTCGAGATCCGCGGACGCCCGGCGCGCTCCGCGCGAGACATGTCGGTACATCGCGCCGGCTGGCTCGCTCGGCTGGATTGCTCGGCTGGATCGCTCGGCGTTGTCGCTCGGCGTGCCGGGGAAGCCGCCAGCTGCGCCTCACGGAGCAGCGCTTCCCTCGAGGACGTGGAGGCTAGCTCGCGCTCGGCGGCCGGTCCTCCGGCTCACAGATCCGATCCAGCGTCTCCCGTGACGAGCGCTCCCGCCCCTTGGCGATCGCCCACACCACCTCGCAGATCTTGCGGTTGACCGGCGTCGGCACGCCGCGCTGTGCGCTGCGCGTCACGACTTCGCCGTTCAGGAAGTCGATGGCCGGGGTTCGCCCGCGCTCGATCGCCGCGAGCATCGACGAGCGCATCCGGCGGTAGCGCAGGCCCACCGCGAGCAGGAGCGCGTGCTTCGCCGTGAGGCTCACCGACGCCGCCGCGGCCCGGTCGGCGTCGGACAGCGCGATCCACTCGAGGTCGAGCGTGCCCGCCACCTTCTCGAGCTGGACGCCCTCGGCGCGCGCGACCGCCACCGCCTCGGTCATGATCTCGAGCCCCAGCCGCCGGTAGCGGCGCACCCGCACGAGCGGCCCCAGCCGCTCGCCCGCGATCGTGCCCAGCGCCGAGACCGCGCAGTTGAGCGCCAGCTTGCTCCACCGCGCGCCTCGCAGGTTGTGCGTCAGCGTCGTCGGGCCGATCGCCTCGAGCAGCTCGGCCACCCGCCGCACGTCCGCGTCGGGCGCGCCCGCCAGCCCGCCGATCTGGAAGCCGCCTGCCGCCGTCCGCTCGTAGCGGCCCGGCTCGGGCATCGACGCGCCCCACGCCACGATCGCGCCGATCACCCGCGCCTCGCCGGCGATCGCGGCCACGCGCTCCTCGCACAGCCCGTTCTGCAGCACCACCACCCGGGCGTCGTCGGCCAGGTGGGGGAGGGCCGCGCGCGCGGCGTCCTCGACGTTCGGCGGCTGGGTCGCCAGGATGCACAGGTCGTAGCGGCCCTCGGGCGCGGGCGCGATCCGCCCGCGGACGGCGCGCTCCTCGCCGTCGTCGACGATCCGGTACCCCGTCCGGTCCACCGCGGACCGGATCTGCGCGTTCGTCGACACCGCGGTGACGTCCCGGCCCACCTCCGTGAGCGTGGCCGCGACGATCCCGCCGATCCCACCCGCGCCCATGACGAGGATCCTCGGCTCCGGGTTCATCGCGCTTCAATATCCCACCCAACTTTGGGGATTCCGACGGGAGGGGATACAATTTCCCGAGCCTGATGCAGATCACGTTCTGGGGGGTCCGCGGCAGTTACCCGGTGCCTGGCGCGGCCACCGTGCGGTACGGCGGCCAGACGTCGTGCGTCGAGGTCCGCGCCGCGGCCGGCGAGGCGCTGATCGTCGACGCCGGCACCGGCATGCGCGCCCTCGGGAACAAGCTCCTGCAGGAGGCCACGCAGGCGCAGCACCACCACGTGCTGCTCTCGCACGTGCACTGGGACCACATCCAGGGCCTGCCGTTCTTCTCGCCCGTCTACATCGCCGGGACGCGGGTCTCCATCTACGCGCTGCTCACCGCCGCTGACGAGCTGCACCAGGTGATCGGCGGGATCACGCGCCACGAGTTCTTCCCGATGTCGCTCGAGGCGGTGCCTGCTCAGTTCGAGTTCCACCAGGTCGAGCCCGGCGTGGACTTCGACATCGGCGCGTTCCATGTCATGCCGATCGCGCTCAATCACCCGTTCGGCTCCGTCGGCTACCGCGTCGACGCCGACGGCTCGTCGTGGGCGTACATCGCCGATACCGCGCCCTTCGATCGGGTGCTGCACAAGCAGCACTTCCTCGCCGGCCCCGAGGCCCTGAGCGAGGACGACCGGCTCGCGCTCGGCGCGATGCGCGACGCGCTGATCTTGCGCCTCCAGGGCGTCGACACCGTCGTCTACGACACGCACTTCACCGAGGAGGAGTACCGCCGCTTCCCGCACTACGGCCACTCGACGCCCGACCAGGCGCTCGAGATCTGCGTCGCCGCGAGGGTGCGCCGCCTCGTGCTCTACCACCACGCGCCGTCGCACGGCGATGACCAGATGGATCGGCTCGCCGCCGAGTACCTGCGGAAGGGCGCCGGCGTCGGCGTCGAGGTGCTGACCTCGTTCGAGGGCATGACGCTCCCGATCGGGCCGGACGCCGAGAGGCAGCTCGCTTGAAGATCCGCTTCTGGGGCGTGCGCGGCTCGTTCGCGATGACAGGGCGAGACTTCCTCCGCTACGGCGGCAACACCACCTCCGTCGAGCTCGTCACCGACGCTGGCGAGCGGCTGCTGATCGACCTGGGCACCGGCGCGACCGAGCTCGCCAAGCAGCTCATGGCCGCCGAGTTCGGCGGCGGCAAGGGCAAGCTGCCGATCCTGCTCACGCATACGCACCTCGATCACATCCAGGGCCTGCCGTTCTTCACGCCGTTCTTCATCAAGGGGAACGAGATCCGGATCCTCGGCGCGAACCCCACGCTGGGCAGCTCGCTCGAGGCCACGCTGCAGAACCAGCTCTCGCCGCACTACAGCCCGCTGAACGGCCTCGAGAACCTCGCGGCAGGCGTGTCGATCGAGGCGATCACGGCCGGCGAGGCGATCGCCGTGCCTGGCTTCGAGATCCTCACCGCGGCCGTACCGCACGGCTCGATGTGGACCACCGCCTACCGGATCACCGCGGACGGCAAGACCGTGGCGTACCTGTCCGACGTCGAGTACCCATCGATCGATGCGCCGCTCGAGTCCGCGCTCGCGCTGGCGCGCGACGCGGACCTCGTGATCCACGACGCGATGCACGCCGATCACGACTATGAGCTACGTCGCGGCTGGGGCCACTCCCCGGCGCGCGCGGGGGTGGTGGTGGCCGAGCAGGCGGGAGCGAAGAAGCTCGCGCTGTTTCACCACAGCCCAGATGCGACCGACGATATGATCGACGAGGTCGTGGCGCGTACGGCGGCGCGCTCCGCCGTGCCCGTATTCGCCGCTGCCGAGGGGAGCTATCTAGAGGTATGAGCGATCGAAACGAGCCAGGCGATCGAACGGGCCTGCGAGACGGAATGGACCGACCGGACGAAGCCGCGCTGCAGGAGCTCGGCGAGAACACCACCAACGCCGCCCACGCGTGGGCCGGCGCGCAGGACTTCCTCGCGCGAGGCCTCAAGGTCTGGACCCGGCGCGCGGTCGGCGACGATCAGCCCACCGCGGTCCGCGCCGCGCTGGCCGCGTGCAAGCTCGTGACGCCGCACTACCCCGAGGAAGCGCCCGAGCTCCACGCGCCGCGCCGCTACATCGATGACATGGTAGCCGCGATCGACCGCTGGCTCGCCGAGCCCACCCGCGAGAACCAGGAGCGCGTGCGCTCGATGCTCGATGTCACGCGCGATCGCCACGCCTGGCAGGACGAGCACGACCTCGATCACTTCTGGACGCTCGAGGCCGTCGACCACGCTTCGCTTGCGGTGTGGTCGGGCGAGCGGTCATCTTACATCGTGCCGCTCGACTTCACGACCAGCGCGGCGAGGAGCGTCGCCTGCGTCTTCCACGCGCTCGTGACTCGCGGTGAGCCGAAGGACCGCGTGATCGCCGCGGTCGTCGATGCTGTCCTGAGCGCCCGCGGGTAGACGGGCGGCAGGCGGGCGGCGGGCGGGTGGCAGGCGCACGGCAGGCGCGCGGGCGCGCGCGGCAGCCTCAGGGCGGTCGCTCTGTAGAGTCAGCGGGCGTAGGCGTACTTGGCTCCGGCGCCCACGTGGGACGGGCTGCTGTGGCGCGAGTCGCCGTAGGGCTGGCGGTTGTGGGCTCGGGTGTGAAGTCGGGCGTGGAGTCGCCGGCCTGCGGCGACACGGCCGCTCGCGCGGGTTGAGTCAGGTGCGTCGACTCGGTGGCAGTATTGAGAGTGGCAGTATTGAGAGTGGCAGTATCGAGAGTGGCAGTATCGAGAGTGGTAAGGTCCGCGGTGCTGCAAGCTAGGCTCGGCTTCGGCGCCCACGTGGGACGGACTTCTGTGGAATAGGCCGCTGTGGAGTTGTCCGCCGCGGAGCCGACCGCCATGAGCTCGGCTGCCGTGAGACCGACCGTCATGGGCTCGGCAGTCATGGGTCCGGCAGTCATGGGCGCGGCAGTCATGGGCCCGGCAGTCATGGGCCCGGCAGTCATGGGTCCGGCTGCCGTGAGACCGATCGTCATGGGCGCGGCAGTCATGGGCGCGGCAGTCATGGGCCCGGCCGCCGTGGGCTCGGCAGTCATGGGCCCGGCCGCTGTGGGCCTGGCAGTCATGGGCCCGGCCGCTGTGGGCCTGGCAGTCATGGTCCCGGCCGCCGTGGGCCCGGCAGTCATGGGCCCGGCAGTCATGGGCCCGACCGCCGTGGGCCCGGCAGTCATGGTCCCGGCCGCCGTGGTATCGACTGCCGCGGGATCGGTTGTGGAGGAGCCAGCGTCGGGTGATCTGGCGGCCTGGGCGGGCGAGGGCGGCGCGGCTGACCGCGAGGCTCGTGAGGCACCCGGGCTGGGAGGCACGGGGGCGTCGTCATCCGTGATGTTGCGCCGATCTCGCGGCTTGCGAAATTCGAACGTCACGTGGTCGGGGGCGGTGCCGCGAATCACGAGCTTTCCGAAATGGACGGCTTGGTGGTGGAGGTCGCAAATCGTGAGGAGGTTCGTAAGACTGTGGCTGCCGCCATGGCTCTGATAGGAGATGTGGTGCAGATCGAGCCCAATGTTGCGGCGGCATCCAGGCACGGTGCAGCAGTGCCCATCTCTTGCGAGCACCTGCTCGCGCTTGCGCGGCGTGACCGTCGTGGTCATCTTCGCCGGCGTGGCCGTGTCGAGCGAGCCGAGGTGGACGGCATCACATGCGGCGCATTCGATCACGGCCGGATCGACCTCGATGTCTCTGCCGCCGCTGTACTGCCACGCACGCTTGCAGTCGGCGCATTGCTTGATAGCGATCTTATAGGCAGGCGCGCTCGCGCCCTTGCCAGTCCCCGCTTCGCCGCCATACGCCCTCCGGTACACCGACCGGATCAGCTCGTCATCCGAGAGCCGCTGGCCGTGCTCTTCGGCGGCAAGCGCGTGCAGCTTGCGCCACAGGTCGAACGTCTCGGGCGAGACCTCGAGCGTGATCCTCCTGCGGTGGAGGTGCGGCTCGGTCTCGTCGGTGGGGAGGTCGCCGGGCTTGTGGCCGGAGACCATTGCCTCGATCTCGCGCAGGCTCTTGCCGCGCGCCGCCTCGAGCCAGGCCTCCTCGGTGCCGGGAACAGCAACCCGGGAGAGCTCGCGAACAGCTGAATGTGCGAGCTCGCCACGCTCAAGCGCGTCTGCGATCAAAGGTAGCTCGGCGATCATACGTGCGACGCGGAGGCGCTCGGTCGCCGTATGTGGTGCGTACCCCATCGCCCGCTCCATGTACTCGAGCATGTGGCCGAACCCGAATGCCTGCCACAGCTTCAGCTCCTCGGCATAGCGCAGCAGGTTCGCCTCCTCGGCATCGAGCGCGGCTCGTCGGGCCGCGATGCTGCGGAGCTTTCGGTCCACTCTCGCCCACTCCGCCTCGTTCCTGCGCTCCCACGCGCCAGCTGCAGCTGCATGGTCAGCCCACGCGCTCGTGCCTCGCCGTTCGGGAGCTCGCGCGTTTGGGAAGCCGTGGCCCTTGGCTTCATTGGGAGTTTGAGGCTGCTGACTCAGCATGTTGTCGCCATCTTTATGTCTCAGGAGCGGAGCAATCCGTGGCATGGTGTCCGCTCACACGCAGTGACTGACGATCCCCCTTCTCAGTTGAGAAGGGGGATTGAGTGTGCACGGTGTCGAGCTCCTGCGTCGATTCCATCGATTGTCGTGTTGGTATAGAGGTTAAATTACTGCTGTCAAGGAGCGAAGATCGAGGAAAACCACAATTGTCGGGACGATCTTCCCCGTTTGTCCGGAGTGTCCGAATCTCGGACATGACCGTCCACGCCCGCGCCGCCCACTCCGCCGTCGCCGCCCGCGCCGGCCCACTCCGGCCGCTGCCGCCCACGCCGCCCACGCCGCCCACTCCGCCCACGCCGCCGTCGCCGCCCACGCCGCCGCTGCCGCCCACTCCGCCCACTCGGCGCCCACTGCGCCCGGGCGCCCGGGCGCCTACCGCGCGTACCCCAGCGTCAGCATCACCGTCAGCGGCGCGCCCGGCGTCACGAGCAAATCCCGCGTCGGCTCGACGCGCCGGGACGCCCGCACGTCCCCCGCGAGCTGCGACTCATACCACCGCGCATCGAGCAAATTCTCGATCGTCGCCCCCAGCTCGAACGCCCTCCAGCGCTGGCTCGCGATCACGTCGATCAGCGTATGTCCTCGCGCCGTGAGCGCCGGATCGCTCGTCGCGCGCGCGCCCAGCGCCCGCAGCCGCGCCGAAGCAAATCCTCCCGCCCAGTGCACCGCGGCACCGGCGGTGCCGGCGATCCGCGGCGCCAGCGGGAGCGGCTCCCCTGCGCTCGTCGATCCGCGCGCGACGCCGAGCGCCGCATCGAGCGTCAGCCACGCCGCGGGCGCAGCGCCTAGCCGCGCCTCGACGCCGTACCGGCGCGACGCGGGCACGCGATACGCCGCGCCCACGTCGGCGGCCCAGGCCAGCTCACTCTCGATCTGCGACCCCCACAGCGCGATCGCGCCCTCCATCCCTGCGCCGGGCCGAACCCGTACCCCGAGCTCGCCACCATACGTGCGAATGAGCGCACCGTATGCGTTCGTCGCGACCGACGCGCGCGCGTCGCTGGCGTGGTGGCCCGCGCCGCCGAGGAGCACCAGCTCGATGTCCTGCCCGACGTACGACACGCCGAGCTTCGGATCGATCCGCGCGCGCGCGCCCGTGCCGCCCAGCGTGGTCCGCCCGAGCTTGGTGTCGTCGTCGACGTCGTCGACGTTCCACGTGTGCTGGCTCTGCCGCACTCCCGCGAGCACGCGGAGCCTTGGGCCAATATGGAGTGTCTCCTCGGCGTAAACCCCGAGATCCGCAGTCCGCACGGCCATGTCGGTGCACGGATTGCTCACGGCGGGGTCGAAGCAATCCACCAGCCGGAGTCGGCGCTCCACGTGCCAGGTCGTGACCTCCGCGTCGTCGGTGCGCCCCTGCACCCCGACGCGCAGGCGCGCGCGCACTGGGCCGAGCCTGTGCGCGCGGCTGTAGAATCCCGTGAACCCGTAATAGCTGCGTCGATCGACGTACTCGAGCGCGCTGCCCGCGTCCACGTCGCGCAAGAAGAGCGTTGGATTGTCGTAGATCCGGAGATCCGAGCCGACGGCGTACGCCGACAGGTGCCACGTCGCGCCGCGCCGATCCTGCACCTCGTACGTGAGGCTCGCGCTCCCCCGCACCGCGATCCCGCCCTGCGTCGGATCCGCCGCGGAGAACGGCGTCAGCCGGCCCGCGGCGATCGCGCTGGCGGGCAGCGAGCCGGAGTCGAACCACCGGCCCGAGTAGAGCTGGAGCGCCGCGGACAGCGTGCCGTCGCCGAGCGGGCGCTTCCACTTGCCGAACAGGACGCCGCGGCGGAAGCGCTGCGGGTGCACGAACGGCCCGTCGTCGATGCCGATCTCGCCGGCGAGCAGCGCGGTCCCGCGCTGGAGCTCGGGGCTGAACATGCCCACGAGCTGGTAGCGCAGCCGGCGCAGGCGTGTGCGCAGCGAGTCCGTCGGCTCGACCCCCGAGGAGATGCGCACCACCGCGCCGCCACCGGGGACCTCGTCGAGCGTGCGCAGCTCGAGCGAGCCCGCGGTCGCGAGCTCGTTCTGGCGCGCCGCATAATTCCCCTCGTACAAGGCCAGTGACTCCACCGTATCAGCGATCACGAACTGCGTATCTGCGTGGCCGTGCGAGGATGCGTGACTCCCCAGGTTGATCGGCACGCCGTCGACCGTGACCTCGAGCTCCGCGCCCTGACCGGCATCGAACCCGCGCACCAGCATCTGCGTCGCCGCCCCGCTGCGCGCGATCGCCACGAGCCCTGGCACGTGACGCAAGAGATCCCGCGGCCGGAGGTGCAGCCTCCGGTCCAGCTCGCGCCGCGAGAGCCGGGTCGACGTCACCGACGCCGCGAGGGGATCGCTGTCCTCAGCGTCGCGGTCCTGCCCCGCGGCGCGGCCCTGCCCCCCGGCGCGGCTCTGCCCCGCGGCGCGGCCCTGTCCGCCAGCGCGCTCACCGCTCGTGCCTGCGCCGCTCGTGCCTTCGCCGCGCGTGCCTTCGCCGCTCGTGCCTTCGCCCCGCGGGCGCTCGCCCTCCTCGCCCTCCTCGCCGCCCTCGCCCCGCGGGCCCTCTCTGCGTTTCCCAGCCTCCGGCTCACGGTCTGGCGGCGCCGCAGCCACGCCCATCGGGAGCGCGACGAGGATCGCGGCCAGCCAGCGCCCGTGGGCGTGCGCGCTCATCATCAGTGCGGGCATGTATAGCGAATCGCCCGCAGCAGCCGGAAGTGCTGCAGCAACGCCGCGTCTGTCGCTGCCGTGCGCGCGCCGAACGGGTACGCGAACGACGTCGGATCGAAGCCCGCCTCGCGCATGCGCTGCAGATCCGGGAGGATGTCGTCTTCTACGTAGCGCTCGACGCCGAATGTCTTCGAATACTCCTCGGCGTTCTCGTGGAAGGTCGAGTGGTAGCCGATCTCGTGACCATCGGCCGCGAGGTCCCGCAGCTTGCCCAGGTCCTCCTCGGAGAGCGTCGAGAACGCGCTGATGAAGAACGTCACCTTGGCGCCGTAGCGATCGAACATCGGGCGCAGCGGGTGCCAGCCCGCGAGATCGTGATCGTCGAAGCTGAACGCGAGGCCCGCGGTCTTCGTCCCGTCGGCCAGGTCGCGGTAGGTGACGAAGTCCATGTCGCGGTCCGCCGCCCCGGCGAGCACCAGCTCGATCGTGCTCTCGTCGACCGTCCCGGCGGGCCGGTGGGTATAGAGGTGGATCACCGTGCGATCGAGCTGCGCGCGATCGAGCCCCGTCGCGATCGAATCGGAGCTGACCGCGTTCTTGTTGTCGACGCTGAGCCCGCACAGGACGTCGTGGTCGGCGCCCTTCGAATAGATGTTGTCCATCTCCGAGATCGCCGAGTCACACCCCCCAAGGAGCGCGACGAGCGCGAACGCGAGCCTGAGCACCCGCCGAGTGTACCGGATCGGCCGCGGCCGGGTCGACGCGAGGCTCACGCCTCAGGCGCGAGGCTCATCGCGTGCCGGAGCCCAGCGGGACCGCGCGGCCGGCGGCCATCGGGACCTGTGCTCGCATGCGTCGCGCCCACGCGTCGAGGTCGCCCGGTGCGCTCGGCCGCACCTCGGGAGACTTGGCCAGCGTGCGGATCTGATCCTCGAGGTGCGAGCGCCCTTCGCGGAGCCGCGTCTTGGCCGTGCCGAGCGGGACCCCCAAAATCTCGCCGATCTCGGACACGGAGAGATCGTCCCAGTAGTGCAGTCCGAGCACGATCTGCTGTGGCAGTGGGATGCGCCGGAGCGCCTCGAGCAGGATCTGTTGCTCCTCGTGCCGGGCCGCCGTCGCGGCTGGCGAAGGCTCGAGCGTCGCGGCCGGCACTTCTTCCAGCTCGAGGTCCGCCTCCGAGCCCAGCCTCGTCTTGGAGCGGCTCGTCCGCCGCACATACCCGATC
The DNA here is from genome assembly GCA_035558535.1 of Kofleriaceae bacterium. Classification (GTDB taxonomy): domain Bacteria; phylum Myxococcota_A; class Polyangia; order Haliangiales; family Haliangiaceae; genus JABFXX01. The sequence continues at coordinate 91,494 of DATMCI010000063.1, forward strand.
AGCACGTTGCGCGCGATCCCGCCCAGGAAGGTCCGGAACTGCGCCTCTCCGCGAAATCGCGCCGCGCTCTTCGTGCAGGCCAAAAACGTCTCCTGGATGAGATCCTCCTGCGCGGCTTCGCTCGCCTTGCCGCGGAAGAAGCGCGCGACGCTCGCGTAGTGCCGCTCGACCAGCGCGCCCCCGGCGCTCCGGTCCCCTCGACACCAAGCATCCAGAAGCTCGAAATCATTGATGGACTGTTCCTCCGGCATCTCACTCTCCTTGGTGACCTTTGCCCCGATGACGTCGCCGGCTCCGCGTTTCATACAGAAAATGCAAAAATGCAAAGCCATCCCCGGGCGTGACGTCCGGGAGGCCGGCGAGGCCGGCGCACCGCCGCAGAGCGGTTCGTCGCGAGCACCAGCGAATGGCACTGAGCGCTCCACGAGATCTATCGAACGCCCGAACGCCTGAGAGCCCAAAACTGGACAGCCATCTTCGTATTCATCACAGTGCTCGTACTGCCATCGGCAGGGTGATCGGGTGCGCCAGCGTGCGGCTGGAGGGTGGAGGGCGAAGTGATGGAGACCGGCGACGAGGTGGATGTCCAGGCAGATTCGGCGTTCCTCGGGGCTGCGGTGCCAGCGGTGGCGGTCATGCCGGCGGGTCCGAAGCTCTTGCACATCACGCACGCGCGGCAGGACGAGGCGTGGGTCCATGGCGTGCTGCTCCCGGCGCTCGGGCTGGCCGAGGGGCAATTCTGGACGCGCGCCGAGGACGACCTCGGGGCGCTGAGGCTCGAGGAGCTCGAGCGGGCCGTGGAGTCGTGTCGCTACACGCTGCTCGTGGCGAGCGGCGCGGCGCGTGCGGACCAGTGGGCGCAGTTCGCCGGGCTCCTGGCCGAGCACCTGGGCGTGGAGGAGGGCAAGCCGCGGCTCCTGGTGGTGACCCGCGACTTCGAACCGGGGTCGGAGCGCGCGAAGGAGCTCTTGCCGCTGCGCCAGCGGTGCCTGGCGTGTCTGGACTGCAGCGATCCCGAGCGGACCGCGGCGGCGCTGGCGACGCTGGCGGCGCAGCTGGCGCTGAGCGTGACTGGCGAGGCGCCGGTCGAGTGTCCGTATCCCGGACTCCGCACGTTCGGCGCCGGCGATCCGGGGAGCTGCTTCGATCGGCCAGATCTGTTCTTCGGGCGCGACGCGGAGGGCCGCGCGATCGTCGATCAGCTGCGCGCGACCGGCCGCGTGCTGCTGGTCGGGCCGTCTGGCTGCGGCAAGTCCTCGCTCATGCGCGCGCGCGTGCTGCCAATGCTGGAGAGCGGCGCCGACGCGATGGCAGTGGCGCCGGTGCGTCCGGACACCGATGCCGACGGCGCGCTGCGCGCGGTGCTCGAGTCGCTGGATCCGCAGCTCGCGGCGGCGACTGACGCGTACCTCGCCGCGGCCGGCGAGCCGGACGCGCAGTCCGCCGTCATGGCGGTCGCGCCGTGGCCGCGGCGGCTCATCTACGTGGATCAGTTCGAGGAGGTGTTCCTCGACGACGGCGAGGATCACGCGTCGCGCGCGGTGTTCTTCGCGCGTCTGTCCGCGCTCGCGCGCATGCCGGGGGTGGCGCTCTTGCTCGGCATGCGCGCCGACTTCTACAGCGACCTGATGCGCAGCCCGGTGTGGGATGACTTCAAGGACCACCGGGTCGAGCTAACACCGCTGCGCGGTGCGGCGCTGCGCGAGGCGATCGCGCGGCCGGCGGAGCGGGTCGGTGTCCATGTCGAGGCTGACCTCATTGAGCGCTTGGTGCGTGAGGCCGAGCAGGATCGCGCGTCCGAGGCGCTGCCGCTCTTGCAGGTGGCGCTCGAGCAGCTGTGGTCGCAGCGCGAGTGGCGGTACCTGTCGCTGGCGAGCTACGCGCGAATCACCGAGGGGGACCGGCACGGGCTGGACGCGGTGCTGGCGCGGCACGCGGACGCGAGCATCGCGGCGCTGCTGGAGCCATTGCAGGTGCTGGCGCGGCGGGTGCTGATCGATCTGGTGCACCTCGGCGAGGGGCGTCCGGACACGCGGCGTCGTCGCAGCTCGAGCGAGCTGCGGCGGGCCGGCGACGATACCGGCGCGCTGGACGAGGTGCTGGCGCACCTCTCGGCGCGGCGGCTGATCGCGGTCGGTGCCGAGGCCACCTCGCCAGCGGCAGCGCGCGGAGCTGTGCTCGCCTCTGCAGAGCCGAAACCAGGGGTGACGCCGGTGTTCGTCGAGCGCCACGTGGATCTGGCGCACGACACGCTGATCACCGGGTGGCCGGCGCTCGCCGGCTGGGTCGCGTCACGCCGCGACGATCTGCGCACCCAGCGCCGGCTCGAGGCGCGCGCGGCCACCGGCGGCCTCTTGGCCGCATCCGAGCTACCCGAATTCACGCGGTGGGTGGCGTGGCTCGACACGCCGGCCGGGCAGGCGCTCGGCGCGACCGAGGTCCTGCGGGCGCTCGTGCGCCGCAGCGTTGCGGCGCGGCGGTTGCGCCGCGGCACCTTCGGGGTCGGGCTCACCGGCGCGGTGACGTTCGCGATCGTGTTCGGGCTGCAGACCGTGGAGCTCCGCGACGAGCGGTCGAAGACGCAGCGATCGATCAGCAAGGCGGCAGAGACGGCGGAGATGGTGGTGGCCGACGTGGACCAGGGGCTCCGGCCCGTGGCCGGAGCGTCAGGCGTGCGCGAGAAGGTGCTGAAGCGTGCTCGGGAGCTGCTCGCAGAGCTGCGCAAGCTGGGCAACCTGGCAGAAAAAGATCAGCGCACTGTCACGCTGGGGAGGCTAGCCGAGGCCGATTTTTATTTCGAGCGCGGGCGACTCGAAGAAGCCAGATCGCTATATCAAGATGTTCTGGCGGACGCACAGCGCCGAGTCAGCGCCGAGCCTGAACGTGCTCAATGGCAACGCGATCTCTCGGTTTCCTACGGCAAGCTCGGCGATGTCGCGATTGCGGCTGGACAGCTCGAATCCGCCCGTACCTGGTTCGAGCGAGCCCGCGCCGTCAGCAAGGATCTCGCCACCAAGGAACCGAACAACACCAAGTGGCAACGCGACCTCTCGGTCTCCTACGATCGTCTCGGTGAGGTTGCGGTCGCGACCGGACAACTCGACGTCGCCCGTGCTTGGCTCGAGCAGTCCCTCGCCATCCGCAAGAACCTCGCTACCTCGGACCCCGACCACGCCGACTGGCAAAGTGCCCTTTCAGCTTCCTACGATTACCTGGGCATCGTCGCGGACAAGGCCGGACAACTCGACGCCGCCCGCACCTGGTTCGAGCAGTCCCTCGCCGTCCGCAAGGCCCTCGCCGCCAAGGACCCCGACCACGCCGACTGGCAACGCGGGCTCTCGATCTCCTATAACATTCTCGGCGACCTCACAGTCAAAGCCGGCGAGTTAGCGGTTGCCCATGCCTGGTTCGAGCAGGCCCTCGCGGTGAGCAAGGCCCTCACTGCCAAGGATCCCAATAACACTGATTGGCAACGCGACCTCTCGGCCTCCTACAGTCGCCTCGGTGACGTCGCGGACAAGGCCGGACAGTTCGACGTTGCCCGCGCCTGGTTCGAGCAAACCCTCGCGGTGAGCAAGGCCCTCACTGCCAAGGCCCCCAGTAATACCGACTGGCAACGTGATATCGCAGCCTCTTACTATCAGCTCGGTAGCATCGCGATCAAAGCCGGCCAGCTCGACGTCGCCCGTGCCTGGTTCGAGCAGGCCCTCGACATCCGCAAGAACCTCGCCGCCAAGGACCCCAATAACGCAGTCTGGCAGCACGACCTCTCGGATTCCTTTGGGCTGCTTGGCAGAGTCGCAGTCATGACGGGTCGGCTCGATGCTGCCCGTGCCTGGTTCGAGCAGGCACTCGCCAATGACAAACCCCTCACGGCCAAGTTTCCCGACAACGCCGAATGGCAATGGGGTCTCTCGGTCTCCTACATGAACCTGGGTAGCTTTGCGGCCACTTCCGGTCAGCTCGCTGTCGCCCGTGCTTGGTTCGAGCGCGCGCGCGGCGTCCTCGAGACCCTCACGACCCAGGCTCCCAGTAACACGGTCTGGCAACGCGAGCTCTCGGTTGCTTACTACAAGCTTGGCGAGGTCGCGGTCAAGGCTGACCAACTCGCCGCCGCCCGCGACTGGTTCAAACAGGCGCTCGCCATCAGCAATAAACTCGCGGCCAAGGATCCCGTCAACGCAGACTGGCAACATGACCTCGCGGGCTCCTACGGCAGGCTCGGGGAGATCGCGATCAAGACCGGTCAGCACGATACCGCCCGTGCCTGGCTCGAGCAGGCCCTCACCATCAACGAGACCCTCGCCGCCGCGGAAGGGAGCAGCGCGCAAGCCCGCTACGACTTGATGGAGTCGCACCTGAAGCTCGCATCCGTGCTCCCCTCCCAGCCAAAGCGCGCAGCTCGGCACATCGAGCGAGCCGCGGAGATCCACGAGCAGCTTCGCCACGCTGGAGCGTTTGCCAGTGACCCGGAGTTTGCGCGCATCGGCGAGCGCATTCGTCAGCTACGAGGCCCATGAGCGTCTCTCTGAGTGCATGGAATCCCGTCACGCATCCAGAACGTGTTTCACAGCTCCTTGGTCGACGCTCGGAGTGATCTGGATTTCGGCGGCGAGAAATTGATTCCCCGGCTATGTGCAGGTCGGGCGAGGTGGGCCGCTGGGCCGGGCTGTGGCCCGCCCGGTCAGCGCTCGTGCGGCTGTCCCGCCGTGACCCGAGAAGTAGAAGAACGTGCGCGAGCCCGCCGCCTGCGCCCGCGCGCACAGATCATCCAGCGCCGCGAGGATATTGGCGCGCGTCGCGTCCTCCTCCTCGCGCACCTGGGGCGGGCGAACCGGCGGGGGGCGGCGGCTCCGGCTACTCGTCCGCGCCGCGGCCGCTGGCCAGCCACTCGGTGAACGACCGCTGGTAGGCCGGCTGATCCAGCACCGCCGGCGGGGGCGGCGGCGGGGGCGGCACCGGATCCTTGCTGGTGGTGCCGAGGAGGATCGCCCCGTCGGGCAGCGTGCTGTCCGCGGTGACACCGACCACCATCGGGGGGGGCATGCCGGGCTCGAGCACCGGCCGCTCCTTGGACCACGTGGCGTACCACGCGGTGTAGGACGGGGCGGACGGCACGTTCTCGAGCGGGATCGCGAAGTATTTGTAATCTGTGCTCATTGAAGATCTCCTTCAGCTCTCTGACGAGAGCCCAGGAGAAATCCAAACACGTTAATTACAAAATATCCATTTTCGATCCGTCGGTCTGGCCAGCGAACGTCAGCGGACGTCGATCGAGTGTGTGACGATGCGGGCGTTCGCGGCACGCGCGGCTTCGAGGTGCGCGTCCATCGTCTGGCCGGACCTGTCCCCGACCGCCCCGACGACGAGGATCACGTGGTGCTGGACGGGCGCGTCGAGCCGGACCTCGAGCGCGTACTCGCCATTCGCCGAGGTGAGACACCCGGGGCCACCGGGACATCGGGCCAGGAGCGCGCCATCGGCACGGTAGACGCGCAGCTCGCCGGGCCCGTGCGGTCGCGCCCGGATGATCAGCTGGTCTCCCACGGCGGCCGCCTGAGCGTCGCCGCGCGCCGGATCTCCATGGCGAATCGAGATCTCCAGCTCGTCAGCGCGCGGGCGGGAGCCGGGAATCAGGATCACCATGGCGACGGCGGCGGCGGCGGCGGCGAGGCTCCCTGCGATCGCCCACCGATAGATACGCCTGCGCGGCGGAGGCGGAGGCTGAGACTGAGCCTGAGACTTGGACTGGGGCGGGGGCTGAGACTGAGCCTGAGACTTGGACTGGGGCTGGGGCTGGGGAGATGCCTCGGCGGCGGCCGTGGCCTGCCGCAACACCTCGGCTTGCCAGCTCTGGTCGGGAGCTCCGATGGGCAGATCGCCGAGCAGGTCGCCGAGCTCCGCGTGGGCGCGCGCGAGCTCCGGCGATGGGGCAGGAGCGCCAGGATCATTCTCCCGCGCGAGCAGCCACGCGGCCTCCGCGCGCTCCGGGTCGTCGATGAACGGCGCGTCGGCGAGGTCATCGGGGTCATCGGGGTCTGCCTGCTCGGTCCGCTCGCCCTCACTCATCGGGGCACTCCTTCCCCGGAACCGGCCAGACACTGCCGTAACCGCGGCAAGATCCGGGAGATCCGGACCTGCACGGCGCCAGGCGTGCCCCCCACGACCTCGCTGACCTCGTCGTAGCTGAGGCCCAGGAAGTACCGCATCAGCACCTGGGTTCGCATGAGCTCGGGTAGTTTGCCCAGGCAGCGCTCGATCACGCGTCGCTTCGCGAGTCGGTCCACGTCCATCACGGGCTCAGACGATCCGCCGAGCTCGTTCAAAACATCAAAATCGGTCACTTCCTGATTCCGGCGGCTCCGCAGCTGATCGATGCATCGGTGGTAGGCGATGCGGCACAGCCAGCTCCACAGGCTGCTACGCCCCTCGAACGTGTCGAATCGCCGGTAGGCATCGATGAAGACGTGCTGGCGGACGTCCTCGGCCAGACCGCGGTCGCGGAGAATGCGGAGCGCGAACGCGACGATACGAGCGCCATAGGTGGTCATCAGGATCGTCAGCGCCTCTGTGGGCCGGCCATCGCGAAGGCACGTGAGCGCGGCCGCCTCACTCGCATGATCGACGCGTGATTTTGGGGTTTGTCGCGACACCGCCTCTCCGACCTCCGCTGTGAGAGGACCGTCACTACCGATGGTTGCGCTACCACCGGGTGCACTGGTTTTCACGCGCCGCATGGTAGGGGCCGCTGTCGACAGGGTCAACCGCTGTCCATTCCCCGCTCCAGCAGGATTTTGCGCGGTGCTCGATCTTCCGGAGGGCGGGGAGTTTCCTGCCGGAGCCGGATTGGCGCATGATAGGCCCCATGTTGTGGAAGGGGGGCGGGACACGCCGGTGCTGGTCACTGCGTACGCGAGGCGCGCGGCGGCTCGTCGGAGCGGTGCTCGTCGGGGCCGTGGTTCTAGGGGGCGTCGCTGGACTGAGCCTCCGGCGGGGCCCGCGGCGGCCGGCGATGTCTGACTGCGAGAAGGCGGTCCGGTCCGGTGAGCTGCAACGCGGGATCGAGATCTGCCGCGCCGCTCACGCCGCCACCGGCGACCCGCGTGATCTGAGCTGGGCCGCGCAGGCCTATATGTACCTGGGTAATTACGATAAGGAGAATTACAAAGAGGCGCGCAAGCGCGCCGAACAGCTCCTTGCGAGCCCGCTGTACGGCGAAGCGAACCGGATCCTGAGCTTCGTCGCGTTTCGAGACGGACGCGGGCACGACGCGCGCGGGCACGCCGAGCTGGCCAGCGTCGTGCACCGGCTCATGGGCGACGAGCGCTCGCTGACGAGCGATCTCGTGCACCTGGCCCAGGCAACGTGGAAGATCGGGGACTTCACGGCGTCGCTGGATGCGGCAGACGAAGCGGCGCTGCGGGCCCGACGACTGAGCGATCCGCGCAACGAGGCAGTCGCCGAGCTGGCGCGCGCCGACGCCCTGCGCCGGATGGGGGACACCCAGGGCGCCGCCAACACGCTGGCGAGCGCGCTCAAGCGCGCGACGGTGCCATGCGACGTGGCCTGGCTCCGCCTCAAGAAGGGCATGCGCCACATGGAGGCCAGACAGGAGAGCCTGGCGGAGCTGGAGCTGGCGATGGCCGAGCAGGCCAACGGCCGGTGTGAGAACCACGTGGTCGCGGCGGCGATCGCGATCAACCAGGCGTGGCTCCTGCGGTGGCGAGATCCTGCGCGCGCCCTGGCCCTCCTGGATCGCGTCGACAAGATCGACGGAGAGATCGTCGAGACCCAGCTCTTGCGCGGGTACCTCGCCGCGGATCGCGGCGCGCTCGACGAGGCGGGGCGCTACCTCGAGCGGGCGGCCGGCCTGGAGCCGCCCGACGCCGACTGGCCGTGGGAGATCGCGCGCGCGCAAGCCGAGCTGGCCGAGCTGCGCGACGGGCGCTTCGATGATCTGCTCGCGGAGCACCACTACCGGCGGGCCATGGCGATGGTCGCGGCGCTGCGCGGCAACGCCCGCGCGCGGGCGGCGTACCTCGTGTCGAGCCACCGCGGCCCGTACGACGGGCTCATCGGGCTGCTCGCGCAGCGCGGCCGCTGGCGCGACGTCCTCGCCGTGATCCTCGAGCTCGACGCGAGCGACATGCTGCGGGCGACGGCGGCGGAGGTGGTGCTCCACGACGCCGTGCCGCCAGAGCCGGGGGCGCCGGGCGACGGCGAGATCATGGCGGCGCCGCCGGAGGTCGACGACGTGCTGGCGGCGTGGCGGGGGCGCGAGCTGGTCATCGTCATCGCGCCGTCCCAGCGCCAGATCGGAGCGGGCCGCGAGCGCGCGTATCGACTGCGCATCCGAGACGGCGAGATCACAGGGGAGGACGTGGGCCCGGCGAGCACGGCGCGGCGGTGGGCCGAGGACCTGTTCATCGATCCGGGCAACGACAAAGCAGCCCGGGCGCTGGGGCCGATGATCGTCCCGCCGGGGAGCGCGGGCGAGGCGCTGCACGTGCTCGGGATCGGTCCGCTCGGCAAGGTCCCGCTGGCAGCGCTGCGCGACGCCGCTGGCGCGCCGATCATCGCCGGGCGCCCGCTGGTGCGGATGCTCGCGCTGCGGGCGAGCGGGCCGGCGAGCCGCGGGATGGGCGCGCCGGTCGTCATCGCGGATCCGGGCGGGAACCTCCGCGGGGCCGCGATGGAGGGATCGGCCGTGGCCGCGGTGCTGGGGCCCAGGGCGCAGGTGGCGGGCGCCGGGACGGCGCTGCCCGCGACGCGCGCGCAGCTGTGGGCGGCCCGCGACGCGGAGCTGCTCCACGTCGCGGTTCACGTCGTGGGCCGGGGGGACCGGCGCGCGCTCCAGCTGGCCGACGCTGCCGTCGAGACGGCCGAGCTGGTGCGAGAGCGCTTCGCGCCGCGCTTCGCGGTGCTGGCGGGCTGCGGCTCAGCCGCCGCGATGGACGAGGAGGGCTGGGGCTCGATCGCGGCCGCGCTGCTCGAGTCCGGCACGGCCGCGGTCCTCGCGACCGATCGAAGCATCGACGACGCGGCCGCGCTGGCCGTCATGCACGGCTTCTACGCGCAGCCGGACTGGCGCGCCGATCCGGCCCGGGCGCTGGCGCGGGTGCAGCGGGCGCTGGACATGCGCGCGGCGACGCCGCTGGATCCGGCCGCGGCGCCGCGGGTCTGGGCGGCGTTCTCCGTGCTGGGCCGGCCGCCGGTGGTGGCCGCGGCCGTGGCGCAGAAGCTCTGATGGCCGATGCTGCGGGGGCTACGGGAACAGCGTCCGCTCGATGAAGCTGGTCAGCGCCTCGCGGGCGCGCGCCGCGTCGACGGGCGGCGGGCCGACGTGGCCGGCGAGGCCGTAGGCGGCCTGCATCGCGCTGCCGTAGAGGACGAAGGCCGTGGCCTCCGGATCCGACACGACGTCGCGCGGGACGGCGGCCGCGATCAGCGCCGCCAGGCGCCCGATCGCCACGGTCTCGAAGGCGCGGCGGAGCTCGGCGACGGCGGGATCGCGGAGCGACATCTCGAGGAAGCTGCGCGTGAGCGGGCCGCGGCCGGCGACGTGCTGGAAGAGGACCGCGACGGTCTCGCGGATGGTCTCCTGGCGCGCGCGGCCGGCGAAGCGCTCGGGCCCCAGCCCCTCGAGCGTCGCGGCGTAGGCCTCGGCCATGTTGCGGCGCGACACCTCGAGGTAGATCTCACGCTTGTCGTCGAAGTAACGGTAGAAGGTCCCGACCGCCACGCCGGCGCGCTCGGCGATCTCCGGCGTGCCGACGGCGTCGTAGCCGTGCTCCGAGAACAGCGTGGTCGCGGCCTCGATCAGCGCGAGGTAGCTGCGGCGCGAGCGCTCCTGGCGGAAGTCGGGCTCCTTGGACGCCCGCAGGATCGCCGCCGGATCACGAGGGCCGCGAGGACCGCGGGGCGGCGGAGCGAGGGTCTTCGTTCGCGCGCGCGAGGGCACGATGGACACAATGACCTTGACCCTGCCAGGGGCGCCAGATAAAAATGAAACCGATTTCAGTTTTGGGCCGGCGCCCGCCGGCAGGGGAGTGCCCATGGAGACCGCCGCCGCCGCTGCTGTTATTGCCGCTCACGATCACGGCGCCGACGCCGCCGCGACCACGCTCGCAGGACCGTCGTTCGAGACGCTCGAGGCGATGCTCGACGTCACGTACACCTGGGGCTATCAGGAGACGCGCGAGAAGCTCCGCGACCTCTACCAGAAGGCGGTGCGCGCGCAGTGGATCTCCGACGACGTCTTGCCGTGGGACACCGACGTCGATCTCGGCAAGGCGCTCGGGCCGGAGTACATGATGCCGCTGCACGGCTCGGACATCTACAACCGGATGTCCGAGAAGGAGCGCCACGACCTGAACCAGGACGTCCTCATCTGGACGCTCTCGCAGTTCATGCACGGCGAGCAGGGCGCGCTGCTCGCGACGGCGCAGCTGGTCGACTCGGTGCGCGATCTCGACAGCAAGCTCTACGCGGCGAGCCAGGTCGTCGACGAGGCGCGCCACGTCGACGTCTACAACCGCTACGTCCACACGAAGCTCGGCTCGTCGTACCCGTGCAACCCGCATTTGAAGACGCTGCTCGACATGGTCCTCAAGGACAGCCGCTGGGACATGAAGTTCCTCGGCATGCAGATCATGGTCGAGGGCCTGGCGCTCGCCGCGTTCGCGGTGATCCGCAACAACACGACCGAGCCGCTGCTCAAGGCGCTCACCGCGTACGTCATGGGCGACGAGGCCCGCCACGTCGCGTTCGGCGTCCTGTCCTTGCGCGACTACTACCGCGAGCAGCCGGAGAGCGTGCGTCGCGAGCGCGAGGACTTCGTGTTCGAGGCGGCGCGGCTCATGCGCGATCGGTTCCTGTTCCAGGAGGTGTGGGAGAAGCGCGGCCTGCCCGCGAAGCAGTGCATGGAGATCGCGCTGCACAACCAGGGGCAGGTGATGTTCCGCCAGCTCCTGTTCGCGAAGATCGTCCCCGCGATCAAGAAGATGGACCTGCTCTCGGATCGGCAGCGCCAGCGCTTCGCGGACCTGGGCATCCTCCAGTTCGAGAACTGGGCGGATCCGCTGGAGAGCTTGTCGCCGACGGGCGCGGTCTCGGCGCGGCTGTAGCCCGCGCGCGATCGGCGCGCTATCGTGCCGGCATGTCGCTTCGCGTCGTCGCTGGTCTGGCGCTCGTCCTTGGGATCTCCGGTTGCCCCAAGAAGCAGGAGGACGCACCGGCCGCCAAGCCGGCGCCTGCGGCGCCCGCCGCGCCCGCGGTCAGCGCCGATGGCTCGCGCAAGGTGCCGATCGACGTCGGCAAGGAAGGCTACGTGCCGGCTCGCATCCCCGGCAAGCCGGGCGAGAAGCTGACCCTGGTGTTCACGCGCCGGGCGGACGGGCACTGCTTCGAGGAGCTGAAGACGCCCGAGGGCAAGCTGGTCATGCTGCCGAAGGACAAGCCGGTCGAGATCCCGGTCACCGTCCCGAAGGAAGGCGAGGTCCGGTTCGCGTGCGGGATGGACATGCTGGAGGGCTTCGTCGTCGCCGAGAAGAGCTGACGCCGCGGCGCGGCGAGCCTCACTTGGTGCGGAGGCTCGCGACGAAGCACACCGGCACCACGGCGCCCTGGTGGCGGTAGGGCTGATACGTCCAGCCTTCGAGCGCGTGCTTGAGCTCCGCCGCCGTCTGGCGCTCGAGCTTGGTGGGGACGTCCACCGAGGTCACGCGGCCCTGCGTGTCGATGCAGAGCTTCGCCGCGACGATCGTCGGTAGCTCGTCGGGCCGGGATACCTTGATGGTCGGCGCGGCGCCGCCGATGCGCGTGACCCACGACTGCGGCACGAGCATCGGCGCGCCCGACGGCGCGGACTTGGGGGTAGGCGCCGGGGCGGGCGTCTTCTCCGGTGCTGGAGCGGGGGCGGGCGTCTTCTCCGGCGCTGGAGCAGGCGCCTTCTCCGGCGCTGGAGCAGGCGCCGGAGGCGGCGCAGGGATCGACGGCAGCGACGGGCTGTCGATCTTGCGCGCGGCGGCCTTGTCGGCCGGCTCGCTCCCGCTCCCGCTCCCGCTTCCGTTCGTGCTGGGCGCGCGGGGCTGCTCGCCGCGATCGACGCCGATGATCGACGGCCGCGCCGAGTCGGTCCCGCCGGGCGCGGGCGCGGGCGCCGGATCGCCCGACGCGCGCTCGGCGCGCTCGCGCTGCTTGTCCTCGGCCATCGACGGCGAGAACTCGTAATCGACGCTGCCCCGTGCGTCGAACGCATGGCGCCACACCTCCGCGCCGCCCTGGCGGACGGCGACCACGTGCCGCCCGGGCCGGATCGGCATCCGCAGCGGCGTCCGCTGCGGCAGCACCTGGCCGTCGAGCACGACCTCGAGGCCGTCCGGCGTCGTCGCGAGGGTCAGCGTCGCCTCGGCCGGGGCGGCCGTACCGCCGAGCGGCTCGAGCACCACGCGCAGGAGCTGCGTCTCGCTCGACGACAGCTCGAGCGACGTCAGCCACGCCTTGTAGCCGGAGCGCTGGATCGAGATCTGGTGGACGCCAGCGGTCAGCTCGAGCGCCCACGGCGAGCCCTGGTGCACCGGGTGCCCCTCGACGGTGATCTCGGCGTCCTCGGGCACGGTCACGAACTTGATGGTGCCGATGGTGCGCGCCGGGGCTGGCGGCGGCGGCGGGGCGGGGGCCGGCGCGGGCTCGGCCGAGGGCTTTTGCTTGCCGCCGCCGGTGGTGGACGTGGCGATCGCGACGGTCGCGGCGGCCGTGCCCGCGACGAACAGGCCGGCGACGATCAGCAACCGGCCGCGCGACGGCTGCCGCGCGGCGATCGAGGCGCCGATCGTGGTGCCGATCGCGGCCTCGGCAGCGGTCTCGGCAGCGGTCTCGGCAGCGGCGCCGTCCGAGGCGCTGATCGCGGTGCCAGCCACGGCGCTGGCCGCGGCGCCGCTCGAGGCGTCGAGCGAAGCACCGGCCGCGGCGGACCGGATCCCCGGCCGTCGCGGCCGTCGCGCCGTCGCGAGCATGTCGGGATCGTCGTCGTCGTCGTTGGCGCCAGCGTCGGCGTTGACGTCGACGCCGCCATCGGCGTAGCCGCCGTCGAGCTCGTCCGCCGCGGCGGGCTGCTCCGCCACGGCCAGATCGAGCGACGGCAGCTCACGCGGCGCCACGGAGTCGGCGCGCACGCGCGCGTGCGATGGCATCGACAGCTCCCGCATGGTCGTGAGCGCCTCGGGCGGGACCTGTGGCGGCGGGGGCGCGAACGCCGGTGCGCCCGGATCCGACGGCGCGTGCGCGCCCAGCGCCTGCGCCGGTTGCGGCGGCACGGTGGCCCGGCGCACCGGCGCGCCGACGGACTCGGACGTCACGGCGCGGAGCGGCGTCTGGTTCGGCACCCGCGCTCGGGGGCCGTGGCCGGCGATCGTCGGCCGCGTCGGCGCCGCCATGAGCTCGCGCGGCGGGCCGCTCGTCTTGCGGGAACGCACGCGCGGCGCCAGGCCGTGGCTCGGCTGCGGCGCGGGGATGTCATCGTCGAGGTAATCGTCGAAGTCGTCGCGGACCGCGGGGGCGCTGCCGGAGCCCCCGAGGTGCTTGTCGGAGACGTCGGGGACGTCCTCGAGCACGACCGGGCCGGCCTCCTGCTCGGCCTCGGCGCCGCCCCACGCGTGCTCGATCGCGGCGTCCTCCTCGTCGCGGTGCGCGCGCGGCGCGGGAGCGCTCGCGCGCGGCCGCGCGGCCACGGTGCGAGCCGGGTCGGCGGCCGGCGGCTCTTGCAGGGTCACCAGCGGGAAGTCGCCGCTCGGCGGCTCGATCGCGGACGCCCACTCCATCCACTGTGCGACGTCGCGGTGGCCCGTCGCGAGGCCGTACTTGCGGCGCAGCGCGAGGAGGGCCTCGCGCAGCTCGGCCGCGTTCGTGTACCGCTCGTTCGGATCGCGCGCGAGCGCCTTCAGCACGATCGCGTCGAGCTCGGGGGGGCACTGCCGGCTGAACGTCGACGGCGGCATGATGTCGCCGCGCTGCACCTTGAGCAGCGTCTGGTACTCGTTCTTGCTCGCGAACAGCGGGCGCGCCGTGAGGAGCTCGTGCGCGATCACGCCAGCGGCGAACAGATCGCTGCGTGAGTCGAGGTCCTTGCCGGCGACCGCCTCGGGCGCCATGTACGCGAGCTTGCCCTTGACGCGGCCCGTCTGCGTGCGGAGCTGTGACGACTGCGCTTTGGCGATGCCGAAGTCGATGACCTTGAGGATCCCGGCCCGGGTGACGAGCAGGTTCGACGGGGAGACGTCGCGGTGGACGAGCCCGAGCGGGTGGCCGTTCTCGTCGACCTTCGCGTGCGCGTACTCGAGCGCGTCGCAGAGCTGGAGCAGGAGCCCGACGGTGACGTGGATCGGCGGCGCGCCGGTGACGCGGCGCGCGTGGCGGAGCACGCGGCGGACGTCGCGCCCGTCGATGTACTCCATGGAGATGAAGTACTCGGTGCCGACGCGGCCGAGCTCGAAGAGCTGGACGATGTTGACGTGGGAGAGGAGCGACGCGAGCTTGGCCTCGCGGACGAACGCCTTGATGAAGCTCGCGTCCTCGGCGAGGTGCGGCAGGAGGCGCTTGAGCGCCACGATCCGCTCGGTGCCGTCGGCGCCGCGCTCGAGGGCGCGGTGGACGGTGGCCATGCCGCCTACACCAAGGCGCTCGTAGACCAGGTACGGTCCGAACTGCTCCACCGGTGCGGCGTCGGCGACCATCGCGAGGGCCTGGTAGGATCGCACACGTAGCGAATCGCTGCACCCCGAAACGAGGCTCAGTCGTACGGGGACCGGGCGCGATCAGGTGCCTGCTTCTTCAGGCGTTTTCACGTCGAGCGTGAGCGCGTGGATCGGGCCTTTCATCTCTTCGGCGAGCGCTGACATGACGAGGCGATGCCGCTGCACCAGCGACATCCCTACGAACCTGGCGGACACGATCTCGGCCTGCCAGTGGTCCTCCGTACCGGTGAGATCCTTGAGCGTCACGCGCGCATCCGGAATCGACGCCCGGATCTTCGCGGTGATGGCCTCAGGTTTCATTGGCAACCTCGCACGGTCCTCCGCTGCCGCGCCTCCGGACCGGCTCGGTTCATGGGGATCGAACTCCGAGCTCCGCCGCGACCGCGGCGAACGCCGTGATCGCGCGGTCGACGTCGTCCTCCGAGTGGGCGGCCGAGAGCTGCACCCGGATCCGGGCTTGCCCCTTGGGCACGACGGGGAACGAGAAGCCGATGACGTAGATGCCGTGCTCGAGGAGGCGCTGCGCCATCTCGACGGCGAGGCGCGCGTCGCCGAGCATGACGGGCACGATCGGGTGCGTCCCGGGGCGGATCGCCAGGCCCGCGCGCGTCATGCCCTCGCGGAACCGCACGGTATTGCGCTCGAGCCGGTCGCGCAGCTCCGTCGACTCGCTGATCAGCGCGATCGCCTCGAGCGAGCCGGCGACGATCGGCGGCGCGAGCGTGTTCGAGAACAGGTACGGCCGCGAGCGGTTGCGCAAGAGATCGATGATCTCGCGCCGCCCGGACGTGAACCCGCCGGACGCGCCGCCGAGCGCCTTGCCGAGCGTGGACGTGTAGACGTCGATTCGATCCTGGCAGCCGCGCAGCTCGGCCGAGCCGCGGCCGGTCTTGCCGACGAAGCCGGTGGCGTGGCTGTCGTCGACCATGACGAGCGCGCCGTGCTTCTCGGCGAGATCGCAGATCGCGTCGAGCCGCGCGATGTCGCCGTCCATCGAGAACACGCCGTCGGTCGCGATCATCCGCAGCCGCTTGCCCGCCGTGGCGATGAGCTTGGCCTCGAGGTCCTCGAGGTTGTCGTGCTCGTAGCGGTGGCGCTCCGCCTTGCACAGGCGGATGCCGTCGATGATCGACGCGTGGTTGAGCGCGTCGGAGATGATCGCGTCCTCCTCGCCGAGCAGCGTCTCGAACAGGCCGCCGTTGGCGTCGAAGCACGACGAGTAGAGGATCGTGTCCTCGGTCCCGAGGAAGCGCGAGACCGCGGCCTCGAGCTCCTTGTGCCGGTCCTGCGTGCCGCAGATGAAGCGCACGCTCGAGAGGCCGTAGCCGCGCTCCTCGAGCGCGCGCCGCGCGGCGTCCATGACGCGCGGGTGGCTCGACAGGCCGAGGTAGTTGTTGGCGCAGAAGTTCGTGACCTGCTTGCCGTTCGTGGTGATGTGCGCCGCCTGCGGCGACGTGATCGTGCGCTCGTGCTTCCACAGGCCGGCGCGCTCGATCTCGGCGAGCTGCGCGGCGAAGACCGACTTTGCGTTCGTGTACATGGCGATTCTCCTCGGTCCGATCCCGTGCTGGTGCTGGTGCGAGTGCGGTGCTAGTGAGACGACAGGATCGCGCCGAGCTCCAGCATGCGCCGGATGCGCGGGATCAGATCGTCGGTCATCGCGTCGAGATCGTACTTGTGGCGCCAGCTCCAGTCGCGGCGCGCCGCGGAGTCGTCGAGCGATTTCGGCCACGAGTCGAGGATCCCCTGGCGCACGGCATCGGGGCGGAACGTGAACTTCGCCTCGGGGAGCACGCGCCGCACCGCCGTGGCGATCTCGTCGGCGCGCGGCGAGAACGCGGCGATGTTGTAGATCGTGCGCGTCAGCCGCTCGCGGTCGGCCATCGCGATCTCGAGCAGCGCGCGCACGCCGTCGGGCATGTACATGAGCGGGATCCGCGTGTCGGCGCGCGCGAACGCCTCGTAGCCGCCCTTGCGCACGCCGTCGACGTACATGAACAGCGCGTAGTCCGACGAGCCGCCGCCCGGCATCGCGGCGGAGATGAGGCCGGGGAACCGCACGCCGCGGCAGTCGATGCCGTACTTCCCGCGGTAGTACTCGCAGAGGAGCTCGCCGGAGACCTTCGTGACGCCGTACATCGTCGTCGGGTGGAGCGCGACGTCGTCCGGCGTCGGATCGGGCAGCGGGCCGCTCGGCGGCGGCCCGAACACGGCGATGCTCGACGTGAACACGAACCGGCCGACCTTCGCCTTGCGCATCGCCTCGAGCACGTTCCACGTGCCGGTCTGGTTGACGTCGTAGGCGAGCTGCGGGTCCTTCTCGCCGCGCGCCGACAGGATCGCCGCGAGGTGGAACACGAGGTCGGGCCGGAGCTCGGTGATGAGCTTCTCGGTGGCCGCGGCGTCGGTGACGTCGAGCCGCTGCCACTTGCCGCCAGCGTGCGCGTGGCTCGGCGGGCGCGGGGCGAGGTCGGTGGAGATCATTTCGTGGCCCTGCGCGATGAGCGCGCCGATCAAGTCGTGGCCGATCTGTCCACCGGCGCCGGTGATGAGGATCTTCATGCGGCGCGCACTATGCCATCCGGACTGTGGCTAGTGCCGCGCGTCGGTCGCGAACACGGCGCAGGTGCTCGTGTAGTGGATCGCGTTGCCGACCTCGGTCTCGGTCTGCGGGGGCGTGGGCTCGTTCACGCCGCCGCCCCAGTTGTATTCGGAGTCGGTGAACGCGAGGAACACGCACATCTCCTGATCGCCGATGCCCCACTCCACGACCTCCGCGCGCGGGTTGTAGAAGTCGCAGGAGAAGCGGAGCTTCGTGTAGCCGGTCATGTCGAAGGCCGGCGTGATCGGTCCGCCGAGCGTGTCGCCGGCCAGGGCCGCGGTGCTGTAGACCATGCTCGCGGTGCCGTCGGGGCGGACCGCCTCGAGATCGAGCCGCGTGCCGAGCTCGTGGTAGTGCGCGAGGCCGTAGTAGATGCGGAAGTCCGGGTCGCTGCCGAGGAGCGCCTGGTGGCGCTCGGCGAGGTCGCACTCGACGCTGAACCGCGACGCGCGGTTGGGGGGCAGGTAGAGCCCCTGGTTCTGGAACGAGATGCCGGCGAGCTTCGTCTGGACCTCCGCCTCGGGGAGCATCGCGAGCGTGATGTTCGGCCGGAGCTTGAGCGGCGCGTCGGTCGGGTTCAGGAGGTGGATCTGCGCGATGAGCTTCGTCTTGGGCGGCAGCTTCACGGCGATGCCCGGCGGGAACGCCTGGACCTCGTGCGGCACCTGCGTCGACTGCGCGAACAGGACACCGCCGAACACGGCGGCGACCGCCTCGGAGTAGCCGCGGTCGCGGCACTTGAAGGTGCCGTCCTCGCCCGCGAAGATGTGCTCCGGCACCCAGAGCCAGTTCGAGTGGTGGAAGCCCGGGCCGGTCGTCAGCTCGACGGAGCTCACGTACACCGGCTCGGTGTTGTTGAGCGAGATCTGGACGCAGTCGCTCATCATCTCGTCGCCGCTCGCGACGGTGAACGGCCCGAAGTCGTAGGAGTAATCGGGCTCGTTACTGCAGGCGGCTCCGAGCGAGAGGGCGAGGAGGGCCAAGGGCGCGAGGAGCGCGCGGGGCGCGCGGGGCGCGACGAAGGTCGCGACTTTGGGCGAGGCCGGCTTGCGCATGCGCGAGGCATCATACGACCGGCGCGCAGGCGGGTCTCGTGCATTGTGGTTCGTCGATGACCGGGCGGTGCCAGGGGCGGTGCCAGACCCTGGCCGGGGCCGCCGGCCGCACGGCGCGGACCGCTGCGCCGGGCCCTCGCCGCGGTGCTACCTTCGGGGCGTGCCCGGGGACCCCGCGTCGCGGCTGGCCGCGCTGATCGATCGCTGCGAGCGCAGCGCGTCGGCGGCGAGTAAGCTCCGCGCCGAGGGCGACGCGCTCGCCGATGCCGTCGAGGGCGCGAACGCCGACCTCGCCGTGCGCTGGCGGCTCGCGGTGGTCCGGGCATTGATCGCGGCGCCGCCCGACGGGGACGCGGTGCGCGAGGCATACGGCGAGCTCGTCGATCGCTACCGTGGCGATCCCGCGCGGCTCGCGGAGCTGCGCCCGCTCGGCGAGGAGATCCGCCGGCTCGAGGCCGACGGCACGCTGCCGAGCGCGCTCGTCGCCCGCAGCGATCGCCGCCCGCGCCGGTAGGGCCGGGGGGAGGCTGGCGTCACGGCGGCGGGGGAGCCGATGGCGGTGGCGGCGCGTCGCGGGCGGCGGCGATCCGGCGCTTGGCCTCGGCGAGCTCGGATTCGAGCGCGGCGATCCGCGCGCGGTCGGCGTCGCGGTCGTCGCGGTCGTCGCGGTAGCTCATGCGCGAGAGCCTGGCGCGAGCGGCACCCATGAACGCGGCTTCACAGGGTGTGAACGGGGGGCACCATCGCAGGGGCTCACCGTCGAGGCTGGATCGGTATACCGTGGCATCTACCTTGCGTAGCCCCGGCGCCATGCGTCTGCGTGTAGTGGCCCTCTGGGTGCTCGTGAGCTGGGTTGCGGTCTTTGCAGGCTGTGGAGGCGAAGGAGACGGTGGAGACGGCCCCGAGGACTGCGCGCTGGTCGGGGACGAGGACGGCAACGGCGTCGCCGATTGCGGCGACCCGGTCTGCGCGGGGACGCGCGAGTGTCTGCCGGCGTGCGGCAACGGCCGGCTCGAGGCCGGCGAGCGGTGCGACGACGGCAACGTGGCGAGCGGGGACGGCTGCGACGCGAGCTGCACGCCGACGGCGTGCGGCAACGGCGTCCTGACGCGAGGCGAGGGCTGCGACGACGGCAACGCGGTCGACGGGGACGGCTGCGACAGCAACTGTGTGGTCACCGGCTGCGGCAACGGCGTCGTGACGAGCGGCGAGGCGTGCGACGACGGGAACGCGGCGAGCGGGGACGGGTGCGACGCGAACTGCACGCCGACGGGGTGCGGCAACGGCGTCCTGACCGGTGGCGAGGCGTGCGACGACGGGAACGCGGCGAGCGGGGACGGGTGCGACGCGAACTGCACGCTGACGGGGTGCGGCAACGGCGTGGTGACGGGGGCGGAGGCGTGCGACGACGGGAACGCGACGAACGGGGACGGCTGCGACAACAACTGCACGGCGACCGCGTGCGGCAACGGCGTCCGGACCGGCACCGAGCAGTGCGACGACGGGAACGCGACGAGCGGGGACGGCTGCGACAGCAACTGCACGGTCAGCCGGTGCGGCAACGGCATCGTGGCGGGCACGGAGGTCTGCGACGACGGGAACGTGGTGAGCGGGGACGGCTGCGACGCGAACTGCACGCCGACGGGGTGCGGCAACGGCGTCCGGACCGGCACGGAGCAGTGCGACGACGGGAACGCGGTGAGCGGGGATGGGTGCGACGCGAACTGCACACCGACGGGGTGCGGCAACGGCGTCGTGACGGGCGCCGAGGAGTGCGACGACGGCAACCAGGTCGAGGGGGACGGCTGCACCAACGCCTGCGTGGTCCAGGTCTGCGGCGACGGCGAGCTCGATGCCCCCGAGGTCTGCGACGACGGGAACGCGGTGAGCGGGGACGGGTGCGACGCGAACTGCACGCCGACGGGGTGCGGCAACGGCGTCGTGACGGGCGGCGAGGCGTGCGACGACGGCAACCCGCGCTCGCTCGACGGCTGCAGCGCCGCGTGCGTGATCGAGCCGCTGGAGATCGAGCCGAACGAGGATGGCTCGCCCTCGACGAGCGTGGCCGGCAGCTACGGGAACGACTTCGCCACCGCGAACGCCGACGCGAACGGCGCGTTCACGGGGAGCGTCACGATCCGCGGCTCGATCACGCCGGCAGGCGACGAGGACGTCTTCAAGTTCACGAACCCCGGCCCCGGCAGCGTGGTGGTGCGGCTCGACGTCTGGGATCCGGCGCGCGGGATCGGCGTGATCTGCGGCTTCGAGATGCTCACCCTGCTCGTGGTGCGTGATGCGTCGGGGCGGGCGCTCGAGTCGAACTACTTCCGCTCCACGAACGACGCGTGCTCGGGGCTGGCGTTTGGCCTCCTGCCCGGGGCCAGCGTGTACGTGCACATGATGGCGTCCGTCGACACCCAGCCGGTCGCGAGCTACGCGCTCCAGGCGGTGTACCTGCCGGTCACGTGCGGCGACGGCGTCAAGGTCACGCCGGAGACGTGCGACGACGGCAACACCGCGAGCGGTGACGGCTGCCGCGCGGACTGCCAGATCGAGACGGTGGCCGAGGTCGAGCCCAATGGCACGGTCGCCGAGGCGGCGGCGAGCCCGGTCGAGATCGCGGGTGATGCGACGGTGGCGGGGTCGCTCGCGACGGCGACCGATGTCGACTTGCACCGGATCGTGGTGGCGTCGCCGACGGTCGTCGTGTTCGAGACGTACACGCGGCTCTACAGCTGCGACTCGAGGTTCAGAGTCCGGCTCTTCGACGCTTTGGGCGCGCTGGTCGTCGCCGGCGAGGAGCCCTGGCCCTACGGGTCCTCGTGCGGGTCGATCGCTGTGTATCTGGCTGCTGGTACGTATTATCTGGGAATCGATCAGTTCTCGGTGACGCCAGTGCCGCAGTACTTCCTGGTGGTCGACTACTACAGTGATCGCGGCGCGGAGCCGGAGCCGCCGGGGGTGCTGGGCGTCAATGATTCGGTCGCGACGGCGTCCCCGGGCTTGAACGGCGGAAATGGGGTGTACGTGTTCGGCGATCACACGCTCGATAATGACGATGACTTCTATACGGTCACCGTGCCGTCGTGGGCGCGGATGCGGGCCGAGCTCGTCGAGGGCGACCGCGCCGTCGAGAGCTGCGAGTCCAACGGGATCGGCAGCCAGCTCGCGATCGTCGACCTGCAGGGCCGGGTCCTCGACGCCAATACCGACAACGGCCGCGGGCGCTGCTCGCTGCTCGATGGCACCGGGACGTTCCCGCTCAATGCGTATGCGAAGAACCCGACGAGCAGCCCGATGACGCTCACGATCCGGGTGCGGCGGTCGGAAGCGGCGTTTCCGGGCACCAGCGGCGCGAGCTTCGTGTATCGGTTGCTGGTCAGCTTCCGCTGAGAGGGCGTGAGTGGCGGTGGCGGCCGCGGCGGCCGCGGCGGCGGGGTGGTGGCGGCGGTGGCGGGGTGGCGGCGGGGTGCTGGCCGTCCTTGTGGCTATGGTGCGGAGCTGGCGGGTGCGGAGCTGGCGGGTGCGGAGTTGTGTTGGCGCACGGCGTAACCTCGTTCATGGCGCGCACCTTCCGACCTCAACGTCTCGCTCACCGCGAGCGAATGCCTGAGCCATAACGGTCTTCAGGCGGCAGGTGTGGGCGTGTGGCAGTTTAGGGCGCCGGAGAGGGTCAATTCGAACGGGCGGATCGCGTGTGGTGCGAAGATGCTCGGCGGCTCGTCACTTGAATCGCAACGATCCGCACTGACGGGCCGAGCTTCGTGGGGCGACCTTCGAAGACGGCCTCGTGGCCGTCGCACGGCCCGCCGACGAGCAGCTCACGGGCTCGCCTGCGCGCTGCACGCGAGGAGGGCAGCGGGCGGCAGTGGCGGCAGCGGCGGCGACGACGCATGAGGAGAGGAGCTGCGCGGCATGCCGGAAGGATGGCATTGCGGACGGGGTCATGCGCGGAGGCTGGCGACATCCGGTGCACGCGACGCTGGTTCTCGGGGGTGGGGCACGCGCGGGCGCTGAAACGCGGGCGTTGACGACGCCCAGCGCGCGGGACGCTGGCAGCACCGAGCCGGAGCCGAAGCTGGAGTCGGCGCCATGGCCTGCGCTGGAAGTGCCGTTCGCCGCGAGGGTGATGCCGCTCTCCGCGATGGCACAGAGAGCTTGAGTCGTGAGCATCGTGAGCATGCGCTGAGGAATCGGCCGGGCGGAATCGGTATCTGACTCCGCATGCGGCGCAGGGAGCTGGAGCCGTGAGCATGGTGAGCATGTGCTGGGAGTGCCGTGGCTCGCGCCTCGGGGCGGCGGGCCTCGCCCTCGCGCGCTCCGCGCTCGTCACCGCGCCGAGCGCTAGGAGGGCGGTGCAGGGGCAATGCACCGCCGCAAAGCTGGCGTTCGGAAGACCGCGAGCGCGTGGTGCAGGGCGCTCGTCACGGGCCGAGCGCGTTGGCGCGCTGAGGGGCGAGAGGCCCGCCACCCCGAGAGGCTCCGGGAGCTTGGGGGACCTGAGTGGATATCGTGCCATGCAATGAGGTTCGTGCTGCATGCAGGGCTGACAGAGTGTCAGCGTTGGTCGACATGAAATAGATATACCTGAATCGTGATCGAAATGTTGTTCATTAATTTGACGATCTCCGGGCGTGCGGCTATACAATGCTATGACACGTCGGATAGTGGCTTCGTCATATTGTGATACATGGACGTGAGAGCCGGAATCACGTTCTGTTGTCGCGTTGCAAGTGTGGGGCGAGGTGGATGAGTGCCGAGATGCCAACTGGTGAGATCTCACGTGGGAGTGAAGGCGAGTCAATGCATGTCCAATCAGCAGCTTGATTGTATGAATTGCGACCAAGCCGTCTGGCGGGTGATCGGCGAGTCCCACGTGGGAGGCGGGGCCCTGAGCGGCGCGGTGGCAGAGGTGGCAGAGACGAGTCCGCCGTTGAGGTGTCCGGCGGTGCGGCTGTCCGGTGGCGCGGCGCGCAGCGGGTTCAGCGGAGTGCGTACCGTCTGGCGGGTGATCGGCGAGTCCCACGTGGGAGGCGCGGCGCGCAGCGGGTTCAGCGGAGTGCGTGCCGTCTGGCGGGTGATCGGCGAGTCCCACGTGGGAGACGCGGCCCTGAGCGGCGCGGTGGCAGAGGTGGCAGAGACGAGCCCGCCGTTGAGGTGTCCGGCGGTGCGGCTGACCGGTGGCGCGGCGCGCAGCGGATACAGCCGAGTGCGTGCCGTCTGGCGGGATATCGGCGAGTCCCACGTGGGAGACGCGGTCCAGAGCGGCGCGGTGGCAGAGAACGTTTCGGCCCAAGGTCGCCGAGGGGGGTCGGGGTCGCTGAAGCGTCGTGGTCGCTCTGCCAAAGGTCGCCAGCTTGCCAGGTTCCACGTGGGACGAGGCTCGAGCTGTCTCGATGACAGGGCGCCGCTTCGCTCGATACAACCGTTACGAGCGCGGACTTCGCGTATCTCCAAAGCGCGGCGCGCCCGCGCGACGGGGTCTCCGCGGCGCAGCGAGTGGTGCCGATCGGTCGTGCGAGCACCAACGGTGGGCGGGCGTGCGGGCAACCACCTCACTGCGAAGCAAAG
>DATMCI010000064.1:0-92621 GCA_035558535.1 Kofleriaceae bacterium
CCGGGCTGCACATCGGGCAGCAGCCGATCCCGCGCTGGCGCGAGTACTACTTCTCGACGTACTCGTGGCCCTACGCGCCGCTCCTCGCCGCCGGGCTCGTGCTCGCGGCGCTCGCGTGGCGGCGGCGCGCCGACACTGATCCGGCGGCGCGCTGGCTCGGCCCGTGGGCGCTCTGCGGGCTCGTGCCGCTGCTCCTCTTCTACCTGTGGTCGCCGTCCATCTCGTCGCGCTACCAGCTCGATCTGGCGCCGGGGTTCGTGGCGCTGCTCGCGATCGCGTGGCGCGGCTTCGCCCGCTACGCGCGCGCCGGCGTCGCGCTCACCGCGCTCCTGCTCGCGTGGGGAGGCGCGGTCGCGACCAGCAAGGTGACGCGGCCGCGCACCGGCGGTGGCCCCGTCTCCGCCGCGGCGGCCGCCGACGCCGCCTACCGGATCTCGCGCCCGCTGCCTTCCGTGCGCGCGCTCCCCGCCGGCCACGACGCCGACGACCCGGCGTTCGGCACGCACTCGGACATCGCCGCCGCGTTCGTGCGCTGCGCCGACGTTGCCGGCGCGCCGCTCTCGTGCGACGCGCCGCCGCTGCCCGGCGATCTGCGCGTCGCCGGCGCGCGCGACGCCGCCGGCTGGCTCGTCCGCTACGTCCGGATCCCGGACGTTCCGGACGATCCGCCGCCGCTCTGCCCCGCCGAGCCCGGCGAGCCCGCCGGAGCCGAGGCGCCGCGCTGCGACGGCCCGCCGACGGTCGGCACCGATCCCGACGCCATCGTCGAGGCCGAGGTCGCCGCGCCGCCGCCGCTCTACCTCGACGCGTTCGGCTGGGACCTCGAGACCCGGCGCGTGCCGGTCGCCACGTACTTCTTCGCCGAGGATCCGCGCTTCGTCGAGCTCGAGGTCGAGCACGCGCCCGAGGGTGACGCGCGCGCGATCACCGACTGGACGCGCGAGGTGCGCGTCGCCGTCGGGCTCGTCCACCTCGCGCCGGTCGCCGCCGCCGAGACCGCCCGCGGCGTACGGCTCCGCTTCGAGGCGCCTGCCCCGCTGCGCCCCGGCCTCCAGGTCATCTTCGTCGCGTTCGGCCCCGACGAGCACCTCGATCGTCCTCGCTCTGACTTCCGGCTGCACGCGATCCGCTGGCGCTAACCGAGCACTAACCGAGCGTGGGCGCACGGCATCAATAAATCGTCAAGTTGGTCGGCGACCCTCGACGAAATGGTATGCGTGAACCGCGCGCAGCGATGACCTTGATCAAGAAGCCCAAGCTCCCGCTCGAGGAGCCTCCGGTCGCGGCCCTCCGGTCTTGTGAGGATCTCGCGCCTGCGGATTCGCCCGTTGTCGCGGTTGGCGTCGTCGACAACGTCACGCTGGCGCAGGCGTGCCGGGCCATGCCGTGCGTGAAGGCGCGGCTCACCTCGAACGGCCGCGGCGTGCTCGTCGATGACGCGCTGGGCGTCACCACGGTCACGCTGGGCATGAAGCTCCAGCGCTGCGCGTTCACGCTCTTCTACGATCGCGCGGACCGATCGTTCATGTGCACCGTCTGGCGGCCGGGGCAAGCGGCCGACGAGTGCTTCGCCGTCGGGCGGCCGGCGGTGAACTACCGGCCGATCGACTCCATCCTCGGCGAGACCACGCTCGACGGCATCCTGCGCGTCCTCGACATCCCGCGCCGCGCGCTGTTCCCCGACGAGGAGCTCGACGCCTGGCCGATGTGGGGCAACTGACCCGCTCTCAGAGCGGCGGCGTCACCGTCACGCGCACGTCGAACCAGCCCTCGTTGTTGTCGACGTCGCTGTCGTTGACGAACAGGAGGATCGAGCCCGCCTGCGTCACGCGGATCGTCGGGTGCAGGCCGATCGGCGCGCCCTGGCCGGGCACGGCCGCCACGAGCGCGGCGTGCGGCACGTCCTCGACGTAGCTATAGCGCCGCCAGCGGCCCGGCTCGGCGCCCTCGGGGCCGAAGCACTCGCTCCGCGACGACGGGCACACCTCGCCGGCCGCCTCGAGCGCGACCGTATCGCCGTTCCAGACCGGGATGGGGCGCCACCCGGGCGCCCCGTCCCGCACCAGCTCATCGCGCTCGACCGTCGACGGCACCCGCACCTGGTACGAGGCGGGCCGGCGGGCCGGCATCGGCGCGACGGTCAGATCGAGGCTCATGATGGAGCCGATCGCCGTGAACGTGTGCGCCGGCCGCCCGAGCAGCGCGCCGAGCGTCGTCTCCACCTGGCCGATCGTGGCCTCGTCGACCCCGTCGCGGATCTGGATGATCACGCGCTCGTCGCCGCGCCGCCGCCGGCCGTCGATGGCGATCGGCTGCCGCCAGGTCGGCGCGTACGTGCGCCCGACGGGCGATACGCGGTACGTCTCGCCCTCGATCTTCAGATCGACGAACGGCGCGGGCGCGAGCGGATCGCCGCCGGGGTCGCTGGCCACCTCGCCGAGCGAGAGCCCCAGCGCCGGGTTCCCTGCCGCGAGCCCGAGGATGCCGCCGATGACGAGCGCGGTCCTGTCGCTCTCGCTCGTGTGCCACGGCCGCCCATCCGGGCGCCGCGCATCGAGCCGCGCGCTCGTGAGCTGAATGACGTACCAGCCGGACCCTTCCTGCTGCGGGTACTCCACGTGCTGGCCGCCGCCGCCGCTGCCGCACGCGGCCGCGAGGCTCGCCGTGACCGCCGTGACCGCCGTGACCGTAGCGAGCCGGAGGCACGCTCTCTTCGTCATCGTCCTCATCGGCCACATGCTAGCCGAGGCAGGCGCCGGTGCAGAGCCGCTGGTGCTGCCCTGGTGATCCGTTCCGCAAACGTGTGAGCGCGAGCGCACGGGGCGGAGCGGGAGGAGCGGGCGGAGCGGGCGGAGCGGGGTGCTCGCGCGGCGGAGTGAGAAAGAACGTGCTGGCGCGGGGGGTGGTGTGGTGCTCGCGCGGCGGAGTGAGAAAGAACGTGCTGGCGCGGGGTGAGGTGCTCGCACGGAGACGCGCGGCGCTTGGCCGCCGCGGCTCGCCGAGCTCCCAGCGGACCGTTGCTGGCAGTATGTTCGGCCGCGATGGCAGCGAGCGAATCGACCAAGTACCTGCGCGAATCCGTCGAGACCGCGGTGCGCTCGGGGTTCTACAAGCAGGCCGAGCTCCTCGATGACCTCGGCGAGCGCATCGCCGACGAGATCGATGACGACGCGGACGTGGCCGCGGTCGAGCGCGAGCTGACGGCGTACGCGAAGAAGCTGCTCGCGGCGCAGCGCGAAGCCGAAGCGAAGTGGACGAAGCCGACGATGAACGATCGGATCGATGCGGCGTTCGCGCAGCTCAAGCGCGAGGGCATCATCGCGCTGCAGAACGCCGGCTACACGATGTCGAATGGCTGGGAGGACGCGAACGAAGCGGCGCACCGCATGGACCCACCCGCGCGCGGCGCGACCTTCTATCACGGCCAAGATCTCGAGCGCGGCGTGAAGAATCAGGGCCTGATGCTCGCCTTCGGTGCATACGTGAAGAGCGGCGACAACGAGCAGCAGAGCGTCGCGCTCGGCAAGGACATCTGCGCGACGCTCGCACGCTACGGCGTTCCGACCAAGTGGAACGGCTCGGTCGACTCGCGGATCGAGATCCCGAAGTTCAAATGGCAACGGCGACAGTTCACGAAGGCACCAAAGGTCGAGCCCGTCGCGCCGAAAGCAAACGCGAAACCCAAACCGAACGCGAACGCGAAACCGAACGCGAAACCCAAACCGAAACCAAAACCGAACGCGAAACCGAAGCGTTCTACTCGCGCGTCCCGTCGCTGAGCTCGTTCGGTACGGACACCGCGCGCCTTCCCTTCTCGCTCCACGCCAACGCGCGGCGCCTCGCGAGTCGGTCCTCCTCGGAGAGCGCAGCCTCGCGCGCGGGGGCCCCCCGGGGCTCACCGGTCGTGCGAGCACCACCATTCGCCGTGGCCGCGAGCACGACCCATCTGCGAAGCAGGGAACGCCCGGGGGCGCGCGCGAGGCGGAGCGGATCCGAGGAGGCCGCGAGCCAAGCGCCGCGCGTCTCCGCGCGAGCACCACCGCGCGCGTTCTCCACACCCGCGCGAGCACCACCGCGCGCGCTCTCCACACCTGCGCGCGAGCACCACCGCGCGCGTTCTCCACACTCCACACTCCACACTACGTACTACGCACTACGCACTACGCATCCACTCTGCGCGCTAGCGAGTCACCTCGAACGCCACCGGCGGCGACCAGGCCTTGTCCTCGGCCGTGTAGTAGAGGTACGCCGAGCTCGCGGGCGCCTCGTACGTCCCCGGCACGGCCGCCAGCAGCTGCAGATCGACGTCCTTCTTCGCCGACGGCGGCAGCGCGCGCCAGTACAGGATGACCTCGCGCGGCCGCGTCTCGTAGAAGTCGATCAGGCCCTTGTCGCGCAGCTCCTTGAGCTGCCAGGTCTGCGTCACGAGCCCGCCCGGGATGCCGACGCGCGCGAGCGTCATCGGGATGCCCTCGGCCGTGCGGTTCTCGACGTGCGCCCGCAAGGTCACGCCCTCGCCCATCTTCACGCGCGCCTTGCCGAGCTCGGCCGCCACCGCGACCTTCGCGCGCGGCGACGATTGCGGCCGCGCCGCGCGGTACTCGATCGAGACCGTGTACGGCAGGGTCGCGCCGCCGGTGAGCTCGAGCTCGACGACGTTCTTGCCCGCCGCGAGCGAGCCGGCCACGTCGTCCCAGACGAGCGCCTCGCGCCGGCCCTTGTCGAACTCGATCGTGCCGAGGCGCTTGCCGTTGACGACCAGGGTCGCCGCGCCCGGCGCCTGCATCTGCCGCGCGGCGTTCGAGTACGCCGTCAGCGCCTTGAGGCCGAGGATCGTCGCCTGCGTGTTGCCCCACTGGCCGTAGCCGCCGCGGCGCGCGTTGATCCAGTCGACGGCGGCGCGGAGCTGCGCCGCGTGCTCGCCGCTCTCGGACGTCTTGACGAACGCGAGCGCCGCGAGCGCCGTCGTCTCGATCACGAGCGACTCGCCGCCCGACTTCGTGATCGTCTCCTGCGCGCCCGGGAAGCCGCCGTCCTTGGCCTGCATCGCGGCGAGTCGCTTCACCATCGCTGCCGTCTCGGGCGCGCGCGGCGCCACGAGCAGCGCCGTGTTCGCCGCGAGCGCGAGCAGATACGGATCCGCCGTCGAGGCGCCGAGCGCGCGCTGCGCGGCGAGCTCCCGATCGAGGCCCGCGGTACGCCCCGCCTCGGCGAGCGCCCACAGGATGTACGCGTTCGTCGTGGCCTCGCCCGCGCGGCCGAACGTGTCGAGCGCCTGCGCCGAGCGGGAGAAGCCGCCCTTGCCGTCGCGCCGGCTCATGAGCCAGGCCGCGGTGCGCTCCACCATCTTCGGATCGACGTCGTAGACCTTCGCCATGTCGGCGAACTCCATGAGGCCGTACGCGGTGAGCGCCTCGTGCCCGGGCGCCTTGCCGAACCACTCGTAGCCCTTGACCGGCGTCTCGAAGCCGGTGAGCAGCTTGTAGCCGCGATCGAGCACGCCGAGCGTCTTGCCGACGAGCGCCGGATCGGCCGCGTCGGTCGACTGCAGGTACGACAGGATCATCGTGTTCGGGTAGTTCGACGACGACGTCTGCTCGAAGCAGCCGCCCGGCTCGCGGATCATGCCCTCGAGGCCCTGCGTCATCGCCGCGAGCGGCGACGGGTACATCGTCACCGTCGCGCGGATCGTCCCCGGCAGCGCGCCCGCCAGATCGAGCTCGGCGCGCCCCGGCCGATCGCCCCGCGCCGTCCCCGACGCGGCGGCGACGAACGGGAAGCCGCGCGGGACCACGCGGATCGTCTTCTTGAGCTCGTCGCGCAGGCCGCGCGTCGCGAGCGTGAGCGCGACGTCCGCGTCGCCGTCCTGCGCCACCACGTCGAGCGGGAAGTAGAAGCTGCGCCGCTCGCCGGCGCGGAGCCGGAGCGAGCCGGCCGCGGGCGAGGCCCCCGCGAGCCGGAGCGCCGCGCCGAACCGCGCGTCGAGCGTGGCCTCGAGATCGTCTTCCGTCTCGTTCGCGAGCGTCACCGGCAGCTGGATCCGATCGCCCGCCGACACCTCGAGCGGCAGCTTCGCCTCGAGCGAGAGCGGCAGCTTCGACGCGACCGCGACCTCGCCACCGCCCGCCGCGCCGCCCGCCGAGAAGCCCTCGGCCGTCGCGCGAAACGCCGTCACGGCGTCGGACATCACGAACGACACCTCGGCGGTGCCGTCGGCGCCCGTCTCGACGTTGCCGTTCCAGTAGATCGTCTCGCGAAAATCGGTGCGCGGGCCGTCGTAGCCCTTCGTGTACTGCGGCACCGGGAACACCCGGACCGGCGCCCAGCCGGCGATCTGCTCGTTGTTGGCGATCTCCAGGCCGCCGAGCTCGTCCAGCCCGTCGCGCGCGAACGCCTCCCCGCGCTTCGCCCGCTCCTGGGCCGGCATCGGGCGGAGCTGCGCGCGCTGCATCGGCATGTCCGCGGCGACCGCCCGCGCTCCGGCGACCGGCCGTCCCCCGGCGCCCGCGCGGCCGACCGGCTTGGCGATCCGCGGCGGCGCCGCGCCCGGCTTGGCATCGGCCGGCATGGGCATCGGCCGCGGCGGCTCGCGGTGCACCCGCCGCGGCGCCGGCTCGGCCGCCACCGCCTCGGGCATCGCGGGCGACGGCGTCGCCACAGAGACCGGCGCGGGCGGCATCGGCGGCCGCATCCCGACGAGCACCGTCGCGATCGAGCCCGCCGCGACCGCGATCTGCAGGGTCAGCGTCTCGAAGCCGGCTCCCGAGCTCGTCAGCGTGCACGTGCCCTCGGGCAGCCCCGAGGCCGCGAAGTGGCCGGCGCGATCCGGAGCCACCGTGCGCGTCACGTCGCCGCAGCGAATGACGATGCGCACGCCGCTCGCCAGGACGGCGCCCGACGCGTTCACGACGCTGCCCTCGATGACGCCGAGCCCGCCAGCGTGCGCCGGGGCGCGGGCCGCCGCCAGCGCCGAGCAGATCAGGAGGACATTGCGCTTCATCATCGTCTTCATGGCTCGCTCCCCGTGCGGGCCAGGATCGGCCGCCACTCGAATCGCCTGTACCCGCGCGTCGCGAGGAGGGCATCCATCGCCGCGGCCGCCTCGGGCTTTCCAGAGAAGTAGAAGTTCGGCTCGTGGATCGGATCGGCGTCGGTCGCGCCGAGCTCCGGCTCGAGGAAGAGGTGCGCCAGGAGGCGCGCGCTCTTGTCGTCGGCGTACGACAGCACCGTCTCGTCGACGACCGCGAGGCCCAGGGACGCCGCGACCGGCCGGCCGCTGCCGTCCTCGGCCTTGATCGCGAGCTTCACCTGATCGCGCGGCGCGTACGCCTTCTTGTCCGGCGTGATCTTGATCCGGAGGTCCGCGCCCTGGCCGTGGTAGACGAGGCGCTCGGCGAGCGGCTCGTGCCGCGTCGAGAACAGCGTGACGCGCGCGGCGCCCTGCGCAGCCGGATCCACCGGCAGCTCGATGAGCGTCGGCGCGCCCGCCTCGACGTCGAACGCGCCGCTCGCGAGCCGCCGCTCGCGCAGCACCGCCTCCACGAGCAGCTGGCGCTTCGTGTTGCAGATCGCCGCGACGCGGAGCGCGCCCGCGCGCCGCTGATCGACGCTGCGGATCACGCAGCCGCCCGGCTTCGCCGCGGGGACCTCGAACGTGCCGGCGATCCCCGCCGGCTTCGTGATCTCGACGTGGTACTTGCGATCCGTCGCCGGCACGAGCTCGAACCGGCCCATGCCGTCGTGGATCGAACGAAAGTCCGCGACCGCCTGGCCGCGGTCGTCGACGACCCGGCCCTCGACGTCGGCCGGCTTGCCCGCGAGCGTGCGCGCCATGAAGTAGACGCGGCCCGGGACGTTGTCGATCAGATCGCCGCCCTCGGGGAACACCGTGAACGCGACCTTCTTCAGCACGATCGGGATCGGCTTCTGGATCGACTCGGTGACGCCGCCGTCCTCGACGAGCAACGTCAGGAGGCCGTCGCCGCGCGCGATCGACGCCGGCAGCGTGAACCGCACGAGCGCCTTGCCCTGGCGATCCGTCTTGACCGAGAGCCGCTCGCGCTCGGCGTCGTCGATCGTGACCACGGCCGTGAGCGCGCGCTCGCCGAGCGGCTCGCCCGTCGCGCGCTTGACCTCGACGGCCGCCGAGACCGGATCGCCCTCGCCGTACGCCTTGCGGAGCAACTCGAGCGTCTTCTGGATCCGCGGCGGCTCGTACGTGCTCACCACGATCTTCTTCGTGTCGCGCGTGCCGTCGTCGGCGGAGAGCTGGATCGTGTACTCGCCGCCGGCGATCTCCGGCGCGAGCGCGAAGTCGTTGCGCGCGACGCCGTTCTGCACGAGCACCCGCTTCTGCGCCACGATCGCGCCGCGCGGCGAGAGCAGCTGCACCGAGATCCCCGTCGGCGGCCCGCCCACCAGGGTCTTCGTCGCCCGCAGGTCGACGCGGAACCAGATCGTCTCGCCCGGCTGGTACAGCGGCTTGTCGGTCATCACGTACGTGCGCCGCGTCGGGGACGCCTCGAAGTGCGACTCGATCGCCTTGTCGAGGGCGCCGGTGTCGCCGCGGCCGAGCGCGGTCGGCGCGAGCGCGCCGATCCGCTGATCAGTCTCGCTCGAGGCGATCGACGGCGGCTCGCGGCTCGGCGCGCCCGGCGGGCTCGCCGGCCCGGCCGCGCCGCACCCGAGCACCAGGGTGAGGAGGAAGGGGCTTGGCTTGTGCATGCGTCCGGCGCAGAACGCGCGACGCGCGCAAACGATCTGTCCAAGGTTCCGGGGCCCGCCCGTGTCCACCCGCCGCGCCCCGCGAGCGTGAGCCATCGGAGAGCCGCGCCGCCGCCCTCGCGTCCGGCGATGAATCGAGCGAAAGTCGCGCCATGATCTGCGTCCTCGGCACGGGCCTCCTCGGCACTGGCTTCACGCGCGCGCTGCGCCGGAAGGGTGAGTCGGTCCATGTATGGAATCGCACCTCCGCCAAGGCCATCGCCCTCGAGGCCGACGGCGCGCGCGCGTTCGCCGATCCCTCCGAGGCGATCCGGGGCGCCGACCGGATCCACATCGTGGTCTCCGATGACGCGGCCGTGGAGGCCGTCCTCGCCGCCGCCGCCGTGCCCGCCGGGGCGCTCGTCATCGATCACACGACC
Source organism: Kofleriaceae bacterium (assembly GCA_035558535.1). Lineage (GTDB taxonomy): Bacteria > Myxococcota_A > Polyangia > Haliangiales > Haliangiaceae > JABFXX01. The sequence goes on from DATMCI010000064.1 coordinate 9,144, forward strand.
ACGTCGACCGCGGGCGCGCGCGACCGCACCGAGCGGTTCGCCAAGGCCGGCGTCACCTACCTCCACGCGCCCGTCTTCATGGGCCCGCAGAACGCGCTCGAGAGCACCGGCCTCATGCTGGTGTCCGGAGATCGGACGGTCGTCGCGCGCGTGCGGCCGCTGCTCGAACCGATGACCGGCAAGCTCGTCGACCTCGGGCCGCGCGTCGACGCGGCGGCGGCGTCCAAGCTGCTCGGCAACCTGTTCCTGATGGCGTTCACGGCCGGCTGCGCCGAGGTGCTCGGCCTCGCGAAGGCGATGGACGTGCCGCCCCAGGAGGCCGCCGCGCTGTTCGAGCACTTCAACCCGGCCCACACGATCGGCGCGCGGTTCCGGCGCATGATCGAGGGCAACTTCGCGCAGCCGTCGTGGGAGCTGTCGATGGCGCGCAAGGACGCCCGGCTCGTGCAGGCCGAGGTCGACCGCGCCGGCGTCGTGCTCGCGCTGCTCCCCGCGATCGCGGCGCGCATGGACGCCGTCATCGCCGAGGGGCACGGCGACGCCGACTGGACCGTGATCGCGAAGGACTTCCTGCCGTGATCGATCGAGTCGAGCCGACCGCCCAGGTCCGCGGGATCACCGTGCCGCGCTTCTTCTACGGCACCGCCTGGAAGGAGGACGCCACCGAGGCGCTCGCGTACGCCGCGCTCGGCGCCGGCTTCCGCGCGATCGACACCGCGAACCAGCGCAAGCACTACTACGAGGAGGGCGTCGGCCGCGCGATCACCCGCCGGCTCGGCGAGGGCCTCCCGCGCGACGCGCTGTTCGTGCAGTCGAAGTTCACGTACCGGGACGGCCAGGATCACCGGCTGCCGTACGATCCGGGCGCGCCGATCGCCCAGCAGGTCCGGCAGTCGTTCGACAGCTCGCTCGCGCACCTCGGCGTCGCTCGGCTCGACAGCCTCGTCCTGCACGGCCCGTCGCGGCGCGACGGCCTGGGGCCCGAAGATCGCGAGGCGTGGCAGGCGATGGAGGCGCTCGTCGACGTCGGCGGCGCACAGCTGATCGGCATCAGCAACGCGACCGCCGCGCAGATCGAGGCGCTCGTCGGGCTCGCGCGGATCCCGCCCGCGTTCGTGCAGAACCGCTGCTACGCCGAGCGCGGCTGGGACGCCGCCGTGCGCGCCGTCTGCGAGCGGCACGGCATCATGTACCAGGGCTTCTCGCTGCTCACGGCGAACCGCCAGGTGCTCGCGCACGCCGGCGTGCGCGAGCTCGCCGAGCGCCACGGCAAGACGACCGCGCAGATCGTGTTCCGGTTCGCGCTCCAGCTCGGCATGTTCCCGCTCACCGGCACGAGCGACCCCGCGCACATGGCGCAGGACCTCGCCGCCTTCGACTTCGAGCTGTCGCGCGCCGAGCTGTCGATCCTCGAGAGCGCGGGCCGGCGCTGAGCCCGCCCCGCTCGTAATCGCGCGCCACCTGTCCAGGTGGACAGATGCGGGAGAGGCCCGCGCTCTGGCCTTCTCACCAGCGCGGCCTCCGGGTGGAGCTCGCTCGCGGCGAGTCGCCGCACACCCACTCTGCATCTGTTCGAAGCCAGGGAGTACCCGATGGAAACGCCACAGGAGCGCGGCGATTTGCGCGCCGCGCGCGAGCGCCCGCAGGAGCACAGCGAGCGCAGCAGCGAGAGCGGCGGCGGCGAGGACGTCGAGAGCCTCGCCGTGCAGGCCCGCCTGCACCGCCATTACCTCTCGATGATCGCGGAGCCCGAGTGCTTCGCGGCCGCCCCCACGCTGCAGCAGCAGGCGGAGATCGAGCGGCTCGAGCGCGCGTGGCTCGCCCTCCTCGACGCGCGCAGCGCGCACTTCGAGCTGCCGGCCGGCGCCGCGCAGTTCCGGGACTGGTACTTCGAGCACGCGGCGCGGCACACCGAGCTGCTCGCCGGGTTCACGAGCTACCTCGAGCACCGCGCGTCGGTCTCGGAGATGGCGCTGTTCTTCGCCGTCGAGGAGAAGGTCGACAGCAAGTTCGACGACCTCATGGCCCTCGCCCAGCTCGGGACCTCCGGGCGGGTGAAGCTCACGATCGGCGACAACTACTGGGACGAGATGGGCTGCGGCGATCCGAGCCTCGTCCACACGACGCTGTTTCACACCTCGGTCACCTGGATGCGCGAGCAGCTCGACGCGCGCGGGCGCGACCAGGTCCGCGTCGAGCTCCCCGAGGTCTACGCCAACGCGAACCAGCTGCTCATGTACGGGCTCAGCCGCCGCCACGCGCCGCGCCTCATCGGCGCGCTCGGCGTGCTCGAGCAGACCGCGTCGCAGCGCTTCTCGGCGATGGTCCGCGGCTGCACCCGCCTCGGCGTCCCCGCGAATGTGATCGCCTACCAGCGGATCCACGTCGGCGTCGACCACGATCACGGCGCCGAGTGGTTCGAGCACGTCCTGACGCCGCTCGCGCAGCGGAGCCCGGAGCTGCTCGCCGAGATCTGCCGCGGCGTCCTGACCCGGTGCGACGTCGCCGTCCGCTACTACCACACCGTTCAGGCGCAGCTCTTGTCCGGCGAGCGGCGGAGATCGCCCGCGCCATGACCGACGCCACGGCGCAGAGCAGCGACGTCATCGTCCGCGGCGCGCGGCGCTCCGACGTCCCGGCCCTCCTCTCGATCATGGCGCAGCCCGGCGTGATCCGCGGGACCACCGTGATGCCGGGCGCGGGCGAGCTCGCGGTGGAGGCGGCGCTCGCGGCGCCCGACCGGCACTGGCTCATCGCCGCCGCCGCGGCGGACGATCGCGCGCTCGGCTACGTCTACCTCGACTGGGGCCACGGCCGCTGGCGCCGCATCGCGTCGCTCGTCATGGCCGTGCACGACGCCGCCGTCGGCCGCGGGATCGGCCGCCAGCTGCTCGACGCGGCGATCGGCGTCGGGTTCCAGTACCTCGACCTCCAGCGCATCGAGCTCGAGGTGTACGTCGACAACGCCGCCGCGATCCGGCTCTACGAGCGGGCCGGGTTCGTCCGCGAGGGGACCAAGCGGCGAAACGCGATCCGCGACGGCGTCCACGTCGACGGCCACGTGATGGCGCTCCTCAAGCCGCTCGCCGCCGCGGCCACCGCTGCCGCACCCGCGCCGCCCGCCGCGGCCTACACCGACCAGGCCCACCTCCTGTCTCACAGCTACGGCGCGACCGACGACTACCAGATCCGGTCCGCCGGCTGGGACCGCTACCGCGTCGGTCCAGTGAGCCTCGTCCCGTGGGTCCTCGACAAGCTGCCGCTCGGCGAGCCGCTCGCGCTCCTCGACGCCGGCTGCGGCCTCGGCCGGTTCGCGCTCGCCGCGGCCGAGCGGGCCCCGCGCGGCTCCGCCATCACGGCCATCGACCTCTCGCGCGCCATGATCGACGCCGTCTCCGCGGAGGCGCGCCGCCGCGGCCTCGCGATCGACGCGACCGTCGGCAGCCTCGAGGAGCTCCCGTACACCGCCGGGACGTTCGACGCCGTCCTCTGCAACTACGTCCTCTACCACGTCGAGTCGATCCCCCGCGCCATCGACGAGCTCGCGCGGGTCCTTCGGCCCGGCGGGCTCCTCGTCGCGATGGTGCCCGCGTTCCGGTGGCTGCACGAGCTCATCGACTGGCAGGACCGCGCGCTGCTCCGGCTCGGCCACGATCCGGGCAGCCCGCTCCTCGGCCCCACCGGGACCGATCGCTGCTGCGAGGAGAACGCGCCCCGCCACCTCGCCCGGCGGTTCCGCGTGATCGCCCGGGATCGCCACGACGGCACGATGCGGTTCCCGTCGGTGGACGAGCTCGTCCACCACTACCGCCACACGATGCGGTTCCGCAACGCGGTCGCCGCCGGGGTCGACGGCGACCGGCTCGCCGACTCCGTGCGCGAGCTCATGGCCGAGACGCTCGCGCGCGGCGAGGAGCTCCGCGTCACGAGCCTTGGCACGTGCTTCGTCTGCCGGAAGGAGGCGTGAGCGATGCCGATCGTCCACATCTACGTCACGCCGCCCATCACCGACGACGCGGCCAAGCGCGAGCTGTTCCAGGCCGTCACCCAGGCGATCGAGCACAGCCTCGGCAAGCCGCCCGAGCAGACGCGCATCCTCCTCGTCGAGCTCCCCGCCACCGACTGGGCCGTCGCGGGCGTGCCCGTGGCGGCACGCGCGCCGCGCCGCGAGGGGCCGCCGTGACGCTCGTAGATCTCGGCCTGGCGCTCCTCGTGATGGCGATCTGGGGCTGCAACTACGCGTTCACGAAGCTCGGCCTCCTCGAGCTGTCGCCGTTCGCGCTGATCGCGCTGCGCTTCCTCCTCGTCGGCCTCGCGACCGTCCCGTTCGCGATGGCGCCGCGCCGGCACCTGCCGCGCCTGGCCACGCTGTCCGTCGTGTTCGGCACCCTGCACTTCGGGCTCGTCTACCTCGGCCTCACCCGCGTCGACGCCGCGACCGGCGCCACGCTCGTGCAGCTCCAGGTCCCGTTCGCCGCGATCCTGTCCGCCCTCGTGCTCCGCGAGCGGCCCGGCCTCCGCTGGGCGGCCGGCGTGGGCCTCGCGTTCGCCGGCGCGCTCGTGCTCCTCGGCGAGCCGCGGCTCTCGGCGCACCGCGGGTACGCGCTGCTCGTCGTGCTGAGCGCCGTGGCGTGGGCCGTGAGCTACCTCCTGCTCAAGGGCATGCAGCGGCCCGGGCCGATCAGCTCGTTCTCGATCAACGCGTGGATGAGCCTCCTCACGGCGCCCCAGGTCGCCGCGCTGTCCCTCCTCACCGAGCGGGATCAGCTCGCGCGCCTCGCCGCGATGAGCGCGATCGGGTGGGCGTCGCTGATCTACCAGGTGCTGTTCGTCGGCATCCTCGCGTACGTCGTCTGGTACCGCCTCGTCGCCCGGTACCCGGTGAGCGTGACGTCGCCGTTCACGCTCACGATCCCGGTGTTCTCCGCCCTCGCCGGCGCGCTGCTCCTCCGCGAGCCGATCACCGCGCGGTTCGTCGCCGGGGCGGGCCTCACGCTCGCGGGCGTGGCGGTCATCTCGCTCGGCGCGGCCGCGCGGGGAAGCGGCGCCGCTCCGGCCGCGGCCGCGAAGCGGAGCGCCGCGTGAGCGCGCTGCGGCGCACCCGGGCGTGGCTCCGGGAGATCTCGACCCTGGATCTGCGATCCCTCGCGTGCCTGCGCGTCCTGACCGGCGGCGTCGTCGTGTGGGACGTCCTCGACCGCGCGCGCGATCTGACGGCGCACTACACCGACGGCGGCATCCTCCCGACGGAGACCGCCCGCGCCCTCGCGGCGCACTTCGGCTGGTTCTCGCTGCACACGCAGAGCGGCAGCTTCGGCTACCAGCTCGCCCTCGCGATCGTGACGCTGCTCCTCGGCCTCGCGCTCGTGGCTGGCCTCGCGACGCGGCTCGTCACCCCGCTGTGCTGGGTGCTCTGCGTCTCGGTGCAGAACCGCTTCTGCCTCGGCGACTACCCCGGCGATTACCTCCTCGCGGTGATGCTGCTCGGGGGCAGCCTCTTGCCCTGGGGCGCCCTCGGGTCCGCCGACGCGTGGCGCAGGCAGCGGCGCGGCGCCGCCCTGCCCGCCCCGCAGTACCGCGGGCCGGGCGGCCACGCGCTCCTCCTCCTGTTCGTGCTCTTCCTCGGCACCGCGGGACTGTCGAAGATCGCCGCCGGCGGCCACTGGCTCGACGGCTCGGCCCTGTACCTCACGCTGTCGTCCGCGCGCTACACGAGCGGCCGGCTCGACGGCTTCCTCGATCACCCCGGGCTCCTCCAGCCCATCAGCTACGGCATCCCGTGGCTCGAGGTCGCGCTGCCCCTCCTCCTGCTCTCTCCGTGGCGGCACGCGGCCGTGCGGACCTGGGCGATCGCCGCCTCGTGCGCGCTGTTCGTGTCGTTCAGCGTCGGGCTCGATCTGAGCGCGTTCCCGCTCCTCTCCGGCGCGATCGCGATCGGCCTCTTGCCGCCGTGGTTCTGGGAGCAGCTCGTGCCCGCGCTGCGCAGGCGCGCGCGCAGAGCTCCCGCGCCGCCGGCGGCACGAGAGCCCGCGGCGCAGGACGCCGTGACGAGCGATCGCGCGCTCCTGCCCGGCCCCGCCGCGCGGGTCACGCACGCACTCGCGATCTGCCTCATGCTCCTCCACGCCACTCACTACTTCTACAAGATTGGCAATTTCAGTTACTTCGCTGCTCCCAAGGCGCCGCCCGCGTTCGTCGATCGAACACTGGGCTTCCTGCGGCTCAAGAACATCTATCGCCTGTTCGCGGATCCGAGCGTGTTCGAGCAGAGCGACGGGTGGGACGTGGCGCCCGGCGAGCTCGCCGACGGCCGCAAGATCGACGTCCTCAGCGGCGCGGCGCTGTCGTCCGATCCGCCGCCGAGCGCCACCGAGGCGCTCGACGGCCTCCGGTGGCACCAGTACCTGACGCTGCTCAACTGGTACCCGTCCTGGAACCCGAAGCACATCACGAGCTACCACGTCGTCGAGTACGCGCGGCTGCGCGCCGATCTCGCGCGCTACCTGTGCCGGTGGTGGAACGAGCGGCACACCGGCGCCGAGCGGCTCGCGTCCGTGAACGTGGGCGTGGTGAGCGCCCCGGTCCGCTACGCGCAGCCCAAGGCGGCGCCCCGGATGACCGAGCTCTTGGCGCGGGCCCATCGCTGCGCGGGTCCGGCGCCGGTGGCAGGAGTGGACGATCATGCAGATTGAGCTCGTCGGCGTGCCGCTCGGGCTCGGCGCGTGCGCCGCGGGGCCCGAGCGCGGACCGGAGGCGATCCGCGCGGCCGGGCTCGCGGCGGCGCTCGGCGCGCGCGCGCACGCGGTGACCGATCGAGGCGATCTCACGGCGCCATCCGTCGCGGGGGCGCCGGTCGGCGACCCCGGGCTGCGCCACCTCGCGCCGATCGTCGATGTCGCCTCGCGGCTGTCCGCCGCGACGGCCGCCGCCGTCGCGCGCGGGAGCTTCCCGCTCGTCCTGGGCGGCGATCACAGCGTGGCGCTCGGCTCGATCCGCGGCGCCGCCCGCGGCCGGCGGCTCGGCGTCGTCTGGGTCGACGCGCACGCCGACTTCAACACGCCCGAGACCTCACCGTCGGGCAACATCCACGGGATGCCGCTGGCGGCGCTGATCGGCCTCGGCGATCCGCGCCTCGTCCGCATGTCGGACACGCGCGTCCGCGCGATCGATCCGCGGTGCGTCGCGCTGCTCGGCGTGCGATCGATCGATCCGGGCGAGCGCGAGCTGCTCTCGCGCGGCGGCGTGACCGTGATCTCGATGCGCGACATCGCGCGCGTCGGCATCGCCGCGGCCGCCGCGCAGGCGATCGCCGTCGCGTCCCGCGGGACCGACGGCATCTACCTGAGCATGGACCTGGACGCGCTCGATCCCGCCTGGGCGCCCGGCGTCACGACGCCGGTACCGGACGGGCTCTCGGCGGCCGAGGCGCAGGTCGTGTGCGCGCTCCTCGCCGCGACGCGGCGCCTCGTCGGCATGGACGTCGTCGAGCTCGATCCGACCGCCGACGGGAGCGGGCGAACCGCGCGGCTCGTCGTGGATCTCGTCTGCGCGGCCACGAGCATCGCGGCGAAGAGCGGCGGTGAGCCGTGAGCGCGCCGCGCCGCAAGCGGGCCGGGCTGGCGCTGCTCGGGATCGCGCTCGCGGCGTCCCCCGCGTCCGCCGAGGAGCGGACCGCCGAGCCCGCGCCGCCCGCTGAGCCCGCGCCGCCCGCTGAGCCCGCGCCGGACGCAGGCGCGCTCGCGCTGCACGTCGGGGGCCGCCTGCAATTCGATCACTACAGCTACCTCGCGGCGGGCGCCGGAGACGCCGGGCTCCAGCCGACCTTCCTGCTCAAGCGGCTCAACTTCGAGCTCTCGGGCCGGTTCGCGCGGCGGTGGCAGCTCTTCCTCCAGGGCGATCTGGCGCCCGCCGGGCTCGATCCGGCGCAGAGCCCGGTGCAGAAGCTGACGGCCGCCATCGTGATCCTGAGCTACCGGATCGCGCCCGCGCTGAACGTGCAGGTCGGGCAGTTGCTCACGCCCGTCACGCTCGATCACCGCCTGCTGAGCAAGGAGCGGGTGATCCTCGAGACCGGCCTCGTGCAGCAGCTCGGGACGCCGAGCCCGGTCGAGATCGGCGCCGCTTTGTGGGGCGAGACGGCCGGGCAGCTCCTCGCCTACGAGCTCGGCGTCTTCAACGGAGACGGCGCGAACCGCTGGAGCCCGGATGGCCGCGCCGACCTCATCGGGCGGATCGCGGTGCGGCCGCTCGTGGCCGCGGCGCCCTCCCTGCGCGGCGTGCAGCTCGGAGGCAGCGCCCGGCTCGGCTCGCGCGATCCGGCGCGCGTCACGTACGACGCGCCTGGCCTCGCGACGCAGGGCGGGTTCCGGTTCTGGCGCCCGATCTACGCGGGCGCGGACGGGCCGATCCACATCGTCCCGGCCGGGCGGCAGCTCGTGATCGCCGCCGAGGCCCGGATCCCGATCGATCGCCTCGAGCTCATGAGCGAGGTCGTCCACGTCCGCAACGGCACGCGTGAGCCCACCGGCACAGGCGCCGCGGCGCGGACCGGCACGCTCGCCGGGACCGCGGCGTACGCCCAGCTCGGCGTGTGGGCGCTCGGCTCGCGGGCGGTCCTCGCGCCGGGCGCCGCCCCGGCGCGCGCGCTCCAGCTCGTCGCGCGGGGCGAGGTGCTCCGGGCGCGCTACGAGAGCGGGCGGGCGCGCGCCGCCGACGCGCCGAGCCAGGACGGCGCGATCCGCGTGAACGCGCTCCTCCTCGGAGCGAAGTACTGGTGGAATCCCTATATCCGTGTGAGTGCCAATTACTGTGCGTATCACTTCCCCGAGTCCGGCCCGGTGATGGCCGACCCGGACGGCGCGACGCCGGGGCAGACGGCGCGCCAGCGCGCCGTCGCGCCCGGGAACACGCTGGGGCCCGGCGCGAGCGAGGCCGCGCGCGGCTCGCACGCGCTGCACGAGCTCTTGGTTCGCCTCGAGCTGGGCTTCTGACGCAGTGCACCTCGAGCAGTTCATCACGCGAATCCAGCAGTCTGACGGTGTCGAAGGGCTGCGCGGCGTGATGGGTCAGGTCACCACCGAGATGGGGCTGGGCGGCTTCATCTACATCAACCGGCGCATCCCCAAATTGCTGATGTGCGCGTCGGAGCAAACCATCATCGCGAGCGCGTCAGCGAAGTGGACCGCGCCTCGCATCGAGCCGGACCCCAGGTGGGTCGAGCACGTCATCGTGCGCGCCGCGGCGGACGAGCTGCCGTTCTTCTGGGGCGCGCCCCAGCCTGCCGCCGCCGCGGCGCTCGAGCTTGCCCCCGCGCCCCCGCTCTCCGCCGGTGCCGTCGCCAGCCACGGCTGGACCGTCCCGATCCACGACGCCGTCGGCCGCGTCGCCGCGCTGAGCTTCACGGGGGCGCAGGACTTCACGGCCTTCTGTCACGAGATCGAGGCGCACCGCGCCACGCTGCACGTGATGGCGATCTACTTCCACGCCTACGTCCGCCGGGTCCTGGCCACGCAGGACCGCACCTCGACGGCTCACCTCACGCCGCGCGAGCTGCAGTGCCTGGGCTGGGCCGCGCAGGGCAAGAGCCGCACCGATATCGGCCAGATCATGGGCGTGAGCCCCCGCACCATCAAATTCCACCTCGAGAACGCGCAGCGCAAGCTCAACGTGGCGCACACGACGCAGGCGGTGCTCCGGGCCGCGCTCCTCGGGCTCATCACCATCACCGAGGAGTTCTGAGCCCGCGCTCCCTCCCGCCCGATGGTATCTTGGCCCATGCTCACCGAGGCCCAGATCGAGATCGTCGACGAGACCGGCAACGTCGAGGATCGCGTCCGCATCGTAGGCACCGGCGAAGTTGCGCTCGCGACGACAGGCACCTCGTGGCTCCAGTTGCCGTCCGACGCGCCCGCGGAGATCGACGCCATCATCGTGCTCCGCGACGGGGCCGTCACGATCGAAGCCAAGAAGTTCGAGGCGCTGCGCGTCGACGACGAGTTCCTGCCGATGGCGAAGCCGCGCGACGTCCAGCGAGGGCTCGTCGCGCTCATCGCCGCCGTGAGGCGTCACCTGCACGTGACGACCGTCGAGGTGCCGACCGCGTCGCTGATGAGCCCGGCGGGTGCCGTGATCCGCGAGCAGTCCTCCGAGCTCGAGCGCCAGGCAGCAGCGGCCGCGGAGAAGGGTATCGTCAAGGTGCGTGAGCACCTCGCCCGATTGCGCGCCCGGGGTGTGATCGATGAGCAGGGAAGGCTGCTGGTGCCCTTCCCGAAGGACATGAGTCCGGACTCGAAGACCGACGTCTGACGACCAGAAGCTGATGCCGAACAAGCTACCGAGAATGGTCGTCATCGCGGGCCCATCCGGCAGTGGAAAGTCCTCTTTCTACCCGGGGAGCGACTTCGAAGCAGCGTGGTTCAATGTCGATGATCGCTGTGCCGAACTCAATCAAGGCTCATATCAAGAAATTCCACCAGCGATTAGAACCCAGGCGCAGGAGGAGTGCCAAAAATTTATCGAGGAATGCACTCGAGAGCTGCGCAGCTTCGCAGTCGAGACAACGCTCAGAACCGATATCGCCATCCAGCAGGCGAAACGGGCCAAAGCCGCCGGGTTTCGAATCGAAATGGTGTTCGTTGCTACAGATGACGTCGACGAAAATGTCCTCCGTGTCGCTCGGCGGAGCCACGATGGAGGACACAGCGCCCCGGAAGCGAGGATCCGAGAGATCTACCAGCTCAGCCTCGAGAACCTGCCTGGTGCCATCGAGGTCTTCGATCACGTGACCCTTCATGACTCCAGCGCGTTCGGTCAGCTCCCACGGTTGGTCGTGAAGATCGTGAACGGGAAGGTCGTGTCGCGCAGCACGCCGCTACCGCGCTGGTGCCTCTCGGGCGCGCTCGGCAAGCTGTTCGGCGAGTAACGAAGTCATCCGAGTCCGCCGCGCGGCGTGATAGCGTCAACGGGCATGCCTCGGGGTCTCGCACGCGCCATCGCCTGGCTCGCGCTGAGCGCGTGCGGCCCGGGCCAGGATCCGGCGGTCGCGACGGCCTCGCCGCAGGGCACGGCGACCGCGGCAACGTCGACCGCACCGCCGGAGTCGGCGCAGGGCGCTGCCGGGGTGCGCGGCTCCGAAGCAGCCGAGGCAGCCACGGGCAGCGGCGCCGCGACGGTAGCGCCCGCAGCCGCGACGGAGACTGCGCCCGCGGGCGCTGTCTTCCGGATCGTCGGCTTCCGCACGCCGCGATCGGTGCTCCACGACCCGGAGGCCGACGTCTACCTGGTCTCGAACGTCAATGGCGATCCGGCCGGGACCGACGACGACGACAACGGCTTCATCTCGCGCGTCTCGCCCGACGGCAAGGTCCTCGACCTGAAATGGATCGACGGCACCGACAACGACGAGCTGCAGCTCAGCGCGCCGATGGGGATGGCGATCTCCGGCCCAAAGCTGTGGGTCGCCGACCGCAACCAGGTCCACGCGTTCGACCTGCGCACCGGCCGCCACCGCGCGAGCTACAAGATCCACGAGGCGACAGCCCTCGCCGACGTCGCGATCCTCGACGGAGCCGTCATCGTCTCCGACAACGGCTCCGAGTTTGGCGGCAGCCTGTTCCGGATCGGCCCGAGCCGCCAGCCCGCGCCCTACCTCGCGCCGAACCGGCCCGGCGTCGGGCACCCGCAGGGCCTCTACGCGCCCGGCGACGGCTCGCTCTGGGTCACCAGCGAGGGCGAGCTGTACCGGGTCGCCAAGCGCGCGCGCACCGCCGGCGGCGCGCTCCCCAAGGGCGCGCTCGACGGGATCGCCGGCACGCCCGGCGGCGAGCTCTTCGTCGCGAGCCACGACGGCATCATCTTCCGCGGCGCGCCGCGGCCGGGCCCCGACGGCGCGCTCGCGGTCGCGTGGACCGAGCTGTGCGCCGGCCTCGAGGCGCCGGCCGACATCGGCTACGACGCCAAGCGCCACCGCCTGCTGATCCCGCTCGTGCTCGCCAACGCCATCGAGGTCCGCGACCTACCGCCGCCCCCATGACCCAGAAGGCGACCCTGAAGCAGACGAGTGGCCAGCATGCGCGTACGGTCCGCGGCGGAAGCGCTCGTCCCGAAGACGCGTGCCCTGCCTGCGGCACGCTGATGAAGGAGGCGAAAGGCTCACTGAAGCTGCCAGTCAATGGCGAGCAGATCACTGTGCCATCAGCGTCACACCTCATGTGCCCGAAATGCGGGGAGGTCGTGCTCCGCTTCCAAGAGGCCAAGCGGCTCCACGAGGACGCCATCGCGCTCTACCGGCGCAAGCATGGTCTCTCGTCGGCAGGGACGCAGTCGGCTTGGCGTCACGCACCACGCCGGCCATCGCGCCCGACCGACTGAGTCACGTGAACAGCTCGATTCGCGCACGGTTGCCGGGTGCCGCGGCCAGCTGGCCGTCGCACGTCACCAGCGGCGATTCGAGGTTCTCGGCGAGCGCGACGTAGGCCGCGTCGTAAGCGGTGAGATTGCCGCGAAGCTGCCAGACCCGCGGCACGAGCGGCTCGTGCGGGTACCTCACGATATCGAGCGCGAGCAGATCGGCGAGCGCACGCACCGCGATCGCGGGCGAGATGAGCCGCTTCGACTCGAGCGTGCGAAGCACCGACGTCACCTCGAGATCGATCAAGTGCGGTGCATGCAGCGACTCGGCCGGATCCTCGACCCGCGCCGCGAGCCTCGCCGCGCGAGGCGTACCACCCACGAGCAGCTCGACCAGAGCAGAAGCATCGATGACGATCACGAACGTCGATCTCGTTCAGCCCGAAGGATCTCGGCGGGCGATGGATCAAAGTTTTCACGTATGATCGTGCGTGCGCGCTCGGCCAGCTCTTGCGGTGACACGCGCTCCGCGAGTCGGCGCAGCTCGGCCAAGATGTAGTCTGACAGCGAGACGCCCTGCTCGGCAGCTCGGCTCTTGAGCTTGCGATGGAGCTGATCCGGGACGTTCCGCACCTGGATCATCTTCGACATGCCGTCAGCATGGTTGCATGTCCAGCACATGTCAACGTGAGGCTCGCCGGGCAGCGTGCTCCGCGGCTTTGCAGATCACCACGGAGTTGGCGAAGCTGCCCGGGATGCAGACGTGGATCGCCGTGGCGCTGCCGCTCACGCTCGCTGCTGCTGCGCTCGCGGGCGCCGGCTGCCGCAAGGAGGAGCCGGCGCGCCGGCAAACCGCCGGATCGGGCAGCGCGCCGACATCGGTGCCGGTGCCGGCTGTCGCGCCGGTGCCCGCCGATGCGCCAGTGGCGCCCGCGGATGCCGACGCGGCCCCTGCCGCCGACGCGGGCGTTACCGAGGCGCCGTGGCCGACCTCCGTCGCGGTGACGATGATCGCCAAGGAGCAGCCGCTGACGCGCACGTACAGCGTCAGCATCGACGTGCCGCGGTTCCGCACGAAGCCGGCCGCGTTCGCGACCGAGCTGAACGCGCGCTTCGCGCAGTACACGCGGCTCACCGCCGCCGACGTCAAGGGCTACCAGGGCTCGTACTACGCGCACTGCCGGCTCCACCTGGTCAGCCGGCTCGCCGTGATCGTCGAGTGCGGCGAGATGAACGACCGGCGCACGATCGCCGAGGCGCAGGAAGGGACGGGCGGCGCGCCCGCGGGCCCGACCCCGGACTTCGTCGCGGTCTGGCTGCAGCCCGGCCTGCCGCCGATCGAGCTCGCCCAGCTCGCGCCCGGCGTCGACGCCGCCAAGGTGATCGCCACGGCCATCAAAGGCTCGCCCAAGGACTGCGAGCCGACGTGGTGCGAGTACAGGCCCGACACCTTCGCGCTCGACGCCGAGGGCGTCGTGTTTCGGCCTACCACCTACTGCTCGCTCGAGTGCCCCCAGGAGCACGTGCCGCGCATCCCGCTCGCCGAGCTCCGGCCGGTGCACCCGTGGGCGGTGCAGCTCGTGGACTGGATCCGCAAGCGCGCCGAAGCGGGCCAGGAGCTCGTCGAAGGCCGGACTGACCCCTGAGCGCAGCTCGCGGCGCCCGCGCGCCGTGACGGGCCCGCGGCTGTGGCATGATGCCGGCCAGCGTGAACATCCTGTACGTGACGTCGGAGGCCGCACCGTTCGCAAAGACCGGTGGGCTGGCCGATGTCTCGGCGGCCCTGCCCCGCTACCTCAAGCGGGCCGGGCACGACGTGCGCGTCGTCATGCCGCTCTACGGCACGGTCCGCGGCGACGCGGCGAAGTTCGAGGTCGTGCACCGGGACATCGAGATCCGGCTCGGCTCGCACCACTACCAGACCGCGCTCGTCGTCGGCGAGCGACCCGGCGAGGCGCCGGTGTACTTCGTCCACTGCCCGGTCCTCTACCACCGCGCGTCGATCTACACGAACGATCCCGACGAGCATCTGCGCTTCCTCGTGCTCGTGCGCGCCGCGCTCGAGGCCTGCCAGCGCATGCGGTTTGCCCCCGACGTGATCCACTGCAACGACTGGCAGAGCGCGCTCCTGCCGCTGACGCTCCAGGTCCGCTACTCCTGGGACCAGCTGCTCGCCCGCGCGCGCACCCTGCTCGCGATCCACAACCTCAACTACCAGGGCACCTTCGCCGCCGAGCTCCTCCCCGACACGGGCCTCGGCGACGCGGCGCACATGTTCCACCAGGATCAGCTGCGCGCCGGGCGCATGAACTCCTTGCTCCACGGCATCCTCTACGCGCACGGCATCTGCACCGTCAGCCCGACGTACGCGAAGGAGATCCAGGGCGAGCAGTACGGAGTGGGGCTCGATCCGTTCCTGCGCGCGCGCAGCACGACCGTCGTCGGCATCCTGAACGGCGTCGACTACGACGAGTGGAGCCCCGAGACCGATCGCCACATCCCGCACAAGTTCAGCGCGGCCGACCTCGCGGGCAAGGAGCGCAACAAGGAGGCGCTGCTCGGCCGGATGCGGCTGCCGTACGTGCCCGGCGTGCCGGTGATCGGCATCGTGTCGCGGCTCGCCGGCCAGAAGGGGTTCGCGCTGCTCGACGGCGTCATGGGGCAGCTCCTCCGGCGCCACGGCTTCCAGCTCGTCGTGCTCGGCAGCGGCGAGCGCCGGTTCGAGACCATGTTTGGCCAGCTCGCCAACCAGCTCCCGCGCCAGGTCGCGTTCTACCGCGGGTTCTCGAACGAGCTCGCCCACCTGATCGAGGCGGGCGCCGACATGTTCCTCATGCCGTCGGTGTACGAGCCGTGCGGCCTGAACCAGCTCTACAGCCTGCGCTACGGCACGGTGCCGATCGTGCACCGCACCGGCGGCCTCGCCGACACGGTCGAGCCGTGGAGCCCGGCGACCGGCCGGGGCACCGGCCTCGTGTTCGAGCACCACGACGCCCCGGGGCTGTCGTGGGCGATCGAGGCGGCGCTCACCCTGTACCGCGACCGCGGCACGTGGCTGCGCCTCATGCAGAACGGAATGGCGAAGAACTTCTCCTGGAACGTCCAGGGGCAGCTCTACGAGGAGCTCTACCGGCGCTTGTGCTTATAAGGTGACCCATGCACGTCGTGTTCATCGAGCCGCGGTTTCCTGCCAACCAGAAGCTGTTCGTCCGGGCGCTCGCCGAGATCGGCGCGACCATCACCGCGATCGGTGAGGGCTCGAAGGAGTCGCTCGACGACGATCTCAAGCGCTGGCTCATGCACTACGAGCCGGTGAAGAACGTCACCGACGACGGCGCCGTGCTCCAGGCGGTCCGCTTCATCCAGAGCAAGAAGCACATCGATCGCCTCGAGGCGACGATCGAGGCGCACATCATGCCGACCGCGCGCGTCCGCGAGGCGGCCGGCATCCCCGGCACGTCGGTCCTGACGGCGCACCTGTGCCGCGACAAGCCGGCCATGAAGGACGCGCTGCGCGCTGGCGGCGTCCCGTGCGCGCGCTCGATCGGCGCGTCGAAGGTGCCGGAGGTGCGCGCGTTCGTCGAGGAGGTCGGCTACCCGGTGATCCTGAAGCCGCGCGCGGCCGCCGGCGCCTCGGGCGCCGTGCGCGTCGACAGCGACGCCGAGCTCGAGGCCGCGCTCAAGGGCTTCGGCGAAGCCAGCATCGCCGTCGAGGAGTTCATCGAGGGCCACGAGGGCTTCTACGACACCCTCACGATCGGCGGCCGGGTCGCCCACGACTTCGTCTCGCACTACTACCCGAACGTGCTCGAGGCGATGCGCACGCGGTGGATCTCGCCGCAGTTCATCGCGACGAACCGGCTCGACGCCGTGGCGGCCTACGACGAGCTCAAGGTGCTCGGCAAGCGCGTGATCGAGCTGCTCGGCCTCGAGACCTCGGCGACGCACATGGAGTGGTTCTACGGGCCCAAGGGCCTCAAGTTCTCCGAGATCGGCTGCCGGCCGCCGGGCGTCCGCGCGTGGGACCTCTACAACGTCGGCAACGACATGGACCTCTACCGCGAGTGGGCGATCGCGATCTGCACCGGCAGGACGAGCCAGCGCGCGTCCCGGCGCCTGTCCGCCGGCATCATCGCGCTCCGCCCCGACCGCGACGGCCGCATCGCCGGCTACGAGGGGCTCGAGGCGATCGGCCGGAAGTACGGAGGGTACATCATCGACGCCCACACGCCGCCCGAGGGCACGCCCACGCAGCCGGTCGAGGCCGGCTACATGGCGAACGCGTGGCTGCGCATGAAGCACGAGAGCTACGACACGCTGCGGGGCATGCTCGACGAGGTCGGCCAGACGGTGAAGGTCCGCGCGCGATGAGGTAATGAGGTATTTGATGTAAGATGAGCGACCCTGGCTCGACGAATCACGTGGGATGACGGAAGTACACGCCCCGCCGATCACGCTCCTCGGCCCGCAGCACGCGCAGCCCACGGTGTCCCGCGTGCTGCGCGACCTCGGCATCCGCGGCCCGGTGGCCGTGGTGACCGCGGGTTGGCAGGAGCGCGAGACCGACGCGAGCGTGATCCCCGAGCTCGACGTGCCGGCGACGAACCTCACGCTGCACGCGCGCGCCGACGAGGTCTTCGCGCGCGACGCCGAGTTCGCCGCCGCCTACAAGTCGCGGCAGTCGCGGCTCAAGATGATGCAGGACTTCTACCGGGTGCGGCTCGATCACGCCGCGCTCGCGGCGCACACGATCGGCGTCCGCCACGTCGATCCGCAGCTGCTCGCCGACGAGCAGTCGATCTCGATCGACCTCGTGCGCCACCTCGACGAGGATCACCGCGAGCGCTGCCGCGCGCACCACGAGGCGTTCTTCCAGCGCTGGTCGACGACCGAGCGCGAGCGCGTCGCCGGCCACCGGCGCGAGCTCGCCGCGCTGATCGAGCCGACCGACGCGCTCGTCATCGCCGGCGGCCACGTCGCCGTGCTGCTCAACCGGCTCATGATGTTCGACGTCCTCGGCCTCACGGGCGATCGCCCGATCATCGCGTGGTCGGCGGGCGCGATGGTGCTGACCGAGCGCGTCGTCCTGTTCCACGATCACCCGCCGTACGGCCCGCCGATCGCCGAGGTGCTCGACACCGCGCTCGGCCTCGCGCGCGAGCTGGTCGTGCTGCCGCACCCGCGCCTGCGCCTGCGGCTCGACGACACCGAGCGGGTCGCGATGCTCGCGCGCCGGTTCTCGCCCGCGGTGTGCGTCGCGCTGGACCACGGCGCGCGGGTCAAGCTCGAGCGCGGCGCCGTCACCGGCGGGGTGAACCTCCAGCGGCTCACCCCCGAGGGCGCGATCGACCGCGAGTGGCCGGCGCGCCCCGCCGACGAGCCCAGCGCGCTCCAGGAGGGGAGCCTACCGTGACGCCGCCCCGCAGGCAGCGCCGCCCCGGACGGCCGATGAGCGATCCCGCCGTGCCGGTGCCGGCGGGCCGCAAGGCGATCGATGACCTGATCGCCGGCCCGCACACCCGCGAGGCCGTGGACCGCTTCGTGGGAGCCCACACGTTCCCGATCGTCGAGGGCACCGCGATCACGTTCGTCTACCGCGGCGAGGCCGACGCCGTGCACCTCAAGCACTGGGTGTACGGCCTGCCGTCGTCGCAGTCGCTCGCCCGGGTGAACGGCACCGATCTGTGGCACCTGACGCTCGAGCTGCCGGCGCGCTCCCGCGTCGAGTACAAGCTCGAGGTGGTCCGCGGCGGGCACGGCCAGTGGATGGAGGACCCGCTCAACCCCAACCGCGCGCGCGACCCGTTCGGGGCCAACTCGGTCGCCCACGGGGCCGGGTACCAGATCCCCGAGTGGATCCACCGGGACCCCGAGGCGCGGCCGGGCCTCCTCGACGAGATCATGTACGACAGCGCGACGTTCGGCCGGCGCGGCATCGGGCTCTACCTGCCGGCGCGGTTCCGGCGCACCCGGCGCTACCCGCTGCTCGTCGTGCACGACGGCCACGACTACCTGCGCTACGCCGGCCTGGGCGCGATCCTCGACAACCTCATCCACCGGCTCGAGATCCCCGACGTCGTCGTCGCGCTGACCAGCTCGCCGGACCGGCTCGTCGAGTACGCGGCCGACGAGCGCCACGCCCGGTTCTTGACCGACGAGCTGGTCCCCCACCTCGAGCGGGTGCTCCCCCTGGACACCCGGCCGCAGGCCCGCGGCCTCATAGGCGCCAGCTTCGGGGCCGTGGCGGCGCTGTCGACGGCGTGGCACCGCCCCGGCTTCTACGGCCGGCTGCTCCTGCAGTCTGGCTCGTTTGCGTTCGCCGACATCGGCGCGCGCAACCACCGCGGCCCCCTGTTTGACCCGGTCGTCCAGTTCGTCAACAAGTTCCGGGCCCGCCCGATCGCCGTCAGCGAGCGGGTGTTCGTGACCTGCGGGATCTACGAGTCGCTCATCTACGAGAACCGCTCCGTGGTGCCCGTCCTATCGGCGACCGGGATGGATGTCCGGTACGTCGAGGCGGCGGACGGCCATAACTGGGAAAACTGGCGCGACCGCCTGCGCGAGGGGCTGTCCTGGCTGTTCCCAGGTCCGCTCTTGCTGGTGTACGAATGACCGAGCCGGTCCGGAGGAGCGGTAGCGAGGACCGTGCGAGGTCTATAAATAGCCTTACGAGGAATAGCCACATGGGGACCGTGACGCGCCGCATCGGATTGTCTCTCGGTGCCGACATCTGCTGGCCGATCTGTTACGAGGAGCTCGTCAAACGCCTCGACCTCTCGATCCCGTTCGGCGGTGATCAGGTCCAGCTCGAGGTGGAGCGGGTGACGATCGAGCCGTTCGATCTGCGCCAGCCGTGCAAGTACGACCTCGTGATCGACCGGCTGACGCACTGGTACCACACGAGCCGCGAGTGGATCAAAAAGGCCATCCTCATGGACGGCCTCTACGTGTTCAACAACCCGTGGGCCGTGCAGTCGATGGAGAAGCAGACCACGTACTGCGCCATGATGGCGCTCGGGATGCCGATCCCGGACACGTGGCTCGTCCCGCCGAAGGCGTACGAGCCGCTGCCGGACCTCCAGCCGACCCTGCGCAGCTACGCGAAGCTGTTCGACCTCGGCTCGATCGGCCAGAAGCTCGGCTACCCGCTGTTCATGAAGCCGTACGACGGCGGCGGCTGGAAGGCCGTCAGCAAGATCGACGACGAGCGCTCGCTGCGCGCGCGCTACGAGGAGAGCGGCAAGTTCGTCATGCACCTGCAGCAGGCGGTGCACCCGTTCGACTCGTTCGTCCGCTGCATCGGCCTGGGGCCGCAGACGCACCTCGTGAAGTACGACCCGGGCGCGCCGCTCCACGATCGCTACACGATGGCGAAGGACTTCATGCCAGCCGAGGAGGCGGCGATCCTGCGCGACACGACGCTCACGATCAACGCGTTCTTCGGCTGGGACTTCAACTCGTGCGAGGCGCTGCGCAAGGACGGCACCTGGTACCCGATCGACTTCGCGAACCCGTGTCCCGACTCGCAGGTCACGTCGCTGCACTACCACTTCCCGTGGCTCGTGAAGGCGAACCTGCGCTGGTCGATCTTCTGCGCCGTCACCAAGCGCCCGATGCGCAAGACGCTCGACTGGGAGCCGTTCTACGAGATCGCCAAGCGCGACCTGCCGTACCGCGAGCGGCTGCGCGAGTACGGAAGGCTCGCCGAGCAGCGCTTCGACGCCGCGCGCTTCGAGGAGTTCTGCGCCAAGCACCTCGGCCACCTGGACGAGGTCGCGCACGAGTTCTTCGCCACGCCGGTCGCGCGCGAAGCCGTGCGCAAGAAGGTGGCGGCGCTGTTCCCGGCGCACGAGGTGGAGCAGTTCACCGAGCTGTTCTGGAAGCGCATCGGCGCCTGGCGCGCCGATAGCCAAGGGGGCCGCGCGTGAAGACCGTCGGCCGCTGGTACTCCGAGCGCCTGCAACGCCAGGTGACGATGGCCCGCTGGGGCACGGCCGGGCAGCCGGTGCTCCTCTACCCGACGGCCGGCGGCGACGCCGAGGAGCTCGAGCGGATGCACCTGATCGGCGCGCTCATGCCGCTGATCGATGCCGGCCGGATCAAGGTGTACTCGTGCGACTCCGTCGCCGGCGCGGCGATGCTCGCGCGCGAGGGCGACTGGCGCCACCTCATGTGGCTGCAGGACCAGTTCCACCGCTACGTGCGCCACGAGGTGGTCGCCGCGATCCACAGCGACAGCAAGACGCCCAACGCGGAGATCTGGGCGGCCGGCGCGTCGATCGGCGCGTTCCACGCCGTCGCCTCGGTGTGCCGGTTCCCGGACGTCTTCTCGCGCGCGTGCGCGATGTCTGGCACCTACGATCTGCTCCGGTTCTTCGGCACGAAGGAGTACACCGAGGATTACTTCGTGTCGTCGCCGCTGCTCTTCGTGCCGACGCTCGACGGCGTGCACCTGAGCAAGCTGCGCGAGCGCTTCGTCCTCCTGATCTCGGGGGAGGGCCGCGCCGAGGACATCGGCGAGTCGTGGCGGCTGGCGGACGTCCTCGGCAAGAAGGGGATCCCGAACCGCGTCGAGTCGTGGGGCCCGACGTGGCACCACGACTGGCCGACGTGGCGCAAGATGTTGCCCAAGGTGCTGGCCGAGTGGACCGAGCCGCGAAAGGGTGGCGCGTGACGACGAAGCCTCGCGACGACAAGAACGACATCGCCCCGCCCGACGCCAAGAAGCGCCGCGAGTTCATGTCGGCCATCCTGGCCGATCTGCGCGCGCTCGAGCGGATGCTGCGCGAGGGCCGGTTCGAGAGCGGCGTGCGGCGGATCGGCGCCGAGCAGGAGATGTTCCTGATCGATCGCACCTGGAGCGCGGCGCGCGGCATCCTGCCGATGCTCGAGAAGCTGAAGGATCCGCACTACACGACCGAGCTCGGCCAGTTCCAGCTCGAGGCCAACTGCGATCCGCAGCCATTCGCCGGCGACGGCCTGTCGAAGCTCGAGAAGCAGCTCGACGAGCTCGTCGACAAGGCGCGCAAGGCCGCGACCGAGCTCGGCATGCACGCGGTGCTGATGGGCATCCTGCCGACGATGCGCAAGTCGGACCTCGGGCTCGACAGCATGACGCCGAGCCCGCGCTACCAGGCGCTCAGCAAGATCATGAACGATCTGCGGGGCGGCGTGTTCGAGGTCTCGATCAAGGGCCTCGACGAGCTCGTCATCGAGCACGACTCGGTGATGGTCGAGGCGTGCAACTCGAGCTTCCAGGTCCACCTGCAAGTGGATCCCAAAGAGTTCGCGCGGATGTACAACCTCGCGCAGCTCCTCGCCGCGCCGATGGTCGCGGTCTCGGCGAACTCGCCGCTCCTGTTCGGGCGGCGCCTGTGGGCCGAGACGCGGATCGCGCTGTTCCGCCAGGCCGTCGACATCCGCAGCCAGCACGCGCACCACCTGCGCGAGAGCGAGGCGCGCGTCAGCTTCGGCACCGCGTGGGTGAAGGACTCGATCGTCGAGATCTTCCGCGAGGACATCGCGCGGTTCCGCGCGCTCGTCGGCACCGATCTGAACGAGGATCCGATGGCGGTCCTCGATCGCGGCGAGCTGCCGCAGCTCAAGGCGCTGCGCCTCCACAACGGCACGATCTACCGCTGGAACCGGCCGTGCTTCGGCGTGATCGACGGCAAGCCGCACATGCGGATCGAGAACCGCGTCATGCCGTCGGGCCCGAGCGTGATCGATCAGGTCGCGAACGGCGCGCTCTGGTTCGGCTGCATGGCCGAGCTCGGCGCGCGCATGGAGGGCGTCTCCGGCCGGCTCGACTTCGATCAGGCCGGCGCGAACTTCTACACCGCGGCGCGCGAGGGCATGGGCGCGCACTTCATGTGGCTCGACGGCGAGGAGCTGTCGGCGTCGCAGCTCGTGCTCGATCGGCTGCTGCCGATCGCCGAGGCCGGCCTCAAGCGCCAGGGCATCAACGAGGACGACATCAAGCGCTACCTCGGCGTGGTCGACGCGCGCTGCCGCAGCGGCCGCACCGGCTCGCGCTGGCTCCTGTCGTCGTGGAACGCGCTCAAGGACAAGGCCGCCTCCGGCGAGCGCTCGAACGCGCTCGTGGCGGCCACCGTCAACCGCCAGCTCACCGGGCGCCCGGTGTCGGAGTGGGAGCGCGCGCGCCTCGACGAGGCCGAGACCTCGCACCACAACTACCTGCGCGTCGATCAGTACGTGACGACGGATCTGTTCACCGTGCAGGCCGACGATCCGATCGAGATGGTCGCGAATCTGATGAGCTGGGAGCGGATCCGCCACGTCCCCGTCGAGGACCAGGACCACCGGCTCGTCGGGCTCGTCACCTACCGCGCGGTGCTGCGCTTCTTGACGAGCGGCGGCTCGCTGCGCGACACGCCGGTGTCCGAGATCATGAAGACGGAGGTCCAGACCGTCGGGCTCGAGACCTCGACGATCGACGCGGTCCGCATGCTGCGCCAGCGCCGGATCGGCTGCCTCCCCGTGGTGCAGGACGGCCGCCTCGTCGGGATCCTGACCGAGGAGGACTTCATGAACATCGCCTCGCGCCTGCTCGAGGCCAAGCTGGGCGGCGGCGCGACGTGAGCTACGGCTACCAGCCCCGGGTGATCGAGCGGATCCGCGGCGACGCGCCGGGGCCGTCGCTGATCGGGATCGGGGCGATGCACGGCAACGAGCCCGCCGGCGTCGCGGTCCTGCGCACCGTCCTCGGCCGCCTGCGCCAGCGCGGCGCGAAGATCCGCGGCGACGTCATGGGCCTCATCGGCAATGTCCGCGCGCTCGCCGCCAAGCGCCGGTTCCTCGCGCGCGACCTGAACCGGCTGTGGACGCAGTCGCGGCTCGAGGCGCTGCTCCCGCAGGATCCGTGGACCACGCCGACGACCGACGGTGCCGAGCTCGCCGAGATGCTCGAGCTCTCCGGCGAGCTCGATCGGGCGCTCGCCGCCAAGCGCGGCTCGGTGTTCGTGCTCGATCTGCACACCACGTCGGCGCCCGGGGTCGCGTTCGGCGTGGCCGGCGCGACGCCGGCGCACCGCGGGTTCGCGGCGAAGTTCCCGATGCCGGTGATCGTCGGGCTCGAGGAGCTGCTCGACGGCGTCCTGACGCGGCACCTCGCCACCAAGGGCTGCGTCACGCTGGCGATCGAGGGCGGCCAGACCGACTCGGCCGATGCCGGCGCGCTCCTCGAGGCCGCCATCACCGTCGCGCTCGCCGCGAGCGGCTGCGTCCTGCCCGGCGACCTCCCCGAGCTCCCGGGCGCGCGCGACCTGCTCACCCGCGCGCGCGGCGCGCTGCCGCCGATGATCGACGTGACGCTGCGCCACGAGGTGCGGCCCGAGCACGAGTTCCGCATGGAGCCCGGCTTCGCGAACATCCACGCGACGCCCGCCGGCACGCTGCTCGCGCGCGACAAGCGCGGCGAGATCCGCGCGCCGTACGACGGCTTCGTGCTCTTGCCGCTCTACCAGGCGCAGGGCAACGACGGCTTCTTCTACGGCAAGGCCACCACCGCTCCGGTCGGTGGACGCCCGCCGACCAACCCCGCCGCCTGAGCGCCGCGGCCCGAGCGCCGCTGAGAACGCGGACGCGGGTGCTTGGATGGAGACGCGCGTCTGCCACGCGCGACGCGCGTTGGCGAAAGGCGAGGTCCGCGCTCGTCACGATTGAGTCAATGAACCGCGGCGCACCGTCGGCAGCAAGCGCGCCGTCGACATACCTGAGCGGCGCGTGTGTCCGATGTCCAATATTCGGGGTGACGCGTCTGGCATATGGACTTAATATCCGAGACCCGGACAGGCCACCAGATAGCGCTCGCTGGGCGCGCCGTCTTCATTGTCAGATCAGAACCGCGAGCTATTGTGTCCACCGCGATGGGCGAGACCGACGTCACTTTCCGGCGCCTGCTGCGTTTGCTGCCGCGGCCGATCTTGCAAATGGCGTTTCCAAACCGCCAGCTCGAGCCGCTCGGCCCGCTCGACCCGAGCGTGGATCGAACGCGACCGCGCACGGCCGATAACCTGTTTCGGGTTCGCGAGGGCAGCGTCGAGGTGGCCGTGCATGTCGAGATCGAGCGTGACTGGCGACCCGAGATCCCGCGGCGGATGTTCGAGTATGCGAGCGCCGCCGTCGTGGCGACGGAGCTGCCGGTGTGGTCGGTCGTCGTCCTGCTCCGGTCCGGCGGGCGCCCGCCGCTCGGCACCGGTGTCTACCGGATCCCTGGGTACGACGGCGATGCGTTCGTGTTTCGCTATCAGGTCGTGCCGCTGTGGCAACTCGATGCGCGGGAGATGCGGGCTCAGCTCGGGCTTCAGGGCGCGCCGTTTTACGTCGCCATGCGCGGCTCGGACGCGGAGCTCGTCCGAGAGCTCGCCCACGAGGTGCACACCGACGAAGCGCTCAGCGCGCGAGACCGGCAGACCACTATGCAGTTGCTGTACCTTGTCACGGCCGCTATCCTCGGAAGCGAGGCGGCCAAGAGGATCTTCCACATGGAATCCATCATTCAGGATCCGAACGTCCAGGAGCTGGTCCGCGAGTGGGAGGACAAGGGCCGCGTCGAAGGCCGCGCCGAGGAGGCACGCTCGCTCCTCTACAAGGTGCTCGTGTTGCGTTCGCTACCGGTCATACCGGACGTGCGCGCCCGCATCGACGGCGAGACCGATGTGGCTCGCCTCGAGGCATGGCACGATGCCGCTGTGACTGCAGGCGCGATCGGCGACGTGTTTCGAGACGGCTGACGAGGCCAGCTGGAGCCCCCAGCGCGGCCGAGCGTACGGGGCCAGGGCGGAGGCTGGACCGTCGCCACTCGCGGCGCTGGAAGTAGTTGAGCGCCGGCTCCTCTCACGCCGCCCTCACGTGGAAATCCGCTATCGATCGCGCGCGGCCGGCGATAGGCTCGGCGGCCATGCCCGGTAAGGACCTCGACTTCATCAGCCTCGCCCAGTTCCAGCAGCCCATCAACTGCTGCAACGTCACGTCCCTCGCGTACGCGTTCTCGGCGCTCGGGTTCCCGACGACGGTGGACGAGATCTTCTACGCCACGCGGCTGCCGATCGCGTCGGTCCTCGACGACGGCATGACGCTGGCCGAGACCTACGACACCTGCGGGCTGTACATCAAGAACACCGGCGTGCCGATGTCCGTGCGGATGCTCTGCTTCGACACCCCAGGCACGACCTACGAGACCTTCGTCAAGGAGCTGGAGCGCGCGAGCAGGGATCCGAGCGACATCCACATCTTCAACTTCTCGGTCTCGATCGCGCACGCCGTCCCGGGCATCGGCGGCGGCCACTTCTCGCTCATGGCCGACTACAACAGCGAGACGCAGGAGCTGACGATCGCCGATACGAACCCCAAGAAGTACACGCGCTACTGGAAGTGCCCCGCCAAGCGCATGTACGACGCGTGCGTGGACAAGGACTCGAGCTCGACGCGGCCCCGCGGCCTGCTGGTGATCCGCAAGCTCGAGACGGTGACGGCCGCCGCGACCGTGCCCACCGCCGCCGCCGGCAAGCCCGCGAGCGCGCCCGCCGTGGTCTATAGCCAGCCGCTGGCAGCCCCGGAGAAGCCGGCCAGCTGAGATTGAGCCGGCGTCCTCGCCGGCCGGTCGATCGACAGCCGATCGATGGATCGGCACAGCTCGCTGGCCGCGCGCTTCAGCGCGCCTGCTCCTCGTCGGTCGGCGGCGCCTCCTGCACGGCCCAGCCGATCGCGGGCCGTACCGCGCGCGACTCGGCATCCTGCGAGATCCCGACGAACCCGCCCGCGAGCATCATCGGGATCTTCGTCCCCAGATACTTCCAGAGGAAGGGGACCAAAGACAGCCCGCGCGGGAACGCGCTCAGCGTCGTCCCCTGATAGCTATCCTCGCGATCCAGCGACCAGGCGAGCGCCTGCTCGTTGCGCGTGATCGGCTCCCGGCGTCTGCCACCGGCGAGGTACGGAAACAGGACGTTGATCCAGCCAGTCACGTAGGGCCCGCCGGAGGCGTCGTCGCGCTTGTAGATCGATCGCCAGAACCGCGGATCGGCGTCGCCAGAGGCCGCGGCCACGAATCGATCGAGGACCGGCAAGAGCACCGCGGCCCACGCGCCCAGGTCGAATTCGGCGAACACTTCGGCCCGGCGCCGGATCGCGCGCCAGTCCTCCACCGTTCCCATGAGCGTCACCGAAGGGATCCCGCACCGGGTCATGAGCGAGAAGCTGAAGTAGCGCTTCATCGCGCTCATCAGCACGAGCTCGGACGCCGCGCGCTCGATCGGGCCGGTGGTCGAGAACGAGGCGACGACCAGATCGCGCTTCTTGCCGATGTGCGCGGCGATCGCGTCCGACCACTCGCCGAAGCAGCCCTGCCAGTCGTTGTGCGGCGAGCCCTTGACGAAGTTGTCGCGGACGATCTCCAGGTTGAGCTGGCCCTCGTGGCGCACGAACCGCGAGCGCAGCGCCTCCGCGTTGGCCTCCACGTGCATGGCGAAGCCCTGGGCGAGGCAGAGCCACACGTCGTCGGGCGAGAGCACCAGCGGGTAGTGCTCCGCGAACGCGACGTGCGCCGCCTCGATCAGCGGGTGAGTCATGCCGTCCACCGGCGCGACGAGCTGCGCCTGGTTGGCGCCGCACGCCTCGACGGCCCGCGGAGACTCGTCGTCGTGCGGACCCTCGAGGCGCCTCGCGAGAACGTGCTGGATCGAGATGGGCGGGAGCGGCTGCCGCGAAGGAGCCACGTCGGAGACCGCGAAGGTCGTCATCGCTACCAAGGTATCGTCCTTTCCACGCGCGTTCGGCGCGAAGTCACGGGGAGGCGACAGCCTCGCCGCGCGGACGACAGCGCATCGCTCGCTCCTGCGACGGACGTCACGGCCACGTCAGCGCGTCGACCGCCGATGAACGTGCACGCGCCGGGCGCCGCGCGCGCCGAACGGTTCGGCGCCGTGGCCAGGCGGATCAACACGCACGGCGCGGCGGACACGATGTTCAGCTGACTCGTGCATCGGAGCTCGAACCGGCGCCCATCCGGATCTGGCTGACGTGAGCGCCGACTCGCGCGCCGCGGCGCTCACCGTCCACCGGCGCGCCGCGCGCTCACGGCAGAGGGGCCGAGCAAAGCGAACGACACGGCCGAGGTCGACGTGATCTCGCTCCGGCGCGGCCGTATCCGCGGCATGAACCTGCACGAGCCAGCCGGCAGGGTCCACGTGGACAGGACCGTCGACGAGGCCCGCGCCGCCGAATACGACGCGCTGCTCGTCCCCGGCGGCTTCATCAGCCCCGATCTCTTGCGGCAGTCCGCGGCCGCGCGCGACCTCGTGCGTGTGTTCGACGCCACGAACAAGCCGATCGCGAGCATCTGCCACGGCCCGTGGGTGCTCGCGTCCGCCGGGATGCTGCGCAACCGCACGCTGACCTCGTGGCCCGGGATCCGCGACGACCTCGTGAACGCGGGCGCGACCTGGATCGACGAGCCGGTCGTGCGAGACGGCAACCTCCTGACGAGCCGCGGCCCGCAGGACCTCGCGCCGTTCGTGCGCGCGCTCGTCGACTTCATCGCGCACGGCGCCGGCGCGCGCGAGCAGTCGCAGATCACGCGGGCCTCGGCCCCGCAGGCCGACCAGCCGCCGCAGCTCCCGATCCAGGCGATGCGCTGGCTGCCGCGGCCGTCGCTGCGCACCTTCGTCGGCACGCTCGTCGCGGTGCTCGGCGTCGGGGCGATCGCCCGGTACGCTATTCAGCGTACATCGTGATGTCGGTCGCCGCCTCCATCGCGAGCTGGTAGGCGCGGTCCCAGTCGGGGTGGCGCAAGAGGATGTACCCGTCGGAGACGAGCGTGTGCTTCCAGTTGCGGCGCTGCGCGCCGATGGGGAGCAGGCGCTCCTCGACGATGTGATCGCGGTAGCGCCGCACGAACTCGCGCAGCCCGTCGACGCGCGTGATGCGGCCGTGGCCCTTCGCGCGCTTGAAGATGATCGCGGCGTTGTACTTGCGGGTCGTGGGCGGCTCGAACCGGCCGTGGCAGACGGCGCGCGCCCACTCGCGGAACAGATCGATGTCGCACGTGTAATTCATCTGATCGACGAGGTGCGCGCCGCCGGGCCGGCAGCCGATCTCGCCGAACACGACGTCACCGTCGGGCTTGCGGAACCACTCCATGTGCGTGAAGCCGTCGCCCATGCCGAGCGCGCCGAGCACCTGGTGGCCGAGCGCGATGCCGGGCGCGAGCTTGGCTTGTCCGAGATCGCGCACGGTGATGATCACGGGGCTGATCCACTCGTTCGTGCGCGCGATCAGCGGCTTCGGCAGGTACTGCGCGACGTTCTGGAACACCGGGCGGCCGCCGACGCAGAGCGTGTCGTAGGTGTACTCCTCGCCGTCGATGAACTCCTCGCAGCTCGCCTCGACGACGTGGCCCATCCGGCCGAGCGTGGCCTCGAGATCGGCGCCGCTGTCGACGCGATAGGTGTCGGCGCTGCCGGCGCCGGCGATTGGCTTCAAGACGAGCGGGAAGCCGATCTTGTCGGCCGCGGCGCGCGCCTCGGTGAGGGTGCGGACGCGCATCGAGCGCGGCACGCGGACGCCGGCGGCCGCGGCGCGCTCCTTCATGAGCTGCTTGTCGCGGAAGCCGCGCACCGTGTCGACGGACATGCCGGGCACGCCGAACCGCTCGCGCAGCCGCGCCGCCGTCAGCACCATCACCTCCCAGTTCGCGAGCACGCGATCGACCTGCCGGCCGCGCAGCCACGCGGTGACCCGCTCGACGACGTCGTTATCGTCGAGGAGCCGCGGCACCTGGAGGTAGTCCGCGAGGTATCGCCGCAGGTGCTGCGGCAGCGCCGCCGCGGGCGTATCGCCCACGCCGTACACGTCGACCCCGACCTCGGCGAGGCCGCGGGTGTACTGCTGCATCTCGGGCGGATAGCTGGGCGCCAGGAACACGGCCTTCATCGAGGCCATGCTACAACGCGGCCCATGCGCAACGTCGTGTTCGTGGCGCCGTTCCCTCTCGACACCACGATGCGCTTCGCGCGCGCGGCGGCGGCGCTCGGGGACGTGCGGTTCCTCGGGATCATGCAGGAGCCGCCGCGCGGCGACGACGCGGGCCTGTTCGTGGACATGGTCACCGTGCGCGACGGCCTCGACACGCGCCAGCTGATCGAGGCCGCCGAGCTGCTCCGCCGCCGCCACGGCGAGCTCCACCGCGTGCTCGGCATCCTCGAGCCGCTGCAGGTGCAGCTCGGCGAGATGCGGCGCGCGCTCGGCGTCCGCGGCACGAGCGCCGAGACAGCGGATCTGTTCCGCGACAAGGCGCGCATGAAGGACGAGCTGCGTCGCCACGGCCTGCCGTGCGCGCGCCACCGGTTGATCCGCTCGTGGCAGGACGCCGAGTCGTTCATGGGCGAGGTCGGCCTGCCGATCGTGCTGAAGCCGCCGGCCGGCATGGGCTGCAAGGCGACGTGGCGGATCCGCTCCGCCGAGGAGCTGCGCGGCGCCCTGTCGGCGATCCACGCCTCGCCCGAGCAGCCGGCGCTCGCCGAGGAGTTTTTGCGCGGCCGCGAGTTCAGCTTCGAGACGATCACCGTCGGCGGCCAGGTCCGCTTCCACTCGCTCTCGCGCTACTACCCGACGCCGCTCGAGGTGATGGAGACGCCCTGGATCCAGTGGGTGTGCATCCTGCCGCGCGACATCTCGGGCGCCGAGTTCGCGGACGCGCGCGACCTCGGGGTCCGCGCCGTCAAGGCGCTCGGCCTCGACACCGGCTTCACGCACATGGAGTGGTTCCGCCGCGACGACGGCTCGCTCGCGATCGGCGAGATCGCGGCCCGCCCGCCGGGCGCCAACATCGTGCGCATGAACAGCTTCGCGCACGACACGGACATGTACCGCGCGTGGGCCCGCGCCGTCGTCGACGACGCGTTCGACGGCCCGTTCGAGCGCCGCTACGCCGTCGGCTGCGCGTTCCTCCGCGGCGTCGGCCGCGGCCGGGTCCTGCGCACCACCGGCGTCGAGCGCGCGCAGGAGCTGGTCGGCCGCCACGTCGTCGAGGCGCGCCTGCCGACGCCGGGCGCGCCGCGCTCCGACAGCTACGAGGGCGACGGCCACGTCATCGTCCGCCACCCGGACACGGCCGCGGTCGAGGCGGCGCTAAAGACGATCATCGAGACGGTCCAGGTCCACTACGGCTGAGCGCGGCCGATATCACCGAGGACCACTGCATAGCAGATTGTTGTGCTGTAACGGCCCGTCACAGCTGGCTGCGCCCGCGGACTCATCGGCGAGTCGCGCGATCGAACGCGCGACGGCTTGGATTTCGGGCGCCACAAGCTCGAAGCGTGATTGAGCGCGTCGTGGATTTGGCGGCCCAATAGCACGAGTTAGCGACTCCAACGGGATCTGGCGCGCATTGGAACGCGAGGCCATGATCGATTTGGCACTGACCTCCTGAATCTGACGCCAAAACAACGGCGGCGAGCCCGGTGATCGGGCGGTCGTGCACGCCGTCGTACGCGGCGCCGGTGCGCACGCGCGGCCAGTGTACAGCAATGCCGCGACTGAACTACCACGCGCGCGAGCCGGCTCCGGCCACCGAGGTGGCCCGAGAGAACCCGGTGAAACCTGGGGAACCGAGCCGTCGAGCATCACCGGGCCTGTCCGGTCGTAGCTTCGGGACCGCCGGCAGCCGGGATCTGCTACGTCCGGCGCGATTTCCTGGCCAGCAGTCACTCCCGGGTGCCGCTCGCCATGGCAGTCTGCGAGCAGCTGATGAGAAATCGCTTTGACTATCTCTCCAAGCGCATCGGCAAAGATGCTCTCGCCACCTCGGGCACGGTCGTCGCGGGCGACGCCATCAACACCGAGACCCAGTACGCCGATCTTCGTTACGAGCCCGATCCGGCGCGGCACGCCGAGCGTGCCCGTCTCGGACTCCTGGGACGGCTCGCGGCCACTCCCTGCCTCATCGAGGTCTACAGCCAGACCCCTCGCCCTGAGGACTTTCGCGCGTGCTTGACCAAGCACCTCGCCCACTGGCAAGACTGCGCGCGACAGGCGCGCTCGGATAACCACGCACGCGATCCGGATCAGCCTCCCGAGAAGACCGTCGCCCCCTTCCTCTGGATCATCGCGGCAGGCACTCCGAAGACGGCCTTGACTCAGCTTCGGTTCGAGGCTTGGCCCGGCGGGCCGGACGGCGTCTACACCTTCGGCGGCGAGATCGTCCACGTCGGGGTCGTCGCGGCCAACGAGCTGCCCCGCGATACGACGACCCTCCTGGTCCGCATCATGGCGGCCGGTCCGCTGCTGGCACCAGCCATCGAGGAAGTCGCGCTCCTGCCGCGGGATGCACCCGAGCGTGTCATCACAGAGCCGATCTTGCTAGACTTCGAGCACCAACTCGGGCAACGCCCGAACCGGACCGACGACGAAAAGGAGTTCATCGTGGCCATGCGAAGAAGCTGGGAAGACGCGCGCGCCGAGGGGCGCACCGAGACACGGGCAAAGGATGTGCTCACCGTGCTTCGCGTCCGCGGCATCGCCGTGCCTGATGGGGCTCGCCAGCGCATCCAGTCTCAACAGGACTTGGAGCAACTGGAGCGCTGGCTCGAGAGAGCCAGCGTCGCCACCTCGATCGAGGACGTGATCGACGATCCAAGCTGACACGCTCCTGGCGAGGGCCGCTGCTGGTGAGCGCCGGCTGACGCCGGCTGACGCTGGATGCGCGGTCGCTCGTGATGTGCACGACGCAGCTGTGCGCTGGCGGCGCCGCGCGAGACCTGCGAGGCGTATAGCGATGATCTGTGCGCCCCGGCCACGGCCCGTCGAGGCGTGTTGCTCTCGGGTTGCCCGAGCGCCTACGCTCGGAGCATGGTGAAGACGTTGCTCCTGATTGTCGCGCTGGCTGCCTGCAAGTCCCAGCAGCCGCAAGAGCCGCAAAAGCCGCAAGAGCCCCAGCCGCTCCAGCAGTCCAGCCAGGCCGAGCCGAAGCCGGACGATCAATTCACGATCGAGGCGGCCTTTGCCAAGATGAGAGGCTTCAAGAGCGACATGTGCAGGTGCAAGGCTGGCGACGGGGCCTGCGCCGAGAAGGTCGAACAGGCCATGAAGGACTACGCGGACTCGATGAAGGGCACGAAGCTCGAGCAGATTCGCCCCTCCAAGGCCGACGAGAGGGAGATGACGGAGCTCTTGATGGCGATGATGAAGTGCCAGGAGACAGCCAGGGGCATGGGCCCCGATGGCCATCGACCCACGCTCCAGGAAGCAATGGCCAAGATGGAGGGCTTCAAGAACGACATGTGTAGCTGCAAGGTGAGCGACAAGGCCTGCGCCACGAAGATCGACCAGGCACTGAGGGACTACGCAGAATCGACGAAGGGCGCGGGCCTGGAAAAGCAACTCACCCCGGACGACGAGAAGAAGGTCACGGTCATGATGACCGAGCTGGCGAAGTGCCAGCAGGTGATCATGGGCACCGGCAACACGAGCGCGCCGTGAGCCACCGGCGGCGCGCAGACGAGGCGGTTCCAGGCTGCTAGCCCACTACGGGGCAGGCACCAGGTCGAGCGAGACGGCGGCGAGCGACGCCGCGCCGACGACGATGAGCACAGCACGTTGCTCTCGGACTGCCTGAGCCCTACCCTCGGGCATGATGAAAACGTTGCTCCTGATTATCGTGCTGGCTGCCTGCAAGTCCCAGCAGCCCCAAGCGCCCCAAGCGCCCCCGCAGGCCGAGCCGCAGCGGGCGAACGATCAAGTCACGGTCACGGCGGTCATCGCCAAGCTGAAAGGCTTCCAGGGCGACATGTGCAGGTGCAAGGCAGGCGACAGTGCCTGCGCCGACAAGGTCGAAAAGGCCATGAAGGACTACGCGAGATCGAAGGAGGTCGAGGCGATCGACGAGAAGAGCATCTCCCCGGACGACGAGAAGCAGATGATGGGCATCATGTCCGAGATGGCGAAGTGCCAGCAGGCGGCCACCGGCACCATCGACAGAGCCACGCTCATGGAGGCCATGGCCAAGATGGAGGGCTTCAAGGACGACATGTGCAGGTGCAAGGCAGGCGACAAGGCCTGCTCCGAGAAGATCGAACAGGCCATGAAGATCTACGCGGACTCGATGAAGGACATGCACCTGGACCAGAAGAGCATCACTCCCGACGACGAGAAGAAGATGGTGAGCGTGATGACCGACTATATGAAGTGCCAGCAGGCAGCCCTCGGCACCGGCGGCACGGGCGCACCGTGACCACCGTGACCCGCCGACGGTGCGCGTGAGCGATCAGCGCTAGCCGCAGAGGTCTGGATAGCTTTCTGCGACGAGGTTCCAGGACGTACCAGGCCCTGCGAGCCGGGCACGGGCCGGGCACGGGCCGGGCACGGGCCGGGCACGGGATCGAGCGAGACGGTGTCGAGCCACGCCGCGCCGTCCCCGACGAGCACGAAGCCGAGCTGGATCGTGGTCGCGGTCGGCGGTACGTCGCGGACGCGCACGCGTGGTGGTCGCGATGAACGCGAGCGCGTCGTCTCCGTCGAGCGCGAAAAATACAGCTTGTGACACGACTTGGACGTCATGAGGTTCGTACGTAAGAAAGCAGCTCTCGCGTCCGCGAGCGGTCACCGGATCCCGAGCCGCGATGCTAAGGTGCGCGTGGATCGAAGCTTGGAGCCCCACGGATCCACCGTGGTCCTTTTGGCGGCGTCCAGGCGAGACCATGAGTGATCCAAGTACCGCGCGCCCCGACCGCCGCCGGCATATCCGCATCGCCCCCAAGGGAACCGTGATCCTGTCGTCGGGAGAGCACACCCAGCGAGGGCGGATCGCCAATATCAGTCAGGGCGGCCTGCTCGTCGCAACGGCCGTCACGGCCCCGAGCAAGCTGCTCGGCCGCGCCGTCGAGATGAAGCTTCGGCTCGACGGACCGGGCGCCGAGTGGTTGCATGCGTCGGGCCGGATCCTCCGGATCGTCGCCGATGGAGTCGCGATCCTCTTCGAGGAGCTGCCGGCGTCGCTGGTGCGCATGCTCGATGACATGTCGGCGGCGTCACGCGCACATCTCCGGATGCTATCGGCCGTCCTGATCGATGCCCAGCCGCGCCGGCGGGCGTCGATCGCAGAGGGGCTCCGAGCCGCCGGTTGCAGGGTCGACGAGGCCGCGACGCCGCTCGAGGCCATCGTCAGGCTCGGCGAATCGAACTTCGAGCCCGATCTGATCGTGGTCGCCGATTCGGTTCCCAGCGAGGTGGCCGATGACCTGCGTAGCTTCATGGAGCGTCACCATCCCCGCGCGAAGCTGGTGACGGTCGGGGACGAGCTCATCGAGCCCACCGAGCCCACCGGGGACACGCTCTGGCTCTCCTCGTCGAATCCGGGCTCCGATCTGGGGGCGCGGATCTGCCGGATCCTCGGCCGGCCGCTGCGCCCATGAGGTGCCGGCCAGCCGATCGGCTACGAATCGCGCGCGCGATCCTCCGCCGCCGGCGTCACGGGACGACGGCGACGCCCACCATGGAGCCCTCGGCACAATAGAAGTCGGGATCGGCGATGATGGTCTCGGCGGGGGGCCGGGTGGAGAACTGGGACCAGAACTCCTGATCGGGACTCTTCACCTCGTGCGCGACCTGCGCGAACATCTGCAACAGGCGTTCGCACCAGATGCGATGTCCCTCCGGAAGCGGAGCGGAGAACTCGATGAGTGTGCTGTGCTGGCGCGCGTCGCGGAGCCCGGTGGCGGTCATCCAGCGGCGAATGTGCGAGAAGGTCGTGGCCCGGTGGATGTTCATGGTGACCGGCGTCGAGCTGCCGGCGAGGAAGGTGCGGTCGCAGGTCTCCATGAGGCGCTGGGTCGTGCCGGCCGCGGACGGCTCGACGCGGAAGTGGGCGGCGTCCCAGTCCTTGAAGGCGACGCGGCCGCCGGGCCGGGTGATGCGGCGGGCCTCGGCGAGCATCTGCCGGAACTGGTCGTCGTCGAGGTACTGGGCCACGTTGGCGGTCCAGTAGGCGTCGAAGCTGTCGTCGGGAAAGGGCAGCTGGGTGGCGTCGGCGAGCTGGTAGTGGAGCTTGCAGCCCCCGACGGTGTCGCCGTAGGTCTGGCGCGCGCGATCGAGGTGGGACTGGGAGAGATCACAGGCGACGATCTCGCCACCCGGGCCGAGCTGCTCGGCGAGCAGCGGGAGGAAGAAGCCGGGGCCGCAACCGACATCGATGATGCGGGCGCCGCGCTCGAACCCGCAGAAGGAGAGCTGCTCGGCGTACCCGGCCGCGCATGCCTCGAAGTGGATGCGCAGCCAGTCCCCTTCGCTCATGGCCATTCCGGTATCGGCATCGGACGCCAGAACATTGCTACTCATGATGTCTCTTCATTGCGGAGGATGTCGGCAGCACGGGAGCGCTGGCAGCGCGCGCGCACAGTACCGCGGTGGGCAGGGGGGCTTCAAATCAGGAACTCGAAAGGGTCGTTTCCTCTTCCAATCTGGAAGAGCCTGTGTTTTCATCCTGACCAACTCAGCTAAGTGTCGAAAGCCCCTCGAGATTTCCGGGCCCAGGCTCGATGAGCCTCCGAGCAGTAACGGCTCGTAATCACGAGAGCGCCAAGCCGCTTCGGAGGAATCGAGATGACAGCGCAAAGCAAGCCCGGCAAGCCGGCCGATCCTGGCTCGCCCCCATCGCCGACCACGGGCGTCGAGGACGGCCTCGGTCACGTCCTCGGTCCGTTTCAGGCCGCGTCCGCGAAGTTCCTGCAGGCGACGCAGGCGCTCCAGGAAGCGAGCGCCAGACAGCAGGCTCAGGCATGGCTCAACTTCGTGGACGAGGCCCGCAGGACGGAGCACGAGGCGCACCAGGCGACGATGGCGGTGATGCGGAAGCACCTCGAAGCGACAAGCCGCCAGCAGGCGGGTAGCCCGGAGGAGCTCTTCTCGGCACGGGCGCGGACCCAGCTCGACCACGAGACGGAGCTCAGGCAGATCCACACCGACACGCAGGCGAAGCTGACGGCGCTCTCCCAGAAGACCTTCAGTGAGAGTGGCAATGGAGATGCGCTCAAGAACCTCGCCCCGCAGCGGCAGGAAGCCTATCAGGCGTACCTGACCGACCTGCAACACGCGTGGGCGGGGGTCAAGTCGCTCGATCCACAGACGGTCTACGCGATCGCGTCCACCATCATGTTCACCCTCCACGCCGCGAATCAGGGAATCTAGCGGTCGATCCAGCAGCGCAGGTCTCCCAGCACGATGGACCTCAAACAGCGAATCGCCCAGCTCTCGCCGGCGCAGCTGGCGTTACTCGAGCAGAAGCTCAAGAAGAAGCCAAGGGCCCAGCCGGGCGCGCAGCCGGTACCTGCAGAGCGGCGGCAGTACGCGCCGCTGTCGTTCTCCCAGGAGCGACTGTGGTTCCTCGAGCAGCTGGAGCCGGGGAGTAGCCTCTACAATCTGCCGCTCGTCCTGCCGCTGCGCGGGCCGATGGATCCGGCCCTGGTCGAGGCGAGCGTCCGGCAGATCGTCGCCCGGCACGGCGCCTTGCGGACGCGCTTCGTCGTCAGGGACGGAGATCCCTATCAGGTGATGACCGACGATCCAGCCGAAGCGCTGGATTTTGGGACGATCGATCTGCGGACCGCCGATCAGCGACCGCAGGCGGTCCGCCTGGCGCAGACGATCGCGCAGACGATCAATGACACGCTCTGGATGCCGTTCGATCTGGCCACCGGTCCGCTGGTGCGCGTGCGGCTGATCCTCCAGCGGGACCACGAGAGCGTGCTGGTGGTGGTGATGCACCACATCATCTCCGACGGCTGGTCCCTCAACGTCTTCGTCAAGGAGCTCCGCGCGCTGTACGAGGCGGCGCGCACGGGCGGCGCCGCGAACCTGCCGTCACCGCCGCAGTACATCGATTATTCGATCGCGCAGCGGGAGTCGCTCCAGGGAGAGCAGCTCGCGTCCCTGCTCGGCTACTGGCGGGCTCGCCTGGAGGGCGCGCCGTCCTTGCTGAGCCTGCCGCTGGATCGGCCGCGCCCCGCCCGGCAGTCCTTCAAGGGAGCCCTCTACCCGTTCGAGGTGTCGCGCTCGTCGCTGCAGCACCTGAGCGCCCTGTGCCGTGAGTCCGGCGTCGTGCCGTTCATGGTCCTCTTGAGCGCGTTCAAGGTGCTGCTGTTCCGATACACGCATCAATCGAAGATCGTCGTGGGCACGCCGATCGCCAATCGGAGCCGCTCCGACCTCGAGGCGGTGATCGGCTTCTTCACCAACACACTCGTCCTGTGCAGCTCCATGACGCCGGAGATGAGCTTCCGCTCCCTCTTGGCCCAGGTCCGTGACACCACGCTCGGGGCCTACGCGCATCAGGAGCTGCCGTTCGAGAAGCTGGTGTCCGAGCTGCAACCCGAGCGCAGCCTCGCCTACAACCCGCTGTTCCAGGTGATGTTCACGTTCCAGAACCTGCCGGTGGAGCGGACGAGCGATCGGGATGTCGCGCCGCCCGGCGAGCGGCCCTTGGACGCGGCGAGCCTCGACTTCAAGTTCTCCAAGTTTGATCTGACCCTGGCGATGACCGAGACTGACGCTGGCGTGTCGGCGGTCTTCGAGTACGCCACGGATCTGTTCGAGGCCGCCACGATCGAGCGCATGGCCGGCCACCTGGTGAACATCCTCGAGCACGTCCTGGCGCACCCCGACGCGCCGCTCGCCGCGTTCTCCTTCCTGACGGAGCGCGAGCGAGCGCTGATCCTC
This sequence comes from Kofleriaceae bacterium, assembly GCA_035558535.1. GTDB lineage: Bacteria > Myxococcota_A > Polyangia > Haliangiales > Haliangiaceae > JABFXX01. The sequence continues at coordinate 47,220 of DATMCI010000064.1, forward strand.
GAGCAGTGGAACGACACGCGCCGCGCCTGGCCGGAGATCCTGCCGCTGCACGCTCGGTTCGAGCGCCGGGCCCGGGAGACGCCGGACGCGCCAGCGGTGATGTTCCGGGACACGACGCTGACGTACCGGCAGCTCGACCGGCGGGCCAATGCCATCGCCCGGGTGCTGCGGAGTCGCGGCGTCGATCGCGGCAGCATCGTCGGGATCTGCCTGCATCGATCGGTGGAGATGGTCGCGGGCCTGTTTGGCATCTTGAAGGCGGGCGCCGCCTATCTGCCAATCGAGCCGGACTTCCCCGCAGCGCGCACGGGCTACATGTTGCGGGACGCGAAGGTGAGCCAGGTCCTGACCACCTCCGAGTGCCGGTCCGTGCTGTCGGCGCACGGGGTCGACGCCATCGCCCTCGACGAGCTCGCGCGCGAGGCTGCCGGCGCCGCCGACGACGCCCCGGCCGCTGGCCTCGGCCCCGCCGACCTCGCCTACGTCCTGTTCACGTCCGGCTCGACGGGTCAGCCGAAGGGCGTCATGATCTCGCACGGCGCCATCGATAACCGCCTGCAGTGGATGCAGGCCGAGTACGAGCTGACGCCGGCCGATCGGGTGATGCAGAAGACCCCGTACACCTTCGATGTGTCGGTGTGGGAGTTCTTCTGGCCGCTGTCGGTCGGGGCCTGCCTGGTCGTCGCCGAGCCCGAGCGACACAAGGAGAGCGTCTACCTGGTCGAGCTCATCAAGCGGGCGCGGGTAACCTGCCTGCACTTCGTGCCCTCGATGTTGCAGCTGTTCCTGCACGAGCCGCTGGCGGACTGTGACTCGTTGACTCGGATCTTCTGTAGTGGAGAGGCACTGTCCATCGAGCAGTGCCGGCGGCTCCAGGCGCTGCCGGACGTCCGCGCGCACAACCTGTACGGGCCGACCGAGGCGGCGGTCGATGTCACGCACTGGGATTGCAGCCAGTGGCGCGATCAGTACCTGAGCGTCCCCATCGGCCGGCCGATCGCGAATACGCAGATCTACATCCTGAACGAGCAGCTCCAGCCGGCCCCGATCGGCGTCCCGGGCGAGCTCTACATCGGCGGCCATAACCTCGCCGAGGGCTACCTGAACAAGCCGGAGCTGACGGCGAAGCAGTTCATCGCGAGCCCGTTCGCCAGCGACGCCAGCGCGCGCCTCTACAAGACGGGCGATCTCGCGCGCTTTCGGGCCGACGGCAATATCGAGTACATCGCGCGCATCGACTCGCAGATCAAGCTGCGGGGGCTCCGGATCGAGCTGGGAGAGATCGAGTCAGTCCTGGGCCAGTATCCGGGGATCGCGGAGGCGGCCGTCGTCGTCCACCGGTTCGGCGACCTCGACGAGCGCCTGGCGGCGTACGTGGTCCCGGATGCCGCCGCCAGCGCCATCGACACCGGCGCGGTGGGCGCCGCCCTGGCGAAGCAGCTGCCGAGCTACATGGTCCCGTCGACGATCACGATCTTGCCCGAGCTGCCGCTCACGCCGAACGGCAAGCTCGATCGCAAGCGCCTGCCCGAGCCGACGCTCTCCAGAGCCGCGGAGCGCATGGAGCCGGTGGGCGACATCGAGGCGACCTTGCTCGGCATCTGGCGGAAGGTGCTGAGGCTCGACGCCGTGAGCACGACCGACGACTTCTTCGCGCTGGGGGGACACTCGATCCTGGTCACCCAGGTGATCAACGCCATCAATGGCCACTATCACCTGGACGTGCCGGTCCGGCTGCTGTTCGAGAACCCGACCGTCAAGACGCTCGCGAAGGCGCTGAGCGAGCACGAGAACGAGGCGTGGCTGAACGACTCGAAGCTGGCCAAGGCGATGCTGACCCGCTCGAGCCGCCACTTGCTCCAGAACCTGGATCGCATGAGCGAGGAGCAGATCGACGAGCTCCTGAAGCAGCACCTCGAGGATCCGCAGATGGCGCGCTTCGAAGAGGTCCCATCGTTGCTCGCGTGGGCCCGCGACTACAAGGCGCCCGAGGAGGCCCGGCCGCGGTCCGGGCCGGGTCCGGGCGCGTCGACGTCGACGCCGGCATCGGCATCGGCAGCGGGCGCCGGCCCGGGCGCGGGCTCGCCGCTCGCGGCGTACCCGAGGTTCTACCCGGAGCTCGTGCAGGCCCGGGCGATCATGCAGGACCAGGTGGGCCGGATCTTCGAGCGCTACGTGCTGGAGGTCCGGCAGCGGTGGTCCGAGACCGCGAGCACGGCGCTGCCGCCCGCCGACCTGCGGGAGCTCTGCGGCCAGCTGATGACCATGGCCAGCCTGGCGGCCTCGCTCAAACCGTATTGACCTGTCGCGGCCGACCGCACGACGAGAGGAGCTGCTCCGGTGCTCTCCAAGAACGAGCTGATGCGACTGAGCCTGGACGAGAAGCGCCAGATCCTGCGGGCGGTGCTGCAGAGCACGTTCGACGCGCCGCGGTCCTTCCCGCTGTCCTATGCGCAAGAGCAGCTGTGGTTCATGGACAAGCTGCAGCCGGGCAGCCCCGTGTACAACATCCCGCTCTACATCCCGTTTCAAGGCGCGTTCGAGGTCGCGAGCCTCGAGCGCGCGCTACAGACGCTCACGGCGCGCCACGACATGCTGCGGGCTCGCTTCGGCGTGGCCGATGACCAGCCGGTGCAGATCATCGAGCCCGAGGTCCCCGTCGCGCTCGCGATCGACGACCTCTCGGGGCGCCCGGCCGCGCAGCAGAGCGCCGCGCTGGGCCAGCTGCTCAACGAGGAGGTGCAGCGGCCATTCGACCTGACCGCCGGCGCCTGTGTTCGCTACCGGCTGTTCCGGCTCGACTCCACCACTCACCTCCTGAGCGTGACCATGCACCACATCATCGCGGATGCGTGGTCGCTGGGGGTCTACGTCTCGGAGCTGAACAAGGTCTACCGGGCCTATCGCAGCGGACAGCGCGACACCCCGCTGGAGCCGCTGCAGATCGAGTACTCCGATTATGCGAAGTGGCAGCGGGCGAGCCTGCGCGGCCTGCGCCTGAGCAAGCTGGTGCGCTACTGGGTCGATCAGCTGGCGGGCGCGCCTAGCATCCTCCAGTTGCCGACGGATCACCCGCGGCCGAAAGATCAGACGTTCAACGGGACGGTGGCCGGATTCGTGTTCGACGACCCGCTGAGCGAGGCCCTGCTCGCGCTCTGTCGCCAGCACAAGGTCACGCTCTTCATGTTGCTCCTGGCCTGTTACTACACGCTGCTGTATCGATATACAGGACAGGAGGACATCCTCGTCGGCGCCCCCGTGGCCAACCGCGGGAATCCAGAGCTCGAGCCGATCATCGGGATCTTCGTCAACACCCTCATCCTGCGGGTCCGGCTGCATGACACCCAGACCTTCGCGGACCTCCTGGCGGACGTCCAGCAGGTGGCGCTGGCGGCATTCGAGCACCAGGCGCTGCCGTTCCCCAAGCTCGTCGAGGAGCTGAGCGTCGAGCGCGTGCCGGGCTATCCGCCGCTGTATCAGGTGGTGTTCAACTTCCAGAACGCGTCGCTGATCGAGTCGGAGAACCCCAGCGCGGAGGGGGAGGTCATGCACGACGGCAGGTTCCCGTTCGTGCACTCCAACACGGCGAAGGTGGATCTCAACCTCACGGTCACGCAGAACGGCTCGCGCGTCAGCGGTGGAATCGAATACAACACAGACCTCTTCGAGCGCGAGACCATCGATGGGATGATCGCGCACTTCAAGATGATCGCCGAGCAGATCGCCCTCGATCCGTCGATGGCGCTGATGGACATCCCGCTCGAGTCCGCCGCGGCGGGCGCGGACGCCGAGGGGCAGCGCGCCGACGCCGCGGCCGCGGGCGACGCGGCGCGATTCATGGATCTGGGCAAGTTCAGTTTCGAACCAAGCAGCTGAGGATCGATCCCATGAGCATGGCCGACATCGTTCAAGACGCCGCCAGACTGTATCCGGACAAGGTCGCACTCAAAGACGCGCTCAAAGACGCGCTCCGGGACGGTCAGCGGAGCTACACGTTCGGGGAGCTGGAGCGCTTCAGCACGAGCTTCGCGCGCTTCCTGGGGTCGCTCGGGGTGCAGAAGGGGGACCGGGTCGCGTTCGCTTCGCCGAAGAGCACCTCGCTCGTCGTCGGGATCCTGGGCTGCCTGAAGGCGGGCGCCATCTACGTACCGGTCGACAGCAAGCTGCCGAAAGATCGGATGCTGTTCATCCTGAACGACGTGGCGCCCCGCGTGATCGTGGCGAGCCGGGGGCTCCACGACGCGATCGCGGCGGGGCTCGCTGCGCCGAGCACCCTGTTCGACGAGGCGCGGCTCTCCGAGCACTTCCAAGACACCGGCGGCGGCGCGCTGCCGGATATCGCGCCGGACGACGTCGCCTACTGCCTGTACACCTCGGGCTCGACGGGCCGCCCGAAGGGCGTGCTGATCCAGCACGGCAGCGTCGATGCCTTCTTCCCCGCCCTCGCGGAGATCATGACGATCGACGCGGCCTCGCGGTGCATGAACACATCGGAGCTCTACTTCGACGTCCACGTGATGGATCTGTTCTTTCCACTCCACCGCGGCGCGACGGTCCACCTGTCCCTGGCGCCGCTGATCGCGAACCGGCTATTGCAGACGATCGAGCGGGAGCGGATCACGCACTTCACGGCGGTCGGTCCGGTGATGACGCTGATGACGGAGGGGAGCGCGTTTCCGACGTGCGATCTGTCGTCGCTCGTCCGCGTCATGACGGGCGCCGAGATCATCAACGTCGACACCATGCAGAAGTGGCTGCAGCGGGTCCCGGGGCTCTCGCTGGTCAACGGCTACGGCCCGACCGAGGTGACGGTGATCTGCACCGCCTACATCATCGATCGCGTCGAGCCGGGCCGGTCGGAGTTCTACCCGATCGGCACGGCCATGCGCGGCACGGAGGTGCTGCTCCTGGACGAGGATCAGGTGGTGACGGAGCCCGGCGTGAAGGGCGAGCTACTGCTCGCCGGCCCCCAGGTGATGAAGGGCTACTGGAACAACGAGCAGCAGACCGCCGACCGGATCGTCGTCATCGACGGAAAGCGATATTACCGCTCGGGCGATGTATGCCAGTGGCGGGCGGACGGGAACCTGGACTACGTCGGCCGCAACGACGACGAGATCAAGCTGTCCGGATTCCGGATCAACCTGAACGAGGTCAAGCGGGTCATGGACGGGGCCCCGAACGTGCGGGAGGGCCACCCGGTCGTCACCGTCCACCCGGCGCTGGGGAAGGTCATCGCCGCTTGCTTCACCCGGGTGGACGGCGAGGGCTCCGGAGAGAAGATCTTCGGGGACCTCCTGGCCGTGTTCAAGCAAGCACTCCCGTATTACATGATCCCCTCGCTGTACTTCGTGTTCGATCGGTTCCCATCCCTGCCGTCGGGGAAGACGGACAAGAAGGGGATCCTGCACCGGGTCGACCAGTGCATCCGCGACGCGGACGCCGGGACGACTCGCTTTGTCTGCGCCGAAGCCCCGAGGGCGACCCCCTGACCGGATCACGAAGCATGGAATACACACGACGTTTCATCCCGGGCAGCAGCGGCGCGAGCCTGAGTTGCTGCCACACCGAGATCGACCGCGGCAAGCCCAGCGTCTTGATCGTGCTCCCGTTCGGTCTGCCGCTCGACGTCGCGCGCGCGGCCTTCGACAGGCTCGGGCCGACGCACAACGTCGTGACCTGGGAGACTCGATACATCCTGAGCCTGGACCAGGAGTTCTCGGGCACCGAGAAGCTGGCGCCGGACGAGCACGTGGCGGACATGCTCCACATCCTCGCGGCGCTGCAGATCGACACCTGCAACCTCATCGGCTACTGCTCGGGGGCGTCGATCTCCTTGCTCGCGGCGAGCCGGCACCCGGAGGTCTTCACCAGCCTGATCCTCGTGAACGGCGAGTACATGCTGTTCAAGCGGGGGCACGCCTCGACCGATTATCAGCGCAGCATCGAAGCCTTCCTCCCGGCGATCGCGACCAGCCGCCGGCAGGCGAGCCTCATCTTCGCCCGGATGGGCGAGATCTCCATGGCGAGCCGGAAGGGGGAGGCGTCCGAGCTGGACAAGCAGATCAATTTGCCGTTCAGCAAGGAAGAATATCTGTTCAGATACGCGAAGACCTACATGGCCTTTCGCGAGCTCGACGCGCTGGCCCTGGCGAAGGAGGTGCGGCAGCGTACGTTCGTCCTCACGGGCCGCCTGGACGTCCACTCCAGCATGGAGAACTCCGAGGCGGTCGGTGACTCCATCGGCGGCTGCAAGCGGTACGTCGATGACGTGGGCGATCATTACGAGTTCTGCCGCGCCGGCTCGGCGACGCTCGACGAGATCGCCGCGTACCTCGCCGAGGTCGCTTGACGATGCGGCCCGTGCAGCCCGTGCGGCCCGCGCGGCCCTGGCCGACCGCGCACTCCCGAGTACTCGTTGACTTTTGGATTCCAGTATGTTAGCGACGAGTGGTTCTATCTGTTCTTTGGGGGCCCGCGCACAGCGGTCGCCACGATCGGAGACATGGAATGACGCAACAAGCAGGAGCGGAGTCACTCCCGGCCGAGGATCAGGAGCCGAGGTCGGCCAGCGAGAAGTACATGGCCGCCCTCTGGGCGGAGATCATCGGGCTCGAGCGCGTGGCGCTGCCGAGCAGGTTCCTCGACGTGGGTGGCAACTCGTTGACGCTCAACATCATCCTGACCCGGATCGAGGCGGAGCGGGGCGCCGCGCTCGATCCGCAGCTGTTCTTCGACGACGAGCGGTCCTCGCTGCAGGACCTCGCCAAGCACCTGGATACGGTGCTCGCGCAGAGAGCAACGCAGTCGCAGTCGCAGCAGTGAGCAGCTCGTCACCCCGTCAGCTCTGCAGTCCGCAATCCACAATCCGCCAACGAAGGTAGGTGCAGCCATGCCGGCATCCGCGTCCACCGCCGAACAAGACAAGGCATTCTTCGACGAGAACGGCTATATGGGGCCGTTCACGATCTACGAGCCAGAGGCCGCCAGCGCGCTCTGGAAGCAGGTCCGGAGCCAGCTACTGGACAAGAAGAATGCGGTCTATCGCAACAACAAGATGAACTATGACCGGCACCTGGATATCAAGGCGCTGAGCGACATCGCCAGTCACCCCGAGATCGTCCGGCGGGTCCAGAGCATCCTCGGGCCGAACATCCTGTGCTGGCGGACGGAGTGGTTCCCCAAGTACCCCGGCGACGAGGGGACCACGTGGCACCAGGCGGAGAGCTTCGTCGCGTTCGAGGGCGAGTCGAAGCTCATCCCGACCCAGCCGCACGAGGGCTCGTGGGAGCTGACCGTCTGGTTCGCGTTCACCAACGCGATGCGGGACACGGCCTGCTTGAAGGTGGTCCCGCGGACCCACCGCACCTGGTTCTTCGACGAGCGCAGGAACATCCCGTACGAACCCAGCACGACGATGAAGGGCACCGGCGCGGGCTTCTACGGCTACGACTTCGAGAAGCTGAAGATCGATCCCGACTGGCAGCCGGATGAGTCGCAGGCGGTCCACTTCGAGATGCAGGCCGGGCAGGTCCTGATGTTCACCTCCCGCTGCCTGCATGCATCGGAGCCGAACACCACGAAGGACCAGACCCGCATGGGGTTCGCGATCCGCTACGTCCCCACGGACGTCAAGGTCTACTCGAAGCACGACGGCCAGTACACGCACTTCGGCGAGGTGTTCTCGCTCGAGCACTACGCCGCGATGCTGGTGTCCGGACAGGACACCTTCGGGCACAACAAGATCACGCAGCCGCTGGCGGGGACGCCGGGCGGCGTGATCAGCCCGCGCTAGCGCGCGCCAGAGCGCCGATGATGGATGACCGATGATGGCGACCGAGGCGGCAACCGAGGGACGACGCGCGTGAAGAAGCCACCGCTCATCTACGACAAGGCGCTCCACGAAGCTCGCAAGCACTGGCGCGCCCAGCTCGAAGCGATGTCGTTCGAGGGGCACCTGGCGCCGGATCATCCTCGCGCCGCCGAGCCGCAGCTCGCGTCGCTCGAGTGGGTGCTGGATCCCGAGGCGCACGCGCTGCTCCGGCGCCTCACGGGCGGGAACCCGGTCCTCTCGTACACCGCGCTCCTGCTCGCGCTCCAGATCTGCTGTTCCATGTACTCGGGGTCACCTCGAGTGACGATCTGCAGTCCGGGGATCGAAGGCGCCGCGGCCAACCTGCTGCCGATCGGCGCCACGCTGGAGCGGAGCGCCACCTTCAGGGACGCGCTGCTCGCCACGAAGGATCTCCTCGCCGAGGCGTACCGGCACCAGCAGTATCCGTTCTCGCGCATGGTGCTCGACCTGCCCGAGGAGCGCAGGCCGAAGCACCTGTTCATGGCCGCGTCGATGGCGGGGCTCCACGGCGAGCTCGCGGGCGCTCGCTGTGACGTGGTCGTCCGGTTCGAGGCGGCCGAGGCGCGCACCGGGGTCACCGTTCAGTTCGATGGCCGGTTGTACGAGGCGACGACGATCCGGTCCTTCTTGGACGCGTTCGGCGGCATCCTCCGGCGCGGCCTGGGCGGCCTGGGCGAGAGGGGCGACCTGGGCGACCTGGCGACTCCTATCTCGGACCTGCGGCCGGCCTCCACGGCCACAGCCGCCACCGCCGAGGCCGGTGCCGAGGACGGCGCCGAGGACGGCGCCGAGGCCGCGCACCTCCATCGGCTGATCGAGGCGCGGGCGGCAGAGCACCCGGGCCGCGTGGCGGTCGTGCAGCGCGATCGCGCGATCACCTACGAGGCGCTCGTCCGCGATGCCGCGCGACTGGCGGAGACCCTCGCGGAGCTGGCGCTGGATGTGCGGAGGCCGATCGTCATCTTGATGGACGCGGGCGCAGAGATGATCGCCGGCATGCTCGCCGCGATGAAGATTGGAGCGGCCTTCGCCCCGATCAAGCTCCTCGCGACGAAGGGCCCGCTCCCCAGGATCCTCGACGCGCTGGGCGCCGAGTGCATCCTCTGCCAGCCCGGGTACCTGGCGGACCTCCAGCAGCTCGGCGACGGTCCCGGGGGCGTGGCCCACGTCATCGTCGCGGGGCGGGGCGCGCCGGCCGACGACGGCGGCGGCGTGCCGGCCCTCGAGATCGAGCGCCACGGCAGCGCCGCCGGGACGCGGCCGCGCGCTGCCGGCGGGGCCTCGGCCGCTGGGAGCGACGGACGCCCAGGCGCGGCCTGCGTGATCGCCGACGACCGCGACGGCGACGTATCGCTGTCCTCCGTGACCCACGCCGAGCTCGCGCGCCTCTTCCAGTGGCTCGGGCGGCGATGCGGCATCGGGAGCTCCGACCGCTGCCTCCTGTCGCCGGCCCTGGGCGCCTGCGAGCAGCTCTTCGATACACTGGGCATGCTGATCGTCGGCGCCAGCGTCGAGATCGCCGACGCCGCGAGCCTCCGGGACACCGCGCTCCTGGCGGAGCGGCTGATGGCGCCGGAGATCACGGTGTGGGACCTGCCCACCGCGCTGATGCTGAATCTGCTGCCGGCGCTGCGCGCGCTGCACGCGAAGCAGGACCGGCGAGGGCCGCGCAATATCCTCCTGACGGGAGAGAAGCAGTGTGTCCGGCTCGCGGACAGGCTCGCGCGGGCGTTCCCCGACGCCCGGATCACGGGCCTGTACGGCAATGCCGCGGTGGGCGTCTGGTCCACGATGTTTTCGTGGAGCGACGCCCCGGCGGCGCCGGGCCGCGCAGCGATCGCGCAGCCGATCCCGGGGCCGGGGCCGGGGCTGGGGATCGACCACCGGGTCGTCAACGGCGGTGGCGAGCCGGCACTCCTCCACACCAAAGGCGAGCTGTACCTGAGCCGCGCCGCAGCATCGGGGCCAGGCGCGCCGCCCGCGGCCGTGAAGACGGGGCTCCGGGTAGAGCTACTGGAGGCGGGCCGCATGCGGTGGCTGCGGGGCGACGATCACGGGTTCGTCAAGGATGGCTGCCGCGTCGAGCTCACGGAGATCGAGGCGGCGCTCTGCGAGCATGAGCACGTCGTCGCGGCGGAGGTGCTCGCCGTGAGCCCGCAGCCGGCCGGGGAGCGCCGGGTGGTCGCGTTCGTCCTGGCGGACGCAGAGCAGGTGTCCGCCGAGGCGGTGCGAGACTTTCTGGGGAGCCGCGGCGAAGTCGATCTGGTCCCGGATCACTGCATCCTGGTGGACGAGCTCCCGCTCACCGCGGCCGGCGCGATCGATCGCGATGCCCTGCTCCGGCGCCTGGGTGCGTCGCGCGGCCCCGAGGCCCTTGCCCGGAGCGTCGAGCTCGAGCAGCTCCAGCGGCGCCTGAGGGGGATCTGGCTCGAGATCCTGCAGCTCGAGGACGTCGCCGACGACGACAGCTTCTTCGCGCGCGGCGGGAACTCGCTGCGCGCGACGCTCCTGATCGCGCGGGTCGCGGACGAGCTCTCTGTCGAGCTGTCCGTACAGCAGTTCTTCCGGGAGCCGAGCATCCGGGCGGTCGCGCAGCTGATCGCGGCCGAGGCGAGGTCGTCCGCGGACCCGCCCAGGGGCGCGGAGCTCGCGGCGGTGTCGCGAGAGAAGTATCGAGTGCAGATGCCTGATGTGGATCGGTGATCGGGCGCCCGGTCAGACAGTCGAGGAATGAACCATGAAGATCGAGACGACGGGGAACCGGGACGTCTTCGCGCCGCCGGTGTCGTACTCCCAGGAGCGGCTGTGGTTCCTGGAGCAGCTCGAGCCGGGCACTCCGCTCTACAATATCCCCTATATCGCCACGGTGAAGGGCGGGATTCACCGGGCGGCGTTCGATCGGGCGGTGAACCGGCTGGTCGCGCGGCACGAGTCCCTGCGGACGTGCTTCCGCGAGACGGCGGGGACGCTGCGGCAGGTCATCCACGGCGAGCTGTCAGTCGAGGTCGACTGGGAAGATCTGGGTCGGCTGGATCCCCGCACGCGCGCGGACCGGCTACAGGCGATCTGCACCCAGGTGACGAGCCAGCCCTTCGAGCTGACGAAGGCGCCGCTGTTCCGGATCACGCTGGTCACGTCTCCGCTCGAGACGGCGATCATCACGACGATCCATCACATCATCGCCGACGGCTGGTCGCTGGGGGTGTTCCAGCGCGAGCTGGCCGCGCTGTACGAGGAGGAGGTGGGTGGGCGGGCCGCCGCGCTCCCGGAGCTGCGGATTCAATATGCCGATTACGCGGTCTGGCAGCGCGAGCGCCTGTCGGGCGAGGGGCTGGAGCGCCTCAAGGCGTACTGGAGCGGGCAGCTCGAGGGGGCGACCACCATCCTCGAGCTCCCGGGCGACTACCCGCGCCCCGCGAAGCAGACGTTCAACGGCGACGTCTACATGTTCGATCTGGCCCCGGCGCTCACCGCGCAGATCAAGGCGCTGAGCGCGCAGCAGGGCGCGACGCTCTTCATGACGCTGTTCGCCGCCTTCGCGGTCCTCTTGTATCGCCTCACGGGGCACACCGACGCCCTCGTGGGGACCCCCATCGCGGGGCGCAAGGGCGCCGACGTGGAGAGCCTCATCGGGCTCTTCGTCAATACGCTGGTGCTCCGGGCGCGCATGGAGCCGGAGCAGTCGTTCATCCGCCTCCTCGCGGACGTCAAGGCGATGACCATGGATGCGTTCGAGCACCAGGATCTGCCGTTCGAGAAGCTGGTGCTCGAGCTGAACCCGAAGCGGGACCTGAGCCATAGCCCGCTGATCCAGGTGCTGTTCACGCTGCAGAACATCCCGACGCTCGAGGCGCTGACGGGGGGACCGGAGCCGGCCCCGGGGATGTCTCAGAACCTGGACGGCCACACGGGGACGGCGAAGTTCGATTTCGCGCTCTTCCTCTCCGAGGTGCGAGACAAGCTGCAGTGCTCGATCGAGTTCAATACGGATCTGTTTTCGACAGCGACCATCGGTGACATCGGGGCCTGCTTCGTCGAGCTGCTGAGCGGCATCACCAGAGATCCCGAGGCGAGCCTCGCATCGTATCCGCTCTTGGACGCGGCCCGGCGGCGGCTCCGCCTGGAGCGCAGCCGCGGCGCGGATCGTGGCTACTCCGAGGGGGTCGGCTGCCACCAGCTGTTCGAGCGCCAAGTCCAGCGGACGCCGGACGCGATCGCGATCTCGCACGTCTCGCACGTCTCGCACGTCTCCGGCCGGGTGAGCGAGCAGATGACGTACGCCGAGCTGGACGCGTACGCCAATCGCCTCGCCCGCCACCTCGTCGCGCGCGGCGTCCGGCCGGGCGACACGGTCGGGATCTGCATGCCGCGCAGCGTCCGCCAGATCGCCGCGGTGCTGGCGGCGGTGAAGGCGGGCGCGGCCTACGTGCCGCTGGATCCGGACTACCCGCTGGAGCGGCTGCGCTTCATCGTGGGCGACGTTGGCGCGCGCGTGCTGGTGACCTCGGTGGACACCCGGGTGAGCCTGGACGCGGCGGTGGAGATCGTCGTGCTGGAGCGGGACGCGGCGCGGATCGCGGAGCAGCGCCCGGACGGCCTGGACCTGGCGTTCTCGCCCGAGATGCCGCTCTACATCATCCACACCTCGGGATCGACGGGGCGGCCCAAGGGCGTGCTCATGCCCCACCGGCCGATCGTCAACCTGATCGAGTGGCAGGCGCGCGCCTCCGCCCTCGCGCCGGGCGCGGTCACGCTCCAGTACGCGTCGCTGAACTTCGACGTGGCGAGTCAGGAGATCTTCTCGACGCTGACCTCGGGTGGCTGCCTGCAGCTGCTCGACGAGAACGTCCGCCGGGAGGGCGCGCGCCTCCTGGAGCTCCTGAAGAGCCAGAAGGTGTGCCGGCTGTTCCTGCCGCCGGTGGCGCTCGAGCAGCTCGCCGAGGCGGCGCGCGGCAAGGAGGTCGCGCTCGAGGAGCTGCGCGAGGTCATCGTCGCCGGAGACAAGCTGCAGGTCACCGACAGCGTCCGCAGCTTCTTCGAGCAGGTGCCGCGAGCGCGCCTCGTCAACCAGTACGGACCCACGGAGAGTCACGTGGTCTCCGCGCACGCGCTGGAGGGGCCGGCAGCGGCCTGGCCGGTCCACCCGCTGATCGGCGCGCCGATCGACAACGTCCAGCTCTACGTCCTCGACGAGCAGCGGGAGCCGGTGCCGGTGATGGTGGCGGGGGAGCTCTACATCGGCGGCGCGGCCGTGGCCCTGGGGTACCTCGAGCGGCCGGAGGAGACGGCCAAACGGTTCATCCAGGATCCGTTTCGTCCCGGCGGCGGGCTCCTGTACCGGACGGGGGACCTCTGCCGGTACGATCACGGCGGCGCGCTGGCGTTCATCGGGCGCGCGGATCAGCAGATCAAGCTGCGCGGCTTCCGGATCGAGCCGGGTGAGGTGGAGGTGGTGCTCAAGCGGCACCCGGCGATCAAGGAGGCCACGGTCGTGAAGTGGCGGTCGCGGCAGGGCGACGACCAGCTGGTGGCGTACCTCGCCGGCGACGAGAGCCTCGCCCGGGAGAAGGCGCAGCTGCGCGACTTCTTGGCCGACAAGCTGCCGGCCTACATGATCCCGACGCACTTCGTCCGGCTGGACCGGTTCCCGCTGACGGGCAGCGGGAAGATCGATCGCCTCAAGCTGCCGGAGCCGGTGGACGTGGCGTCGGCGCCGGATCGCGCGCTGACCTACGTGGCGCCGCGCACCCCGGTCGAGCAGTTCCTCGCGGGCTGCTGGCGCGACGTGCTCCACGTCGAGCAGGTGTCGATCCACGACAACTTCTTCGAGCTGGGCGGCCACTCCCTGTCGGCGACGCAGCTCGTGTCGCGGATCCGCGACGAGTACAGCCTCGAGCTACCGCTGTTCCGCGTGTTCGAGCGGCCCACGCTCGAAGGGCTGGCGCTGGAGGTCCTCCACGAGCAGGCAGCCGGAGAGGAGCAGTCCCGGATGGAGACGCTGCTGAGCGAGATCGAGTCGCTGTCGGAGGACGAGCTCCGAGAGCTCTTGTCCAAGGAGTAGGCGTAGGCGTGAGGCGCGGGCGGCGGTTAGCCGCCGTGGCCCGCCGCGTTCATGGTGAACAGGATGGTGGACGCGATGGCGCTCACCGTCTGCGGATCGAGCGATTTGACCCCCGACCAGGCCTGCTGCAGATCTGCCAGGTACGCCTGATAGGCGTCCTGTCGCTGATTCGAGAGCTGCTGAATCGACTCGTTACTGCCACTACCACTACCACTCGCACCAAACGTGCTCTGGGAGAGGGCCGCCAGCTTCGTCTGGGTGTCGGCCTGGATCTGCCGCACCTCCTGCTCGTAATCCGCCTGCGCCTGCGCCCGCGCCGCGAACAGCTCCTCCGGGCTGCTCGTCAGGGCCTTCGTTAGGGCCTTCGTTGGGGCCTTCGTTGGGGCCTGCCCCATGGCGTCGAGGTGCTTGCGAGCGGCGGCCATCGCCGTCCGGTGGGCCTCGTACTCCGTCTTGCGGACCTGGTCGACGAAGTCGAGCCAGGTCTGCACAGACTGCCTCATGATGGACTGCTGGACTGACTGGCTCGTTTGCAGGAACCTCGCCGAGGCGGCCTGAAACGGCCGCAAGGTCTCCTCGAGCGGCGAGCCCGGAGGTGCTCCCGGATCGGGCTGGGCCGGCTTGTCTGACGTGTTGTGAGACATCGTGAGATCTCGTAGTTTCGGGGGAAATGGAATCACAGGCTCGATACGTTTGGAAGGGGTATCTTCGCGCATGAAGCCAGCAGATGTAGATCGATGGCTCCGGTGCCGCCGGCCGGTGCAAGCATGTCGCGCGCGGCTGCTCTGCCTGCCCTACGCGGGGGGTGGCGCGACGGTGTTCCACGCGTGGCCCGACGAGCTCCCGGCGGACATCGAGGTCCGCGTGCTGCAGCTCCCGGGGCGGCAAGATCGGCTCGGCGAGCCGACGCTCTCGAGCATCGACGCGATCGTCGACAAGGTGCTCCCCATGATCGCGGCGCTGCCGCGCGCGCCGCTGGTCCTCTACGGGCACAGCTTCGGCGGGCTCCTGGGGTTCGAGCTGGCACGCCGCATCCAGCGCAGCGGCATGCCGCCGGTCGAGCTGCTCGTGATCGGCGCCCGGCGGGCGCCGCACCTCCCGGCGCGGCTCGTGGACCTCCATGGGCTCCCCGACGCGCCGTTCGCGGAGGCGCTCCACCAGCGCTACGGCATGCCGCGGGTGGTGATCGATACGCCTGACCTCCTGGAGCTGGTCCTGCCGTCGGCGCGGGCGGACCTGACGGCGGTGGAGACCCACGTCTACGCCCCGGGCGAGCCGCTGGGCACGCCGGTCGTGGTGCTCCGCGGCCTGCGGGACACGTCGCTCGAGCTCTCCGAGGTCGAGGGCTGGCGCGAGCTCGTCGCGGGACCGGTCGAGATCCGCGAGGTCGACGCGGGGCACTTCTTCGTCGACACCCACCGCCCCTGGGTGGTGCGGGAGGTGGCGCAGATCCTCACGCGCGTGACGCCAAAGCCGGCGTGATCACTTCGCGCGCTTGAGGATGTTCATCTCGACGCGGCGGTTCTGCTCGCGGCCGTCGGGCGTCTTGTTGTCGCCGAGGGGCTTCTTCAGGCCGAAGCCTTTGGCCTCGAGGCGCTTGCCGTCGATGCCCTTCTTGACGAGGTACTCGCGGACGGCCTTCGCACGCTTGTCCGAGAGCTTCTGGTTGTACGCGGCGCCGCCCTGGTTGTCGGTGTGGCCCTCGATCCGGAGCTTCTGGATCTCGGGGTGATCGGTGAGCACCTGCGCGACCTCGTCGAGCAGCGTCTCCGAGGCGGGCAGGAGCGTGGCCTTGCCGGTCTCGAAGTTGACCTTCTCGCTCAGCTCGATCTTGTCGGCCTTGACCTCCACCTTGGGCGGCGGTGGCGGCGGCGCGGGTGGCGGCGGCGGCGCGGGCTCCTTCTCGACGACGACGGGCGGCGGCGGCGGCGGCTCGACGGCGCCGCACCGGAACACGGGCGCCGCCCAGCTGCCGACGGGGTAGCACTGCGCGATCTGCTCGGGCTTCGCGCAGCCGGCGGTGAGCGAGAGCGCGAGGGCGAGCGCGAGGCCGAGCGAGGACGAGAACGCGAGCGCGGCGGCGAGGCTAGAACGCATAACCACCTCCGATCGTGAGGCTGCGGGCGTCCGCGCCGGTCAGGAGCGCGTCGCCGCCGAGCAGGTGCAAGAACGAGAACGCGCCCTCGACCGAGATCTGCTTGTTGATGGCGTAGCTGGCGCCGAGCGAGAGCGGCACGAAGTACGCATCACCGGCGGCCTCGAACGGGATCGCGAGGCCGGTCTGCACGAGCGCCGTGACGCGCGGCGCGACGGTGTAGAGCACGGTGAGGGGCACGACGAACACCTCCTTGTTCCCGAGCTGACCGAGCATCTCGGGCTCGCGCTCGGTGATGCCGATGAACAGCGCGGGCGCGAAGTCCACCGCGAGCTTGCTCGTCGGGCTGGGGCGGTACCGCCCGACGATGCCGAGCTTGAGCGCGAGCCGGAACGGATCGAGCTCGCCGGCGTAGAGCCCGAAATTGGCGGCGAGCGCGAACTTGCCGCTCGTGAAGCTGTAGCGCCCGTCGAGGCCGAAGTTGCGATAGACGCCGCTGCAGGACTCGGTGAAGCACAGGCTGTCGCCGGCCGCGCCGATGATGCCGGTGGCGCCGAGCGAGCTGTGGACGAGCCCGACGGTGAAGTCCGCGCTCACGCCGTAGTAGATGTCGGGGGTCAGCGACACGGGATCGAACGCGGTGTCCTTGCTCAGCTCGAATTCGAGCAGCGCGCGGCCGTACAGCCGCTTGGCGGGCAGGACGACGCGCTCCCCCATGGGCCCCTCCTCCGGCTTCGCGGTGGGCGGCGGCGGCGGCTCATCGAGCGGCGGCTCCGCGAGGGCAGCCCCGCCGCCGAGCGCGAGGGCGGCGAAGGCGGCGAAGGCCGCGAGGGCGGCGAAGGCGCATAGGGCGCATGGGCTGGCGGGCTTGGATGGCATGAGGCCTCACAGAGCGAGACGGCGAGTGTAGGCGATATTGCGGGCAGCGTGCTCCGTGCGGTAGCGGGCGCGCTACCATCGGGCGCATGCAGGGGTATCGCAGGATCGCCGCGCTCTCGCTGCTCGCGGCCTGTGGGAGCAGCGAGCTGCCGGCGCCGGGCCGGGTGCAGGCGAGCGGAGACCGGGTGGCGCAAGGGCCGCGGCCGGCGCCGGCGCCCGCAGCCGGCGAGCTCTCGCCGGAGGAGCGCGCGCAGCTCGCGACGCTGTCCCCGCTGCCGGCCGTGCCGCCGGATCCGACGAACGCGTACGCCGACGATCCGAAGGCGGCGCGGCTCGGCCAGATGCTGTTCTTCGATCCGGCGTTCTCGGGGCCGCTCGTCGTCGGCGACGAGGAGGCGGGCGCGGAGGCGGCCGGCGGGCCGCCGCGCCTGGGCAAGGCGGGCGAGGCGGGCAAGGTCTCGTGCCGCACGTGCCATGACGGGCCGGGGCTCGACGACCGGCGCGCGCAGAGCCACGTCTCGCGCGGCACGGCGTTCGGGACGCGCAACGCGCTGCCGGTCGTGAACTCGGCCTTCTACCAGTGGACGAACTGGGGCGGGCGGTTCGACTCGCAGTGGTCCCTGGCGGTGGCGGTCGTCGAGAAGGCGGACCTCATGAACGGGACGCGGCTCGGCGTCGCGCACCGGCTGTTCGCGCGGTACCGCGCCGAGTACGACGCGGTGTTCCCGGTGAGGCTCGATCCGGCGCTCGATCCGAAGGCGCCGGGCGCGGCGCGGTTCCCGCCGAGCGGCAAGCCGAAGCGGAGCCCGGACGCGCCGGACGGGCCGTGGGAGAAGATGGCGGCGGCGGATCGCGAGATCGTCAATGTCATCCTCGCCAACTATGGCAAGGCGGTCGCCGCGTACATGCGCCTGCTGGTCAGCCGGGACGCGCCGTTCGATCGGTTCGTCGCCGGGGACGCGGGCGCGATCAGCCCGGCGGCGCGGCGCGGCGTGCGCACGTTCCTGCGCCACTGCGCGAGCTGCCACGCGGGGCCGCACCTGAGCGACGAGGCGTTCCACGTCGTCGCCATCGCGCAGCACGGCGCGCGCGTGCCGGAGACGGACCACGGGCGCGCCACCGACGTGCCGGGGCTGCTCGCGAGCCCGTGGAACTCGGCGGGCGCGTACAGCGACGCGCGGGGGGCGGGGAAGCTGGGGGGCCTCGCGCCGAGCGACGCGATGCGCGGCCAGTTCCGCACGAAGGGCCTGCGCGGCGTCGCGCTGACGGCGCCGTACATGCACGCGGGCCAGCTGGCGACGCTCGAGGACGTGGTGCGGTTCTACAACGCGGGCGGCGGCAGCGTCGTCGACACGGGCTACGCCAAGGATCGGCGGATGGTGCGGCTGGGGCTCTCGCCGGCCGAGCAGGCGGACCTGGTCGAGCTCATGAAGACGTTCACGGGAGCGCCGGTCCCGGCGGCGCTGCTCGTCGACACCTCGCGGACACCGTGAGAGGGTTAGGCCACCGATGAGCGAAGCGAATCGCAGGCGGAGCTGCGCTCCGTGGGACTGATGCTCGTGTCGCGGACGTACTGGGCGGGCCTCCCGTTCTGGTTCCGCAAGCCGCCCGAGGCCGCGGCGGTCGAGTCGCTCGCGCTGCGCGCGCACGACCTGCGGCAGCTGCGCGCGCACTACTGGACGAGCACGGCGCACCCGCCGCCGCGGGTGGGCGTGGTGGTGATGCACCCGCGCGTCGACTTCTCGCACCACTACGCGATCCCGCGGCTCCTGCGCGCGGGCTTCGGCGTGCTCGCGGCAAACACGCGCCACGGGGGCAACGACACCCTGGCCGAGCACGAGGAGATGGTGCTCGACGTGGGCGCGTGCGTGCGGTACCTGCGCGAGAAGCGGGATATCGCCCGGGTCGTCCTCCTCGGCAACTGCGGCGGCGGGTCGCTCGCGGCGTACTACCAGGCGCAGGCGCTCTTGCCGCCGGCCGAGCGGATCGCGCGCTCGCCGGGCGGCTCGCCGACGCACTTCGAGGGCGCCGCGCTCACGCCAGCGGACGCGATGATCTACGTCGCCCCGCACCGCGGCCAGGGCAAGATCCTGATGGACGCGATCGATCCGTCGGTGATCGACGAGCGCGATCCGCTGGCGGCCGATCCGGCGCTCGACATGTACGATCCGCAGAACGGCTTTCGCGAGCCGCCGGCGTGGTCGGAGTACAGCGCGGAGTTCCTCGCGCGCTACCGCGCGGGCCAGCGGGCGCGCGTGGCGCGGCTCGACGCGGAGGCGCGGGCGCTGCTCGCGCGGGTGGCCGACGCGGACGCCGAGGCGGCGGCGCCGGAGTTCGCCGAGCGGCCGGAGGCGGAGCGCCGCGCGATCATGCGGCGGCGCGCGTGCGAGCCGGTGATGGTCGTCCACCGCACGAACGCAAACCCGGCGTACGCGGATCGGCGGATCGATCCGTCGGACCGCGACTACGGCTCGCTCCTCAGCGAGCGGCCAGACCTCATGAACTACGCGGCGCTCGGGATCGCGCGGACGTGCTCGCCGCGCGCGTGGCTGTCGACGTGGTCGGGGCTGTCGTCGCGCGCGGATCTGGTCGCGAACGTCGCGCAGATCCGCACGCCGTCGCTCCTGGTCCACGCGGCGCGCGACCGCGAGATCTTCCCGGCGGACATCGCGGCGATCGCGGGCGCGATGGAGAGCGCGGGTGCGGTGGCGAGCGAAGATCGCCGCGTCATCACGATCGAGGGCGCGCGCCACTACTTCGAGCCGGAGCCGGGCGCGCGCGAGGCGCCGCACGTCGAGGCGCTCATGGACGTCGTGGTACCGTGGATCGAGGAGCGATTCGTATGACGGCGATCGCGATCGTCTATCACTCGGCGGGCGGGCGCACGAAGGCGCTCGCCGAGGCTGTCGCGCGCGGCGTCGAGGCGGAGGGCGGCGCCAAGGTGACGCTGCACGCGGTGCCCGACATCGATCACGCCGCGCTGATCGCGGCCGACGCGATCATCTTCGGTTGCCCGACGTACATGGGCAGCGCCTCGGCGCCATTCAAGGCGTTCATGGACGGCACGAGCACGATCTGGGCGCTGCAGGGCTGGCGCGACAAGCTGGCTGCCGCGTTCACGCACTCGGCGGCGCCGAGCGGCGACAAGCTGGGCACGCTCACGCAGCTCGCGGTGTTCGCGGCGCAGCACGGCATGATCTGGATCGGGCTCGGCCTGCCGCCGACGTACGCGGGCGTAGGCGGCGAGCCAGGCGAGACAGGCGAGGCGAGCGAGACGAACCGGCTCGGCAGCCACCTCGGCGCGATGGCGCAGTCACCGCCGGGCGCGAGCAGCGTGCCGGACGGCGATCTGACGACGGCCGAGCTCCTGGGGCGCCGCGTGGCCCTGTCGGCGCGGCGCTGGGCGCGCGGCGTGGCGACGGCCGGAGCGATGGCGGCGGCGGCGGCGGCGCGGGCCGCGGACCAGGAGGCGGAGGACGCGATGCGGGCGGAGGTGACGGTGCCGGGGCGCCACCCGGCGGCGATCCACTGGAAGTTCCCGCCGATGGATCGGCAGCCGCTGCCGGCGCCGCTCGAGCGCACGAACCTGCGCATGCTGATCGCGCGGCCGGATCGCTTCGAGCACCACCTCATCGTGTGCGCCACGCTCGGCCACACGCAGCTCGAGATCGTCACGGCGTCCGAGCCGCTGTACTTCGGCCACGTGGCTTTCTCCGACGAGTACGCGCTCGCGCTGCCGTGCGGCGATCCGATGGTCGATCGCGTCCCGCTCCGCACGTTCATCTCGGACGCGACGACGGGCGCGGACCTCGGGCGCTACAACCACCGGGCGGGCGATCTCGTGCTGCACCCGGTGGGCTACATGCACTGGCCGGGGCGCCTCCGCCCGCCGTACGAGCCGTTCGAGTACCCGCCGGGCCTCCGCCGCTGCGGGCTGTCGCTCGTGTTCTGCGCGACCGCGCGCGTCGCGTCGAGCGGGCTGAAGCTGCCGCCGCCAGCGGACCGCACCGCGGACATCAAGTCCTACGTCGATCCGCCGCCGCCGATGGTGCTCGCGGAGATCGACGGCCCGGCGGAGACGATCGCGCAGATCGGCACGACCGAGCTCATGCTCATCGAGCGGCGGGGCCGGATCGCGCCGACGCGCGGCTGCTGGGTCGTCGTGCTGAAGGCGGATCCGGCGAGCGTGCACGAGCCAGGCGATCTGATTCGCGTCCCGGCGGGCGCCACGCTCGACGCGCGCGGCATCTCTCGCGCGCTGGCGCTCGCCGATCCGTACATCGGCCCGGACGCGCCGCCGCCGTCGTGGCAGGCGCTGCCAGCGCCGCCGTTCCCGCCGTACGAGGACGCCCCGCCGGGTGCGCTGCCGATCCGGTTCGGCACGCTCACCGTCGAGGCGGCGCGCTCGGGCGCGGTCGCCGTCTCGGTCGACAACGCGACGGCCGCGGTCCCGCGCTACTGGCTGGCGCGCATGCTGTTCCGCGCGGCGCTCCACGAGCTGCGCGTGGGGTACATCGAGACGTACGGTGGCCTGTTCATCGACGATCACCCGCAGCGCGAGGACGGCGCGATCGAGATCGGGCTCCGCACCGAGTCGGGTCGCGTGGCGGTCGCGATCCCGGCGGCGGAGGCGATCGCGGTGATCGAGCGGATCTATCGCGCGGTCGCGCCGCCGGGGTACCGCGAGCGGCTGCGCTGAGCTGCGTGGGCTGAGCCATCCCGGGCGTGGAATGGGGGGCGGCGCGCGCGGGCGGATTCATCCGAGGCATCGAAGCGCGGCGGCGCCCGTGAGGGCCGGTGATCGCGTGCCGGCAGGAATCGGTTGCGGGCAGCCGAACGACTCCGGGACGATGCGGCCATGCGGAGCTTACCGGCGGTGACCGCAGCGGCGCTACTCGCCGCTTGTTACACGCCGCAGCCGCAGCCCGGGGCACCGTGCTCGCCGAACGGCAGCTGCCCGCACCCGCTCGTGTGCGCGCCGCAGGGGACGTGCGAGGCGCCGGGCGGCAGCGACGGAGATCCGCAGGTCGACGCGCCCCCCGTGCGGCCCGACGGCTGCGCGACCGGGGGCGAGATCTGCGGCAACGGCATCGACGAGGACTGCGACGGCGTCGACCTGGCGTGCGCCGGAAACGATCGGCCGACAGGCGCGATCGACGTCACCGCGGGCGGCACGTTCGACGGCGACGCGCGGCTCGCCCGCGATGACGTCGCTGCGAATGGCTGTGGTGGCGAAGGCGGTCGCGACCTGTTCTTCCGCGTCACGCTGATGGCGCCGCAGGTCTACTACTTCGACACGCTCGACTCGGCGTACGACACGGTGATCCGCGTCTACGCCAAGAGCTGCGCCGCGGTGGGCGCGGGCGCGGGCGCCGCCGCGTGTAGCGACGACGCGTGCGGCGGCGGCAAGAGCCAGGTGGCCGCGGCGCTGCCGGCCGGCGAGAGCTGCATCGTCGTCGATCAGCGCGACGGCGCGCAGCCGGGGGGCGCGCTGAAGCTGCGCGTGATGAAGGGCGGCCGCGACGGCCGGCCGCTGGCGCGCGGCGCGCAGGTGACCACCGGCGACACCTGCTCGGCGACGAACGCGAGCGAGCCGATCGATCAGAACTGCAACGGGCCGGGCAGCCTCGGCAAGGACCACGCGTACTTCTTCACGACGTGCCCGGGCGAGACGCTGCGGCTCGACGCCGACACGTGCCCGGAGCCGGACTGGGACACGGTGCTGTACGTCAAGCGCGTGAGCGGCGAGCAGCTCGGCTGCAACGATGACGATTGCGGCTGGGGCTCGCGGATCACGAACGTCGCGCTCTCGGGCAGCTCGCTGTACTTCCTGTTCATCGACGGCTTCGACGACGTCGAGTGCGGCACGTACTCGCTCGACACGAACCTGCGCCCGTAGCGATCGCGCGCGGCGATCACTCGGGGACGAAGCGCGCGGCGCCCGCGTCGGCGGTGGGATCGAGCACGAGCCGGCCCACCGCCGGGGCGCCGTCCGAGAGCGCGAAGCGCGCCTTGCGCGTCTTGCCGCGCGTGACGAGGTCGCGGAGCTGCGCCGCGCTCAGCGTCCGGCCGGCGGTCTGGAACCAGATGACGAAGCGGCAGCCCTCGCGCCAGCGCGAGCAGCCCCAGCCGCGCTGGCCGGCGATCAGGGTGCCGGCGCGGCAGCGGGGGCAGCCGAGGTCCGCGGCGGCGACCGCAGCGGCAGCCGCAGCGGCAGCGGCGGCACCGGCGGCGGCGCTGGCGCGACGGGCAGGAGCTGCCGCTGCGCTCGCGGCGGCGGCACCGGCGCTGGCTCGACGGGCAGGAGCTGCCGCTGCGCTCGCGGCACCGGCACCGGCGCTGGCGCGACGGGCAGGAGCTGCCGCTGCGCTCGCGGCGGCGCTGGCCCGTCGGGCAGGCGCCGCCGCGGCACCGCGCGCAGCCACCGGCGCCGCGCCATCGCGATCGATCGCGCCCGCAGATGCGGACCTGCGCGCCCGCCCCTTGCCGCGGCGCGGCTTGCGGCCGCGACTCCCACCGCCGGACGCGCGGCGACCGCCGCCGAACGCGCGGCGACCGCCGCCTGCGTCCGCGCCGCGCCACGCACCGCCAGGCGCGCCGCCCGGCGGCACCGGCGGCGGGCTCGCCGTGCGGATCGCGTCGACGGTGTCTCGCACGTACCGCGCGATGTCGGCCATGAACGCGGCGCGCGACTCCGCGCGGCGCGCGATCCGCGCGAGCCGAGCCTCCCACTGCCCGGTCAGCTCCGGCGACGCGAGGCTCGGCGCGGGCAGCGCCTGGATGAGGCCGATCCCCGTCTCCGTCGGCACCAGGTGCTGCTTCACGCGCGCCACGTAGTCGCGCCGGAGCAGCGTCTCGATGATCGCCGCGCGCGTCGCGGGCGTGCCGAGCCCGCAGTCCCGCATCGCCTCGCGCAGCGCCTCGTCGTCGATCGACTTGCCGGCGGACTCCATGGCGGCCAGGAGCGTCGCCTCGGTGTACCGCGGCGGCGGCCGGGTCTCCTTGGCCACCGGCGTGTACGCGCCGCCGAGCGGCTGTCCCTCGACGAGCAGCGGCAGCGCGCCCGCCGGCTCGCCCTCTCCGCCGCGCCGCTCGTCCGCATCGCCCCCGGCACCGCTCGCCTGCCGCTCCTCGATCCCGGCGACCTCCTGCCAGCCCGCGATCGTGCGCACCCGGCCGCGCGCGAGGTAACGGTCCGGCATCGGCGGCAGCCGCTCGAGGATCGGCGCGTCCGCGTCTGCCTCGGCGCTGACCTCGGCCGCCCCCGCCCCTGCTCCCGCCCTGCCCCGCTCGCCGCTCGACTCATCGCTCGGCTCCCGCGGCGGCTCCCCCGCCGGCTCGCCGACGCAGATCCACACCTCGCAGACCGCGAACTCGGCGTCCGGGAAGAACACCCCGAGGAACCGCCGCGCCACCAGATCGTACAGCCGGCGCTCGTCGCGCTCGAGCGCGTCCAGCCGCGGCCGCCGCGGCGTCGGGATGATCGCGTGGTGGTCGGAGACCTTCGCGTCGTCGACGACGCGCCGGCCCGGGCGCGGCGGGTGCGCGCGGAGCTGCGCGGCGAACGGCGCGTACTCCGGCACCGCCGCCAGCGCGTCGAACACCGCTGGCAGCTCCGCCACGACGTCGCTCGACAGGTGCCGCGAGTCCGTGCGCGGGTACGTGAGCAGCTTGTGCCGCTCGTAGAGCGCCTGCGCCAGCTCGAGCGTGCGCGCCGCCGAGAAGCCGAACCGCCGGTTCGCCGTGCGCTGCAGCGACGTCAGATCGAACAGGAGCGGCGGCGGCTCGCGCACCGTGCGCGCGCGGATCCGCTCGACGCGCGCCGCCGCGCCGCGATCGCGCTCGCAGATCGCCGCCGCGATCTCCGCCGTCGCCACGCGGCTGCCCGCCGCGCCGTGGCGCCACATCGCCGCGAACCGCTGCCCCGCCGCCGTGCGGAGCTCGGCGCGCACCTCCCAGTACGGCCGCGGCACGAACACGCGGATCGCCAGCTCGCGCGCGACCAGCATCGCGAGCGTCGGCGTCTGCACGCGGCCGATCGAGTACAGCGCCTCGCCGCCCGCCTCGCGCGCCCGCGCCGTGACGGCGCGCGTCGCGTTCATCCCGACGAGCCAGTCCGCCTCGGAGCGCGAGCGCGCCGCGTCGGCGAGCGGATCGAGCTGCGCGCCCGGCCGCAGCTGCGCGAAGCCGCGGCGGATCGCCTCGTCGGTGAGCGACGAGATCCACAGCCGCCAGACCGGCGGGCCGCCGCCCGCGTAGCGGTACACGTAGCGGAAGATCAGCTCGCCCTCGCGCCCCGCGTCGCACGCGTTGACCACCGTGTCGAAGCGCCGATCCGCCAGGAGCCGCGTCACCGCGCGGAGCTGCGGGCCCGCGTGCTTCGCCGGGCGGAGCCGCAGCTCCTCCGGCAGCATCGGCAGCGTGTCGAGCCGCCAGCTCCGCCAGCGCGGATCGTAGGCCGCCGGCTCCTCGAGCTCGACCAGGTGCCCGACGCACCACGTGATCACGCGCCCCGCGCCCTCGAAGCAGTGCCGCCCCTCCGGCCGGATCCCCAGGACGCGCGCCAGGTCGCGCGCGACGGAGGGCTTCTCGGCGATGATGAGCTGCACCTTGGATCCCCCTGGACACCCTACCCAGCGGGTATGTCACTGCCCGTGTGCAACCTGCCGTCCGCGGTCGTCCTCCTCGGAGATGACCGTGCCACGCCGGGCGTGATCGCGACCACGCGCTGCTCACTGGCCGCTGCGATCGACGGCTCGCACTGCGCCAGGGGATGCCGGGCGCGCGTGCGTGATCGGCGCGCGGTGATGCGCGATGGTGAGCCGTCGGGCTCGCGACCGTCACGCAATCTGCGAGCCCGCCATCCGCCCGTACCGGGCAAGGAAGGTACTCGTATGCGCCGCGCCGGCTCCTCACTCCTTCTCTCGATCCTGTCGCTCGGATTCCTCGGCTGCGTCGATCCCTCCGCCGAGGAGCAGATCGACTCGGAGGTCACCGTGCCGTCGCGCGGTGCCGCCGACACGCTCGACGTCGGCGAGTGGAACCTCGAGTGGTTCGGCTCGACGGGCAACGGCCCCACGAACGAGGCGCTCCAGCTCTCGAACGCGCGCGACGTCATCGTGGGCGCGAACCTCGACATCTGGGGCCTCGAGGAGATCGTGAGCCAGGCGCAGTTCGATCAGCTGAAGGCGCAGCTCACCGGCTACGACGGCTTCCTCGCGAACGACGCCCGCGTCACCAGCGGCAGCACGTACTACTCGAGCAGCGAGCAGAAGGTCGGCGTGCTGTTCAAGTCGAGCGTCATCACCGTCAAGTCCGCGCGGCTCATCCTGACGGCGAACGACAGCGACTTCGCCGGCCGCCCGCCGCTCGAGATCGATGCCACCGCCACGATCAACGGCGTGGCGACCGACTTCTTCCTCATCGTGCTGCACGCCAAGGCGATCGCCGACTCGACGAGCTACCAGCGGCGCGTCGCAGCGTCGAACGCGCTCAAGGCGTACCTCGACGGCACGCGGCCCACCGCGCGCGTGATCACCGTCGGTGACTACAACGACGACCTCGACGTGTCGATCTATAACAGCCAGACCTCGCCGTACCAGAACTTCGTCAGCGACACCGCGCGGTACGCGACGCCGACGAAGACGTTCAGCGACACCGGCAAGTCGACCACGGTGAGCTACACGGACGCGATCGATCACCACATCGTCACGAACGAGCTCGCGGCGAGCTACGTCGCCGGCTCCGCCGAGGTGTTCCGCGTCGACTCGTACATCGCGAGCTACGGCTCGACGACGAGCGATCACTACCCGACGCTCACCCGCTGGAAGCTCAGCACCACGCCGCCGCCCTCGCCCGCGAAGGTGATCATCAACGAGATCCTCGCGAACGAGCCCAGCTCGACCGTGACCGCCGAGTTCGTCGAGCTCGTGAACCTCGGCGGCTCGGCCGCCGACCTCTCCGGCTGGACGGTGTCCGACGGCGCCGGCGTCAAGCACACGTTCGCGAGCGGCACGTCGCTCGCCGCCGGCAAGGCGATCACCGTCTTCGGCGGCGCCGCCTCGATCCCCGGCGGCATCACCGCGGTCGCCGCGTCGACCGGCACGCTCGCGCTCGGCAACAGCGGCGACACCGTGACGGTCCGCAACGCCGCCGGGACGCAGGTCGACGGCTTCACCTACAGCTCGACGCTCTCCGCCGTCGACGGCGTCTCGATGAACCGCAGCCCGGACGCCACCGAGGGCGCCGCGTTCGTCCTGCACACGCAGCTGTCGGCCGCGGGCTCGTCCGCCGGCCTGCGCGCGAGCGGCGCCGCGTTCTAGTCGTCAGGACGGCGCACGCGATTGATCTCTTCTACGAGGATGCGTCCTTCCTCGGACCTTATCTCGTAGTTGAGCTTCCGCAGGAGGTTGAGGCCGACGAGGCCCTCGATCCCGTAGCGCTCCGCCAGATCGAAGACGTGGACGGGGAACGCCGTGAGCGTGATGCCGAGGGCTTCGAGCCGCGCGACCTTCAGCAGGTAACCGTGCTCCTGACCGATCGCGGTGGTCACACTTGTCCGGGCCATGCCGTCCCGGGCGCCATAGCCGATCTCATCGATCAGATCGGGATCGTCGCATTCACGACGATGAGGTCGCTCTCAGGATCGAATGGCGTTTCGAACTTCACGCCGAGAAGCGAGGGAAGGGAGCGACGATCTTCCCCGTGAAGTAGTGCCCGATCTGCTGGTAGTGGTCCCACCAAGGGCGCGCTTGCACGAACGGCTCACGACGCGTGGTCCCATACCCCACGACCCTCGCATTCCGGAAGTGGAATCTTCGCGGCTCGTCCCACTCGATCTCGACAACGCAAACCCACTGATCCGGGAACCGCTCACAGATCTGCGTCCACGTCAGAGGGTCCGTGATCATCGGCGCGATCTTCTCAGCAGCGCTCACCGGTCGATGATGGTCCGCATCGGGGTGCTGTCAAGTTTTTGGCCTCAGCGCCGGCCGGCGCAGCCCATCGCGTCCGCAGGTCGCGCGAAGTAATCGGCCTCGATCACCCATCGAGGCGTGATGGTCGACTAGCCAGATCTTCATGGTGTATCGAATGGAGACGTATTCTTGGCCCGCCGAGCTCCGTCGAGCGGGAGCGCTGTCCGTCGCAACCGCGGTCAACCAGCGCGCGAGCGCGGTCCGGTCCGCGCGCCGCGCTGGCATAGAATCGCCGGATGGCCGGCGACGACGACCTGCGTCTCAACACGCTCCACCGGTTCGCGAAGCACTCGCCGCGGCTCGTGCTGCACGAGTACGCGCACTGCGAGATCCCCGCCGGGTGCGGCGGCATGGTGATGCGATGGTACGACCCGGCCAGCGGCGCGCCGGCGCTCGTCCGGGTGTCCGCGCACGACGCCGCGGCGACGTGCTGGCTCGACGGCGAGCCGCTCTCGAGCAGCATCGCGCAGCTGCGCGCCGGCCCGCACTCGCTCGCCGTCCACCTGCGGCGCGAGCGGCCCGGCGTCCAGCCGTTCGTGATCGGCGCGATGTACGAGGCGGACGAGGACACCGACGTGATCTCGCCGGGTGCGTCGCGCTGGCGCTGCACGGACGTCGCGCCGCCGGAGGGCTGGACGGCCCCGGGCTTCGACGACGCGGCATGGCGCGATGTGCCGCGCCTTCCGGCCGGGCGTCTCGCGGAGCTGGAGCAGTGGCAGCGGTACACGTTCGACGAGGCGGCGGGGCACGGGCGACCCGTGTTCGCGCTCGAGACCGAGGAGCTGTGGCTGCGCGTGGCGTTCGTCGCCCCGGCGGCGCCGCAGGGAGGCTCGCGGTGAGCGCCGGAGCGCCCCCCGCGGCGCGCCCGCCGCTCGTCGTGATCCCGCAGCATTTCGGGAGCCTCGTGTTCGACCGCCGCACGTCGCGCTACGCGCCGTTCGATCGCGAGGCGACGGAGGTGCTGGCGCGGACGCTCGAGACCCCGGCGTGGCAGCTCGCCGGCGCGCGGCCAGAGCTCGCCGGCTTCCTCGCGTGCTTCGAGCGCGCCGGCTACTTCCGGCCCGACGGGCGGCTCGCTGGCGTGCGGCTCACGGCGGACCCGCCGGCCGATCACCTGCTGGGCCCGCTCGCCGTCCACGTCGAGGTGATCGCGGCGTGCAACCTGACGTGCACGCACTGCTTCGCCGGCGAGCTGCCGCGCCGGACCACGCTCACCACGCCGGAGCTCGATCGCGTGTTCGGCGAGCTGGCGGCGCTCGGCAGCTTCCGGCTGGGTCTCACCGGCGGCGAGCCGCTGCTGCGCAAGGACCTGCTCGACGTGCTCGACGCCGCGACCGCGCGCGGCCTCCACCCGTGCCTCACAACGAACGGCCTGCTCCTCGACGAGCGCCTCGCGCGCGAGCTCGGCAGGCGAGAGCTGGTGTGGCTGAATATCAGCCTCGAGGGCGCGCGCGCCGAGACCAACGATGCGGTGCGCGGCGCCGGCACGTTCGACGCGGTGCTCGGCAAGCTGCGCGTGCTCGGCCGCCACATGCGGTTCACGCTCGCGTTCACGATCACGAGCCACAATGCCGCCGAGGTGGAGGCGTGCGCGGCGCTCGCCCGCGAGGTCGGCGCGCACACCGCCGTGTTCCGCCCGCTCTACCCCGTGGGCGTGGCGCGCGCGCACCCGGAGCTCGCGCCGACGTTCGCCGAGTACACCGGCGCGCTCGCGCGGCTCGCCACGGCCGCGTGCGATCCGGCCGGCGACCCCGGCGGTGCGGTGCTGCGTGCGCTCGGCGCCGGCGAGCTCTCGCGCGGCGGCGGGACGATCGACGCGTTTGGCCCGGCGCTCCGCGTCGAGACGCAGGCGATCACGTACCGCGGGCCCGGCTGCGGCGCGGCGAACCTCGTCGCGAGCATCTCGGCCTCGGGCGACGTCAACCCGTGCAGCTTCCTCGGCGCGGCGTTCGAGTCGGGCAACGTCCGCGAGCGGCCGTTCGCCGAGATCTGGAACGCGGGCCAGGCGTTCCTGCGACTGCGGGCGCGCGCCGAAGGCGACGCATTCCGGGGCGGCTGCCGCGCCCGCTCGCTCGCCGCGCACGGCAGCGCGTTCGCGCCGGATCCGTGGCACGACGAGTGGCTCGCCGCCGGCGACCCGGAGGCGCCGCGGCCGCTCACCAACCTCCACGTGCGGCGCCCGCACCTCCCGGTGCTCCGATGACGATCGAGCTCGAGGACGTCGTCGCGTCGCACGGCCCCGACGATCCGGTGCGCTTCATCGCGATCGCCGATCACTTCCTGACCCGGGAGGACCTGCCGGCCGCGGCGGCCGCGCTCGATCGCGCGTACGGCCTCCGGCCCGGCGATGAGGATCTCGCGCGCCAGCGCGCCGCGATCCTCGACCAGCTCGCGGTGCGCGAGCACGGCCTGATCTGGCGCTATGTCCCGGCCGGGACGTTCCTGATGGGCTCGGAGCACGGTGATCCCGACGAGCGGCCGGTGCACCCGCGCCGGCTCGACGCATTCTGGATCACCGATACGCCGATCACGTGGAGCGCCTGCTGCGCCCTGCTCGGCTGGAACGCACCGCCCGACGGCATGCCACCCGAGGACGGCGCCCCCGAGGGGGAGGAGGACGACGACGAGGCGCGCGACGAGGCGCGCGACGACGCGCGACGGGAGCTGTTCGCGCTCGCCCAGCGCCGCAAGATCCGGCTCCAGTACTGCGAGACCGAGACGCTGCGGGCCACGTCGTGGCACGCCCACGAGGAGCCCGGCGAAGACGTGCAGCGCCGCGATCCGGGCGCGCCGTGCAGCTACGATCGGAAGCCGATGGTCGCGGCCACGCTCGAGGAGGCCCGGCAGCTCGCGGCGCGCCTGACGACGGCGGAGCTGCGCGTCGCGCTGCCCTCCGAGGCGCAGTGGGAGAAGGCCGCGCGCGGCGGACTGGTCGGCCGGCGCTACGCGTGGGGCGACGAGCCGCCGACGCCCGCGCGCTGCAACTTCGATCGGATGGACGACTTGCGACTGATCGATCCGCGCGCGCTGCCGCCGAACGGCTACGGCCTGTACGGCATGTGCGGTGGGGTCTGGGAGTGGACCGCCGATCGCTACGACGCGCTGGCGCATCGCGTGCGGGTGGGCGGCCTCGTGGGCCCGCTGGCCGCCGACGCCCCGACCGAGGACGAGGCCGAGCTCGTGCTGCGCGGCGGCTCCTGGGCCGATTGCGCCGCCGCGGTCACGGTGTCGTTCCGCGCCTCCCGCCTCCCGGCGCGGGCCGAGTCACCGATGATCGGCTTCCGGCTCGTCCGCGGCGGAATCGGCGCGCCCGGCGCGGGCCTTTAGTTTTGGGACTCTCCCGTCCGCGCGCCCTTCGGCAGCTCGGCGATCAGCGCCTCGGTCGTGAGCATGAGTGCGGCCACCGAGGCCGCATTCTGCAGCGCGACGCGCACGACCTTGGTCGGATCGATGACCCCTGCCGCGACGAGATCCTCGTACACGCCGGTCGCTGCGTTGTAGCCGAACGCGCCCTTGCTCTCGCGGACCTTGCCGACGACGACGGCGCCCTCCATGCCGCTGTTCTCCGCGATCTGTCGCAGCGGCGCTTCGAGCGCGCGGCGGATGATGTTCACGCCGTAGCGGCGGTCGTCAGCGAACTGCAGGGCGTCGAGGGCCGCCGCGCAGCGGATCAGCGCGACGCCGCCACCCGGCACGATCCCCTCCTCGACAGCCGCCCGGGTCGCGTGCATCGCATCCTCGACCCGCGCCTTCTTCTCCTTCATCTCGACCTCGGTCGCCGCCCCGACCTTGATCACGGCGACACCGCCGACCAGCTTCGCCAGCCGCTCCTGCAGCTTGGCGCGGTCGTACTCCGAGGTCGCGGCCTCGCTCTCGTGACGGAGCGTCTTGACCCGCGCCTCGATCACCTCCTTCTTGCCCGCGCCCTCGATGATCGTCGTGTTGTCCTTGTCGATGGTGATGCGCTTCGCTCGCCCGAGATCGCTCAGCATGAGGTTCTCGAGCTTGAGCCCGAGATCCTCGGTCACCGCCTGACCGCCGGTCAGCGCGGCGAGGTCTTGCAGCATCGCCCTGCGGCTGTCACCGAATCCGGGAGCCTTGACCGCGCACACGGCGAGCGTGCCACGCAGCTTGTTGACCACCAGGGTCGCGAGCGCTTCACCGTCGATGTCCTCGGCGATGATCACGAGTGGGTTGCCCTGGCTGGCGACTTGCTCGAGCAGCGGCAAGAGCTCCTTCATGCTCGAGAGCCGCTGCTCGTGGATCAAGACGTACGCGTCGGCGAACACCGCCTCCATGCGCGCGGCGTCGGTCACGAAGTACGCCGACAGATAGCCGCGATCGAACTGCATGCCTTCGACCACCTCGAGCGTGGTCTCCATCGTCTTGGCTTCCTCGACCGTGATCACGCCCTCCTTGCCGACCTTGCCCATCGCCTCGGCGATCAACGTACCGATCATCTCGTCGCCGTTGGCGCTGATGGTCCCCACCTGCGCGATCTCCGCCTTGTCGCGAGTCGGCTTGGATTGCTGCTCGAGCTCGGCGACCACGGCCGCCACGGCGCTGTCGATGCCGCGCCTGATATCCATCGGGTTGGCGCCGGCGGTGACCAGCCTGGCGCCCTCGGCGAAGATCGCCTGCGCGAGCACGGTCGCGGTGGTCGTGCCATCCCCGGCGACGTCCGAGGTCTTCGATGCGACCTCCTTCACCATCTGCGCGCCCATGTTCTCGAACCGGTTCTCGAGCTCGATCTCCTTGGCAACCGTGACGCCATCCTTCGTGATCGTGGGGCTCCCCCACGATTTTTCGATGACGACGTTACGTCCGCGCGGACCGAGCGTGACCTTCACTGCATTGGCGAGGATGTTGAGCCCGAGCGCGATGTGCTTGCGGGCATTGGTATCGAACAGGATTTCTTTCGCAGACATGGCGGCTCTCTATCGCTCGAGGATCGCGAGGACGTCGTCCTCGGAGAGAATGATGTGATCCTTGCCGTCGAGCTTGATCTCGGAGCCCGTGTACTTGCCGATCAGGATCGTGTCGCCGGCCTTGACGGTGAGCTCGTGGATCGTGCCGTCATCGAGGCGCTTCCCGCTGCCGACGGCGATCACGTGCGCTTCCAGCGGCTTCTCTCGCGCGCGGTCGGGGATGAACAGGCCACCCGAGGTCTTGTCTTGTTCGACCGTCCGCTGGGCCAAGATGCGGTCATGGAGCGGGCGGAGCTTCATGGGACCTCCTGGTGGGCTCGCCGGCTGTGGCGTCTGGGAGCCGTTCGAGCGCGCGCCAGCACTGCCCGCACCGGGACGCGGCCCGCATCCCGACGCCGCCGCAGGCAGGACAGGTACGCGTCTCGGGCGCCGGCCCCAGGGCGAGCGCCTGGACGAGCTCGCTCCACGACGCGACCAGGGTGGCGGTGGATGGCAGCTGCGAGATCTCCTGCTCGATCCGAGCCACGATCGGGCGGAGCGTGTCCCGCGGGTCATTTCCGAAGATTGTATTCACCGTGAGGCCTTTCGCGATTCCAGATGGAACCGTAGTCGTCGGACGACACGTCGACTATTAGGAACTTTGGTCGCCTCATGCCGGCAATCTCGACATGTGGGACGCGCGCATGGGCCGGTGATATGTCGGGATTTGCGTCGCGATGCCCCGAAACAAGCTCATATTCCGACTGATCGATCGTGGCGTACAACTGTGTCATGAAAAGCCTCGCGAACACGCACTCGACGGCCGGGCCGGACTCACCGCCGCCGTTCGCGTTGCGGCCGGTCACCCTCGGGTGCTCTTCCTGTCAGAGAGAGCAGGACGTCCAGACGCTCGATCTCGAGAACATCGGATTCTGCGTCGTGTGCCTCGACCGATCTCGATCCGTCGCGGTGGATGGCGAGCTCGGTGGCGAATGCTGACGAACAGGAGAACCATCATGATGACCGAAGACCTCCAGCGCGAACCAGACGGCATCCCGCACGCGGTGATCGGGTTCACGGCGCTGTACTGCGTCCTGCTCGCGACATTGCTCTTCGCGATCCTGACGAGCGCCTCGAGCGGTCTCATCGGTGCAGTCATCTTCGGCTTGCTCGCCCTTCCGGTCATCACGCTCAGCTTGAAGCGCGTGGCGACGCGGGATCGCGATCACGTGCACCCGTCGAGATAACGAAGCGCTGCGGTTGCAATGACGATCCAGATTCGAGCACGCGGTCTGAAGCTGACCCAGGCCCAGCGAACCAGGCTCAAGAGCCAGCTCGCCTTCGTGTTCGCGCGGTTCGGCCAGCGGATCGATCGCGTGATCGTTCGGCTCTCGGATGCCGAGGACCCGCCCGGCTACCGGCGCTGCCAGCTCGGGGTGGACTTCGACGCGGAGACCGTGCGTGCAGAGCAATCCGATATCGATATCTTCCTCGCGCTCGAGCATGCGGCCAGGCGCGCGGCGCGCTCCGTGAGTCGCGCGATCGAGGTGCAGTCCATGGTTCGGTGATCGCCGGCGCCGGATGACCGACGCGCGTCAGGCGAAGATGTGCTTCCTGGCGATCTGGCAGATCGCGACCACCGCCGGGTTCTTGATCTTCCGCTCGACGGAGATCGCGTAGAACCGCTGCCGGATGTCCTTCGCGCGACCCACCATGTGGACCTTGTAGCGCCGCGTGAGCTCGTCCACGATCACGTCGGGTGCCGCGAAGATCCCGAGCCCCGCCTCCCCCATCACCGACGCCAGGGCGAGGTCATCGAGCTCGGCGATGATCTCGGGCCGGATGTCGTGGGATCCGAACCACTCGTTCAACGCCCGCCGCAACGTCGAGTCGCTGCCGGGGAGGAGGACGGGGAGGCCATCGAGCGAGCCGGGGAATCCGGCGCGACAGGACCTGGCGAGTCGGGGGGCCGCGAAGAACGAGGTCCCGCACTCCCCGAGGGGATGGCTGAACGTCCGGATCGGCGAGCCCGGACCCGCAGGCGCGTCGGAGAGCACGACGTCCACCGTGTGCACGGCCAGCTCGCCCATGAACGCCTCGACCGAGCGATCCTCTCGGAGGATGATGCGGATCTTCTCCGGCAGCTGAAACGCAGGCTCAAGGATCCGGTGCACGATCGACTTCGCGAGGGCGTCGGAGACCCCGACGACGAGGCGCACCTGTTGCCCGCTGGATCGCCCCTTGAGCGTGTCCTGGAACTCCTGACCGAGCGAGAAGATCTCGTCGGCATACCGGAACGCGAGCCGTCCGCTGTCGGTCAGCGCGAGCCTCCGCCCCTTGCGCACGAACAGCTTCTCGCCGAGCACCTCCTCGAGACGATGGATCTGCCCGCTGATCGTGGGGTGCGCCAGGCGAAGCTCCTTGCTCGCCTGCGTGATGCTGCCGTGCTTCGCGACGACCCAGAAATAGAGCAGGTGATGGTAATTGAGCCACTCCATCCTGGCCGAGTATGTCGTGTTTCTGGAGGTTTGATACGGCGCTCCGCGCGACGACGTTGACGTAGACCGGGCCGGCGATGTCGCACGAGCGGCGCGCGCGCGGGCCGATCAGCTCAGATTCCTGAGGCACGCATCAGCCCACACTCGGATCATCTGACAATCCATCGAGGCAGCTCGCGGAGTTAGCCGTGGCAGCGATCTTGCTGCAGGACTTTGCCATGAGACTCTCGACCGCCGTCGTTCCCCTCTCGTTGTTCGCCCTGGCGGCGTGCTCCGACGACCTCGATGGTCCCGGTGATCACCTCCTCGCGAGGAGCACGCAGCTCGTGCAGTACGCGAGCTGCACCGACCTCGAAGCCGATCTCAAGGACATGGTCATCTACCAGATCTGGGCCGACATCGAGCGAGCCGACCAGGGGGGCTGGGATCGCGGTGAGGTCGATGCCCCGACAGGCGACGCGGGCGACGGCGGCGGTCGCGAGGAAGGCGTCGACTACTCCGGCACGAACAACCAGGAACAGGGCGTCGACGAAGCCGACTTCGTCAAGACAGACGGCTATCACATCTATACGCTCAATGGGAATCGCCTCCACATCATGGGTGTGCCCCAGTTCGGTCAGCTGACCGCGGAGAGCGTCACGAAGATCGAAGGCCATCCGCGGCAGATGCTGCTCGACAGCGCGCAGAACCACCTCGTCGTGTTCTCGCACATCGACACGTACTCGCTGCCCGAGGGCCATCCGCTGAAGCAGCTCGTTGGGTATCAGGACAGTAGCAACGGCTGGCACTGGCGCATAGGCCAGCTGTCGAAGGTCACCGTGCTCGACGTCTCGAACAAGCTCGCGCCCAAGCTCGTGCGCGAGGTGTTCTACGAAGGTATGTACCAGACGGCGCGCAAAGTCGAGTCGAGTATCCGCATGGCTGGCTACTCGCTGATCGAGCCGTCGATCATGTGGGGCTGGTGGAAGCTCTACGAAGACTCGGGCCACAACAAGAACGTCGCGAAGACCGCGGTGCGCAACTTCGTCAACAACCTCGCGCTCACCGATTTCATCCCGCAGCTCTACGTGCGCATGCCCGACGGCCACTTCGAGACAAACAGCCTCTCGGAGGGCTCGTGCCGCTCGTTCTATCGCCCGACCGACAGCCACGCGCGCGGCATCTCGTCGATCATCTCCTTCGACTTGCTCGGCGAGTCACTGCATTGGGATGCGGATCACGTCGTGTCCAACTGGACGACGTTCTACGCGTCGAAGGACACGCTGCTGCTCGCCGAGCCCGCGCACGATTGGTGGTGGTACTGGTGGTACCAGGATGATCCGGATCAGCTGAACATTCACTCGTTCGACATCTCGGTGCCGGGCCAGACGCACTACGCGGGCTCTGGCCGGGTCGACGGTCAGATCGTCGACCAGTTCTCGCTGGACGAGGACAACGGCGCGATTCGTGTCGCGACCACGACGGGCCTCACGTGGCGCTGGTGGGCGGATGACGCAAAGCGCCCCGAGCTCGAGAACCATGTCTGGGTGCTCGAGGATCAGGGCGCGCAGCTCGACATTGTCGGTCACGTCGGCGGCATCGCGAAGGGCGAGCGCATCATGTCGTCGCGCTTCCAGGGCAACAAAGGCTACCTGGTCACGTTCGAATTCATCGACCCGCTGTTCACGCTCGATCTCACCGACCGCACGAACCCGCGCGTGATCGGCGAGCTCAAGGTGCCCGGCTTCTCGACCTACCTGCATCCGATCGCCGACGGCAAGCTGCTCTCGATCGGGGTCGACGGCACGCAGCGCTGGCGCACCCAGGTGTCCTTGTTCGACGTCTCGGACTTCGCGAACCCGCGCCTCGACATGGCGCTGCCGGTCGAAGCGCAGAATTCGTGGGGCTGGTCGGAGGCGCTCTATGACCACAAGGCGTTCCAGTACTGGGCGCCGAAGCAGCTGCTCGCGATCCCGCAGTCGACGTACGCGTCCCAGCTGTTCGGCGGCCAGTACCAGTACCGCTACCTGTCACAGCTCGTGCTCGTGAATGTCGATCCCGCGAATGGCACGCTCGGCATCAAGGGCCGCATCGATCACAGCTCGTACTACGACGCCGAAGGCGGCACGCGGTGGTACTACGTCGACATTCGCCGCAGCATCTTCATGGGCGACTACGTCTACGCGATCAGCGACAAGGCGATCACCGCGCATCGCTTGAACGATCTCGGCAAGGTCGCGGAGCAGGCGCTGCCGGGTTACACTCCGAGCGACTACTACTGGTGGTGGTGACGCCGTTGCCAATCGCGATCAGGGCGTCGCGTCGATGAAGTAGTAGTCGGCCGAGTACGGCGACTGGACGTCGCGCCCGAGCGTGGCCGTGGTGCAGGTGGACGCCGCCGGCGCCAGGCCGCCGCGGGTGTTCCAGCGCAAGAGGTGAGTCGACCCGGCGAGCGCGCTCGGCGTGCCGGGGTCGATGGCGCGGCCGCGGACCTCGAGCAGGAGCAGCGGGATGTTGGCCGCGTTGGTGGTGTCCTGGGCGAGCAGGCGGACCGCCACCACCTCGTGGCGCGGCGCCTGGCCAGACGGCTGGAACGTGAAGTCCCAGACGGGGGCGTTGACCGGCGGCTGGGTGAGCCCGAGCGCCTCGAGCTGCGCCGGCGTCAGCAGCGCGCCGAAGTCGCTGCGGTAGTGGTAGGAACCGACGAGCGAGCCGGCTCACCGCTTGAGCCGCTCGAGCTCCTCGCGCAGCCTCGCGACCTCTTGCTCCGCCTCCTCGCGGCGTCGGACCTCCTCCTCGCGCAGCCGCTCCGCCTCCTCGCGGCGTCGGACCTCCTCCTCGCGCAACCGCTCCGCCTCCTCGCGGCCCAATGCCTCCTCCTTGGCGCGGCGCTGGGCGGCGTCGTACATCGCCTGCACGCGCCCGACGAGCTCCTCGCTCTCGAGGAGCAGCGCCGTGCCCGCGTAGAACCGAAGCCGATCCTCGTCGACCTGGACCTCGAGGCCGAGCACTCGTGACTCGTACAGACCGTGATTCGGGACGATGGGCGTGTAGACGCGCGCCTCGGGTGAGTCCAGGCGATATGCCGCGAGCTGGTTGCGAGCGCGGTCGTAGAGAAAGTACTCGGGGATCCCGAGCCGCGCGTAGCGCGCCACGTTGAGCTCCGCGTCCTTCTTGCGATCACCGCCGACGTGGACCTCGAGCACCCAGTCGAGCCCCCTGCCCTCCGAGCTCACGACCCACTTGTCGCGCTCGACCTCCTCGACATCGAGCACCGCCATGAGATCCGGCGCAAAGCGCGGCTCAGCGGGACAATAGATGGGCATCTCCGCGGCGAGATAGACTCGACGCCGCTGCCGCGTGAAGTAGCCACGCAACGCGTCCAGAGCGCGGACTTTGGCCTTGAAATGGCGCTCACCCTCGGGCAGCGCCATCTCGTCATAGGTGACCTCGCCGGGGAGCGCGGCCACAACCGCCGCACGCTGGGAGGGCGAGAGTGCTTCCCACACCTCGACGCTCGGTGCCATCGGAAAGCCCGCCGGGCTCCTCAACACTGCGACCATGCAGGCACAGCGTGGCCGGCTCGGGCGCGAGGGTCAAGCTCGCCGTCGCACCTCCGGTCGATCCATCGACCTTGAGCTCCGCGCTACTGCCCCAGCGCGGCGCGGTAGCGCACCGAGCGGACCCAGCCGTCGTCGCGCCGCACCGTGACCTGCGCGCTGCCGCCGCCGGGGACGGCGCTCTTGCCGACGACGTTGACGTAGACCGGGCCGACGATGTCCTCGGTCACGCGGAGGACCGCCACGCGGTGCGTGGTGCACGGGCTCGTCCCCGGCGTGCAGTTGACGCCGTTGTGCTCGCCGATCGCCTGTGGCGTCACCTTGTCGAGGCCGTCGCCGTCGCGCGCGTCCGGATCCTTCGTCAGGAAGATCTCCGTCGAGAACCGGGCGCGCGCGTCGACCGCCGTGACGAGCTTGGCCTCGATCTCGTACTGCTCGCCCGCCGCGAGATCCGCGCCGCCCTTGAGCGCGTGCGAGTAGACGAGCTCCGGCTCGGCGCGCGTGTTGATCGACTGGCCGCCGCCGCCCCCCGTCTCGCGCGTCACGCGGTCGGCGCCGTCGAGGCCGCGCTCGCGGATCACCATCAGGCGCGCCTGGTCCTGCTCGACGCGGCCGTTGGCGAGGTAGTCGCCGTCGTTGCTGCCGACGAGCACCTTGTCGTCGCCGCCCGCGCGCGCGTCGCCGTGCCACGCCCACATCACGAGGTTCACGTGGCAGCTGTCCGTCGCCAGGCACGGCAGATCGAAGCCGCTGGCGAGATCCTGCGATGCATCGGACGGCCGGAACACGAACCGGCAGTGGTGCTCGGCGCTCGTGCACACCTGCGTCTGTATCTCGGACAGCGCCTTCGAGCGCCCGCCCGCTGGCGACGTGTCGCCCGGATCGCCCGTGAGGATCAGCTGCGCGCGGACGTTCGGGTTGTAGCCGCAGCCCGGCGCGCTCTGCCCGATATCGCAGCGCGTCGTCACCTGCACCTCCGCCGGCGTGATCAGCCGATCGCCCAGCGCGAGGCCGGGGAGCTGCCCCGGCGACAGCCGCAAGACGACCCGCCGCGTGGCGCCGTCCTCGCTCCGCCCGACCGGCAGCGTCTCGACGAGCTCGGCCCGATCGGTCGGCCCCGGGTGGACCGCCACGCGCTTGTCGCCATCGAGCGCGGACTCGTCCCAGAACGGATCGGAGGCGCCCGCATCACACGCCGCCAGCGCGGCGAACAGAAGCCACAGACGATGCATGCGCGACGCGGCAGCAAGGGCCATGCCGCCGCGCAAGGCCGCGCCGTCGCACGCGCGGCGCGCGCGGGGGCGTGGTGGCCGTCCCTCAGTGCGCACGCCGGAGGGCACCCGCCGGCTCGCGCGATGTGCTCCCCGGGGCCGGGCGAGAGCGCCCGCCCGGTGTACGCTCCCTCGGTGGTCGGCCCGCTCGCGAACGAGCCTGCACAGTCTCCCGCCGCCGAGGGCGCGCCGCCCGCCGAGGGCGCGCCGCCCGCCGCCGAGCGCGCGTACCTCGCCGTCCCCGGCTCGCGCCTCGTCGCCGCGGCGGACGGCACGCTCGCGGCCATCGTCGAGCCGCGGCGCGTCGTCATCGTGGAGCTCTCGCGCGCCGCGCCCGTCGCCGAGGTAGGGCTCGACGCCGCCCCCGAGGACACCGACGTCGCGTGGGTCGGCCCGCCGTCGCGGCTGCTCGTCGTCACGCGCGGCGAGTCGCACTCGACCGTCCACCTGATCGATCCCGTCGCCGCGGGCGGGCCGCAGCCGCTCGCGCAGATCCGCATCGAGGCCGCGATGCGGCTGCGCGCCACCGTCGGGCCGTACGCGCTCGCCGTCAGCGCGCGCAACGCGGCCGTGCTGATGGCCGGCGACACCCAGGTCACGCCGTACCAGTTCCCGGCGCGCGGGCTGCCGACGGTGGCCGGCGCCGCGGCGCGCCAGTTCGTGGTCGCCGTCGCCGGCGCCATCGAGGAGTGGGACCCGCAGCAGCGCATCCCCAAGCGGCGGCTGCGGCTGCCGCGCGCCGCGGCGATCACCGCGCTCGGCGGCAGCGAGCGCCTCGTGTGGGTGACCACGCAGCAAGACCCCGCGCGCATCGACGTCGTCGCGCTCGTCAACACCGGCCAGCCCAAGGCGCACGATCTGCCCGAGCCGATCGCGGAGGTCGCGAGCCACCCGCACCGCGAGCTCCTCGTCTGCCGCGGCGCCGAGACCGGGCGGCTCTACGTCGTCGATCTCGAGGGGCGCGCGCCGATCGCCGCGCTCGAGCCCGAGGGCTTCGATCGGACCGACGCCGTCGCGCTGTACGCCGGCCGGACGAGCGGCCTGATCGCCTTGCGCGCGCACCGGCCCATCGCGCTGATCGGCATCGACGGCCGCGAGGTCGCGGTCGGCCCCGCCGCGCAGCCCAGCGCGCCCGCGATCGCCGAGCCCGAGGCGCCGCCCGAGGAGGCCGAGCCCGCCGCGCCGCCGCCCGCCGCGCCGCCCGAGCGCGCGCGGTGGAAGCCCGCGCCGGACCTGCCGGTCGCGCAGGCGCTCGCCAGCCTCGGCGCGCGCACGACGCAGACGCGCTGCTCGCCCGGCCAGTACCAGACGCTGCTCGACCACTACCGCCGCCACGTCGCCGCCGTGGCGCTGCGCGCGATCGCGCAGGACTGGGACAGCGGCCGGATCGCGTTCTCGTCGCAGGATCGGCCGCCGTTCGAGGCCGAGGTGCTCGGCATCGCCGGCCGGCGCAACGGCCTCGCCGCGGAGCACGTCCACGAGGCCAGCGCTGCGCTCGAGGAGGCCGCCGCCGCGCTGCGGGCCTCCCGGCAGTCGCTCGCCGGCCGCGTGTCGCCCGTCGACGCGCTGTGCGGCGAGCACGGCGTGACGAAGCTCGGCGAGCTCGTGCTCATCCTCGTGGCGGCGCCGACCCTGTGGGGCGAGCTCGCGCGGCTCTACGGCGTGCTCTCGAACGATCCCGCGCGCGGGGCCTGCGACGAGCACCTCCTGTGGCAGCTGCTCGGCCCGACGACGACCCGGCGCGAGCTCGCGCGCGAGCTCGATCCCGACGCCGCGCTCATCAAGCGCGGCCTTGTCCGAGCTTCGGACAACCGCCCCCGCCCGTTCCAGGCGCTCACGATCGATCCCGTCGTCGCGAAGCTCCTGGCTGGCTCCAGCGTCGACGCCGACACCGTGCCCGGCATGACCGCCGTCCCGGCGACCGTCTCGCTCGAGAGCTTCCTCGCGCCGCCCGCGGTGATCGATCGCGCGCTGACCGATCTCGCCGGCGCGCCGCCCGGGCTCGCCCGGATCTGCGTGCGCGGGCGCACCGGCAGCGGCCGCCGCACGCTGCTCGCCGCGCTCGCCGCGCTCGGCCACCGCACGCTCGCGACGATCGACGGGGCGATGCTGGTCCGCGAGAAGCGGATCCCGGCGCTGCGCGATCTCTTGCAGCACTCGCTCCTCGGCGGCTGGCTGCCGTGCATCGACGG
The DNA here is from genome assembly GCA_035558535.1 of Kofleriaceae bacterium. Lineage (GTDB taxonomy): Bacteria > Myxococcota_A > Polyangia > Haliangiales > Haliangiaceae > JABFXX01. The sequence continues at coordinate 89,493 of DATMCI010000064.1, forward strand.
GCTCGACTCGATCCCGTCGGACGATCCGGCGATGCGCGCCACGATCCGCGAGCTCCTGCGCGATCACGTCGGCCCCGTCGCCATGCGGCTGCCGCGCCACGTGCAGCCGCCGCTCGAGCCCGGCTACGTGATGATCGAGCTGCCCGACTCGACGATCGGCGAGCGCGCGCAGCAGTGGCGCGAGGCGCTCGCGCCGCACCGCATGACCGTGAAGGATCCCGACGAGCTCGCGGCGCGGTTCAACGTCGGGCCCGGCACGATCCGGACGATCGCGGACGCGGTGGCGCGCACCACGCCCGCCGATCCCGACGCGGCGATCGAGAGCTCGATGCGGCAGCACCTCGAGACGCGCCTCAGCGCCGTGGCGACGCGGGTCACGCGCCTCGCGACGTGGTCGCAGATCGTGCTGCCCGCCGACATCCGCGACAGCATCGTCGAGCTCATCTCGCGCGTCCGCCACCGCCGCAAGGTCTACGACACCTGGGGCTTCGACCAGGTGATCACGTCGGCGCGCGGCCTCACGGCGCTGTTCCAGGGCGGGCCCGGCACCGGCAAGACGCTGGTCGCGAGCGCGATCGCGCAGGACCTCGGCCTCGATCTCTACCGGATCGATCTCTCGCGCGTGATGTCGAAGTGGATCGGCGAGACCGAGCAGAACCTCGCGAAGGTGTTCGACGCCGCCGAGGAGGGCCAGGCGCTGATCCTGTTCGACGAGGCCGACTCGCTGTTCGCCAAGCGCACGGAGGTCCGCACCTCCGTCGACCGCTACGCGAACCTCGAGGTGAACTACTTGCTGCAGCGGCTCGACACGTTCGAGGGCGTGGCGATCCTGACGACGAACTTCGGCACCGCGATCGACAACGCCTTCAAGCGCCGCCTCTCCTGCCGCCTGACGTTCCCGTTCCCCGACGAGGAGGCGCGCGAGCGCCTGTGGGCCGTCCACCTGCCGCCGCGCATGCCGCGCGCCGGCAAGATCGATCTCGCGTCGATCGCGCGCCGCTACCGCATGTCCGGCGGCTACATCCGCAACGCCGCGCTGCGCGCCGCGTTCCTCGCGGCCGAAGAGGACTCGCCGCTGACGCAGGACCACCTCGAGCGCGCCGTCCGCGCCGAGTTCCGCGAGGGCGGCAAGCTCGCCGAGTCCGGCATGCTCGAGTAGCCCGCGGCCGTCCGGCCCGGCCGGCCCGCGCCCCGCCCGCGGCCCCGGCTCGGCGCCATCTTGACGCACCGCGTCTAACGCACTGCGCCCTCATTTATATGGGGGGCTGGCTGCGAAGCTCTCCGCAACCGGGCGTGGGGTGCGGCCGAAACGGCCGGGCTCATGCGGAACCGCTTCGACAATCTCGGCAAGCAGATCGGCCAAGCAGCGCTCGGCCTCTCCGGCTCCACCGTGGTGCATGACGAGATCTCTCCCGAGACGCAATACGCCGATCTCCGCCACGATCCGGACCCTGCGCGCGCCGACGAGCGGGCGCGCCTCGGGCTCCTCGGCCGGCTGGCGGCGACGCCCGCCCTGATCGAGCTCTACGCCCACGCGCCGGGGGCGGCCGAGTTTCGCGCGTGCCTGGGCAAGCACCTCGCCGTCTGGCAGAAGCGCGCGCGCGACGAGCGCGCACACAAGCAGCAACCGCCGCCACAGCAGCAGCAGCTCGCGGCGCTCGTCGATCCCTTCCTGTGGATCATCGCCGCCGGCACTCCGAAGTCCCTGCTAGCCGAGCTCTCGCCCGCACCGGCGCCCACGCCTCCGTGGCCCGTGGGTGTCTACCTGTTCGGAGGCCAGGCGCTCCGCGTCGGCCTCATCGCAGCGAGCCAGCTGCCCTGCGATCGATCGACCCTGCTCGTCCGCCTGATGGCGGCCGGTCCGCTGCTGTTGCCCGCGGTCGTGGAGCTGAGCGCGCTACCCGCCGACGCATACGAGCGTGTCGTGGCCGACCAGATCCTGCTAGGTTTCCAGCACGTGCTCGGGATGCAGCCGAGCCGGACGGCCGACGAAGAGGAGTTCCTCGTGACCATGTATTCCACCTGGGAGCACGCGCGCGAAGAAGGACAGACACAGGGCCGCGCGGAGGGCCGCGCGGAGGGCAAGGCGGACGCACTACTGACCGTCCTCCGCATGCGCGGCGTCCCGGTCGCCGACGCCGAGCGCGACCGCATCCTCGCCGAGCGAGACCCAGCCCGGCTGCAGCGCTGGCTGGAGCGAGCCGTCTCCGCCGCCTCGCTCGCCGCGGTGCTCGACGACCCGAGCTGAGCCCGAGCCGGGGCAGATCTCCCCGCGGCCTGAGGCCACCAGCGCGCCCGCCGGTGCGGGCATACTGCAGCCAAGATGAGGCTAGGCGTGTGGTCGCAGGTTGCCGTCGTCTCGCTGACAGCGTTCGCATGCTGCTCGGGGCTCGCCCGGCGCGAGGGCTCGTATCCGTTGCCGTGTAAGCGCGCGTTCGAGGCCACGGACCGCGATTGGGCGCAGGTGGCCGAGACATGCCGTTCCGTCACTTGGAGCGGGCGCGCGCGACTGGCCGAGGCGTGGAGCGCGTTCGAACGACCCGACATACCACAAGCGCTCGCGAGCCTGGAGAAGCTGGATGGAACAGACGTCGACGCTGACGCCGCGTATCTGGCCGGCTACATCAGAGCTGGAGCAGACGAGCCATCCGAGCAGGACGCCGGGCGGGCGCTGCTGGAGCAAGTACTCATCGACCATTGGCTTGCCGGACGTCACGCGGACGCGTCACGCGTGGCCACGGTCCTATCTTACGCTCTCGAGGTAGAGAGCTTCGACGACCGACTGGAGATGGTGCAGCTGGCCGTGACCGAGGCTGAGCGCAGCGGCGATCCGCATCAACAGCGGCTCGCTCATCGGGCGCGCGCCGAGGTCTACGACGTCCTGGGTATGGTTAAGGAAGCCCAAACTGAATTCTCCCAAGCCGCAGGGGCGTCCGAGGACCGACCGGAGGACGAGGCAATCACGCATTTCAAGTATGGAGTCTTCGTACTAGACCTAAAACAAGCACTACTAGGCCTCAAAATTGCAGGCGGCCGGCTGACCGGATCGCGGACACAAGAAGGGCGAGTTCGGGTTCGTCCCGATTCGTCCCCGCCGTATGTTGACGTAACTCCTTCGTGTCAGTTTGT
>DATMCI010000065.1:0-75920 GCA_035558535.1 Kofleriaceae bacterium
GGTGGAGTCGCTCGCGGCCGAGCCGCAGCCGGGCGTGCCGCCGCCGATCATCATGGGCAAGGAGCTGGCCCACAAGCTCAAGGCCAAGATCGGCGACGACGTCACGGTCGTGGTCCCGCTGAGTAACCTCGACTTCGACACCTGGCGCGCCAAGTCGAGCGCGCCGCGCACGCGCCGGTTCCGCGTGACCGGCATCTTCTACAGCGGCTTCGACGAGTACGACCGCCGGCTCATGTACACGTCGCTCGCGGACACGCAGGAGCTCGTGGGGCGCGGCGATCAAGTGATGGGCGTCGAGATGAAGGTGCGGGACGTCGACCGCGCCGAGGAGATCGCGGACAAGCTCGAGGACAAGCTCGGCGGTCCGCCGTACCAGGTGCAGGACTGGTACGAGCTCAACCACAACCTGTTCACCGCGCTCGAGCTACAGAAGTTCGTGCTCGTCGTGATCCTGACTCTGATCATCATCGTCGCCGCGGTGAACATGGTCTCGGCGCTCACGATGATGGTCACCGACAAGACGCGGGAGATCGCGATCCTGAAGTCGATGGGCGCGACGTCGACGAGCCTGGCGAACGTGTTCCAGGTGGTCGGCCTGACGATCGGCGGGCTCGGCACGCTGATCGGCGTCGCCGTGGGCCTGGCGACCTGCTACGTCGTCGCCGGCTACGGGTACCACCTCGATCCGAAGGTGTATCTGATCGACCGATTGCCGATCGAGGTCCGGTGGTGGGAGGTGCTGATCGTTGCAGGGATCACGATGCTCATCAGCGTGGTCGCGACGCTCGTGCCCGCGTCCTCGGCAGCGTCGCTCCGGCCGGTCGACGGCCTCCGCTACGACTAGCACCGGGCGTCCCCGCACGCAGGCTCCGTGGAGCAGGGTTTGCATTGCCCCCGCGCGGAGGACAAATACATGAGCTATTTATCTTCGGCAGCGTGGATCGCCCACGATCTCGGGCTCGCGACGACGATCGGCGGCACCCTCTTCGGGCAGGGTGCGCTTCAGCCGGCGCTCAACGAGCGCCTGGGAGACGATCAGGAGCGCAAGATGGTCGCCGATGCCGCGTGGCGCAAGTTCACGTGGATGAACCTGGCCGCGCACACCGTGTTCGCGGCGACCTGGTTCGCGGGGCGGACGATGCTGAGCGGCCGTGAGGTCAGCCAGACGTCGCGCGTGCTCACCAAGGTCAAGGATGGCCTCGTGATCGCGAGCCTCGCCACGGGCGTGGCGACCGCGATCGTCGGCCGCGTCCTCGGCAAGAAGGTGCGCGACCGCGAGGTCGCGCAGCAGGACAGCAGGTTCGGAGGGAGCGTGAGCTCCGCCGAGCCCGCGGACGCGGGCACCGACGCTTCGATCGAGCGTCTGCGCAAGGTGGTCGGTACGCTCGGGAAGCTCAACCTCTTGGCCACGGCGGGCATCGGCGCGGTGACGACGGCGCTGTCGATGGAGGCGGGCAAGTCGCTGCCGTTCTCGTTCGTGAGCCGCACGCTGCCCTGAGCGGAGCCGCGCTGGCGCTCACGGCCGAGAGTCAGGCGGCGCCGCGAGCAGCTCGCGGGCGTCGGCGCACGTCTGATCGAGCGCCGCGCGCGCGGCGCGCACCGCGCCGGCCAGCGAGACGTAGCCGTGGATGAGCGACGAGAAGCGGCGGTGCCGCACCGTGACGCCGGCATCGCGCAGGCGCGCGGCGTAGGCGTCGCCCTCGTCGACCAGCGGATCGTAGCCGGCCGTCGTGACGATGGCGGGCGCCGCGCCGCGCAGATCGGGCCAGTACAGCGGCGAGATCGCGCGGCGGTCGTCGTCGGAGTGCAGGTAGTGGCCGCGGAACCAGTGCGTCATCGCGCGCGTCAGCAGGTAGCCCTCGCCGTTGCGATCGAGCGACGGTGACGTCAGCGTCATGTCGACGATCGGGTAGATCAGGATCTGCAGATCGGGCTGCCGGATCACCGCGCGCTCGACGTGCGCCGCCAGAAAGCCGCCGAAGCTGTCGCCGGCCACCGCGATGTGCGCGCGGCGGCCGGCGCGCGCGGCGATCGCGTTCCACGCGGCGCACGCGTCGTCGATCGCGGCGGGGTGCCGGTGCTCGGGGCCGAGCCGGTAGCCGACCGACGCGACGGTCGCGCCGGTCTGCGCGGCGAGGTGCCGCGTCACCGGCTCGGAGCTGCGGATCGAGCCGATCACGCCGCCGCCGCCGTGGAGGTACACGATCCAGTGTGGCCCGGCCCCGTGCGGGACGTATATGCGCACCGGGATCGTGCAGCGGTGGCCCTCCACCGTCGTGTCGATGATCTCGGCCATCGGGACCGGATCGATGTCGAGCGGGGACAGCCCCTCCTCGGCGAACCGGCGCGCCGGCACCGGCTCCATCGAGTCGAGGGCAGGCAGCCCGAGGAGCCGCTGCAGCTCGAGCACCGCCGCGACCTGTGGATCGAGCTCCTGCTCGACGCCGCGCTGGCGGCGGCGTCCGAGCACGCGCGCGATCGGATCCACGAGCGCCGCCCGCGCGGCCCCACGCAAGAGGCGGTCCTTCACGGCGGTGAGCCTAACACCGGTGCCGAACACCGTGCCTGGCGCCGTGCCTGGCACCGTGCCTGGCTCCGGTGCCGAGCCGGGATATTGCGTTCCCCATGCGTTTCGCGGGATGACCCCCGCATGCTCGCAATCGATCTCTCGGGGAAGCACGCCCTCGTCGCCGGGGTCGCCGACGACGGCGGCTTCGGCTTCGCCATCGCCAAGGCATTCGTCCTGGCCGGCGCGAAGGTCTCCGTCGCCACGTGGCCGCCAGCGCTCGGCATCTTCCGGACGATGCTCGAGCGCGGCAAGCTCGACGCCTCGCTCGCCCTGCCGGGTGGCGAGAAGATGGCGTTCGCGAAGATCTATCCCCTCGACGCCGAGTACGACCGGCTCGAGGACGTTCCTCCCGAGGTACGGGACAACCGCCGCTACCGCGACGCGGGCGACTTCACGATCGGCGGGCTGGCGGCGGCGGTCCAGGCCGACGGCGGCGTCGACATCGTGGTCCACAGCCTCGCGAACGGCCCGGAGGTCAAGAAGCCGCTGCTCGAGACGTCGCGCCGCGGCTACCTGGCGGCGATCTCGACGTCGGCGTACTCGATGGTGTCGATGGTCCGCCACTTCGCGCCGGTGATGCGCCCGGGCGGGGCGTTCCTGTCTCTGTCGTACATGGCCGCGGAGCGCGCGGTGCCAGGCTATGGCGGGGGCATGTCCTCGGCGAAGGCGGCGCTCGAGTCGGACACGCGCCTGCTCGCCTACGAGGCGGGCCGCGCGTGGGGGCACCGGGTCAACGTCATCTCCGCGGGGGCCTACGCCTCGCGCGCGGCGAGCGCGATCGGCTCTGCGTTCATCGACATGATGATCGAGTACACCAAGCGCAACGCGCCGCTGGCCGATCCCTTGACGGCGGCGGAGGTCGGCGCCACGGCGGCCTTCCTGTGCAGCCCGCTCGCGAGCGGCATCACCGGCACCACGGTCTACGTCGACAAGGGCCACCACGCGATGGGCCTCGCCGCGGGAGACGTCCACGCGGCGAAGTAGCCGGCTTCACTTCTTGCGGACGAGGTTACGGACGAGCTGCTGCGGCGGGATGACGGCGGGGGGCTTGGGCGACATCGCGATCGGATCGAGGTCGGTCGTGCCGCAGTAGAAGCAGGCGCCGTTCAGGACGACGTCGTGCTCGCAGTGGCCGCAGCGCGTGCAGACGCCGTGCTCGCGGACGGCGTGCGGGCACGTCGGGTTGCCGTAGCCGGGCGGCGGCGCGGTCATCGCCGCAGCGTAGCTCGGAGCAGCCGGCTGGCGAGGCCGGAGTGCCGCTGCGCGCCGCGCTTGCCGCCCGCGACGAGCACCTGCTTCGCGCCGGCGATCGCGACGCCGGTGCGCGCGCGCGTGATCGCGGTGTAGATCAGCTCGCGCGTGACGAGCGGCAGCTCCTCGTGGGGCAGGAGCAGCGCGACGGCGTCGAGCTCGCTGCCCTGGCTCTTGTGGACGGTGAGCGCCCACGCGAGCTCGAGGCGATCGCGCAGGGCCTCGATCGCGAACGGCCGCAGCTGGCCGCCGCAGCGGAACACGGCGCGGTAGTGCTGGCGGCCGAGGCCCTCGTCGGCGCGGACGATGATGCCCTGATCGCCGTTGAACAGGCCGCGCTGGTAGTCGTTCGCCGTGACCATCACCGGCTCGCCGGGCACGAAGTCGGGCCGGCCGGGGGCGGCCAGGGTCTCGAGGGCGAGCTCGTGCAGGTGCTCGTTGATGGCGACCGAGCCGGTGGCGAGCGCGCGCGTGACGGTGAGGATGCGCGCGCGGTTCAGGAGGCGCCACAGCACCTCGAGGCCGGGGGCGTGGGCGGGATCGATCACGCCGTCGGCGAAGCGGAACACGTGGTGCGCCGAGCGCAGCGCGACGGGACCGTCGAAGTGGTGCCACAGCGCCTCGGCGACGGCGAGCGTCGTCTCCTGCTCGGCCTTCGAGGGGCGCGCGGCCTTCGGCGGCGGCACGGCGGCGGGGGCGGCGGCGGGGGGCTCGGACTCACCGGGCGACGCGGCGGCGGCGGCGGGCTCGGCGGCGGCGGGCTCGGCGGCCTTGCCTGCCTTGGCCGCGGCGCGGGCCGCGGCCTTGCCTGCCTTGGCCGCCTCCTTCGCCGCCTGGCTCGCCTGCGTGTCGACCCACTCGACGCCGCGGAACGTCAACGTGCCGGGCGTTCGCGGCACCGCGAGCCCGCCGCGCTCGACGAGCCGCTGGATCGCGCCCTCGTGGACCGCCGCGGCGGCCTGGTAGACGGCGCGGCCGTGGACGTCGCCGGTGTCCATCCGGTAGCTCTGCGAGAGCACCGCGACGCGCGGCGCGGCGGCGCCGTCCGGCTCGGCGAGGTCGGCGAGGATCTGCCCGACGTCGATCGCGGGGAGCTGGTGCGCGTCGCCGACCAGGACCAGCGGCGCCGACGGCGGCAGCGCGTCGAGCAGCGCATCCACCAGCTCGAGATCGATCATCGACGCCTCGTCGACGATCACCGCCGACACCGGCAGCGGGTTCTGCACGTGGTGCATGAACCGGCCGCCCTGGTAGCCGAGCAGGCGGTGCAGGGTCTGCGCCACGGGCGGCGCCGCGGCGAGCGCCAGGTCCGCGCCGTCCGGATCGGCGATCGCGGCGAGCTGCTCGCCGATCACCTGCGTCAGCCGGTTCGCCGCCTTGCCGGTCTGCGCGGCGAGCGCGATCGGCCCGCGCGCGAGGAGCCCCAGCCGCGCGAAGCCGCGCACGATCGCGCCGGCGACGACGGTCTTGCCGGTGCCGGGGCCGCCGGTCACGACGGCGAGCTTGCCGGCGAGCGCGATGCCGACCGCGCGCGCCTGCTCGTCGGAGAGCGGCCGCCCGGCGGGGCGCGCGCACAGCTCCGCGACGACGGTGGCGGCGGCGACCGCGGCGACCCCGGCGGAGAGCTCGGGCTCCCCCAGCCGCTCGGCGAGGCGCGCGGCCACGCGCTGCTCGAGCCAGCGCGAGCGCTCGGTGTACAGGCAGTCGTCGTCGACGATCAGCGGCAGCCGCGCCTCGCCGCCGCCGAGCACCGAGCCGAACGCCGGCGCGCTCGTCAGCTTGGCGATCGCCTTGACGAGCGCGGGGCCGTCGAGGTCGCCGCCCGAGAGCCGCGCGATGTCTCCGACGAGGGCCTTGAGCGGCCCGCGCGGATCGAGCGGCAGCCGCGTCGAGCCCTGGCGCTGCGCGATCATGAGCGCGAGCACGAGCACGCCGAGCGTGAGCGGATCCGAGCCGCCGAACCAGCGATCCGCGGCAACGAGCTCCTCGGCGAGGTAGAGCCCCGCGTCGCCGAGGTCGCAGGTGCGCGCGCCGATGCCGAGGCGGCGGAACATGTCGTCGTCGCGCGCGCCGGGCACGAACCGGGCGCGCAGCGTGCCGCGCGGGTGCAGGGGCGCCGTCACGACGCCTCCAGGCGCGGGATGCCGGCGAGCCAGTCGGTCCACGCGGCGAGCGTGTCTGCGTCGAGCCGCACGGGGACGGCGACGCCGTGGCGCACGAACGCGAACAGGAGGCCCGCGAGGCGGCGCTCGCCGCGCATCCGGTCGGCGGCGAGCGCGTAGAGCCGCGCCTGCACGGCGTAGTGCTCGCGCACCCGGCGCTGCGCGGCGAGGGCGACGTCCTCGCCCGCGAGCACGTCGCTCTTGTAGTCGATGACCCAGAGCTCGTCGTCCCACGCCGCGATCGCGTCGATGAAGCCCTTCACCAGCGCGGGCTGGCCGGTGGGCCCCGGCGGCACCGGGTAGCTGAACGCGACCTCGCGCGCGAGCGCGCCGGCGTGGACGAGCGGCGGCAGCGCGCTGCCGTCGGTGAGCGTGATGGGCCCCGTCATCGCCGCGTAGACGATCTCCGCGGCCTTCGCGAGGAAGCGCGGGCTCACGCCGCGGGCGCGCGCGGCGTCGCTGAGCTCGGCGCGCACCACCGGATCATAGTGCCAGTTGACGGGCGAGCCGGCGCGCCGCAGCCAGTCGACGTCGACGGTCTCGAGCACGTCGTGGAGGAGCAGGCCCGAGGCGGGGCCCGGCGGCAGATCGTCCGGGCCGACCTCGCCGACGGAGTCGTCGACGTCGAACTCGGCGGGATCGATCGCGAGCGCGTCGCCGGCGCGGGCGGCCATCGCGGCCATCGCGGCGTCGCTCGCCAGGCGCGTGTACGACAGGACGGCGAGCCCGCTGCGGCTGTGCGGCAGCGCGGCGAGCTCGGCCGGGGGCGGCGGGGGCGGCGGCACGAACCCGAGGAGGGCGTCCGGCGGCGCGGGCGGCAGCTCGGGGACGCCGACCTCGACGGGCATGACCTGGAACAGCGTGCGGCCAGCGGGCGCCGGCCGGCGCGTGAACGGCTCGAGGCAGCGCTGGATCGGCCCGTACGCCGCGACGCGGTTCAGCACGTGCTCGCCGTACAGCGGCAGGTAGAGCCGGATCTGCGCGCGCGTGAGCGCGACGTACGCGAGCCGCTGGTTCTCGGCCTCGGCGGCCGCCTCGAGCTCCTCCTTCGTCTTGGCGTCGGGGGTGCCGACCACGATCCGGCGCCCGACGGCGTCGCGCAGGGTCTGCACGTCGACGCGCGGCCCGCCGGTGGTGGCGCCGTAGACGAACACGTACGGCGCCTCGAGGCCCTTGGCCTTGTGGATCGTGAGCACGCGGATCGCCTGGGCCTCGGTCTCGGCGCGCTGGACGTCGCGCTCGTCGGGGCTCGCGGCCTCGTCGGCGATCCACCGCCGGAGCTGCACCACGAGCTCGTGGAGGTCCGAGCGCGAGCGCGCGACCTCGGCGAGGAGGAGCTCGACCAGGTGCCAGGTGTTCGTGAGCGCGCGCTCGCCGCCGCCGAGCACGAGCGCGCGCTCGGCGAAGCGGCTGTCCTCGACGATCCGGCGGAACAGGGTCTCGTACGCGCGCCGGCCGGCGAGCTGCGCCCAGTCGAAGATGCGCGCGATCAGCGGGTGGTGGTCCGGCGCGTCGACGACGCGCATGAGCTCGTCCCACGGCACGTCGAAGAACCGGGTCCGCAGCGCGCGCAGGCGCGCCGAGCGGTCGCGCGGCGCGGCGATCGCGCCGAGCACGCCGGCGAGCTCGGATGCCTCGCGGGTCTGGAACAGCTTCTCGGGCTCGACGAGCGCGCACGGCAGGCCCCGCGCGCGCAGCGCGGCGGCGATGTCCGTCGAGTCCTTGTTCGTGCGCGTCAGGACCATCACCTGATCGAGCGCGAACGGCGGCGGCACCGGGCGCGCGCGCGACGTCCACACCGGCGGCGCTGCGCGCAAGGCCTCGATCGCGTCGCCGATCGCGCCGGCCAGCGCGGCGCGGTTGGCCTCGCCCTGGCCGCGGCCGGCGGACCTAAGGACGAAGACGCCCACCGGCGGCCGCAGGTCGTCGCACACGACGTCGCCGCTCGCGCGCACTGGCTCGTCGTAGGTGATGTCGCCCTTGTCGAGCAGCGGCATCGCCGGGTTGCCGATGAGGATCTGGTTGACGGCTGCCACCATCTGCTCGGTCGACCGGCGGTTCACGTCGAGCGACACGCGCACGGCGGCGTTGCGCAGCATCTCGTTGCGCGCGTCGATGTACGTGTTCACGTCGGCGCCGCGGAAGCTGTAGATCGCCTGCTTCGGATCGCCGACGATCGTGAGGCCGCGCGCCTCGGGGTGCATCCAGACGGTGCGGAAGATGTTCCACTGCACCGGATCGGTGTCCTGGAACTCGTCGATCATCGCCCACGGCGTGCGCGCGCGGAGGCGCTGGGCGAGCTCGTCGCGCCGCGGCCCGCACAGCGCGCGCCACACGAGCTGCAGCATGTCGTCGTAGTCGAACAGGCCGAGCTCCGTCTTGTCGGCGCGGATCCGCTCGAGGATCGGCGGCAGCAGCGCGGCGGCGACCGCCTCGTCGAGCGAGACGGTGGTGAGGGCGCCGCGCAGCGCGGCGGCGAGGTCCGGGAGCTCTCGGCCGGAGAGGCGCTCGAGGAGCTTGGCCGCCGGCTCGCGCAGCTCGTCGAACACGGCGAGGAGGCGCGCCGGGGGCGCGTCCGGGTCGGCGGTGGCGAGCGCGGCGCCGATCGCGTCGAGCCACGGCGGCACCCAGCGCCGGTCGTTGCCCGAGAGTGGCAGCGCGCGCAGGACGTCGGCGCGGCGGTCCTCGGTGCCGAGGGCGGCGTAGAGCTTTTGCGCGGTCTCGTGGACAGCCTCGGGATCGAGGTGGCGCCGGACGCGCGCGTCCTGCCCGGCGCGCGCGCAGCCGAGCAAGATGTCGCGCAGCTTGTCGACGGTGCGCTCGGTCTCGAGGAACGCGCCGAGGAGGTCGCGGTCCGGGCGCAGGCGCGCGAACCGCTCGCGCAGGAGCGCGGAGAACGCGGCGTCGAACGCGACCTCGTCGGCGACCTGCTGCTGGTGGAACATGCGCTGCGCGGCGAACGCGTCCTCGATCAGGATGCGCTGGCAGTAGCCGTGGATCGTGAAGATCGGCGCGTGATCGAACGCGGTGATCGCGGCGCGCAGCCGGCGCCGCGCGATCTCGTCGAGCCGCCAGTGGCCCGCCGGATCGGCGGCGGCGTTGCCGTGCACGGTGTCGGCCGTGGCGCGCGACAGCCGATCGAGCAGGTCGCGGATGCGCATCCGCAGCTCGGCCACGGCCTTCTCGGTGAACGTGACGAGCAGGATCTGCGGCAGCTCGGCCCCGGCGCCGAGGATCAGATCGACGACGCGGTGCTCGAGGAAGTACGTCTTGCCGGTGCCGGCGGACGCCTCGACGACGACGAGCTGCGCGTCGGGCGCCGGCAGTGACTCCGGGCGCGCCACGCGCGTGGGCTCGGTCATCCCACGGGGTTCCGTCGGGCCAGGGTCGCCCGTCCTCGCTGCGCTGCGGGCGGGCATCGATCCATCGCCCTCGGTCATCGCCTGCCCTCCGACCGCGAGGCGCGCGCGCCCTCGAAGCCGTGGTCGCCGAGCATGCGCTCGACGAGCGGGCCCAGACGGCGGTGCGCGATCGCGGCGGCGTCCTCGGGCGCCTCGAGCCCGTCCGCGCGCTCGATCGGCCCGAAGCCCAGGCCGCCCGTCGGATCGCCGTACCGGCTGGGCGGCTTGCCGCCGCCGAGCGCCTTCGCGAGCGCCTCGAACGGCAGGAGGTAGCCGTGCGACGCGCCGACGAGCTCGTCGGCGAGCGCCGCCAGGTGTGCGCGCGCCTCGGCCTCCGTCCACGGCCGGTGCTCGACGCGGCGGGCCTGGCCCTCGCCGTCGAGCAGGATGTGCGCGTGGCCGCTCGGCGCGAGCCCGGCCGCCGCGAGCACGAGGTGGTCGAGCGCGCCGCGCAGGTGGTACGGCGAGCGGCTCTCGACCTTGCGCAGCACCGGCACGACCGACGTGAAGACCTCGCCGCGCAGGAGCAGCTCGGTCTGGCCGACCAGGCGGATCGTCCGGCAGCCGGACAGCGCGAGCACGAGCGCCGGCCGCAGCTCCGCGCCGGGCGCCGACGCGCGCCCGAAGCCGAACCGCACCGCCGCGCCGACGGCGATCGGCCCGAGCGCGGCGCGCCACTGTTCGAGCAGCCGCAGATCGAGCGCGCGCGCCGCCTCGGCGAACACGCCGACCGGGAACTGGCCGCGCAGCGCCAGGCCGGAGACGTACTCGTCGTAGCGCTCCTCGAGCGGGCGCCCGGGCTCGCGGAGGTGCGCGGCGAACACCTCGCGCAGGACCCGCGCGCGCTCGGCCCGCGTCAGGTGGAACGGCTCGTCGCTGTGCTCGGCCGCCGAGTCGTCGGGGAGCTCGTCGAGCCCGAGCACCGCCTGCGCCCAGGCCTGGACGGGGTGCTCGAGGAACGCGCGCAGGTTCGAGATCGTGAGCGGCCGCGCGTCCGGGCCCGCCGCGGCGGGCGGCGCCGCCGGGACCTCCTCGATCGCGAGCGCGGCGCGCAGCTGGGCCTGCGATGCGTGCGCGAGCAGCGCGAGCTGGCCGTCCTCGTCGGGGATCGGGTGCCCGGCGGCCCGCAGGTGCGCGTGCAGCGCGTCCCGCACGGCGATGCCCCAGCGCTCGCGCGCGACCGCGGGCAGCACGGCCGCCGCGGCGGCCCGCGGCAGGCCCTGCGGGACGCCGAACCGGTGCAGCGGGTGCCGCACGGTGATCGACTCGAGCGCCTCGCGGCTCGACGGGGCGCCGAGGTACGGCGCGAGCGCGTCGGCGAGCTCGAGCACGACCGACGACGGCCCGAGCGGCTGGCCGCTCTTGGGCTCGACGGCGACGTACGACAGGTACAGCGCGTCGCGCGCGCACAAGAGGACGTCGAGGAACGCGGAGCGGTCGCGGTCGCGCGGCGAGACGTCGCCGCGGCGCGTGTCGCGGCGGACGTCGAGCGGGCTCGTCTGCTCGCCGGCGGGGAACACGCCCTCGTCGAGGCCCGCGACGAACGAGAGCCGGAACGGCACGGCGCGCATCGCGGCGAGCGGCGCGATCATGACGCCAGCGGACAGGGGCTCGCCGCGGCTCGCGCGCGCGGCACCGAGCAGGCGCGCCGCGTGCTCGCGCGCCTCGCGGAACCCGAGCTCCCGGCCGTCGATGTCCATCTGCGCGAGCCCGGCGAGCAGCGAGCGCACGCGCTCGAGGTCGCGCTGCGCCTCCTCGTCGCGCGGCGCGAGGTAGTCGCCGACGAGGCTCGCGAGCACGTCGGCCCACCGCGCGAGCGGCAGCTGGGCGTCGCCGAGCCACGCCGCGTCGGAGCAGAGCGAGCGCACGAGCAGCGCGTAGGTGGCCGCGCTCGCCTGCTGATCGGGCCGGAGCTCCTCGGGCGCGAACGGCTCGCCGGCGATCCGCGCCGGGCCGCGGTCCGAGCGCTCGCCGATCATGAACGCGCCGAGCGCGAGGCGCCGCACGCCCTGGTCCCAGTGGAAGTGGCCAGGGTGCTCCTCGAGGTACGTGTTCAGGTAGGCCGACGCGTCGGCGCCGTGCGCGATGCCGAGCCGGTCGGTCCAGCGCACCCAGTCCGCGCCGTCGACGTGCGGGTGCCCGGCGAGCACCGCGGGGTGCGTCATCACGCGCAGGAGGTCGCGCCGCGCCATCGTCGACGTCGGCAGCTCGAGCAGCGCGAGCACGGCCTCGCCGATCCGGCCGCGGTCGTCGATCGGCGCGTCGATCAGGTGGCACGGCACGCCGACGGCCTCGAACGCCGACGGCGCGAGCGCGAGGTAAGCCTCCGCGTCGCCGGCGATCCACACGCCGATCTGGTGCGCCGACAGCGTCGGATCGGCGTCGAGCCGGCGGCGGACCTCGCTCGCGATCGCCTCGATCTCGCGGCGCGCGTTCGGGCACGCGAGCACCTGCACGCCCGGCTCGGCGGACACCGCGCCGCTCGGCGCCGCGCGCACGAGCACATCGGCGAGCAGGCGCTCGCGGGCGCTCTGCCCGGCCGGCTCGACGAACCGGCCCTCGAGCAGGCCGCCGCTGCGATCGACGAGCGCGCTCAGCGTGTCGCGCACCGGCCGGCCCCACAGGATGAGCGGCAGCGGATCGGGCGCGCCGTCGTCGATCGCCTCGGGTTCGACGGCGATCGGGGCAGGGGCCGTCGCGTCGTCGTCGTCGTCGGCGTCCGCGGCCGCGTCGTCCGCGTTTGCGTCCGCGGCCGCGTCGTCGCCGAAGATGTCCTCGTCGGTCGCCTCGGCCGTCACCGCCGCGGCCGCCGCGCCCGCCGGATCCACGGACCACGCCGGCGCCGTGACGTGCTTGCGGCGCCGCCCGGCGACGTCCTCCCAGAGCTCCTTGCACGGATCGAGGACGTAGACCGTCACGTCCGTCGTCTCCGCGAGATCCGTCAGCGCCTCGAGCTGCGCGCGCGCGAGGAACGACATGCCGAACGCCGCGAGCGGCGCATCGAGCCGCGGCGTCGGGATCCCGAGCTTGCGCCGCAGCCACGGCAGCATCGGCGCCGGCACCCAGCGCCGGTCCCGGGGGAGCCCCTTGATCGCCGCGCCGATCAGCGCCGCCTGCCAGCGCGCCGTCGAGCTCCCCGCCAGTGCCGCGGGCGCCTTGCCGGCGAGCAGGGCCGGCATCCAGTCCGGCCGCGTCAGCGCGTAGCTCCACGCGAGCTCGGCGACGTGCTCGGCGAGCTGCACGCGGCGCGGGGCCGCGCGATCACCGGGCGCGGGGGCCGCCGCGAGGTACGCGGCGACCGGCGGCAGTCCGTTCACGAAGTCCTCGTCGGCGAGCACCGACGCGAGCGCCGCGGCCAGCCGGCGGCGATCGAGCCCCGCGATCTTCCGCGCGCGGCCCCGCTCGTCCTGCGCCCACACGAGCTCGAGGAAGCGGTCGAACGTGAGCAGCTCGAGGCCCGAGGCGATGCCGCGCTCGAGCGCGATCTCGCGCACGAGCCAGCGCCCCACCAGATCGCTACCGACGACGATCCGCGACGGCGCGAACGGGTCCGCCGGAGGCAGGGCCTCGAGGAGCGCCGCGAAGAGCTCCTCGACGCGGTTGCTGTGGACCGCGTGCAGCATGGTCAATTCACGGCCGGCGCGGTCATCCAGAGCGCGCCGGGCAAGAGCTCGAAGCGCGCCGGCAGCCGGCCGGGGGACTCTCCATCGACGTCGAGCTCGACGACCGCGCCGGGCTCCAGGGCTTCCGCCTCGACCACCTGCGCGCGCCGCGCCGTCACCTTGTCCATCGCGAGGTGCGTCCCCTGGTAGAGCCGGCGGCCGCTCTTCAGGAGATCGGCGAACCCGAAGTCGCCCATCGCGATCACGTCGAAGCGGCCATCGTCGAGCTCGGCGTCGGGGGCGACCATCATGCCGCCGCCGAAGTAGCGGCCGTTCGCCACCGCGACCGTGTTGATCGTGGCCTCGACGCGCTCCTTGCCGTCGAACGTGAGCTGTACGCGCTGGTTCTTGTACGACCACGTCGCGCGCGCCGTGGCGAGCATGAACGACAGCCGCCCGAAGCGCTTGCCGGACTCGTTGACCAGCCGATCGACCACGCCCGACACGCCGAACGACGCGATGTTCACGAACATCCGGTGCACGCGCGCGCCCGCCGCCGACGTGAACGTGAGCCGCCCGACGTCGATCCGCCGGCGGTAGCCCGTCGCGAGCACGCGCACCGCGGCGGCGAGCGCGGTCGGCATCGCGAGCGTGCGCCGGAAGTCGCCGCCGGTGCCGAACGGCAGGATCGCCATCGTCGCCTCGGGCGCGAGCGGCGCGCCGGCGTCGTCGAAGAACCCGTTGACGACCTCGTTGATCGTGCCGTCGCCGCCGACCGCGACCACGCGCTCGGCCCCGGCGCGCAGCGCCTCGCGCGTGAGCCGCGTCGCGTCGCCCGGCGCCTGCGTGATCGCCTCGTCGAACGGCAGCGCGCGGCCGAGCGTCTCGGCGACCTCGGACCATCGCTTGCCGAGCCGCCCGCCCTGCGACTTCGGATTGACGATCACGGTGGTCCGCGGCGCCTTCATGAGCGGCGCGGACTGTATCCCCTGCCTCTGTCAATCCGGACCGGCGAAGGCCGCGGGAACCCTGTGGAAATGCTGTGGATAACCCGATTCACAGGCGTTCGCGGCGAGCATTGGTATGCGCGCCGACATCGATTACGGCGCGCCCGCGAGAGTCAGGCGCACGCCAGGTGCACGCCAAGTGCTCGAAAGCAGATCACTTCGCGCGCTCGTCGCGCGCGGGGCTTACTGGGCGTTGACGACGAGCCGGGCGCGGAAGACGACGTTCGTCGACTTCTTCGGGTAGTTCGCGTGGAGGCGGACCTCGTAGGTGCCGTCCTTGGTCGGCGCGGGGAGGGTCATGCCGCGCGCGGCGGCGGGGACGTACTGCCACTGGCCCCACTCGGTGTCGGCGGCGCCGCGATCGATCACGGTGATCCAGAACTGCTCGCCGGACGCCGCGCGCAGCGGGCCGGGGAACCGCACGGCCACCTTGTCGCTGGCGGTCACCTCGGAGGACGCGAGCGTGAATCGCTGGCCCGAGCGCGGCGTGGCGCCGTCCTGCGCCTGGTCGGTGGCGATGGCGGCCGGCTCGGTGACTGCGAACGGCACCGCGCGCACGAGGTTGAACGACTTCGTCGGGTAGTCGGTGTGCAGCCGCACCTCGTACGCGCCCGGCTTGCCCGGCGCGGCGAGCTTGGATTGCCGCGCGCCGTCGGTGACGAACTCCCAGGTGCCGTACGCCGTCGGCGCCGAGCCGGCGGGCGCCACGGTCACCCAGGCGCGGCGCGACTGTGTGGAGCGCACCGCGCGCGAGTACTTGATCTCGATCGGCGCGCCGGGCGCGAAGGACGAGGCGCCGAGCTGGATCGTCGGCCCGGGCGCGCCGACGAACGTGTCGTCCGGCAGGGGCGGCACCGGCGGGGCCCCCGGCTTGCCGGGCTTCACCGGCTCCGCCTCGGCGAGGACGGCCGCGCACTGCTCGCCATTGGCGCGCGTGCCGGGCGGGCACGTCGGCGCGCCGACGCAGCGCTGCTTCGTCGCCGACCACGCCTGGCCGCTCCAGCAGCAGTGGCCGCGCGTGTCGTCGGAGCGGAGCTGGCCCGAGGGGCAGGGCGCCTCGGCGGTCGCGGTCCCGGGCGCCGGCTCGGGCGGCGGTGGCGGCGTCTCGGGCGGCTGGGGCGGCTGCGGCGGCTGCGGCGGCTGCGGCGTCGCCTCGTCGGGGCGTGACGCGGACCCGGCGGTCGTGCCCACGTCCACCTTGTCATGGGCCTTGTCCTCGGGCCCTGGGAGCGCGAGGCGCCCGCCCGCATCGTCGATGTTGCCGCCGTCGCGCGTCACCGCGACGCCCACGCCGATGCCGCCGATGCCGAGCAGCAGCGCGCCGACGGCGATCCACGCGCCGCGCTTGCCGCCGCCTCCGCGCGCCGGGGCGCCGCCGCGCTCGGGCCGCGTCATCTGCTCGGCGGCTGCGCCGCTGCGCGTCGTCGGCGAGGCCGTGGCCGCCGCCATCACGGGCGCCGTCCCGCCGTACGCGGGCGCCGTCCCGCCGTAGCCAGGCGCCGTCCCGCCGTAGCCGGGCGCCGTCCCGCCGTAGCCGGACGCCGCCGTCGCGGCGTACGCGTCCCCGAGGCTGCGCGGCGCGGGCGACGCCGGGGTCGGCGCCATCGTGGCTCCGTACGGATCGGGGCTCTGGCCTGCGCCCGGCCCCGCGCCCGGTGCCGTCATCGGCGCGATCGCGCCCGCCATGATGAGCGCCTGGCGGAGCTCTTGCGCCGACTGGTACCGCGCCGCCGGATCCTTCTCGAGGAGGCGCAGCATGATCGCGACGAGCGGCTCGGGCAGGTGCGGCGCGAGCGAGCGCGGATCCGGCACCGGATCGCGGAGGTGCATCGCGATCATGACGCCGGTGCCCTGCTCACTCAGGAACGGCGGCCGGCCGCACAGCATGTGATAGAGGATGCAGCCGATCGAGTACAGGTCCGTCCGGTGATCGAGGTCGGCGCGGCCCATGCACTGCTCGGGGCTCATGTACGCGGGCGTCCCGATCAGGATGCCGGTCTGTGTCCGGAACCCGGACGTCTTCTCGTCGGCGAGCTTGGCGATCCCGAAGTCGAGCAGCTTCACCTGGATCCCGCCGGGCAAGAGCTCGTTGGGGACCAGGTAGATGTTGTCGGGCTTGAGGTCGCGGTGGATGATCCCGCGCGCGTGCGCCGCGGCGAGCGCGCCGGCGACCTGCGCGATGAGCGAGGCCGCCTCGAGCGGCGCGATCGGCCGCATCAGGCGGTGATCGAGGCTCTCGCCCTTGAGCAGCGCCATCACGATGAAGGCGCTGCCGTCGGTGTGCCGCCCGAAATCGTAGATCTCGACGATGCCCGGGTGATCGATCGACGACGCGGCGCGCGCCTCGTTCCAGAACCGCTGCACGATCTGCGCGTCGCTCGAGAGCTGCGGCAGGAGCACCTTGAGCGCCGCCGGGCGCCCGAGCTGGACGTGCTCGGCGCGGTAGACCACGCCCATGCCGCCGCGCCCGAGCTCGGAGACGATCCGGTAGTTGCCGATGATCTGCCCGATCAACTTCGCCGTAGTCTGGTGGGCCGACCCGGGCCGGTCAAGCTGCGTGTTGCGGTCGGGCCGCGGTACGATCCTCCCGGCGAGCGCGAGGACGTTCTTCGCGCCTGCATCCGATCCGCCGCGTGCTAGCGTGGCGCGGTGGAAGCCAAGCAGGGGGCGCGCAGGTCTCTCCCGAGAGTAGACCAGAAGGCCGAAGACCTGGTCGGCTCGAATGTGGACCAGGCCAAGTCTCACGATCTGGTCTTTGCCGTCACTGGCTATGCTGGTGCCGGAGCGTCGTGGGTTGCCACTGCATTGGCTGACAAGCTCACCGCTGCAGGATACGTGGCTCGGACGATCCAGCTCAGTGAGCTGATCAAGACAGCGTGCGCCAAGCTGGGAGAGCCGCTCAAGCTCGAGGGCCTCGACAAGTTGACATGCACGGAACGTCTGCAGGGCGCCGGTGATGATCTTCGCCGCGGCCATGGGACGACGTTTGTCGCCGGGCTCGGCATCCGTGAGGTCTATCAACAGCGCGAAGCCGCGCGCGCGCAGAACAAGGACCCGCAGATCGCGTTCATCATCGACCAGCTGAAGCACCCGGACGAAGAAGCCGCGCTGAGAGCTGTCTATGGCAATGGCTTCTACCTGATCAGTGTTGTCTGTCACCCGCAGGTCAGGCGCGGGCGTCTCACCCTCAAGTTCAAGGGCTCTGCCCCCAAGCAGTTGAGCGCGTTCATCGAGCGCGACGAGGCCGCCGACGAGCCGCACGGACAACAGGTCCGTAAGACCTTGCATCGCGGCGACTTCTTCGTCAGCAACGATCGCCAATCGGCTCCCTCTGAAGGTCTGCACAGTGAAGATCCGCTGTCAGACGGCCTCGAACGATTCGTTAACATCGTGCTGCGTCGCGGGGTCGTGCGACCCACCAAGCACGAGCGCGGGATGTACTCGGCATGGGCAGCTTCGCTTCGATCTGCCTGTTTGTCACGTCAAGTAGGCGCCGCCATCCTGAATGAATCCGGTGAGATATTATCGACTGGAACGAACGACGTCCCCAAGTACAAAGGCGGACTCTACGAGGATGACGACGGAGATGCCGATCATCGGTGCTATCGGTGGACCGCGCGGACCGGCGCGCCGCAGTGTCATAACGACCACGAGAAAAAGCAGATCTATTCGCAGATCTATAGCGAGCTGAGCGAGCAGGGGCTCCTCTCCGCCGCGGCCGACGCGCAGAAAGTACGGCGCGCGATCGAGGGAACGCGGGTTCGCGAGCTGATCGAGTTCTCGCGCGCGGTGCACGCCGAGATGGACGCGCTCGTGTCACTGGCGCGGATAGGTGGCCTGTCCTGCAGGAATGGTAGTCTCTATTGTACGACCTATCCCTGTCATAGTTGTGCGCGCCATATCGTGGCCGCCGGGATCGCAGAAGTATTCTTCATCGAGCCTTACGCCAAGAGCATGGCGACTGACCTGCACCAGGACTCGATCTGTGACTCCACCGAGACGCATGGTGCGTCCGAGGTTCAGGTCAACTTCCAGTTGTTTTCGGGCGTGGCTCCGCGTCGTTATCCCAGGTTGTTCGAGAAGCGGTCGAACCTGAAGGACGAGGAAGGCTACTTCAAAGGATCGGCACGCGAGAGCATTCACCACGACCCGGTCCTCACGAAGTCGTTCAAGGACCTCGAGCGTGAGATCGCCGCGCGGATCGATGATATCGAGCGGAGCGCCGCTACGGTGAGGCCGGAGGGCGCATGACCGACGAGCGAAAGATGCTCCACCTTCGCGTCCTCGACGGGGATGGGGGCGAGCGCGACGTCGCCTCGGTGGTCAGGCCATCCTTGCACGTCGTGGAGCCCAGGGAAGCTCCGGCCGTGCAACTCGGGTTTTCGTTTGCATACCTCAACCCCGAGACCATCCTGAGCCTGGGCTACGATGGCCTCGGGCCGGAACGACTGCGTGAGATTCTGTGCACGTATACTCCGCGCTACTTCATCGATCTGAGAGTCTCAGCCTCCTTCAATACAGGTCGACTCTCGAGGCAGCTCGTCGGCGGCTTGTTCAGGGAATTTCGTGTTCAGTACTTTCACATGACAGAGCTGTCGAATCGGTTCGTGGGATCTTCGCTCGACTATTCTCGAACCTTGGAGATGTACGCCAGATCTATCGTGCAGGCTCCACAGCTCTCGCATTTGTCCGAGATGGTCGCGAACGGCCCTGTCGTGTTGCTCAGCGGTGTGCGCAAGCACGAGCCGTCCGAGCGGATGGTCTTGGTCCACGAGCTGCGCCGGAAGCATCGGCGCATGGATGTCGTGATCTGCGAATGACCGTGAAATGGGCACTCGCGTGTGCGCTCGCGGCGTGCACAGGCGGCGAGCCGGCCCCCGACCCCGATGATCCGATCGTCTGCGGCAAGGGCCCGACGGTGGCGGGCATCGACGTCTCGTTCCACCAGGGCGACATCGACTGGCCCGCCGTCCGCGCCGGCGGCGTCGAGTTCGCGTTCATCCGCGCCGCCGACGGGGTCGACCGCGCAGATCCCGAGTTCGCGCGCAACTGGGGCGCCGCCGGGGCGCAGGGCCTCCTCCGCGGCGCGTACCAGTTCTTCCGCCCCGCGCAGGATCCGATCGCGCAGGCCGATCTCATGCTCGGCATGCTCGCGGGCTCGTCCGGCGAGCTGCCGCCGGCCCTCGCCGTCGAGGCGACCGGCGAGCTCACGCCGCCGGAGATCGAGGCCGCCGTCCGCGCGTGGCTCGATCGGGTCCGGCCTGCGCTCGGGCGCGAGCCGATCCTCTACACCGGCTTCTACTTCTGGCGCGACGAGGTCGGCGCGCCCGATCTGACGTCGTCGCCGCTGTGGCACGCGCAGTACACGTCCGCCGCGTGCCCGCGCATCGCGCCGCCGTGGCGCGACTGGGCGTTCTGGCAGCACTCGAACACCGGCCGCGTCGCCGGGATCGCCGTCGACGTCGATCTCGACATCTGGAACGGCACGCGCGAGGAGCTGGCGAGCTTCGCTGCCCGCTAGGCGACCGGCCTTGCTCGATCAGATCCTCGCCGATCCGGCCGACGACGCGCTGCGCCTCGTCTACGCCGACCAGCTGCTCGCTGCCGGCGACACGCGGGGCGAGTACATCACGGTCGAGGCGCGGCTCGCCGCTGCGCCGCGCGGCTCGCCCGAGCGCGCGGCGCTCGCCTGGCGGCGGGCGGAGCTGCGGCAGGCACATGGCGCCGCGTGGTGGCCGGAGCTGCCGGAGCGGCGGATCGGGACGCGCCACGGCTTCGCCGAGACGATCGCGCTGTACCCGATCGAGGTCGAGCTCTTGCCGCGGCTCGCGCGCCGCGAGCCGATCCGGACGCTGGAGCTGCTCGAGTACCGGGCAGGCTCGTGGTTACCCAGGGACCCGTGGCCGACCCAGATCCGCCGGCTGGTCGTCCACAGCGAGCGGGAAGAAACGCTGAACAGCGACGCGTTGCAAGGCCTGTGGCTGAGCCCGCTCTGCGACGAGATCGAGGAGCTCGCGGTGGCCTGCCAGAGCTACGCGAGGTGGCTGCCGTTCGGCCCTCACCTGCCGCGCTGCCGGCGACTCTGCCTCGCCGGATCGCAGCTCGAGGACGTCGCGCCCGGGTCGCCGCTCCGCGCGCTGCGGCGCTGGGACCCGCACGCGCGCCTGGAGGTGCTCGACGTCTCGCATTGCCGGCTGGCCGTCACCGAGCTTCGCATCCTCCTGTCGCTGCACCTGCCGGCGCTGCGCGTGCTGCGGCTGTCGGGCAACCGCATCGACGACGATGGCGCGCGCGTGCTCGCGAGCCACATGTCGAAGCTCCCGGCGCTGGAGCGGCTGGAGCTCCTCGATGCGGGCATCAGCGCGCGCAGCGCCGCGATGCTGCGGGAGTCGACTGGCTCCCGCGTGGAGATCGTCCTCGAGGCACCGCCGCCATCGCGGCTCGCGATCGACGCGCTCGGGATCGAGCTCGAGCTGATCCGGGTCGACGCGTCCGGGTGGGTCGCGGAGGTCGATGGCGCGCGCCGGCCGATCCGGGTCGTGACGCACCACGGGCGGCGCGTCACCTCGCAGGCTCCCCTGGGGCCGCTCGTGCACGCGCTCGCGACGGGCGCGCCGCGCGAGCTCGTGTCGGACGCCATCAGCGTCGCGGTCGGGCCTCACGAGGAGGCGCGGCTCGGGATCGCGCTGGATCGCTCGGAGGTCTGGTTCGAGCCCCGCGCTGCACCTGCGATCCCGGACCTGTGATCGCGCGCCCCCCGAGCCTCGCCGCGCCCTAGGCGCGCGCACTCGCCTGGCCGCGCCGTGGCAGGACCGGATCCGCCGGCTCGTTATTAAACAGGAACGCTTGAAGTGTTAGCATCCGTGAATGGTCTGACTAACAGGCCGTGGTTTAGTGCGCAGGTCTCTTGTCCTCACGAATGCGCCACGCGAACGAGGAAGGTCATGAAACTCGAAGATGCCAAGGCACGAATTCTGGAACTTGTTCCAAGGAACACGATTTTGTTTGTCGGTGCCGGGATGAGCATGGATCTGGGCTTCCCCGGGTGGAACAAACTCGTCGAGCAGTTCGCGACCGCGATCGAAGCGGACTCGCCGGAGTGCGCTGTGCTGATGAGGGGGCGGCTGCAACGCAATCGGGTTATCGAGGCGGCTGATCCAGCTTACCTTGAGGAAGTCCGCCCGGAGACCAGGGTTCGCTTTCTCGAAAAGACGTTCGGTACCACGCCGGAGATCAAACGGCGTCACAAGCTGATGGGACAGCTGCCGGTGGCCGCCTTCGTGACTCTGAACTTCGACAGCGTACTCGAGGCGGCCATCGGGAACTCTGATCTTGGGACTCGCCAGCGCATGGCCCAAGTCTTCAACGGACCCACCCGATTTACCCGGTTCAACTCCGCTTTTAGCATGTACCTGGAGCAGTACTCGGAGATCTCCAAAAAGAAGGCATTGCTACTGAAGATTCACAACGACATGACGGATCCCGAGAATATAGTCCTTAGTAGCACCCATATGCGTGCGCTGGGTTCGGAGCCGGGATATAGAGCCTTCTACGAGACCTGCTTTCGAAGCAGCAACGTCGTTTTTTTGGGATTCGGCGGAAACGATCCCAACTTCCTCGAAATCTTGGCGCGCGAGGTCAACAACTACGCTGGCTTCTCGGCGCGGAACTCCTATCTCATCGTCCCTGCCGGGACCACGATCCCTCCAGCCCTAGCGTCTCATCCCCAGGTCGTCCCTGTACACTACGATACCCGAGACAACCATCAGCAGATCGAGGAGTTGCTCAAGGAGCTCGGTGACCGATGGAACGAACAGCCTCGAGAGGACACCAACCTCGCAGTCGCCCTTGCCGAGCAACCAATCGTCTCGATCTTCGAGTTGATGACACCCGCACTGCGCGCCGGTGTCGACTCGACCATTATCGAACAGCTCGGCCGATTCATGGTCGCCACAGGGAAGCACCTCGCCCGATCAAACACAGACAGGAACTCGATCGCGAACCGCGTGAGCCAACGCTACGGGATCCCGATCACGCAGGCGAAGGCGCTCGTGGATGCCTATCAAGGAGAACCCGCTGCAGCAACGTTGAGTGGAGGCCAGGACCCGGCCCCGACGCTCGCGGAGGGGTTGTATACACGTGCGCTGGCCTACGACGCACGCCTGCAGATCAAGGCGGCGGACATCATTCCGATCGTCAAGGCTGTTTTGCAGCACAGCCTGAGCGCGTTCGGAGGGAATGTCGCATTGACCGTGCTTCACTTGGAGACGCCGTCTCCCAGCCTATTCAAGCAAGAGGTTGATAAGCAGATCCGAAAACCGTGGCCGAAGGTCGGCGATGTCGAGCGAGAGGCGCTCGCGCTGGCCTTCTCAGATATGTTCCAGAACCCTCAGCCAGCGGAGGAGGAGATCATCTCGCGACTGTCCTTGACGGCGGTCGCCTTCGGCCTGATCCAGGCACTCCCTGAAGCGTCGTTGGCAACGGACGTGGTCCCCGATGTGATCTACATTGACTCAAACATTGCCTTACCACTGCTGACGCGTATGCCGCGAAAGGACGCCACGATCCGCAATCTCTTGAAGACAGCGCAGGCGCAGCGACGCATGGTGTTGATGCACGAGGGATTCCTGAGCGAGATTGAAGCGCATTATGAGCTCGCTTTCAGACGTCTCAGCGAGCAGCGCCTAGTGACGGTCGACGACGTGACCAGGTACCTCCAGTCACTCGCCGAGCCAGATGAGTTCGTGAACGTCTTTTTGTTGATGATTCAGCAGGTCCAGGCTGCGCCGACGGATCGGGCCGAGCAGGTGCTGAGGAAGCACTTCGGGGATGGGCGCCAGGTGACTTTCGCCAGGCAGCTACGGCTGAGCGGGATTGACATCACAGATGTTATAGGTCCCGCCGAGCGTGAGAACGATCTTCGTCATTACATCCTAACCAACAAGCAAGAGACCTACAACCGAAGCCTTCGGGTGCGCGAGATTCTAGCCCGAAATGAAGCTCGCCAACTGACGGTCATGGAGATCGACAGGGCCACTCAGCGCAGGAGCTGGTTCATCACGGATGATAATCAGTTGCGGGCCTTGGCACGTAGGGCCGAAGGTCTCGCGGACCTCACGCTATTGTCGCTCTTATCATCGCATGCACTCTTGACCGCAGTCACGGTGGGCGCGCAGATCGGGAATGCATTTGCGAAAATGCTGTGGAGCCCAGACTGGCACGATCGCGCAGATCTTGTTGTGGCGGAGGCCATCCAGCGGCTCCTGCCGGCACTCGATTCCAAGGTCCGGATCCCTATCGAGGAAGCCAGGAGATATGCCGTGGCCGAGCTCGAGAAGCGACACGCCGCGGAGCAGGATGATGATAACCTCGTGGGTACACCCCCGGCACCGCAGGAGAGTGTCGTCGAGAGCGTCTACCACTTCATCGGGAAGCGGATACAGGCCCAGAAGGGCTCTAAGTCGTAACGCGCGTTAACGCGCGCTCGGTCAGCCCGGCCCGTCGCGGATCGCGCGCTCGATCTTCGTTTTGATCTCGACGTAGCGGCGCAAGAAGTCGTAGTGCTTCTCGCGGAAGGCCTGCGTGTAGCGGCGCTCGCGCGCCTTGGCGCGCCACGCCTCGGCGAGGTCCTCGAGGCGATCGATCAGCTGCTGCGGATCGGTGAACGGCTTCACGAGGACGCGCGTGCCGGTGGTCTCGACGAGCTCGACCATGCCCTGGGCGGCGGGGCCGAGGAACGTCAGGACGACGGTGTCGGGGTGCTGGTTGCGGATCGTGCGCGCGAGGGTGGTCGCGGGCAGGTCCGAGACGTTCTGCGCGATCATCGCGTAGTGGAAGGTGCCGGAGCTGATCCGGTCGAGACCCTCGCCGCCGGAGGTCGCGTGCAAGAGCTCGAAGCCCGCGGGCCGGGCCGCGGTGAGCGCAGAGACCAGATCCGTCGCCTCGTCGATGACGAGGACGCGCAGCTCGTCGAGCTGGAACTGGCGCGACGGATCGCGGCCGGCCACCTTGTCCTCGAGATCGATCGTGCGGCGCTCCGACTCCATGAAGCGCTGGAGGAACTCCTCGTGCACGACCCGCACGTCGACGAGCACCGAGTCGATCTCGCGCTTGCCGACGGAGCGGCCGGCGGCGTCGAGCACTCGCTCCTTGAGGTACGCGACGGACTCGGGCGACTTCAGGATCAGATCGATCGCGCCGGCGCGCACCGCCGCGACGGCGTCGTCGTACGAGCGGCGCGGCGTCATCGCGATCACCATCGACGTCGGCGAGGCCCGCTTGATCTGCCGGATCGTCTCGATGCCGGCGTTCGGCGTCGGCGTGTCGATGTCGAGCAGCACCACCGAGAAGAACTGGCGATCGACCATGCGCAGCGCGCGCTCGGGCTCCGCCACGCACGTGACGTGGAGGTTCGCCTCGGAGAGCAGCTGCTCCATGCCGGCGTGCACGCGCTTGTCGGTGTCGAGGACGAGCACCTCCATGCCGACGAGTGACACCGCCGATGTCAGGGGCCGGTAGACAACCGATACTTCGGTCATGGCTGACTCGCAGGCGGCGAGGGCCGCGGACGGGGAGGAGGCGGCTGCTCCGGCGGCAGCGGAGCGGGCTCGCCCGCGGCGAGTCCCTCGTGCAAGAGCCACCCGCCGGCGATGGCCAGGCCGAGATCGATGACGAGCACGCTGATGATCACGGCCCAGCGGCGGCCGCTCGCCGCGGCCTGGACCGGGTTGAGCCCGCGGGCCGGCTGCGGGCGCGACGAGCCGCCCGTGCCGGGGATGCCGCCACCGGCGGCCGGGCCGGGACCGCCCGGGCCGGCACCGGCGCTCGTGCTGGGCGGGATACCGCCGCCGCCGGGGCGCGTGCTCGTGCCGGGCGGGATACTGCCGCCGCCGGGGCGCGTGCTCATCCCCGGCATGCCGCCCGCGCCTGCCCCCGGGACGCCGCTCGTGCCCGGGATGCTGCGCGGGCCGCTCGGGTGCTGCGGCTCCGTCGGCGGCGGCGGCGCGAGCGGCAGCGCCGAGGCCGGCGTGCTCGCGCTCCGCGGCGCCGGCGCCGCGCTCTGCACGCTCGAGCCGCGCTGCGCGTGGGCCCCGCTCGGCCGCGGCAGCGTCACCACCGGCGCGGGCGCGCCCGAGATCGATATCGGCCCGGGGACCGGTGTGCCCGGGATCACCGACGACGGTCCGGCCACCGGCAGCGGGGCGGGCGTCATGGCCTGCGCGCGGGGCTGGATCTCGTTCGCGTCGTTCGTGACCTTCTGCGTGGGTGCGAGCTGGCTCTTACCGGCAGCGAGCCGCGCGCCGCATCCTCCGCAGAAACGGGAGTCGGGCTCGTTCTGGGTGCCGCAGCTCGGGCAATGCATCCCGACGCAAGGGTAACTCAGGAGCCCGGCGCACGCCGAATTCGACGAGGGCCTATGTGGTAATTTCATGGGCCCCGGCGATGAGCCAGATCCTTGACCGCGTGCTGTCCGCCGCCCGCCAGCTCGGGGCGTCCGACGTCCACCTCAAGGCAGGTCTCCCGCCCATCTTTCGAATCAAGGGAGATCTCAGGACCATCCGGGAGGTCAAGATCCTGTCCCGCGAGCTGCTCGCCGAGTTCGCCGAGCACATGATGAACGACAGGCAGCGCGCGGACTTCGAGCAGCACCTGGACCTCGACCTGGCCTACAGCACCGCGGACGGCGAGCGCTACCGGGTCAGCCTCTTCCAGCAGCGTGGATCGGTCGGCATGGTCCTGCGTCTGATACCGCCCGACGTGCCGCCGCTGGACCGACTGAACCTGCCCCAGGCGGTCCTCGACCTGACGGGGCACCCCCGCGGGCTGATCCTCGTCACCGGCGCGGCCGGGTCTGGCAAGTCGACCACGCTCGCCGCCATGCTCGATCACATCAACACGCAGCGGGCCTGCCACATCATCACGGTGGAGGATCCGATCGAGTACGCGCTGCGGGACAAGCGTTCGGTCCTGAGCCAGCGCGAGCTCGGGTTCGACACGATGTCGTTCTCGCGGGCGCTTCGCGCGGCGTTGCGTCAGGATCCCGACGTGATTCTGGTCAGCGAGCTCCGCGATCGCGAGACGGCCGAGCTCGCGCTGACCGCCGCGGAGCTCGGCCACCTCGTGCTCTCGTCGCTGCCCGCGGTGGACGTCTGCGACACGGTGACCCGCGTCGTCGAGCTGTTCCCCGTCCACCAGCAGCTGCAGGCCCGGCGCACCCTGGCGAGCGTGCTGCGCGGCGTCATCTCGCAGCAGCTCCTGCCGCGCGCCGACGGCGCCGGCATGGTCCCGGCGCTCGAGGTCCTGGTCAACGACGATCGAATTCGCGAGCTGATCGAGGATCCAAGCAGGGCGAGCGAGCTCCGCGCCGCGGTCGCCGAGGACCTACAACCCCGCGGGATGATGACGTTCGACCGATCCTTGGCGAACCTCGTGAAGCAGCGGCTCGTAACATACGAAGCGGCCGTGGCGCACACGACCCGTCCGTCCGACTTCGCTTTGCAGTTTCGCGGCGCGTCCGCATCCCCCCATCCTGGATGGGCGAACGGCCACGTCGCCCTCGCCGCCAACCCTGGAGCAGGCCATGACGAGATCGAGAACAAGACTTCCGGCAAGTAGCGCGTGGATCGCCCTCGTCCTGCTGCTGCTCCTGAGCGGAGTCGCGAACGCGGGGCGCAAACGCATCGTCGTGCTCGAGTTCGAGGGCGACAAGGCGGAGAAGTTCCACGAGGACGTCGTGCGACTGATCAAGAAGTCGCACACCGTCGTGTCGGTGGATAAGTGGAACGGCACCGCCGAGGAGATGTCGGCGGCCAAGCCCACCGACAAGAACATCAAGAAGGTCGCCAAGAAGCTGAAGGTCGACGGCGTCGTGTCGGGCACCGTCGAGAAGCGCCGCGACGAGTACATCCTGCGCCTGAAGCTGCGCTCGGGCGCCTCGGGCGAGCTCGTCGGCAGCGCGGTCAACATCAAGTCGGAGTCGGCGAAGCTCGACGGCACCGCCGCCAAGGACCTCAAGGACGAGCTGATCGACGTGATCTCCACCCTCGAGTCGAACCGCGACGGCAGCGGCGGTGGTGACGAGGAGGTCGAGGAGGAGAAGCCGAAGAAGGGCGGCGCGGGCAAGAAGCCGGACGACGAGGAGGAGAAGCCGAAGAAGGGCGGCTTCGTCAAGAAGTCCGACGACGAGGAGGAGAAGCCGAAGAAGGGCGGCACGGCGAAGAAGCCCGACGACGAGGAGAAGCCGAAGAAGACCCCGGTGGCCGAGGAGAAGCCGAAGAAGACCCCGGTGGCGGAGGAGAAGCCGAAGAAGACCGGCACGGGCAAGAAGCCCGATGACGAGGAGGTCGCCGCGCTCAAGCCCAAGGCCGACGACGAGGAGAAGCCCAAGAAGGTCAAGGACGACGACGACGACGACAAGGACAAGCCCAAGAAGGTCGCCCGCAAGGACGACGACGACGGCGGCGGCGGCGATGACGACGATGACACCCAGATCGGCAAGTCGGTCACCCTGACCGGCGCGGCGGTCTACGCGCCGAGCGAGCGCGCCATCGACGCGGCCGTGGGCATGTCGTTCACCGCGCGCCGGATGGCGTTCAGCTTCGACCCGAACCAGGTCACACAGCGGCCGGCCGGCTACAAGCAGAGCACGCCCGTGCCGGGCGCGTACATCGACGTGACGGCGTACCCGCTCTCGTTCGGCCACAACCGCAAGGACATCCTCCGCCACATCGGCGTGACGCTGATGTTCGACCGGGCGCTCTCGATCAACTCGAAGAACCCGAACACCAACATGAAGCTCAAGTCGGCGGAGCAGCGGCTCGCGATCGGCGCGACGTTCCGCTACCCGCTCGGCCAGGGCGCGACCGCGCCGGTGATCGGCGCGGCGCTGCGCTACAACTCGCAGTCGTTCACGATCGACGGCGACGCTGTGATCCCGGACGTCAGCTACTCGATGTTCGACTTCACCGGCACCTTCGCGTACCCGATCGGGTCGAAGCTGGTCCTGAACCTCAACGCCACCCTGCTCCTGCCGCTCAACGCCGGCGAGATCACGCTCCTGGCGCAGTACGGCCGCGCGAAGATCACCGGCTTCGAGGGCAGCGGCGGCCTCGACTACATGCTGCTGAAGAACATCTTCGCGCGCGCCGAGGTGCGCTTCGAGACGCTCGGCTACGCGTTCATCGGCGAGGGCATGCGGTCCACCGGCGTCGGCGGCGCGCGCGACACGTACTACGGCGGCGTCCTGACCGCCGGCTACTTGTTCTAGGCCGCGCGGCGGTTCTCGGCCGCCGATCTGCTAGGGTCTCGGCGCCATGGCCGATCATCGCTCCGGTGCCGACGTCCGCCGATCGTTCCTCGAGTTCTGGAAGGGCCGCGGCCACGAGGTCGTCGCCTCGAGCTCGCTCGTGCCGGCCCACGATCCGACGCTCCTGTTCACGAACGCCGGCATGGTGCAGTTCAAGGACGTGTTCACGGGCGCCGAGGTGCGGCCGTACAAGCGCGCCGCCACCTCGCAGAAGTGCGTGCGCGCCGGCGGCAAGCACAACGACCTCGACGAGGTCGGCAAGACGCCGCGGCACCACACGTTCTTCGAGATGCTCGGCAACTTCTCGTTCGGCGATTACTTCAAGGAGGAGGCGATCGCCGGGGCGTGGGAGCTGCTCACCAAGGTCTACGGGCTCGACACGTCGCGCATGTGCGTGACCGTGTTCGGCAGCGATCCGAAGCTGCCGGGCGTCGGCGCCGACGACGAGGCGCGCGCGATCTGGAAGCGCGTGACCGGCTTCTCCGACGAGCGCGTGATCGGCCTCGGCGCGAAGGACAACTTCTGGATGATGGGCGAGACCGGCCCGATGGGGCCGTGCTCGGAGATCCACTACGCGATGGACGGCGTGCCCGCCGCGTGGCCGACGACCGATCCGGCGAGCTGGCGCGGCTGGCTCGAGATCTGGAACCTCGTGTTCATGCAGTTCGAGCGGCGCGAGGCGGGCGGCCCGCTCCTGCCGCTGCCCGCGCCGTCGATCGACACCGGCGCCGGCCTCGAGCGCGTGACGAGCGTCGTCCAGGGCGTCGCGTCGAACTACGACACCGATCTGTTCACCGGCATCCTCGCCACGGCCGCCGAGCTCGCCGGCATCAAGTACGGCGCCGACCCCGAGCGCGACGTCTCGCTGCGCGTGATCGCCGATCACGCGCGCTGCTCGACGTTCCTGATCGCGGACGGCGTGCTCCCCGACAAGGGCGAGCGCGAGTACGTGCTGCGCCGGATCTTCCGGCGCGGCGTGCGCCACGGCAAGCTGCTCGGGATCGAGCGGCCGTTCATGCACGAGGTCTGCGCGCGCGTGATCGCCGAGATGGGCGGCCACTACCCCGAGCTCGTGGAGCGGCGGACGCTCATCACGGAGGTCGCGCTCGAGGAGGAGAAGCGGTTCCGCGCCACGCTCGGCCGCGGCCTCGAGCTGCTCGAGGACGAGTTTCTGCGCCTCGCGGCGGCGGCGCAGAAGATCGTGCCCGGCAAGGCCGTATTCAAGCTCTACGACACGTACGGCTTCCCGGATGACCTCACCGAGATCATCGCTAGCGAGCGCGGCTTCACCGTCGACAAGGACGGCTTCGTCGCGGAGATGGCGGTCGCGCAGGAGAAGAGCAAGTTCGACGTCAAGGAGGACGAGAAGGTCGCGGGCGCGTACAAGGCGCTCGCGGGCGAGGTCGGCGCGACCGTGTTCCTCGGCTACGAGGGCCGCGGCACGAGCGGCGCGGGCGTGGTGAAGGCGATCTTCGCTGGCGGCGCGCGCGTCGATCGCGCGGAGGCCGGCGCGAAGGTGCAGCTCGTCTTCGATCAGACGCCGTTCTATGCCGAGAGCGGCGGCCAGATCGGCGACACCGGCAGCGTGCGGGGGGCATCCGGCGGCGCGGTGCGGATCGATGACACGAAGAAGCCGACCGGCGACGTCCACGTGCTGGTCGGCGAGGTCACGGCCGGGGCGATCGCCGTCGGCGAGCAGGTGACGTTCGAGGTGGACGACGAGCGGCGCGAGCGGATCCGCGCGAACCACTCGGCGACGCACTTGCTCCATCACGCGCTCAAGCAGGTGCTCGGCGGGCACGTCTCGCAGAAGGGCTCGCTGGTGGCGCCGGACCGGCTGCGCTTCGACTTCACGCACTTCTCGCCGCTGACCGACGAGCAGCAGCGGCGCGTCGAGGACCTGGTGAACGCCGAGATCCGCGCGAACGCAGACTCGCGCGTCGAGGTCTTGCCGATCGACGAGGCGCGGCAGCGCGGCGCGGTCGCGATGTTCGGCGAGAAGTACGGCGAGCGCGTGCGCGTGGTCTCGATCGGCGGTGCGTCGATCGAGTTCTGCGGCGGCACGCACGTCCGGCGCTCGGGCGATATTGGGTTGTTCAAGATCCTGAGCGAGGCGGGTGTGGCGCAGGGTGTGCGGCGCATCGAGGCGGTGACCGGCGCGGGCGCGCTCGAGTACCTGCGCCGGCTCGAGGACGAGCTGGCTCGCGCCGGCGAGCGGCTCAAGGCCGGCCCGTTCGAGATCGCGGCGCGGGTCGACAAGCTCCTGGCCGAGCAGAAGGCGCTCGATCGCGAGATCGAGAAGCTCAAGCAGCGGATCGCGTCCGGGGGCGGGGGGCGCGATTTGTTGGCCGAGGCGGTGATGATCAAGGGCATCAAGGTGCTGGCGGCGGCGGTCGACGTCGACGACGCGAAGGTCTTGCGCGACACCGGCGATCAGCTGCGCGACAAGCTCGGCTCGGGCGTGGTGGTCCTGGCCGGGACCGGCGGCGCCGAGGTCAAGCTGGTGGCGATGGTGACGAAGGACCTGACGGGCAAGGTGCAGGCGGGCAAGCTGCTCGGCGACGTGGCGGCGCAGCTCGGCGGCCGCGCCGGCGGCAAGCCGGACATGGCGCAGGGCGGCGGCAAGGACGCCTCCGCGGTGCCGGCTGCGCTCGCGGCCGCGCGCAAGTGGGTCGAGGAGCACGCGTAGCGGCGCGTAGCGGCGCGGCGGCGCGGGGCTGCTCTGCTGTCGCGATCGCATTCACGGGGCGATTGAGGAATGGCTCGCGTCGCTCGAGGACCAGGACGGTGAACCGGGCGAGGTCGGCGACCGCGATCTGCTGGAGCATTCGCCGCCCGGACATGGCGATGACGAGCTTGCCCTCGCGGAGACCGGGTACAAAGAAGACGCGCCGGAAGTTCTCCATGAAGAACACCGGGCCGAGGATCGTGAAGGGCAGATCGAGCGAGCGCAGGTAAAGTTCCACCTCAAGCTTGACGTCGAAGTGCTGCACGCCGGTGCTGCGATTGGCGGTCGCGACGGACGAGTAGACGACGTAACGAGCACTCTTATTTCGTTACGGTTCGAACGCACTTCGCTCATGTCAACATCCTTGTGTGGTCTACCTGGTGTCACGAGTGAGGTACAGCGCGTCCACACCGTCGAGGAACTCTAGCAGCGCGTCCCATTGCGCGATCGCTCCGCGCCACGTGGACATGAGGGACGGACCGCGCGGCGCGACCAGCGCCGCGAGCGAACCGGAGTCCTCGGCGTGATCGACCTCGAGCACTTCGTGTATGGTCAGCCAGGTGAGCACGTCCTCCGAGATCGCGTTCTGCCGGCGGATCTCGTCGCCGAGGCAGCGATCCATCTTCTTGGCGAAGATCTCGGCGACGATCAGCGCCCCCACGGCTACGTAGGGGTCCGCGTCCTCGAACAGGGCCGAGGAGCGCGCTCCGAGGAGCGTCCCCGGCCGGACCAGGTCGCCTCGGGCGTCCCTGGGGCGCCACGCATCGAGGCCAGTCACGAAACGATCGAGGAGGATACTGTGAATGTTCTTGCAATCGCCGTTACCCAACTCGTCATTCAGCTGCCTCGCCATGAGCGAGGCGATGCGACGGTCGTCGATGCGAGCGATCGTGTGGGCGAGCCAACGAACGAAGTGAGGGGAGATGCCAGCGTGGGTGTTCGCCACCAGGAACCAGATGGCCCGCAGATCGACCGGATTTGCTCTGAGCCTCACGAAGAGCGGGTGCGCCGCCACGTCCTCTGCCTCGTACTTGTCGACGATGTGCGCCGCCGGCAGAAGCCCCCCATCCTGTGTAAACGATTGAATTGCACTGACCATGGTGTTATCTCCTTGTTACTCGCTCGACTACCCAGTGGCGATCGGACACTTGGGCGATCTCGACTCCTGTGAGCCCGGCGCGCCAGCAGCAGGCGCGGACCTCGTCCAGCGTCAGCGCCGCATGCAGCGAGCTCTGGAACAGCGCACGCTGGTAGGGCGTGTCATGGCTGGCATAGCGCCGGACGAGATCCTCGAGCTCGCCGGAGGCAGACGGCCGCAGCAGATCCTTGATCAGGATGGCCGCGCCTTCCTTGCCCACGCGCGCTGCCTCCGTGAACAGGGCGGCTGGGTCGGGTAGGTGATGCGCGAGGCTGTTCGAGACCACGGCGTCGAAGGTGCGCTCCGGAAATCCCGTGGCCTTCGCGTCGCCGCGGGCGAGGTGGATTCGGTGCCGCGCTGGAGACGCGGCGGCGCGGAGCCGCGCGATGGCAAGCATCGTCTCGGCCAGATCGATCGCCGTGACGTCGAGATCGGAGAGCTCGGCGATGCGGATCGCGATGTGGCCGGGCCCGGTGCCGATGTCGAGGAGCCGGCCACCGGGGGGCGCGAGCTCGACGGAGCGCTGCGCGAACATCTCGTTGACGGTGTCGTTGGCGATCGTCGCGTACTCAGCGGCGTCCTCCTCGGTGTCCATCAACTCGGGCTCAAGCGTTCGAGGCAACATCACGGCGCTCCTCCGCTCGTCGGGAAGCCATGCGGGATTCGTAGCTGGTGAGGACCTGGTGGAACACGCCATAGTCATTGGCAGCGTAATACCTGTATTGCAGGTTGGAGAATTCGATGTCGTGCTGGATGACATCCATCGAGTACGAGCAGATTTGCGCGTCACCGTGGCACGCGAGGCGGCCCTCCTGGTGCGACGACATCAATGCTGCGCCGAACAGCCGGAACTCGTTGGTGGTGCCGATGAGGCCAAACTCGATGCTCCAGAGGAAGATGCGGCCGAGCGCGGCCTCTTCCGAGGGAGCCTCTCTCGCGGCCATCCTGGCTCGGCGGGCCCGCGCCTCCGCCATGCCGATCTCCTCGGACGACGCACACCGGCTCATCAGCGTGGACAGGTGTCGGTTCGCCTCGTAGAGCCGCTGGTCGTCGTCGTTCCCCTGGGCCATCTTCATCACTTGCGCGAGGCGTTGTACGTAGGCGCGATGCCGCGGATCGAACAACATGGGCAGATGTCCCAGCACGTCATGTACGAGGTCGGGCGCCGGCGCGTAGTCGATGTGGTGCTCGCCGCGCATGAAGGTTGCGATCGGAAACACCCTCGCCGCGAGGAGCGTGGCATACACACGCGATGGCACATAGCCGTCCACCGAGACCGCCGTCCAGCCAATCGCCTCGATTCGGCTGTTGATCTCCGGGATGGAAGGGACACGGAGGGGATCCAACTCGAGGCGAGCGAACCCTGTGAGGTACGCTGGGTCGATGCGATCCCCGAGCTCGTGGAGCATCTTCACATGGGCCGTCATCATTCGCTGCCACGTACGGGCGGCGCCGAGGTTCTCGGCAAGCGCATGAGGCGCGATGACGTATCTCGCTACATCCGGTGGTACTCGGTCCGACATGATTTCCTGACACCCGGTGGACATGGAAGCTCCTGAATTGCCGGACGCGACCCTCTGGTCGTCGCACCTTGGATTCGCGCCGCCGTGCCTAAGCGTGGCTTTCACGGGAGCGCTCCCTCGCACCCAGCGCGCTCATGGACCCTGGCCGACTCACTCTTCGAGCAGGTGGGCGAGCGTGTGTCTATACATATGTCTGAGACGGTCTCAGACGATCTTAGAGCTCCTTAGTTCTTCTCAGACTTCAGCCGGGTAAGAGCTCACCGAGATCGAGGGATCCAGCGCATACCCTCCTTCGACCGTCGAGAGCATGTCCCCGAGGCCCAGCCTGCGCAGCACGGCGACTGCGTTGTAGAGGCGATTCATGGCCGCGCCGGTGAGGATGCGCTCGTTCGGCCAGCCCACCTCGAGAAGGGTCGACATTGGCACGGCCTGCCGCGCCCCCGCGCGCAGCTGCTCGACCAGATGGAGGAGCAGCCGTCGCATAGCGTGGCGGCGCCGCATGTTTACCCTCTCTCCACCGCGCACTCGGAACCACATGCCGTTGGGGGCCACCTCGAGATCAGCAGCCGACTCGGATGTCGCCAAGGCGCGCGCCTCGGCGAGTGGTGTCTTGTCGCTATTCACTCCCGCGGTGCGGGAGACGGCCGATCCGACGAGGCAAGCGGCCCGTGAGCGCTTGGCCTCGCGCAGTTCCGAGAGGCGAGCGAAGCATTGGCGAGATCTCCGGTGGTGCTCCTGCGCGGCGGCGGCTTGCCCGGCCACCTGCGCCCTTCGGGCGCAGGTGAGCTCGAGCATGCCATCGAGCACCTCGACGAGGATGCTGGAGCTCGCAACCTTGGCCTGCGCTTCGGCCAGTCGCTTCGCGTGCTCCAAGTGCGCCTCGGCGAGGGCGAAGCGATCATGAGCTGCTTCGATGACTCCACGCGTGGCCACACCGAGGATCTCCATGAAACCGCGACACGACGCTGATAGAATGGCAATCCCTTCGTGCAGGAGGTCCTCGGACCGAGGCTGGTCACACGCTCCTGTGCTCTCGAGAACATAGTGTTCGACCTCGCTGCGTATGCAGGTGGAGAGGTCGGCCACCTCGAGCGCGAGCGTGCAGCATTGCCGCGTAATGTCGAGCGCGAGCGCGAGGCTCACCCTGAAGGCAGCCGGCGCGCCCCCCTGGCCTACTTCGTCAGGAAGGCTTTTGGGAACAGCTCGCCGCTGGGATACGTTCCCGTCATCGGACGCCTCGCAATCAGCGTTCATATCAGCGTCCGATCGCGACGGCGTCGGGCGTCTCTCCCCACCCATGCCTCGACCGCGGGCTTGCAGTGGACGTGCTCCAGGCATAGACTGCTCTCCGTAATACTGATCAGAAAGGTGACCGGGTCGCCGCTGCCGCAGCGGGCGAGGACTGTCCCGCCCGGAAGACTGGAGCGCATCGAGGTCGGAGCCGGCACACCTCGGCGAACTCGAACCTCGCGATGCTTGCCCCGGTCGTGGAGGGCAATAGCGGTCTTGTCGAGCCGCGCGATCTCATCGGTGATCTGCTGCAACGTCGCCGGCGACCGCGGCATGGCGCCCTCCGGCGGCACGCACCCCGCGATGAGGCAGAACATCATCAGGACGACGTGGAGGGGCGCGCGAAGCGGCGGGAGGCACACCACTCGGCTATGGCGACGCAAGCGCGCCGGAGCCGACGTGTCACGCGCGGCTCTGTGGAACCTGGCGTATCCCGCGCCGCTGTCGCGTGAGAGCGCGAGGGCGCGAACGTGGTGCTCGGGTGGAGACGCGCGGCTGCCAGGCGCGCGGGGGATGCTCCCTCGCGCGCGCGCGAGGGGGGCCTAATCGCGTGCTCAGTCGGGCTTGCGCG
The DNA here is from genome assembly GCA_035558535.1 of Kofleriaceae bacterium. GTDB lineage: Bacteria > Myxococcota_A > Polyangia > Haliangiales > Haliangiaceae > JABFXX01. The sequence goes on from DATMCI010000065.1 coordinate 35,548, forward strand.
AACACGGGCGCCGCGCTCGTGACGACTGTCGGCTCTCAGCTGCTATGGACCCTGCCTTCTCAAACCTTTCCCCCCAGAGTTCCTGCCGTCGCATGACCTAGATCAGTTGCCGGATCCCCCTCCCTTCTGTCCATCCGTTATGGCGGAGGCTTCGGATCCGACTCGTCTATGGAGCGCTGGATGTACACCGTCACGGAGTGGTCGGCGGGATCCTCGGACAGGTTGTTTCGCGTGCCCAGCGAGTAACGGTTGATGACGTTCGCGACCTGGTAGCCCTGCTCGAAGTTGGGCTCGCAGATCAACCCCGGACCGGAGCTGCCGGAGCTGCCCGAGCTGCCCGATGATTGCTACTCGGCGACGCGCTTCTGCTGCAGGCGCTTGTGGATCGCGTTGATCTCCTGCAGCGCGGCCGAGCCGTACCACGGATGGAGCTCCATCACGAGGCGGCCGGCCTGGATCGCCGGATCGGTCGCCGTGAGCGCCCGCGCCTCCTCGACGGTAGCGACCTTGAACACGTAGATCCCGGCCAGCGGCCCGTCATCGAGGAAGGGCCCAGCGAGGACCAGCTTCCCGTCGCTGGCGAGTCGCTCGATGTTGGCGAGGTGTGCCTTCATCAGCCGCTTGGCTTCCTCCTCTGGCTGGTCGCGCGTAGGGCCTGGCTTGAGGAACGCCATGACGTACCTGGCCATGCCGTACTCGTCGGCGCCGAGCCGGCGCGCCAGCTCGGCGTCGTAGCCGGCGGGGCCGGGCGTGGGCGTGGGCACGGGCGTGGGCACGGGCGTGGGCGATGAGCGCGATGCCGCGCACGCGGCGAGTCCGATTGCGACGATGAGCCTGAGCCACATGGAGGGACTGTAGTCGAGGCGTGGTAAGCGCGCGCGGGGAGCCACGCAAACAAGCAGCGCCGATCCCGTCGCCGAGGCGCTCGATCGGTCGAGGTCGCATCCTCATCGAGTGCGTTAGCGGAACCGCGTAGTAAGTTCGATGGCCACTTACACGGGTGATGATCGTACAATGCCGAGATGAGGGCGCGGACGCTCGGTTTCCTTTCGATCCTGCTCGTGACGCTTGGAACTGGACAGGCATCGGCCGACCTCGCCGACGAGGAGCGAGAGTTCGGGGAGCACGTCTACAAGTCGATGCGCGCAATCCACGACCAGACATGCACCTGTAAAGACGATGGGAACTGCAAACTCTCGGTGACGCGCGAGGAGCTGGCGGCGCAGCTTCGCCGCTTCCAGGAGACAATACCGACGATGGCGCCGAGACTCTGGCCGGCCGTCACGAAGAAGATGGCCAGTATGAGTACGAAGGAAGCCGACGCCTACGGCGAGCGCTTGGGCCAAGCGTACTTGACCTTGCTGCAGCGCAAGGAGGTGATGGTATGGGCCCGGATGCTCTCCTCCTGTTGGGGGGCCTCGAAGGATCCTCCGGTGCCCAACGCATCGAAGCCCGCGCAACGTGTGCAGAAGGATACGCCACATGACGGTTCTCTCGACAGGTCAGGCGAGATCCACGATCTCAAGAATGGGCGCCTCGACGAGGCAAGTGGCATCGCGGCGTTCCTCGATAGCTGCCGGGGGAAGGCCGTGGACAACCCCAACGTCGAGCCGTTCTGCGGTTGCTTGAGCGACTACCTGCGCGTATCACCACCGTCGGTGATCAGGGTGCTCCAGGATGCGTCAGCCACCGGGAATGTGACCGAGCTACTCGAATTGCCGGGGATGAAGCGCTGCACGCGATGGGTTACCGATGGCGCGCGGGGGAAGTCGCCGTACCTGCGCGAGGGCATGAAGGCGAGCGCCACGATCGAGGTGGCGTTTCATCGCTGCCGCACCTCGATGTCGAACGGCAAGCCAACACCGTCGGGGATCGTATTCTGCAACCGGCTGGTGGCGACAAGCCCGTAGCGCCGCGACGGGATCACGCTGCCCTTGCGCTAGCTCGTTCCCACCTCAAAAAGGCCGAATCCGAGCGGCTCCTCGACGAGGAGTGGACGCCAGAACCGGCATTTTGAGGTGGGAACTAACTAACTAACTGAACCAGGTCCGGGTGCCTCCGAGATCGCGAACCTCGCCGCGGTGACCGTGCGCACGCTTCGTGTCGGACCGGACGATCTCGCCGCAGTCGCCGTCGATCCTGGGCTACCATCCACCGGCGGCACCCGATGAGATTCGCGAAGTTCGTTCTGGGCGCGGCCCTGCTCGTCGTCGCGAGCTGCTACGCGCCGCACCCGCCGGAGGACATCCCGTGCTCGACTGACAAGAAGGTGTGCCCCGAGCCGCTGATGTGCTCGTTCGGCGTCTGCGTCGCCGAGGTGGCGCCGTGCACGCCAATCGACGCCGGACCCGGCAAGCTCACCATTCCCAGGCTGCGCGAGCCGATCGTCGTCGATGGTGACCTCGCGGACTGGCCGACATGCTTCATCACCATCACCCCCAGCACCGCCGGGCTCGTTCGGGATCTCAGGGCCGACGGGCGGTTCACGCCGGGGCGATTCTCGATCGCCGCCGACGCGACCCACCTCTACGTCGCGGCCGAGGTCCAGAGCGTGCTCCCGCTCGGTGACGCGCCGCTGCCGAGCATCTACAAGAACAACGCGATCTCGGTCTACTTCGACGGCGACGGCACGTTCACGACCGCGAGCTACGACGCGGACGCCGCACAGATCGTGGTCGATCACGCCAACCGCAAGCAGGGCTTTCACAGCGGCCAGCTGATCGCGCCCTCCGACGTCGTCACCGCGGCCACGACCGGACCGACGACGTTCGTGATCGAGATGGCGCTCGCCCCGTCGAGCCTCAAGGTCGCCGCGTTCGGGACGCATCTCGGCTTCGACATCGGCCTCGTCGGCGGCGACGGCTCGGTGATGACCTCCGAGCTGGTGTGGTTCCAGGCCTGCGCCCCTCCGGTCTGCGGCTGCTCGAACAACGATGCCGCGCCCTACTGCGACGCGCGCGAGTTCGGGACGGCCACGTTCGCGAAGTGAGGGGGGAGCTGGCAGCGGGTCACGGCTTGGCGGCGGCGACCTTGCGCTCCATGCACTCCTTGCAGCACTTGCAGTCTTCGACGGGCGTCGTCGGCGCCTTGCTCGCGCAGATGACCTCCTCGAGCAGGGACTGGAAGCCCTCGAATCGTCGATGGCTTCTGGGTTGGTCCCCCGGACGCAGCTGGCGCTCGTTGCATAGCCGTGGCTGGCTCAAACTCCTTGTAGGCTCGTGTGATGGCCGCCGACCCCAGGCACATCAGCGCGACCGCCAAGGTTTCAGCCTACTATCGCCAATTCTCGGACATACCGTTCGCTGCCGAAGTGGCGACGTTGATCGGTGCTGACGACACCGTTGCGCAGATTATACGGGACCATGGGCTGGAGCCCGAGAAGCTCACCTTCTACGCTCCGATGTTCGAGGCGCGTTACAAGAGCATCACGCAGCTGATCCGCAAGTCTGGCACGTCGCAGATTCTGGAGCTGGCGAGTGGATACTCTCTTCGGGGGCTCGATCTGACGCAAAGTGGCTCGCTCTGCTACGTCGAAACAGATCTGCGCGATGTCGTCGCCACGAAGCTCGATCTGCTCGAAGATGTTCGACAGCGGCATCATATTGTGCCGAGTCCGCTGCATGTCGTGACCATTGCCGACGCGCTCGATCTTGAACAGCTCCGCTCTGCCGCTGCGGTGTTTGACCACGATCTACCGTTGATGGTCCTGTGCGAAGGGCTCGTTGGATATCTCACGAAGGCGGAAACGGGGCGCCTCGCGGCGAACGTTCACGGGTTGATACGCGAGTTCGGTGCCGGTTGGTGGATCGTTCCAGACTTCGCCTTCAAGACCGAGATTCGGGACCTGCCACCCGAGAGGGTCCGGCTCCGGGAGGCAATCACGGGGGTCACCCAGCGCCAGCTCGATGCTTCGGCGTTCGATGATCACGACGACCTCTTATCCTTTCTGCACCAGGTTGGCTTCGACATGCAGGTCCGTAGTCAGGTCGATGAGACGCCGTCGTTCTCCTCGATAGCTGCGCTCGGCCTATCACCCGCCTTGGTCGACCGCATGCGACCAATCTTGCGCGTGTGGGTCCTGACACCTCGGGCCCAACCCGCTTGACCCACCATCGCGAGATCTTCTGGATATCCGTCATCACACTCAGGGCGACGCGGATCTCGAATCGAGCATCTTCTCCAGGGACGGCGAAGGAGAGCTTTGAGCTCGGCGCCAGGCTGACGTCGAACTGGTTGGGCTTGAAGGCGTAGATCGGAAAGTTCTGGTGCGTGAACGTGCCGAGCACGAAGAGACGCTGCACGAGTGTCGAGCGCGGGTTGACAGCTCAGGAGAGAGTGAATGCCTGGTGCCGCAAACGGCGACTCTCCGCATGCCTCATTGACCATGAATGGCGCAGTGAGGAGTCAGCGAGGACAGCGGGCTGGGCGATGGGCAGTCGGAGCCGCAGCAGTTGCGGCAGACCGGCGAGACGTCGACGTAGGTCCTGCGCGACACCGGTCACCAGCTGTGCGGCGAGCTCGGCGCGGGCGTGGTGGCCGGTAGCGGCGGCGTGGAGCTCAAGCGGAGCACGTGTAGCGGCCGAGGGCCGGCTATCACAGCCCGACGCACACGATGGAGCTACTATGGGCCCGTGAGCAGACTTCCGTTCGCCGTGCTCGCCGTTTGCGTCGAGCTCACCGGGTGCCGCTTCGATCTCCCTGCATCGAACCCCGACGCGATCGGCTCCCAGACGGATGCCGCCGTCGACGCGGTGCCGACGGTGGATTGTCCGGTCGGGTACGGGCCGATCAGGGGCATCGGCATGTATCGCGTGGTAGAGACCACGGCCCAGACCTGGCAGGCCGCCGCGGGCGACTGCAACGATGACGACGATGTCGGCGGGCCCTACCGTCGCTTCACGCACCTGGTCGTCCTCGGCAATGAAACCGAGCGCACCACGATCACGGGCGCCGGCACACCGATCACGGGGCTCACCTGGATCGGCCTGGGTGATCTCGGCACCGAAGGAACGTACACGTGGGTCACGTCCGAGCCGACGGGGGGCTACCCGATGGTGGGCATGAAGCCGCCCTGGGACAGCGATGACCCTGACAACGCTGGCGGCTTCGAGGACTGCATCCGGTTCAAGAACGACTACACGCTCGAGGACAAGCCGTGCACGGACACGCAGAGCTATGTCTGTGAGTGCGACGCGTTCCCGCCGATATGACGTGGACGTGGCCGGCCGATCGGCGGCGCGAGCGCGCTCAAATGCGGGCGCTCGAGTGGCGACGGGCAGCCGCCGGCTATCGGAGTCCGGGAGGGTGGTCAACCAGGAGCGCGCGTTCCGACCGTACAGTTTCGTACAGTCATCGCCGCGCGCGGTGGGGCTACTATGGGGCCCGTGAGCAGACTTGCGTTCGCTGTGCTCGTCGTCTGCGTCGAGCTCATGGGGTGCACATTCGAAAGATCCGCGGTGCCCCCCGATGCGATCGACGCCCCCGCCCAGATCGACGCCGCCGTCGACGCGGCGCCGGTGGCGGAGTGCCCGGCCGGGTACGGGCCGGTCAAAGGCATCGGCATGTATCGGGTGGTGGAGAGCACGGCCCAGACCTGGTCGGCCGCCGCGGGCGACTGCAACGATGACAACAAGACCGGCGGGCCCTACCGCTTCTTCACGCACCTGGTCGTTCTCAGCAACGAAACCGAGCGCACCACGATCACGGGCGCCGGGACTCCGATCTCGGGAAACACCTGGATCGGCCTGAGTGACTCCGCCACCGAAGGGACGTTCCAGTGGGTCACGGATGAGGCGACGGGTGGTTACCCGATGGTGGGAGCGCAGCCGCCTTGGGACAACGATGATCCCGACAACGCTGGCGGGAACGAGGACTGCGTTCGGTTCAAGAACACCTCCTACGTGCTCGAAGACAAGCCGTGCATGGACACGGAGAGCTATGTCTGCGAGTGCGACGCGTTCCCGCCGAGATGACGTGGCCGGCGGAGCGCGTCGGCGTCCTGTTCGTGGTGCTGCCGGTGCTCGTGTCGCGAGCGTCGGGATCCGTGATTTAACGCACGGCGTCTGACGCGCTGCGCCCTCCTTATATAGAGCGCAGCGAGCGGCCCCATCGGGAGTGAGCGCGGACTCCGCTGGTCGCCCCGCAGACACGGCGCCGCTCTGGCTCATCCATCCATCGGGCGCGAGCGATCGCGTTCTCGCCACCGCGCGGCGCGCCGCGCGCGAGGGGATGTCCCGAAGCGACGCGACGCGAGCTGGGGGCCGATCGGTCGTTACGAGCGCGGCGTTCGTGCTCGCGCAAACCCAACTGAGCACGCGATTAGGCCCCCCGAGCGAGCGCGCGAGGGATCATCCCCCGCGCGCTCGGCAGCCGCGCGTCTCCACCCGAGCACCACGTTCGCGCTCTTGATCGCTGCTCGGCCTGCTCGGCGCTTGAGCAGATGGGGAGATCAGTAGAAGTTCTCGAAGTGGATCTGCGCGTCGGGGACGCCCTTGCCGCGCAAGAGCGATACGACGTCCTCGATCATGCCGCGGCTGCCGCACAGGTAGGCTTCGGTTCGCTCGGCCTCGCCGGGCGCGACGCGATCTTCGACCAGCCGGGTCACCCGGCCGCGCGGACCGGCCCAGAGCGCGGCGTCGGGCGATGACATCGTGATCTCGTACGAGAACTGCGGGTAATGCGCCTCGAGGCCGCGCAGCAGATCCGTGTAGAACAGGTCCTGCACGGAGCGCACGCCGAAGAACAGCCGGACCCGGCGGGTGCTGCGCTGATCGAGCAGGTGGAGCAGCATCGACTTGATCGGCGAGATGCCGGTGCCGGTCGCGACCATCACGATGTCGCGCTCGCTGTCCTGCAGCGTGAAGTCGCCGACGGGGCCCTCGCACTGCACGCGCTCGCCGGCGCGCAGGCGGTGGACCCAGTTCGAGCCGTGGCCACCAGGGACCGCCCGCACGCAGATCTCGAAGTGGCGCTTGTCCGACGGCGGTGTGGAGATGCTGTACGAGCGACGGATCACCTCGCGGCCATCGGCACTCGGGATCTGGAAGATCACGTACTGGCCGGGACGAAACGCGATCTCGGGCCTGGGCACGAAGAACCGGATCTCCGCGACGCTGAGGTTGAGCCGGCGGAACGACTCCACCTCGGCCTCGATCTTGGCCAGCCGGGTCGCCTTGGACGGCACATTCGCGGGGCGGCCGAACACGACGTCGCCGTCCCCGACGGAGTGCAGGCACGGCAGCCGGTAGTGCGCGGGCTCGAGCCCGGCCGCGGCCAGGGTCCGGAGCTCGCGCTGCGTGACGGTGCCGATCGAATCGCCGCCCGACAGGACCTGGGTGGCGCAGGTGCCGCACGCGCCGGCCTTGCAGGAGAACGGGATCGACGCCTTGGCGTCGACACAGACGTCGTAGAGCCAGTCATCCTTGGCAGCGTCGACGGTGCGGTCGTCATCTGCGAACGTGATCCGAGGCATGGCGCCGCGAGCGTACTCCCAGCGCGACCGCGGTTCGATGCCTCGCTGTGTCGGCAGCGCTCACGCGTGCGCCGCCAGCGTTGTGGCCATCGCCCAACCGCCCCCGCGAGATGGCGTGCACGGCCGCGCGGCATCCCGCTTGCTCGGCGTCGCGCATGCCGAAACAACTGCACCTCGCTGCCGCCATGATCTTCACCGCCGCTGGCTGCACCTCCGACCCAGGGCTCGGTGCGAGTGAGCACGAGCTAACGTGCCCGGTGCCGGCGATCGATCCGGCCCGCTCCCTCGCGGTGACGGATTCGACCGCGCTCGCGCGCTTCTCGTTCCAGCGCGTCATGGACGCGATCGTGGCGAGCGCGAACGCGACGAACTCTTCGCTCGCGGCGTACCAGGCCTGGATGAGCACGTTCGCCGCGTGCCTCGATCCGGCGATCGACCCGAACGGCTACGGCATCGCGTGCCCGCGCGTCGAGCTGGAGCTCGGCTTGATCAACCCGTTTTTGGCGATCGGGCCGCGCTTCGTGCCGGTCGCGCTGACGAACCGGTTCGACCTCGCGCCGAGCAGCGGCTCCGACTGCGGCGAGTACCGGATCGTCTACGCGCTCGTCGACAGCCTCCTCGATCGCGCGCTCCTCATCTTCGAAGGGCGGCTCCCCAACCCGACGCCGGCTGCGGGCCTCGCGGGCTGCACGCCGGTGGCCGACTTCTGGGCGAGTCTGTCGGCGGATCCGAGCGCGGCGAGCCGCGCGGCCAAGCTCGAGCAGCTCTACTTCACGGGCCTCTCGTCCGGCGGAGTGACGTTCGCGCCGGTCGTCAGGGCGCAGAGCTTCGGCCTCGCCGCCGACGGCAGCGCGACGGCACCGGGGCAGATCCGCACGAACATGTTCGTCAAGGCCCTGGAGTGGCAGCTGCGCGAGTTCAAGCTGGCCAAGCCGTGCGCGCAGGCTGCCTCCTGCGCGCTGTCGTTTCGGCACGTGACGGTGAAGACCAACCCGGCGAATGAGCTGTTCGCCGGCACGCACGCGAACGCGCCGGCGTTCCAGGCAGAGTTTGTGACCCAGGTGGGCGCGCTGTCGAGCAGCGACCTCAATACGATCTCGATGTCGACGAGCGACAGCTTCAACGAGTTCGAGAGCGTGTCGCAGCGCACCGACGTCGTGTACAAGGGCTTCGCGACGGCGCAGCTCCGGACGCAGATCCAGGGCGCGATCACGAGCCCGGCGCTCACCGTCGACAACATCCTGGATCGCGCGACGACCCAGACGTGCGGGGGCTGCCATCAGCAGAGCAACAACGTGAACCTCGGCGGCGGCGTCACGTGGCCGGGGAGCCTGGGCTTCGTCCACATCGACGAGAACAAGAACCTGTCGGCCGCGTTGACGCAGAAGTTCTTGCCGCACCGCGCGGCCGTGCTGGGCAGCTTCCTGGATGCCCAGTGTGGCGGGGCAGCGCCGGCCCCGGTCGCCGGCCGCACGGTCTCGGGCGCCGCGCTGGGCTCGCCCAACTGAGGGTCTGCGATATCTTCCAGGCGTGCTCCTCGGGCAGCTTCATCTGGTGACGGCGTGACGGCATGACGGCGCCCGGCGAGCCGGCGGTCCTGCACACGACGATCGGGGACCTGCCGCTCGAGGAGGTGCAGCTCGGCCTCGCGGGCCGGACGTGGACGATCCTCCACACGGGCGCCGTCATCAGCCACGCCGAGGAGCTGGCGTTCTTGCGCGGCGAGACCACGACGCGGCGCCCGTACGGCATCGTCTTGTGGCCGGCCGCGATCGCGCTCGCGCACGAGCTCGCCTCGCGCGAGGTCGCCGGGAAGCGGATCCTCGAGCTGGGCGCGGGGACGGGGCTGCCGGGGATCGTCGCCGCGTCGCTCGGCGCGCGGGTCGTGCAGACGGATCGGCAAGCGCTCGTGCTCCACGTGTGCAAGCAGAACGCCGCGCGGAACGGCGTCACGAGCATCGAGCACCGCACCGCGGACTGGACGGCGTGGGAAGACGCCGAGCGCTACGATCTGATCATCGGCTCCGACATCCTGTACGCCGAGGCGGTTCACCCGCACCTCCGGCACATCTTCGCGACGAACCTCGCCCCGGGCGGCACGCTGCTCCTGGCCGATCCGTTCCGCGAGACGAGCCTGCGCCTGCTCGAGGCGATGGAGGCGGAGGGCTGGCGGGTCACGATGGACAAGTGGACCGTCGGGATCACGCCGCCGCCGCGACCGGTGGGCGTGTTCGCGCTCACGCGGCCGCCTGGTCTCGCGGGCTAGCGGGTTTCGCGCACATCGTGCGGCTGCTCGCAGGCATCGAGACGCGTGGTGGCGCTACCATGTGGTCGTGCGCAGCCTCGTGTTCGCCGTGCTCGCCGCGCTCGCCGTCGCCGGGTGCACCTTCGAGCGAGTCGCGTCGAGCATCGACGCGGGCGTGACCGACGCCGTCGACGCGACGCCGATGGCGGACTGCCCGGCCGGGTACGGGCCGATCAAGGGCATCGGCATGTATCGCCCGGTGGAGGGCGCGGGCGCGGACAGGAGCTGGCAGGCGGCCGCGGTGGACTGCAACGATGACGATGACGCGGGCGGGCCCTACCGCCTCTTCACGCACCTGGTCGTGCTCGGCGACGAGACCGAGCGCACCACGATCACGGGCGCCGGCACGCCGATCACGGGGAACACCTGGATCGGCCTGAGCGATCTCACCACCGAAGGGACGTACGTGTGGGTCACGTCCGAGCCGACGGGCGGCTACCCGATGGTGGGCATGAAGCCGCCCTGGGACACCGATGATCCCGACGACGCTGGCGGAAACGAGGACTGCATCCGGTTCAAGAACAACTACACGCTCGAGGACAAGCCGTGCACGGACAAGCTGAGCTACGTCTGCGAGTGCGACGCGTTCCCGCCGAACTGACGTGACCCGCCGGTGTCGATCCGCGGCCGGTCAGCGAGAGCGGAGGGAGACGCCGCGGCGTAGGTGCCGAACAGCTGATCGAGCAGCGGGAGCGTGCTCGCGAAGTTCGCGGGTGGCAGATCCTCGCGGTGGTGGCGGTGGTGGAACGCGGGCGTCGCGATGACGCGATCGAGCGCCGATGATGGCCACGCGATGTTCGCGTGAAGCACGACGGTCCAGGCGCGCCGGCCGACGACGAGCCAGATCATCGCGGGCGCACCCTCGCCGGCGATCACGGCGCCGAGCGTGATCGCCGCGGCGAACAGCGCGGAGTCGACGGGGTGGACGTACCACGCGGTGGCCCAGGCGAGCGGCTCGCCGTCGTGGTGCAGCCGGTGGAAGCGCCACAGCCAGGGGACGCGGTGCATCGCGCGGTGCACCGCGTAGTGCGCGAGCTCGGCGAGCAGCCAGGCGAGCACGGCCCGCGCGAGCGACGACGGATCGGGCTCCGCCCACACGAGCGCGCGCGCGATCGTGCCCTCGGCGGCGAGCAGCGCCGCCGCGATCGCGATCCGGCGGGCGGGCACGGGGGCGTGGCGCCGCGGCACGAGGTGCTCGAGCGCGGTGAAGGTCGCGAGCGCCCACGCGACGAAGGCGACCCAGCCGAGCGCGAACGCGGCCATCAGTAGCCGGCGACGCCGACCGCGACGATCGCGATCCCGAAGACAACCAGCAGGCCCACCGAGGCGGCGATGACGATGACGGTGGTCGCGAGGATGCTGCGCCTCGGTCGAGGCTCGATCGGCTTGAGCTCGTTGAGCATGCGCGAGGGCTCTGCAACGCCGGTGCCCACCAGGTCGTGCGGCCAAGGGGGCGAATTGCCTGGCGGGATGGTCCCCGCGTGCTCGGTTGACACGATCTCAGCGCGGGGGGCGGGACACGTCGGCGGGAGGTCGGCTGACACCTGGCAGTAGCGACACGTCGCCCGGGGCCTGGTTGCGCGTGGCGAGACACGCTGGCAGGCGGTGCTCGGTCTGGGGAGCCGAACGAGGCATGAACGAGGCATGAACGAGGCATTGACCGAGGCATGGCGTCAGACGCACGGAGCGAGTGCGCGTGCCGCTCCTTCCGCCTCCGCGGGTGCTCACGTATCTCGTCCTGTGAAGGGGGGATTCGTGAACAAGGACCACACTGCATCTGACTGGGAAGACGCGCGCGGCGAGACGTGGCGCGCTCATCGATCAGGCCTCGAAGCGATGCTCGCGCCGGTCGACGAGCCGCTCCTCCGGGCCCTCCGGCTGGACGTGCCCTGCCGGGTGGCCGATATCGGGTGCGGCGGCGGCGGGACGGCACTGGAGATCCTGCGGCGGGCCCCGAAGGGGACGATCGTCCACGGCTTCGATGTCTCGCCGGCCATCATCGAAGCGGCCCGCGCCCGCGTCTCGCCCGAGGAGCGCGCGATCGCCTTCGAGGTCGCCGACATGGCGACAGCCACGGTGGGGGAGGTGCCATATCAGCGGCTGAGCTCGCGGTTCGGGGTCATGTTCTTCGGCGATCCGCGCGCCGCGTTCTCCAACGTGCGCCGCTGGCTTGCGCCGGACGGTCGGTTCGCGTTCGCGGTCTGGGGCCCTCTGGCCGAGAACCCGTGGATGACGGCGGTGCGTGAGGTCGTGGCCGAGCGGATCGAGCTGCCGCCTCCGGATCCCGACGCGCCGGGGCCGTTCCGCTACGCCGAGGCCGACAAGCTGGTCCGCTTGCTCGAGGGCGCCGGGTTCGCCGAGCTCGATGTGAGCCGCTGGCGCGGCGCGCTCCCGATGGGGGGCCAGCTCCCGCCGGCGGAGGCGGCCCGCTTCGCGCTCGCGTCGTTCTCGTCGTTCGCCGAGCAGCTGGCCAGCGCAGGCAGCGATGCGTTCGCCGAGGCGCATCGCGCGCTGACGGTCCGCCTCAGCCGGTATCACCACGACGGGGCGGTCTGGATGGACGCGAGCGTCTATATCTTCGCTGGCGCTCGGGGTCACTGACCCGCATCGGGACGGGCGCCGCGCTTCCCGGGTGGAGCGCCGGCCTGAGCGGCGCATACGTCCAGAACGCAGCGGCGCAGCCAGCGATGGGCGGGGTCTGCATCGAGCCGTGGGTGCCAGAGCAGAGATATCGAGATCTCCGGTGTGGAGAACGGCAGCGCGAAGCTGTGCATCCCGGCGCGCAGCGCCGCCGTGTGCCGTTCTGGGACGCTGGCGATGAGGTCGGACGCGCGCGCGAGCGCGAGCGCGGTCGCGAACCCGCCGACGATCACGGCGCTCTCGCGCTCGAGGCCGAGCGCGCGCAAGGCCCTGTCCACCGGCCCGAGCTCGAGCCCACGCTGCGGCGCGTGCTGCGGCGCGTGCTGCGCGACCTCGACGTGCTTGCCTCTGGCGTAGCGCGCGGCGGTGATCCGCCCCTGACGCAGCGGGTGCCCCGCGCGCACCACGCCGATGAAGCGGTCCCGGAACAGCGCCTGCGCACGCACCTCCGGGCCGGTCGCTCTCCCGATGACGCCGGTCTCCAGGTCGACGGCGCCGTCGCGGAGCGGCCCGCTGTCGCGGTGGAGCTTCGGGACGAAGCACAGCCGGACGCGGGGCGCCTCCGCGCTCACGCGATCGATGAGGCGTGGACCGAAATTCTCGACGAACCCTTCGCCGGTCCGGAGCGTGAACGTCCGGTCGAGCGCGCCGACGTCGATCTCCGCGGCGGGGCGGAGCACCGCCTCGGCATCTTGCACGAGCTGGCCGACGCGGTCGCGGAGCTCGATGGCGCGCGGCGAGGGGACGAGACCGCGCCCTGCCCGGACCAGCAGCGGATCACCGGTGGTCGCGCGCAGCCGCGCCAAGGTCCTGCTCATCGCGGACGGGCTCAGCCGCATCCGGCGCGCTGCCGCGGCGACGTTCCCTTCCTGGAGCAGCACGTCCAGGGCGGCCAGGAGGTTGAGATCGGGGCTGGACACGGCCCGAGTGTATCGGCCGGGCACATGGCGTCAAACGCACGCATGACGTGCATGACGTGCGTCTTTCGCCATGTCCGGGCGCCGCGTCACGCGCCGGGCAGCTCGGTCTCGAGCTCCGCGGGGATCACGAAGCGCCGGCGCGAGCGGGCGCACGCGCCGGCGAACACCACGGCCATGCTCGCCAGCCAGACGAAGTAGCCTGCGTGCGGCGAGCGGACGTGCTTGTCGACGTACACGCAGAGGCTCAGCGCCAGCACGATCGCGAGGAGCGAGCAGAAGGCCGCGACGCCGGGGCGGCCGCACGCCAGCGCGATCGCGGCGATGCAGAGCGCGACGTTCGCGTACCACGGGACGGTGAGCCACCCGATCGCGAGGCACTGGATGCCGGTCATGATCTCGTCGTGGGGCGAGCCCCAGATCAGCGGCTCGTTGATCGCGACGATCGCGGGGAGCACGAGCGAGAGCATGTAGAGCGCGAGGGCGATCGCGCCGAAGGGCACCTGTCGCTTGACGGACGGCATGCGCGAGGGTTCTGCAACGGCGGTACCGCGCGGCCCCCGGCGAAACCGTGCAGAGGCTGGCAAACGGGCCGCGCGGATGTCGATGTCGCGCCACACCGCATGGCGCCGATGTCTCGCTCGGGCCGCGCCGCGGCTTGGCGCGCGCGCCTGGAATAAGCCGCCGAGATGCGCTCACGACCGTAGGCGGAGCGGAGCGCGGCGGCGCAGGCGGCGCAGGCGGCGCGCCCAGGAGCGCGCGAGGTCGAGCGGGCCGCGGAGCAGCTTGTCGAGCCACGCGCCGGGCTCGGGGAGCACGAGCTCCATGTCGCCGGGATCGTCGGGATCGAACGGCGTCTCCTCGGGGATGAAGCGCGATAGCAGGGGCCCGGGCGCCTCGTCGGCGTTGCGGCGGTGGATCCGCAGCCGGTGCTGGCCGGCGCGCGCGAGCGTATCGAGGCGGGCGACGAGGCCGGCGGGCTCGGCGAGCAGCTGGCTGGCGCGCGCGAGGGGAATGCCGCAGTGCTCGGCGAGCAGGTTGATCCGCGCGGCGCGCAGCGAGGCGGTGGGCTCGGGCGACTCCCACGCGATGCCGAGCTCGGTGTCAAAGCCCATGCTGCGGTTCGCCGTGTTCGCCGAGCTGACGAGCAGGAAGCGATCGTCGACGGCGAGCACCTTGGCGTGGACGAACACCGGGACGTCGCCCGCGGCGTCGGGTGCCGCGCTGTAGTAGACGCCGAGGCGGTGCCCGGTCTGTGCGGCGATCCGGCCGAGGCGCTCGAGGATGCGCTGCTGGTACACGCCGATCGAGATCCGCTCCTTGAAGCCGGCGCTCTTCTCGGGCAGGACGAGCACGATCTCGAGCGGCGGTCCGGGGATGGCCATCCGGCGCTCGAACGCGTCACACAGCTCGTCGCTCGAGAGGTACTGGTTCTCGATATAGATGACGCGCTCGGCGGCGGCGATCGCGCGCAGGTGCAGCTCGTACAGCTCCTTCACGGCCGCCATGGGGGGATCCTTCATCCGCGGTAGCGTGCGCGTGAGGCCGGCGAGCGGCGCCGTCACCTCGAACGAGGGCCGGATCGAGAGCTCGCGCCGGGGCGGGGCCATCGCCGGCAGCGCCTCGCCGGTCGCGAGCCGCCAGCGATCACCGAACCAGCCGCGCAGGACGTCGACGGCGTCGCCGGTGACGTACGCCTGGACGTCGTGGTACGGCGCGTACGCGCGCCGGCCGGAGCGGCGGTGCGGATTGTCGGCCGCGTGCGCGCGATCGTCCCAGCGCGAGTTGCAGAGATCCATCCCGCCGAGGAACGCGATCGAGCGATCGATCACCACGAGCTTCTGGTGGGTGCTCGCGCCGAACGGGTGCGCGTTGTCCATCTTGTAGTGGATGCGCGCGTGGCCGCGGACCTGGAAGAAGTAGCGCTGCAGCGGCTCGCGCTCGAACGTGAACACGGCGGACGCGTCCCACGCGAGGATGTGGATCTCGAGCTCGGGCCGGCGCTCGCAGAGCGCGCGCAAGAAATCGACGAGCCGCGCCGGCAGCTCGGCATCCCGGGCGTCCTCGCCGCGGAGCAGCCGGACCTTGCTCGCGAACTGCCAGCCCATCATGAGGATGCTGCGCTCGGCGCGCAGGGCGGCGTCGTACACGGCGCGGTAGAAGTCGCGGCCGTCGACGAGGACGCCGGCGCGCGGTGCCTCGTGGAGCGTCGCGCAGGTGAGGCCGGGGATGAGGAGGCGCGTCACGCGCTCGCTCCGTGCGAGAGCTCCGCGTACACGGGCAGGTGATCCGACGCGCGGCGCACCGGGCCTTCCGTCCAGCGCCCGCCGCGCACGACCTCGAGCGGGCCGCGGACCAGGATGTGATCGAGCGGCACGAGCGGCAGCCACGACGGGAACGTGCGCGCGCCGCGCGTCGCCGAGCGCATGCCGCCGGCGAGCGTGCGGAACGCCGCGGCGCCGGGCGTGCAGTTGAAGTCGCCGGCGATGATGACCTCTCGGCCTGGCAGCTCGCGGGCGATCGCCGCGACCTGCGCTGGGCGCTCGCCGGCCAGGACGGAGAGGTGCGTGTTGACCATGTCGACCTCGATGCCGGCGCCGGGCCACGCGAGCCGCGTCACGAGCGCGCACCGCGGCTCCGAGCGCTTGCGATGGGGCTCGTGCGGCAACGCGAGCCGGCGGGACTCGATGAGGGGCAGGCGCGTGAGCGTCGCGATGCCGTAGCGCTCGCCGCCCTCCTCGATGCACATCTCGAAGCACGCGCTCATGCCGAGCTGCGCGGCGAGCGCGGCGGGCTGATCGATCGCTCCGCTGCGCGCCCGGCAGACATCTACCTCCTGGAGGGCCACGATGTCGGGA
The DNA here is from genome assembly GCA_035558535.1 of Kofleriaceae bacterium. GTDB lineage: Bacteria > Myxococcota_A > Polyangia > Haliangiales > Haliangiaceae > JABFXX01. Next base: position 51,739 of record DATMCI010000065.1, read on the forward strand.
TCGCACGCGCCGATGACGTCTGCGATGCGCGCGAGATCGACGCGCCGATCGGTCCCGCGCCCGCTGTGGATGTTGTAGCTGAGGACGCGCAGGCGCGAGGGATTCACGCGGCGAGAGCAGAGCGAACCGCGTGCCAGCTTCGCGGCGTGCGCGTGCGCGCGGCGTGCGCGCGGATCGGGAGATGGCTCAGCTCAGCGCCGGAAGCTGTCGAGATCGAGCCCGAAGCGTTGCACCCAGCGGTACACCTGCGTGCGGCGGCGGTTGAGCACGCGCGCGACGCCCTTCACGTTGCCGCGGTGCTCGGTCAGGAGCTCGACGAGCCGCTCGCGTATGGTGCCGTCTTCCGCGAGCTGTGAAGGCAGCCCGGAGGAGGAGGCAGAGGCGGAAGAAGCGGAGGCGAACGGTGCGGGCTGGGGCGGGGGCGCGGGCTGTGACGGGGGCGCGGCATGGATCGGCTGTGTGGGCGGCTGTGTGGGCGGCGGCGACGACGGCACCGCGAAGCTCGAGGGTTGCGCGGGTGGCTCCTCCGGCGTGGCCCCGAACGGCGGAGATGTCGACCGCGTCCCACCGTTGGCGTCCGGCGAGAGCGCCTCCATCGCGTCCGGCGAGCTGCCGCGCAGCGCCGGCGCCATCGACGGCTGCAGCTCGAGGTGGTTGATGTCGATCACGCCGTCGGGGGACAGGGCGACGGCGCGCTGGACGACGCTGTCGAGCTCGCGGATGTTGAGCGGCCACTCGTAGCGGAACAGCGCGCGCAGCGCGGCGGGCGTGAACGTCACGCGGTCACCGCCGGGGGCCTCGGCGAGGCGCGCGCGGAGCAGGAGGCCGAGGTCGGCGCGCCGATCGCGCAGCGCGGGCAGCCGGAGCTTGAAGCCGACCAGCCGCGCGTAGAGATCGGGCCGGAACTCGCCGGTCTCGACGAGCGCGCTCAGATCGCGCAGCGTCGCGGCGCACAGCCGGACATCGACGGGGACGGGGCGATCGTCGCCGACGGGGGTGACGGTGCGGTCGGCGATGACGCGCAGGAGCGCGGCCTGCGACGCGAGCGGGAGCTCGCCGATCTCGTCGAGCAGGAGCGTGCCGGCCTCGGCGCTGCGCACGAGGCCGGGCCGATCGGTGAGCGCGCCGGTGTACGCGCCGCGCTTGTGGCCGAACAGCTCGCCCTCGACGAGCGTGGTGGGCAGCGCGCCGCAGTTGACGCCGACGAACGTGCCGCGGCGGCCGGACAGCGCGTGGAGCGCGCGCGCGACGACCTCCTTGCCGGTGCCGGTCTCGCCGAGGAGGAGGATCGCGACGTTGCTCTGGGCGACCCGGGCGAGGGCGGCGAACCGCTCGGCGAGCCCGCCCTCGAACGTGGCCAGGATCTGGATCGGGGCGCGGAGCGCGGTCTCGTCGATGTCGGGCGGCGCGTCCTTCTCGAGCGGCCCGATGCGGAGCAGGAAGAACGTGTGGCCGAGCTCGACCACCGCGCCATCGCCGAGCATGGTGCGCCGGGTGAGCGTGCCGTTGACGACGATGCCGTTGCGCGACGATGGATCATCGAGGAGCCAGCTGCCCTGGGCGCGGCGCATCGAGCCGTGGTTCGACGACACGCGCCGGTCCGGGATCCGGAGCGTCAGCACGCGCTGGCCGCCATCGACGTGGCGCTGGATCTCGCGCGGGCCGCGGCCGAACCGCACCACGTCGACGTCGTCGAGCACGTGACGCGACGACGGCATCCGCGGGTCGTCGCTCGTCGCGAGCAGGACGAGCTGGTCGTGCAGATCCTGCCCTAGCTGCGCCTTGCCGCGGTGGATCGAGATGCTGGTGATGGTGGAGTCGGACTCGGGCACGAGCGGCTCGCGGTTGCGGCGCCCACGTTACGCGATCCGGGGCGCCACGCGCCGGACCTGTCCTGGTCTCCCAGCCGCGGCGGTTGGCGCGAGCGATTTTCGGAGGGCCGCGACACCTCCGTCGGGAGGGCGATCAGATTCGTGGCCGGCTATCCCACCGGCGGCGCGGCGGCGCGGCGGCGCCGACGGCACCGACGGCGCGCGGCGCGGCAGCCGGCCTGCCGCAGCAGCATTGCGCGCGCCTGCGCGGGCTGCACCTGGGCGCGGAGTTGATTCGAGCTCGAACGCGAGTTTGACCCTGCCCGGATTTGGCGTGATCATTTGTTCGGCCCGGCGAGGGCCCTGCCCATGGCGTCCGACGATCCAGCCGGCACGCGACCGGCGCCGGTCGTGCTCCGCATCAAGCTCCGCTACGACGACTTCGACACGATGACGGAGCGCTTCGCGTCGTACGTCGGGCGCTCCGGGTTGTTCCTGCCGACGCGCTCGCTGCAGCCGATCGGGACGGAGGTGAAGTTCGAGCTCCGCCTGTCGACGGATCAGCCGGCGCTGGTCGGGCTCGGCCGCGTGCAGAACGTGAAGGAGCCGGACCCGGCGAACCCGAGGGCGACCTTCGGCATGGGTGTCGAGCTGATGCGCGTCACGCGCGAGAGCCGCGAGCTGATCCTGAAGCTGCTCGCGCGCCGCCGCCAGCTCGGGCTGCCCGACGTGGCGCTGCCGCGCGCCGAGGAGATCGACGCCGCGCGCCGGGACGCGGAGGCGGCGGCGCGGCAGCCGACCGAGCCGGCGGCGGCCAGGTCGCAGCCGAGCGCGCAGCCGAGCGCGGCCGTGCCGAGCGCGGCCGTGCCGAGCGCGCCGGCAGCAGCGGCGGCGCCGCGCGCCGTGGAGCCGGCGCCGCGGAGCGCGCCGGTGGCACCAGTGCCGTCGGCGGTGGAGGCGGTACCGCGCGCGCCGGTGGCACCAGTGCCGCCGGCGGTGGAGGCAGTACCGAGCGCGCCGGTGGCACCAGTGCCGCTGGCGGCGGAGGCGGTACCGCGCGCACCGAGCGCGCCGGTGGCACCAGGGCCGCCGGCTACGGAGGCAGTACCGAGCGCGCCGGCTGCAGCGGCGGCGCCGAAGGTGGCCGCGATCGCGCCGCTGCCCCCTGAGCCGCCGCGCCGCCCGCGCAGATCGATGAGCGAGCTTCTCGAGAATGCCTCGGGGCCGATCGCGTCGTCGGTGTCGCTCCCCGGCCTCGACGAGGATGTCGACGTCGGGCGGGCGCTCGCCCGTGCGCGCGCGCTGGCCGCCGGTGATCTCGATCAGGAGCTCGAGCTGTTGCGGGATGAGTCCGCGGCTCCGCTCGCCGTGAGCTCGATCGACGAGGTCTCCGCCGAGCTTGCGCGCCAGCTCGGCGGTGCGGCCGTGAGACGGGACAGGCGCCAGGGCTGGGCGCCGCCGCCGGCAGCCGTCAGCGCAGCCGCGGCTCCAGTCGTCGCGGCGACATCCGCGGAGCCTGCGGAGCTCTCGGCGGAGCCGCCAGCGCCCACCGTGGCTACAGAGCGCGACGCTGAGGTTGCGGAGCGCGAGGCAATCGCGGCGACAGCCGCGGAGCCTGCGGAGCCTGCTGCGGAGCCGCCGGCCGCGCCCGCCGAGGTCGCGGAGCGCGAGCTGATCGCGACGACATCTGCGGAGCCTGCTGCGGAGCCGCCGGCGGAGCCGCCGGCCGCGCCCGCCGAGGTCGCGGAGCGCGAGCCGATCGCGACGACATCTGCGGAGCCTGCTGCGGAGGCTCTTGCGGAGCCGCCGGCCGCGCCCGCCGAGGTTGCGGAGCGCGAGCCGATCGCGGCGGCATCTGCGGAGCCCCCTGCGGAGCCTGTTGCGGAGCCGCCGGCTGCGCCCGCCGAGGTCGCGGAGCGCGAGCCGATCGCGGCGACATCTGCGGAGCCCCCTGCGGAGCCTGTTGCGGAGCCGCCGGCCGCGCCCGCCGAGGTCGCGGAGCGTGAGCCGATCGCGGCGACATCTGCGGAGCCTGCTGCGGAGCCGCCGACCGCGCCCGCCGAGGTTGCGGAGCGCGAGCCGATCGCGGCGACATCCACCGAGCCCGTCGTCGAGCCTGCGCAGCCCGCGGCTGAGCCCGTCACGGCCGTTGCCGAGCCCGCGAAGCCCGCGGCCGAGTCCGCAAAGCCCGCGGCCGAGCCCGCGAAGCCCGCGGCCGAGCCCGCGAAGCCTGCGGCCGAGCCCGCGACGAGCGCGGTGCCGCTGTCCGTTCGGCTTCGCCGACGGCGTACCATTGCCGGAGCTGCGGTCGAGCCCGTGGCGGCCGAGCCGGCGCCTGTCGCAGCCGAGCCGGCGCCCATCGCAGCCGAGCCTGCGCCCATCGCAGCCGAGCCTGCGCCCATCGCGGCCGAGCCGGCGCCCATGGCGGCCGAGCCGGCCGAGCCGGCTGAGCCCGCGGCCGAGCCCGCCGCGCCGCCGGCCACTCCGTTCGATGCTGCGCACGACGAGGGCGTCATCGAGCGCGCCGAGGAGGACCGCGCGCACTTGCGCAGGAGCCGGCGCCGGCTGTTCGCGCCTGCCAGGGGCGAGTCGATCGCGACCGAGCCGCAGAGCACGGCGGCACCGCCCGCGCCCCAGGAGAGCGCTCCGGCAGCGGCTTCGTTGCCCGCGCCCGATCCGGAACGGACGCAGATCGCCCGGGCGCTCGTGCCCGTCGAGACCGACGACGGCGAGCGCACGCAGATCGGCAGCTTGCCGGTGGATCCGGGCACGCTCGACGAGCCGGGGACCGCGGCTGACGACGCGCTCGAGCCTTCGGCCGAGCCCCGCCGAGCCTTCGGGGCTGGACTCGAGAACGTGATCCGGACGGTCCCCGCGCCCCCGGAGCTCGTGGCGCGGCTGGTCGACAAGGCCACGCCGACGCCGGCGCCGGCGGCGCCACCGCCGGTGCCCGACGAAGACGAAGAAGAGGACATCGAGGAGATCGAGGAGATCGACGAGTTCGAGATCGTCGCCGAGGCCGACGCCGCCGATGCCGACCTGCTCGCCGCGCACGACGAATCCGAGTTCACCGCGGCCGCCCCGGTCCCGCCGCCGAGCGCCCCGTTCGCGCAGCCGGCCGACTTCGCGTCGCGGCTCCATCTCGGTGACGACGACGATGACAACGACGACGGCGGCGACTTTTACCAGCCGATGTCCGGTCCGGGCCCGGACCACGCGCGCGCGCCGCTCACGCTCGATCCGCGCGATCTGCCCGGGTTCGACGATGATGATCCGCAGGCGAACACCTCTCTCGAGCGGCCTTCGCCGCGCCCGGCCTCCTCTGCCGCACACGTCCGCCGCGGCTCGCAGGGCCCTGCCGCGGCGGCGCGCCCGGAGCCGGGGCCCGGTCCGCGTCGCGCCGGCCCCTTCTCCCCGCAGCACTCCGACCCCGACTTCGATATCGAGAGCGCGCTCAACGCGCTCGACGTGGACCTCGACGATATCTCGAAACAGCGCGGCGCGGCCGAGCAGCCGCGCCCCGACGCGCGCTCGGGGCGCGGCCCGGGTCGCCCCGCGGAGCCGGTGCGCCAGACGGGGCCGAGCCAGGTCGTGCGCCAGACCGGCGCCAACCAGGTCGTGCGCCAGACGGGGCCGGCTCGCATCGTTCCCCCGGAGCCCGAGCCCGAGCCGTCGGTCCACAGCGAGCCGACCCGCGTGGGCCGCTCGCCGACCGACTCGCCCGAGGCCCGCAATCCGCGGCTCCGCAGCGAGGACGGCATCCTGATCAACTTCGACGACGACGACGACGAGTAGCCGCGCCGGCCGGGTCAGCCGGCGAGGCCGGGGTGCGCGAGCGCCCGGATCTGCGCGGCGCGGTCGCCGCGGTGGCGCTCCCAGGCGTCGACCATCGCGTCGGCCTGCGTGCGCCGCGTCGCCGCGATCGCCTCGACGGGCGCGAGCAGCTCGATGGACGTCGGCGCCACCCGCGAGAGGCCGTCGCGCGCGATGGCCACGAGCTCCTGCGCGAGGTCGCCGACCGTGTGGGCGCCGGCCCGGGCGGCGAGGCCCTGCTGCGGCACATCATCGGCGAGCTGCTGGCGATCGGTGAACGCGAGCTGCGCGGTCAGCTTCGTCGCCTCGCGGCGCGCCGTCTCGTCGTAGAGCAGGCCGCGCACCAGCGGCGCGAGCGCCGCGATCATCTCGAACGAGCCGCAGTCGGCGCCGCGGATCTCGATGAAGCGCTTGAGGCGGCCCTCGGGGAACAGCGTCGAGAGGTGCAAGCCCCAGTCGGCGAGCGTCGCGTATTCGCCCTGCCAGCCCTCGGCGAGGAACTGCCGGAACGTGAAGCCGGCGGGCACCGGGCGGTAGCCGCCCCGGTAGACGAAGTACAGCGGGACGTCGAGCGCCCACTCGGTGTACGCGCGGAAGATGTCGTCGCGCGAGAAGACGAACGGCAGGAGGCCGCTGCGCGCCCGATCGGTGTCGCGCCAGATCCACGCGCGGTAGCTCTGGTAGCCGCTCGGCCGATCCTCGACGATCGGCGAGCACGCCCACAGCGCCGTGATGAGCGACGTCACCGAATAGACGCAGCGCAGCTTCGCCAGGGCGTCCGCCTCGCCGGAGAAGTCGAGGTTCGCCTGCACCGTGGCCGTGCGCAGCATCATGTCGAGCCCGCGCGTGCCGACGGTCGGCATGTACGCGTGCATCACGTCGTACCGCTGCTTCGGCATCCACGGGACGTCGCCGCGCCCGCCGAACGGGCGCAGGCCCGAGGCGAGCCACGTGATGCCGAGCTCGCGCGACGCCTCGCCGAGCGAGGCGACGTATGTCCGGAGATCGGACACGAAGTCGCGATCGTCGGTGACCGGCCGCGCGGCGAGCTCGAACTGGCCGCCCGGCTCGATCGTGAGCTGATCGCCGTTCTGGCCGGACAGCGCGATCATATGGCCGTCCTCGAGGACCGGCGTGCCGCCGCGCGCGGCGAACCACTGGAACAGGGCGCCGATGCCGCGCGGACCCTCGTACGTGGGGGCCGCGCCGGACTCGGTCCACACGCCGACGAGCTCGTGCTCGGTGCCGGTGCGCCACGCGGCCGCGGGCTTGCCGGCCTCTTCGAAGTAGGCGAGCAGCTCGTCGCGCGAGCCGATCCGGACGGCTTCCTTTGCATCGACGAGGTACACGCGCTTGGCGCCCACTCTAGGGGCTGATCCGCGAGGCGTCAACGAACCGGGCGCCGCAAGGGACGCAACACAGATATCGCCGTGGTAGCGTCCGCAGGCGATGCGCGTCGAGGCGAGCCCCGAGGACCTGCTCGAACGGCCAGGCTTCGCCGCCCGGCGCGCGCGCCTCCTCGAGCTCCTGCGCGCGCGCGCGTTCGCCGAGCGCGAGGTGACGCTGTCCTCAGGAGCGAAGTCGAGCTTCTACATCGACTGCAAGCAGGTCAGCCTCGACGCCGAGGGCGCGTGCCTGATCGGCGAGCTGTTCCACGCGGTGATCGAGGAGGTCGCGCCGCGCGCGGTGGCGGTCGGCGGGCTCACGCTCGGCGCCGATCCGCTCGCGACCGCCACGTCGATCGCGGGGTGGCACGCGGGCCGGCCGCGGAGCGCGTTCCTCGTCCGCAAGGAGCCCAAGGGGCACGGCACGAACCAGTGGGTCGAGAGCCCTCAGCTCCCCGCGGGCGCGGAGGTCGTCGTCGTCGAGGACGTCGTGACCACCGGCGCCGCGACGCTCAAGGCGATCGAGCGCGCGCGCACGGCGGGGCTGATCGTGGTCCACGCGCTGGCGATCGTCGATCGGCTGGAGGGCGGGCGCGAGGCCGTGATGAAGGAAGCGCCGCTCACGGCCCTGTTCACACGGCGCGACTTCCTGTCAGACTCGTGAGGCGCCCATGAAGTCCGCGGCGATCCTCTCCTGGCTCTGTCTCTTCGCGGCGTGCGGTGGCGTCGAGCCGACGGTGCGGCTCGTCGACGACTGGCCCGCGTCGGTGAGCGGCGACTACGAAGACGTCACCGAGCGCTGGACGCGCCACGCCCGGATGCGCGGCCCGTACCAGGAGGCGCTCGAGGTGGCGGCCACGTTCCGCTCGCCGGAGTGGCGCGTCGTGCGCGCCGAGAAGGACGCGGACGCGCGCGGCCTCGAGGGGGAGGCCCGCGCGCAGCGGCTCGCGCAGGCGCGCGCCGAGGCCGCCGGCCCGTACGAGTTCCAGGTGATGATCGTGACGTGGGATCGCCGCGAGAGCGATCTCGATCGCGGCGCGAAGAGCGTCTGGCGTGTCCGCCTGCTCGACGAGCAGGGCTTCGAGATCGAGCCGCTCGAGATCATCAAGGACAAGCGCCCGCCGTTCATCATCCGCGAGGAGTTCCCGGCGTTCGGTGACTTCGCGACGGCTTACCTCGTGCGGTTCGCGCGCACAAAGCCGCTGCTCGGGCCGGACGTCCGTCAGCTCCGCATGCGAGTCAGCAGCTCGCGCGGTGGCGTCAGCTTGATCTGGCGCGCGCCCTGAGGCTCCCGCCCGGGCGCGGGCTCAGCGCTTGCGCTTGCGGCCGAGCAGGCGGGCCCAGAAGCCGACTGGCTTGTAGCCCTCGTCGAGGTCGGCGAACGTCTCCGGCGGGGCGGTGGGCCGCTTGGCCTGGCCGGCGCGGAAGAAGTCTTCCTCGGTCTCGCTGAACACCTTGGCGGCGGGGGCGCTGCCCTCGGCGGCGGTCCGCGCGGCCACCGGCGTGGGCGCGGCGGTCTGCGCCGATCCGGCGGTGTGCATTTCGGCGAGATCCGCGACGAGGATCGACGGCTCGGTGTCCAGCTGCGGCTGCATCGCAGCGCGCTGGCCGGTCTTCGTCACGATCTCGCCGGTCGTGTCCTCGGGACGATCGTCGACGGGGATCTCGTACAGTGGACGTCGGGGGGTGGGCGCGGTTTCGGCGGTCGCCAGCATCTGTCGGATGATGCCGTCGGATGTTTCATCGAGCAATTCTATGGCAGGAGCGCCCGATGAAACGTCGATAAGCATTGATGGATACTCCGAGTCCGGATCGGGGGACTCGGTCGCGAGATTCGGGATTGGTGGCTCGTTTTGGGGGGCGCGCGGTGGCTCCGCGGAGGCGGCCGCGGGCTCCGCGGAGGCGGCTGCGGGCTCCGCGGAAGCGGCCGCGGCGGCGGCGGGATCTGTGGCCGGCAGCTCGACGGTCGGCAGCTCGACGGTCGGCGGCTCGACGGTCGGCGGCTCGACGGTCGGCGGCATCTGCGGCTGCGCCGCGGCCGGCGCTGCTTGTGCCGCGGTTGGCTCGACGACGGGCGTCGTGGCCGGCTCTGCTTGTGCCGTCGCCGTGCTTGGCGCTGCTGCCGCCGCTTGGGCGCGTGCCGCGGCTTCGGCTTCGGCGCGGTACATCTCTTCGAGCGCGGCCGTCTCCTCGGCGTCGCGTCGCGCGCGCTCCTCGGGTGTTTCCACGGCGGGCGGGGGCGCGTTGAACTTCAGCGCCGCGGTAGCAGTGGCCGACTCGCTGGGAGTCGCAACGGTGGGCGTGGGCGTGACGGTTGGCTCAGGCGGCGGCGCCACGCCGGATTCCGGTTCGGGTATCGCGGCGGCGGGTGCCGTAGGCGACGGCGGCTCCGCAGCGACGGGTGCCGCAGGCGACGGCGGCTCCACAGCAACGGGTGCCGCAGGCGACGGCGGCTCCGCAGCAACGGGCGCTGGGATGTCGACCGCGGGCGCCTCCTGTGCGGGCGCCTCCTGTGCGGCCGCCATGGCGACGGGTGCGGGGGCAGCTACCGCCGCAGCGGGCGGCGTGGGTGCAGCCGCAGCCGCAGCGTTGGCCTTGGCGATCGCAAACGGCGACCGTATGCGCGTCGTCTCGTGCGCTTCGGTGAGGCCCGCCATCAGCCCGGGCACCATCAGTAGCGCCGCGACCTCGGAGACCGTCTGCGGTGCCACAGCCTCGGAGACCGCCTGCGGCGCCACAGCCTCGGGGACCGCCTGCGGCGCCACGACCTCGAGCACCACCCGCGGCACCGCGGCCTCGGGCACTGCCCGCGGCGCCGCAGCCTCGGGCACCTCCCCATCGTCGAAGAACACGGTCATCTCCACCGAGAAGAGCCGCTCGCGCTGCGCGGCGCTCGTCAGCTCCTCGAGCTTCTCGCGCGCAGGCAGCGTGATCTCCCCGGCGGCTTGCGCCGCCGGCACCACGCCCGCGAGCGTTCCGACCTCCGCGCCGACCTCGCGCGGGATCAGCGCGCCCCAGTCGATCTCCGCTCTCAGCTTCGATGACGGCGCTGCCGCGGCGCTCGTCGGGGTCCCCGCGGCCGGCGTGGTCCGCCACTTCTTGCGCTTGCGCCGCGAGCCCTTCATGCGGAGCGGCCCGCTCTTGTCGCCGCGCCCAAGCGGCCCGCTCTTGTCGCCGCGCCCCACCGGCCCGCTCTTGTCGCCGCGCCCCGCCGCGGCGCCCGCCGGCCCCGAGTTCGAGTCCACGACGGGGCGCGGGATCGGCGCGCTGTCGCTGACCGCCTCGGGCACAGGCGCCGCAGGCGCCGCAGGCGCCACAGCCGTCGCAGGCCCCTCGTCTTGCGGCGGGACGCCGACGAGCCACTCCTCGAGCGCGAGCACGGCGCGCCAGGTCGCGCGCGGGCGCTGCTTCGTCGCCTGGCGCAGGAGGCCGGCCTCGAGCGCGAGCTGCGCGACGCGCAGCGTCTCGAACACGCGGTAGGGCGAGTCCTCGAGCACGTCCGCCAGCACGCGGTGGCCGTCGAACATCCGCAGGACGCTGAAGACCTCCAGCGGGATCTGCTTGCCGAGCGACGTGAGGCGCGGGACGTCCTGCTCGAGCACCATCGCCGGCGACAGCCGGCCGCTCGACTCGCGCACGCCCTCGAGGAACCGCTCGGCGTCGGCGTAGAGCTCGTCGCGATCGAGCGGGATCTGCTGCCGCCGCACGATGTCCTCGTAGCGGTAGTCGAACCGCGCGTCCGTCCACAGGAGCAGCTGGTGCAGCGCCGCCTGGCCGTTCAGGAGCCCGACCTGCGCCGACGTGACCTCGCCGTGATAGAAGCGGACCTCGCCGCGCCGCAGCCCGCGGATCAGCGTCAGGACCGCGCTGCGGCCGACCGCGGCGAACGCGCGCACGAGCGAGAGCACGGTGGTCGTGTCCGCGAGGTTGCCGACGAGGTGGCCGCGCCGCGCCACCGGCTGGCCGTACAGGAGCCGGCCGACCGTGACGACGTCGCGCAGGTACGCCGGCTGGAGCAGGACCTCGTCGGCGCCCGCGTCCTCGGCCTCGAGGCGGTCCACCCCGCGGCCCGCGAAGACGATCGGCGCGTCGATGTCCGCCAGCTCGAGCAGCCGGCGCGCGCGGCGCACGAGCCCGAGCGCTCCCGGGGCCGCGCCGCCGACGATCCACAGGCCGGCGTCCGGGGCGGGGGGCGGGAGCTCGGCCAGATCGCGGGGGACCTCCACCGCCACGGCCGGGATCCCTTCGCGGCGAAAGCCCAGCTGGATCTGGCGCGCGGCACGCACGTCCGGATCGAGCACGATGACTTTCGAGAGCCCCGGCATGCGTCGCGAAAGAGTGTGCAGTATAACCGCCGGGGACGGCCTGGCCTAGAGCCACGTTTCTGTTCGACTTGTGATTGTCCTCGAGATCCTCCACGGCACCACCACGCAGCGTATCCACCGCCTGCTCGCAGGCGGAGGTACCGCGACGATCGGCCGAGCGCCGCAGGGCACCGTGGTGCTCAGCGACTTCCACCTCTCCGGCGACCACGCGCAGATCACGCAGCTCGGCGATCACTACGTGTTCCGCGATCTGCGCTCGACGAACGGCTCGGCCGTCGAGCGCGGCGGGCAGCGGATCCCCGTCGACGCGGCGGCGCGCTGGGAGCTCACGCTCGCCGACGGCGATGTCCTCTTGCTCGGGAACCCGGCCGATCCGGTGCGCATCGCCGTCCGCATCGGCGACGAGGCCGTCGAGGATCTCGGCGACCGGCTGATCGCGTCGCGCTCGATCATGGATCTGCCGGCGGTCGCCGGCCAGATCGAGACCGGCGACCCCGCCGACGCGCTGCGGATCTACAAGGCGCTGCAGCCGCTCGGCGCGCGGCTCGAGCCGAGCGCGGCGATCGAGGCGCTCGTCGAGGCGACGTTCCAGCTGCTCGCGCGCGCCACGCACGTCGCGATCCTGCTCCGCTCCGAGGCCGACCGCGATCGGTTCGCGGTCGCGATGGCGCGCGAGCGGGCGCCGTCCGGCTCGCAGGAGGCGCGGCCCGTCGGGGCGCTCGACGCGCCGGCCGTGCGCGCGAGCCGCGCGGTGCTGCGCCGCGTGCTCGCCGACCGCGCGGCCGTGCTCACCGCCAACGCGCTCGAGGCCCTGTCGAGCGAGTCGATCATGGCCGGCTCGATCCTCTCGATCCTCGCGGTCCCGCTGTGGCGCGGCGAGGACATCATCGGCCTGATCCAGGCCGACAACCGCGCCTCGATCGGCATGTTCAGCGAGGGCGATCTCGAGGTCGCGCTCGTCCTCGCGGCGCAGGCGTCGCTCGCGATCGACAACGCCACGCTCGTCCAGCGGCTGCGGATCGCCGAGGAGCGGGCCCGCGGCGAGAACGTCTACCTGAAGCGCAAGGAGCAGAAGATCCGGTTCGACAACATCATCGGCGACTCGCCGGCGATGAAGGCGCTGCTCGCGCAGCTCGAGCGCGTGATCGACACCCGCGCGACGGTGTGCATCGAGGGCGAGACCGGCACCGGCAAGGAGCTGATCGCGAGCGCGATCCACCACCAGTCGCAGCGCCAGGAGAAGATGTTCGTCGCGCAGAACTGCGCCGCGCTGCCGGAGAACCTGCTCGAGAGCGAGCTGTTCGGCCACAAGCGCGGCGCGTTCACGAGCGCCGACAGCGACAAGAAGGGCCTGTTCGAGATCGCCGACGGCGGCACGCTGTTCCTCGACGAGATGGGCGAGATGCCGCTGACCTTGCAGGCCAAGCTCCTGCGCGTCTTGCAGGAGGGCACGATCCGCTCTGTCGGCGCCACGACCGAGAAGCAGGTGGACGTCCGCATCATCTGCGCCACGAACCGCGACCTGTCCGCCGAGGTCGAGAAGGGCCGCTTCCGCCAGGACCTCTACTACCGGCTGATGGTGTTCCCGATCAAGCTGCCGACCTTGCGCGAGCGGCGCGAGGACATCCCGCTGCTCGCGGCGCACTTCCTGCGGCGCTACGCGGGCGAGTACCGCGTCGAGCTGCCGGGCTTCACGCAGGACGCGCTCGACGCCTTGTCGTCGTACAACTGGCCGGGCAACATCCGCGAGCTCGAGAACGAGGTCCAGCGCCTCGTGATCCAGGCCGAGCCCGGCCACTGGATCGAGATCACGGATCTGTCGCCGCGCCTGCGCAAGATCGAGGGCACCGTCACGCGCATCGCGCCGAAGCAGGGCACGCTCAAGGAGATGATGGAGCAGGTCGAGCGCTGGCTCATCACCGAGGCGTTGCGCGAGCACGGCAACAACAAGACGAAGACCGCGGCCACGCTCGGCATCACGCGCGAGGGCCTGCACAAGAAGCTGGCCAAGTTCGGGGTCTAAGCCCCCCCGAAAAAGCGCGCTTGGACGTACGCGCGCGCTGCTTGTTCACCGAAAAGATCGCTGCTGTGTCGCGAGGTTCGGCGCGCCGCGCGTTCACACCCGCGTGAGTCAACCGTCGTTCACAGGCGGCCGCGGCCGGGGTATCGCCCGCCGCTGGGGCGGCCGCTGGATCTACCGGGCCAAGGCTACTTGCAAGCCTTCGCCGCCGTGTCGGCCGCGGCGGGCGCACCTGGCATCTGCCTCGCAATACCCGCCCCCATACTCCTCGCTGCCGGATCTTGACGGACGGCCACGCAGCGCGGGGGGGCCACCGGGGCATGTTGCCTCGGTGGCTTTGCTTTTTCGGGGGCGCTAGTGTCAGGGCAATGCGACTCCCAGAACGCCGCCCCGCGTGCGCCCGGCGGCACCGGTCCTTTGCCCTCTGCCTCGCCGCCGCCGCCGTCGCGATCACCGCTGCGTGCGGCGGCGCGGCCGGCCCGGCGGCCCCGGCGGCGACCGGCGTGCGCGCGTACATCGCGGCGCTGAAGAGCAACGATCCGCGGGCGGCGTACGGGATGCTCGCCGCGCCGGTTCGCAAGAAGGTCAGCTTCGAGGAGTTCGCGCTGTCCTGGAAGCAGTCCGAGAAGGAGCGCGCCTGGCAGGCGCGGGTGCTCGAGGAGAGCCTCAAGGGGAACCCCGACGTCGGCGAGCGCGCGCTCATCAGCTACTCGGATGGCAAGCTCGTGCAGCTCGAGCGCGAGGGCAAAGCGTGGCGCCTCGACGCCGAGCTCGTGAGCCGGTCGCGCGCGCGCCGCCCGCGCGACGCGGTCCGGCTGTTCGCCGACGCGATCGCCGCGCGCGACATCTCCGGCGTGCTGGGCGTGCTCACGCAGCGGCGGCGCGAGGGCCTGACGAAGCAGATCGAGGGCTTCGTCGCCGGCATCGGCAAGCGCGTCAACGACAAGATCGACGAGTTCGGCACCGATCGCGCCGAGCTGCGCTGGGACGAGAACGGCATCCGCTACCGCATCGTGCTCCGCAAGGAGGACGGTGAGTGGCGCGTCGACGACATCTACATCCGGCCCGTGCCCAAGGACGACGACGACGGCCAGCTCGAGGGCGAGCTGTCCGACGAGCTTTGACCTCTGCGGCAGGGCCCCTGGCTCAGCCAGGGAGCCGAAACTCATGCGCGGCGGCGGGACTCAGCCGAAACGCGACGCGCCGGTAGTGGTTGGCATCGTCGGCGGGCTCGGAGAGCAGCGCACCGGTCCGCGCGGTGCTCGCGTCCCACAGCTTCTTGTACTCGGCCTTGTCCAGCGGCGCCGCGGGAGCGGAGTCCAGGAAGTCCACCACGGCCTCGTTGTACTTCCTCCGGTGCCGGTTCTCGTGCTCGCCGGACCAGGTGGCGAGGCAGGCGTAGGGCGCGCGGCGCGTCACCGGCATCGTCGCGAACGGGCCGAACCCCATCGGCAGCGACGTCCGGCCAGCGGACGTCTTCCACTGGATACCGAGCAGCAGGTCATCGGTCACGAGCGCCGCGACCGTCTCCTTCGTCACGCGCCAGCGCTCGCCCTGCGCCAGGACGGCGAGCTGCTCGAGGAGGTCACTCTCCGTCCGGATCATGGGCAGGACGATCACCGCGGGGAGGTGCGCGGCGGCGGCCGAGTCGAGCACCACGTCGAGCTCGTGCGGCTCCACGGTGGCGTCGAAGACGCTGCGCAGTACCTGGTTGTGGCTCGCGAACGACGCGGCGAACCGACAGCCGGTGAAGCCGCGCGCCAACCAGGCACGGAAGTGATCGGCGCAGATCCGATCCGTCAGCGTCGGCGCCTGGCTCGGTTCAGATCCAGAGGCTGAAGAGCTTCTTTCCTTCGTTGTCGACGACAATGCAACCACCTTCCTTCTTCACGACCCGCATCACGCGCAGGCGATCTGCGCGCAGCTGATCGAATGTGAATGTTGGAGTTGGTCGCCTCGTCCGCGTTCTCCGGGACTTTGGCTTCGTACCGCGCCGATCCGACATGATCTGCATTCTACGCCGGGGACTGACAGGCCGCGCGGCTCCGCTCGGGATTCGGCATGCGATCAGCCCGCTTGGAGATCGCTGGCCCGGACTGAGCCGGCGCGCCGATCGGGGCGGGCTTTCAGGCTTTCTCCTGGACAGCCACGGGGCCGGCCGTCACACTGGGCCGACCCACGATGCTGCTTGTCGCGATGAGCTGCCTGCAGGGGCGGCCGATGGCGGGCGCGTTCGGCTCGTGCCGTCGCGGTACGGGGCGCCGATCACCGAGGACGCCGAGCGGCTCGCCATGATGGCCAGCCGTCCGGTGCGCATCGCGCCGCCCTGAGCCCGGGTCCGCCGCGCTATCGTCGGGCATGGTCCGCGACGACGAGAAGACCCTCGAGGTGCCCGGCACCGTCGACGAGAGCGCAGAGGAGCCGCGGCCCGGCGTCGCCGGTGCGATGCTCGCCGGGCGCTACCGGCTCGCGCGGCTCATGGGCAAGGGCGGCATGGGCGAGGTGATCTCTGCGCGCGACGAGCAGATCGGCCGCGAGGTCGCCATCAAGCGCATGAAGGCGGCGCGGCCGAGCGAGCGCGCGATCCAGCGGTTCCTGCGCGAGGCGTCGATCCAGGGCCGGCTCGAGCACCCCGCGATCGTGCCGGTGCACGAGATCGGGCGCGACACCGACGGGCTGCCGTTCTTCGCGATGAAGAAGCTGGCGGGCACCACGCTCGCGAAGATCCTGGACGAGCCGGCGGAGCGGTTCCCGCGGCAGCGCGTCCTGCGCGCGTTCGTCGACGCCTGCCTCGCCGTCGAGCTCGCGCACGTCCGCGGCGTGGTCCACCGCGATCTCAACCCCAACAACATCATGCTGGGCGACTTCGGCGAGGTCTACGTCCTCGACTGGGGCGTCGCGAAGGTCGTCGGCGAGGAGGACTCTGGCTTCGCCGACGTCGACAGCGGCAGCGGCAGCGGCGAGCTCGCCACGCAGGCGGGCGCCGCCGTCGGCACGCCCGGCTACATGGCGCCCGAGCAGGTGCGCGGCCAGACCGTCGACGGCCGCGCCGACGTCTACACGCTCGGCTGCCTCCTGTTCGAGATCCTCGCGGGCGAGCCGCTCCACCCGCGCGGCGCCGGCATGACGAGCGCGCTCGCCCGGGTCGACGCGCGGCCCTCCGCGCGCGCGCCCGAGCGCGGGGCGCCGCCGGAGCTCGACGCGGTGTGCGTGCAGGCGACGGCGCGCGATCCCGAGGAGCGGCCGAGCGCGCGCGAGCTCGGCGACCGCGTCCAGCGCTTCCTCGACGGCGATCGCGACGTCGCGCTGCGCCGCGAGCTGGCGCGCGAGCACCTCGAGCGGGCGCGCGCCGCGTTCGCGGGCGGCGAGGAGGCCGGCGGCGATGTCGGCGGCGATGCCGGCGGCGATGTCGGCGGCGACGATGTGGATGCGCGGCGCCGCACCGCGATGCGCGAGGCCGCCGCCGCGCTCGCGCTCGATCCGTCGCTGTCGGGCGCGGCCGAGCTCGTCGGCCGGCTCATGCTCGAGCCGCCGAAGACCACGCCGCGCGAGGTCCTGGACGCGATCGCTGCCGACGACGTGCGCACGTCGCGCGTCAACGCCAAGGCCGGCATCGTCGCCGTGCTCGCGACGATCGGGTTTCTGCCGGCCGTGTGGTGGATGGCGCCCGGCGCGGGCGGCTACCTCGCCGCGCTCACGGCCGCGCTCTCGCTGAGCGGCATGATCGCGCTCTACAACCTGCACGCCGCCCGGCCGCGCGTCGGCTTCGCGGTGCTCGGCAACATGCTCGTCGTCGCGCTGATCGCGCTCATGTTCTCGCCGATCCTGATCGCGCCCGGGATCGCGGCCGTGCTCGGCATGGCGATGGTCGTGACGCCGCGGCTGTCGCCGCTCAACTCGGCCGCGGGCGTCACGCTGCTCATGATCGCGGGCGTCTTCGGGCCGTGGGCCGCCGAGCTTTTCGGGCTCGCGTCGCCGACCCTGTCCGCGCTCGGCGACGGGATCGCGCTGCGCGCGCCGGCGGTGCAGGGCAACGAGCTCGCGACGATCGTCGTCGGCATGTCCTATTCGGTCGGCCTCATCATCGGCGCCGTGTGGGTGGCCGAGGCGATGCGCAACCGGATCGGCGACGCCCACCGCCACCTCCGCCTGCAAGCGTGGCAGCTGCGCCAGCTCGTGCCGCGGTAGCCGCGCGCGCGGCCGCCGTCACTTCTTCTTGCCGATGAACGGTATGTAGTGGCGCAGGCTGCGCATCGCGTTCGCCGTCTGATCGAGCCAGCTCTCCTCGGCGTGCGCGACCGCCTGGTGCGCCTTGTTCTCCTCGGGCAACATCGCGAGCGGCGTCGCCTGCGACGGATCCTCGGGGCGCGGCCCGATCCCCAGCGCCGCGCGCGCGTCGACGACGGTGCGCGCGAGCACCGTGTTGAGCTCGCGGCGCGCCTCCGCCTTCTTGAGCATGTTGCTGATCTGGCGCGCCATCTCGCGCGCCGACGGGAACCGCGTCTCGACGTTCTGCGACAGCGCGCGGTGGATGATCTGCGTGAACCCCTGCGGCACGTCCGGCCGCAGCGGCCGCAGCGGCTGCACCCTGCAGTCGCGCAGGCGGCAGTACGTGTCGAAGTCGGTGGAGCCCTCGAACAGCTTGCGCCCGACGAGCGCCTCCCACAGCACCGAGCCGGACGCGAACTGATCCGAGGCCGGCTCCGGGCGCTTTCCTCCCACGATCTCAGGGGCGAGGTAAGACATCTTCCCCTTCACGATGCCCGGGTCCGTGGTCTCCTGCCGGCGATCCGGCGCGAGCGCGAGGCCGAAGTCGATCACCTTCACCACGCCGCGCGTGGTCAAGAGGATGTTGTGCGGAGACACATCCCTGTGGACGACGGGCAGCACACGACCATCGGGTCCGAGTCGTTCGTGCGCCGCCGCGAGCCCACGGAGCATGCCGACCCCGATGGCGGCCACCAGCTCCCACTTCGTCTGTTCATTGTGGGCGATGTGCCAGCGGACCCAGCTGCCCAGATCGATGCCGTCGATCCATTCGAGGATCATGTAGTAGTTGCCGCGATCGTGGACGAAGTCGTAGACCTCCGACACGTTCGGAGACGACATCGACGCGCCGACGCGCGCCTCCTCGACGAACATGGCGACGTACTGCGGCTGGGACACCAGGTTCTGGTGCATCTGCTTGATGGCGACGTCCCGGACGAACCCCGAGTCGCCGCGGACCCGTCCGCGCCAAACGTCTGCCATGCCACCTCGTCCTGCGAGCTCGATGAGCTCGTAGCGACCACCGACGATCAATCCCGGGCGTGGCTCCTCCGCCATGGCTGATCGAGCATCGCACAAACACGCCGCCTGGCGTAGGTCAGCGAAACACCGACGACGACCCAACGAAGAGACCCGACGAAGAATGGATCGCGCGTGTATCGAAATCTTTGCGCGAGACCGATCGCGAGCAGTGTAGTCTCCATCCCCGATGGTGGCGGAGCCCTTACTCTCCTACGTTCCGATCGATCGTAGTCCCGGATTGGCGCGCTTCGCGGAGGTCGTCTCGCGAGAGGACATCCCGCTCGATCAAGCGGCGCTCCTCCTCGGCGCGTGGGATCACCCGCTGCGCGACATCGACAGCTACCGCGATCGGCTCGACGAGATCGCGAGCGTCGCGTCGCTCGACGTGTCGCGCGCCGCTGGCGGCATCGGCCGCGCGCGCGCGATCAGCGATCACCTCTTCGATCGCCTCGGGTTCGCCGGCAACGCGTACGACTACTACGACCCGCGCAACAGCTTCCTGGCGGACGTGATCGATCGCCGCACGGGGATCCCGATCTCGCTCTCGGTGCTGTACCTCGAGGTCGCGCGCCGGGTCGGCGTGCTCGCGCAGGGCGTGAACTTCCCCGGCCACTTCCTGGTCCGTGTCGCCGTCGAGGACGCGTGGCTGTTCCTCGATCCGTTCTCCGCCGGCCGCGCGCTCACGCCGGCGGATCTCGAGGCGCTCCTGCGCAAGACGACGACGCCCGACGCCGTGCTCGAGCCGAGCGTGATCGCCGCCGCGACCAAGCGCCAGATGATCGCGCGCATGCTCGTCAACCTCGCCGGCATCTACGGCCGCCACGGCGATCTGCCCCGCTCCCTCGACGTGCTCGAGCGGCTCGCGATCCTCGAGCCGTCGAACCCGCGGATCGCGCGCGATCTCATGCAGCTTCGCACGCGCGTCGACTGCCTGAACTGATCGTGCGCGCGGGCTGGTGGCCCGACCTGCACATGTTCAGTGTCCCCGGTGTCTCTATGGAGACATGTCTCCGCGCGAGACATGTCTCCGCGGAGTCGTGTCTCACGCCCTGATGAATCGCCAGGTTGTGCGCGAGCCAGCCCGGCACGCGTCTCGCAATTCATCTATATCGTGGTCGGGGCGCGACGCTGAGTCAGGGGGTTGGTTGCGGTGAGCGCGCGCTCCGGCCTGGGGCGTGAGGCGGCGGCGTGTTTTGACAGGGGGGCGGCGTGGAAGGGTGGGCGGCGGGATAGGCGGCGACGACGGCATGAGATCCGTCGTCGCCGCTTCTGAGGGAGGATCGCCGCGGTGGAGCCGATCGGCTCCACGGAGCGCGGCGGCTCCGCGGGCGCTGCGCGTGCGCGCGTGATCCTGCGGGCTTAGCGTCGGCGCGTGGATTGCGAATGGGACCTAGAGGAGGCTTCATGCACACTCGGTCCCACGTCGCGGGTTGCACGCATACCGGTTCTTCGCTCCATCATCGCGCCATGCGCGTTTTGCTCCTGACAATCGTGGTGCTCGGCGTCATGGCCAGCTCGGCGCTGGCGGCCAAGCAGGTCAAGTACATCGGCATCCACCCCATCGCGAAGACCCACGGCGGCGGCTTCTGTTACATCGAGGGCCCGCACGTCCACACCTACGCGGCAGACAACGTGCAGTACCGCGATCACCGCGGGCACAAGCACTTCGTCGGCGATCCCGTCGCGTACGGCTACGACGGCCCCAAGCACTCCTACAAAGGCCATCACCCGATCGAGATCGACGCGTACGCCGACGTCGGCGTCAACGCGCCGAGCGCGCCGCAGGTGCAAGCCGGCATCCGGGTCGGCGAGCCGAGCCCGCAAGCCGACATCCGCGTCGGCGAGCCGCGCCCGGACATCCGCGTCGGCGAGCCGCGCCCGCAGCGGCACACCGAGTACTGCTACCTCGACGGGCCGCACTACCACTACTTCGAGCCGGCCGACTGGCCGGACTTCAAGGTCGTCGGCGGCGTCTACTTCTACGTCGGCGCGCCTCCGAAAGTGTACGTCGACGCGCGGCCTTCAATGATGAAGATCAACGCGATCTACACCCCGATCGTGTACGCGCGTCCGGTGGTGACCGTCGAGGCGCCCATCGGGTGGATCGGCGCGCGCGCCGAGTTCATCGCGCCGGTCGTCGTGGCGCCCGCCATCGTGGTCCCCACGCCGGGCATCCGGGTCGACATCGGCATCGGCGTGCCGGGCGTCATCATCCACGATCACCACCACCACGGCCGCGGCCACTACAAGCACAAGCACAAGAAGTGGAAGTGAGATGACCGCGGTGAACACGATCGTACGCTCAGCTCTCGTGATCGTCGCGCTCCTCGGCTGCGGCAAGGACGACGGCAAGCCCGGCGCCCCCTCGGCGGGCTCGCGCGACGTCGTGCTCGAGGCGTGGAAGAAGGGCGGGCTCACGCCGTCGCCGTTCACCGCCGCGACCGTCGCGTTCGGCAAGGACTGCCAGAGCGGGACGGTCAACGGCGTCGACGTGCTCGTGTGCCAGTACGCGACGGACGAGGAGGCCCGGGCCGCCGAGGACAAGGCGCTCGAGTGGGTCGGCGAGGCGACGGGCATCGCGCGCGCCGCCGGCAAGGTGGTGGTCGCCGCCGCCGATCGCCGCAAGGCGGATCCGAGCGGGCGCACGCTGAACCAGCTGACGAAGCTCCTGACGCCGAAGTGATCGATCCTCGCGCGCTGCGCCGGGGCCTCTTCGTCGCCGTGGCCGCGTGCTCGGCCCTGGGGCTCTTCGCCGAGCTGTGGCACGCGCGCGGGCCGCACCCGCTGCAGGAGCAGCTCGTGCCGCTCCTGTCGCTCAGCTACGAGCACAACGTGCCGACATGGCTCGCGTCGAGCCTGCTCCTCGCGGGCGCGCTCGCGGCCGGCGCCGTCGCGCGCGCGGCGGCCGCGTGGCGGCGGCACTGGTGGGGGATGGTGGCCGTGTTTGCGTACGCGTCGCTCGACGAGGCCGTCGAGCTGCACGAGCACCTCGGCGGCCACATCGACACGAGCGGCGTCCTCTACTTCGACTGGGTGATCCCCGCGGTCGCGATCCTCGGCGTGCTCGCCGCCGTGTACCTGCCGTTCGTGCGCGCGCTCCCCGCGGCGACGCGGCGGCGCCTGATCGTGGCGGGCGCGATCTACATCGGCGGCGCCGTCGGCATGGAGCTGCCGCTCGGCTGGTGGGCGGAGCGGGCCGGCCCCGACGGCCTCGGCTACGCGGTGATCGACTGGGTCGAGGAGACGCTCGAGCTCTGCGGCGCGAGCCTCGCGGTCGTGGCGCTGGTCGCGCACCGGGCGGACCGGGCGGACCAGGCGGAGTCTGCGCCGTGAGCGCGCCGCGCGGGGAGTACATCGTCGGGCGCGCCTACGACTGGGTGTTCTTCCTCGGCTCGCCGGTGCTCTCGCTCGTGCTCGGCATGCTCGTCTCCGGCACGTGGCTCGCGGACGATGCGTGGGTGATCGGGACCGAGGACGACACCGCCGTCGGCTTCTTCATCGGCACCGTCATCCACGCGCACCTCGTGGCGGTCCTGTTCCGCAGCCACGGCAACCCGGAGATCCGGCGGCGCTACCCGCTGCGGTTCTTCGCCGTCCCGGCCGCGCTCTACGCCGCGATCGTCGTGTCACCGTGGATCGCCGTCGCGTCGACGGTCGTCGCCACGTTCTGGGACGTCTGGCACTCCGGCGCGCAGACGTTCGGGTTCGCGCGCATCTACGAGCGCAACCACGGCACGCCGCCCGAGCTCGGCCGCCGCCTCGACTTCTGGCTGAACCAGCTCATGTACGCCGGCCCGATCCTCGCCGGCGCGACGCTCATGGATCACGTCGACTCGTTCGACAGCTTCGCCAAGATCGGCGACGTGTTCTTCGCGGCCGTGCCCGCGCAAGCCCGGGGGCACGCGCGGTGGCTCACGTACGGCGTGCTCGCCGTGGGCGCTGGCTTCCTCGTCCTCTACGTGACGTGTTACTGGCGGCTCGCGCGGCGCGGGTATCGGCCGCCGTGGCTCAAGGTCTGGCTCGTCGGCTCGACGGCGCTCGTCTCGATCTACACGTGGGGCTTCAACACGTGGGGCCAGGCGTTCCTGATCATGAACCTGTTCCACGGCGTGCAGTACCTCGCGCTCGTGTGGGCGATGGAGGGCAGGCGCATCGCGGCGCGCATGCGGCTGCCCGGCCGGCCGCGGCTCGCGCTGGCGCTATATCTGGGCGGCGTCCTCGTCTACGGCTTCGGCGTGCAGGTGCTCGACGCCGACCTGACGGCGCTCTGGGCGATCACGATCGTCGTCTCGCTCATGCACTTCTGGTACGACGCCTTCGTCTGGTCGGTCCGCCGCGCGGAGATCTAGCCAGCCGCCCGGCGCAGGGCTAGTTCGGCCGCTGCACGATCAGGAGGTACTGGAACCGCGCGGCGACGGCGCGCGCCGTCAGGCCGGCCTCGGTCGGAGCCTCGCCGGTCGTCGCGGTCGTGACGGCGCCCATCTGCGTGCTCGCGGTCATCGCGCACGCGCCGGTCGCGTTCTCGATGAGCTGCGCGATCTTGTACAGCCCGCCGGGGTCGAACAGGTTCATCAGCGGCTTGCCGGACGTGCCGGAGGGCGAGTCGACGATGAGGCTGTCCATGCCGCCGACGCGCGTGCCGCTGCACGAGACGGTCGTGACGCCGGCCGGGCGGCGATCGATCGAGACGACGCCGGCGAGGTTCATGGTCCCCGCCGCCTCGACGCGGTCGACGCGGTACGACGCCTGCACCGCGAGGTGCTGCGAGGGCAAGGGGATCGCCACGGTCAGGATCGCGGTCGTGTTCGGATCCGTCGTGGTGAAGATCGCCTCGCCGCCGCGCGCCTCCCACTGGCCGCCTTCGCGCTTCACGACGTTCGCGGGGATCCCGTTGTTGAAGCCGTCGAAGAAGATGATCTTGTTGCCCTTCTCCAGGGTGCCGCTCGAGGGATCCGGATCGCACGGGCTGTCGACGGCGTCGGTGTCGGAGTCGGGGGCCGCGGGCGGCCGCGCGATCGGGCACGGATCGCAGTTGTCGCCGATGCCGTCGCCGTCCTCGTCGAAGGCGTCGGCCATGCCGCCGGGCTTCTGGCTGCAGAAGTCGCTCTTGTTCGGCTGCCCGTCGCCGTCGATGTCGCCGTCGGCTTCGACGCAGACCGGCTCGTCGGGGCTGCTCAGGTTGCAGACACCCACGTCGCACGGCTTGTCGAGGCTGCAGGGCGCGCCGATGTCGACGACCGGGCTGCACGCGGACACGGCCAGACCAAGGGCGATGAAGGCGGGGGCTCGCACGGCGGCGAGGATAACAAGCTCCTCGGGCTCCGTGGCCGGCGTTCGAGCGTCGATCGCCTGGCGGCGTGTTACGTAGGGGCGTGCGCACCATGATCTGCCGGTTGGGGCTCGTCGCTGTCATCTCTGTCACGGCTTGCAAGGGGCGAGGTGGATCACAGTCCGCGGAGCCTCCTCCCGAGAAGCGGGCCGAGCAGGCGCCCGCGCCGCCGGTACAGGCGCCCGGCGCGCCCGGCGCGCCCGGCACGCC
>DATMCI010000066.1:0-9202 GCA_035558535.1 Kofleriaceae bacterium
ACAAACTGACACGAAGGAGTTACGTCAACATACGGCGGGGACGAATCGGGACGAACCCGAACTCGCCCTTCTTGTGTCCGCGATCCGGTCAGCCGGCCGCCTGCAATTTTGAGGCCTAGTAGTGCTTGTTTTAGGTCTAGAGCGCGGGCATAGAGCGGCTCAGCCCGCGCATACGCGCCTTGTGCTCGGTAAAGTAATCCGAGGTTGCTGAGGCTATTGGCGAAGCTCGGATGCGTCGCTCCTAGCGCTTTCTCCAGAATGTCGAGGGCACGGATATAGAGCGGCTCGGCTCGCGTGTACGCACCTTGTTCCCGGTAGAGCTCAGCGAGGTTGTTCAGGCTTATGGCGACTTTCGGATGCGCCGCCCCTAGCGCCTTCTCCAGGATGTCGAGGGCGCGAACATAAAGCGGCTCAGCTCGCGCGTATGCACCTTGTTCCCGGTAGAGCCCAGCGAGGTTGTGCAGACTTATGGCAACTTTTGGATGCATCGCACCCAGAACCTTTTCCCGGATGTCGAGCGCGCGAACATAAAGCGGCTCGGCTCGCGCGTACGCACGTTGTGCTTGGTAGAGTACCGCGAGGTTGTTGAGGCTTCCGGCGACGTCCGGATGCATTGCGCCCAACACCTTCTCCCGGATGTCGAGCGCGCGGACATAGAGCGGCTCGGCCCGCGCATACGCGCCTTGTTCGTGGTAGAGAATCGCGAGGTTGCTGAGACTGTCGGCGACGTCTGGATGCTTCGGCCCCAGCGCCCTCTCCCGGATGTCGAATGCGCGGACATGGAGCGGCTCGGCCCGCGCGTACGCGCCTTGTGCTCGGTAGAGCTCGGCGAGGTTGTTGAGGCTTTCGGCGACGTCCGGATGCGTCGCTCCCAGCACCTTCTCCCGGATGTCGAGCGCGCGGACGAAGAGCGGCTCGGCCCGCGCATATGCGCCTTGTTCGTGGTAGAGAATCGCGAGGCTGTTGAGGCTGGCAGCGACGTCTGGGTGCATCGGCCCCAGCGCCCTCTCCCGAATGTCGAGTGCGCGAACATGGAGCGGCTCGGCCCGCGCGTACGCACCTTGCCCTTGGTAGAGCAGTCCGAGATCGCTGAGGCTACTTGCCACATCAGGGTCGCGAGGTCCTAGCGCCTTCTCGCGAAGCTCGAGGCTTCGCTGAGCGAGCGGAATGGCCTCGCGAAACTTGCCTTCGTCGTAAAGCGCCCGCACGATTTTTTCGAGGCGAGTTGCTTCCTCGACCTCCACATTGCGAGTCAATGTCGTTCGTGGATGCCTGCTGCCGTGATGGGAGCAGCAGGCCAAAGCAATGACAATTGTCAGCGTGCTGAGTCGTCGAAATGGAATACGCATGTCGAAGACGTCTGTCATCGGGTTGCCCTCCGCCCTGTGGTTGGGCCGCCCTGTGCATCGATCGAAGCCCAGGGGGCCTTCATTGAGACGATCCGCAGGGCCGAGATCCGACGTCAACGTGTCGGCAGGGCGTCTGGAGGCAATCCGGGGGGTTCGCCCGAGTTGCTTCGATGGGGCTCAGCCCAGATCGCGAGGCCGTGCGGTCAGATGCAGGCCGGATACCGGATAGTTCTGCCCGCTTGCTGATTCTCGCAATCCAAAATCCGTCCACCGACGACTAATAGAGAGCCATCCGTGTCATGTGACCGGGTATGGCCATGCCCGTCGAGCAGGCGACTGGGAATGGAGTGTCCGGCCCTGCCCCCCCGGCCTGAGTTGGGGAGCTAGAAGTCGACGGCGGTGCCGAGGCCGCCGCCGACGTTGGCGGCGCCGTCGCGGGCGCCGTAGGAGACCTGGGCGCGCACCGCGAACCGTTCGGCGACCCGGTAGAGGACGTCGTACGCGATGTACAGTCCGCCGGGATCGATCTCGACGCCGGGCAGATCCGTCCGGACGATCGACGCGCCCATGAGCAGCGGCGGCGCGGTGTCCCATTGCAGGCGCACCCAGCCGGTCGGGCCGACGCCGCCGAGGTACTCGGCACCGGCGGTGACGCAGGAGCGCCACGGCTTGCCGAACGTGACCGCGCCGCGGATGCCGGTCTCGAAGCCGTCCTCGCCCGCGCCGAGCATGCCGCGCAGATCGAGGAAGATCGACGGGTGCGCGCGCACCCGGGCCTCGCCGAAGCCGTAGCGCATCGCGCGCCGATCGTCGCCGCCGGCCCGCGACTCATCGAGCGGCGTCCGGCCCTGGATGGCGCCGAAGCCGAACGCGACGTGGTACAGCTGGCGCGCGACGCGGCGCGTGTAGCCGAGCTCGGCGCGGAGGAAGCGATCGCGGAGGCCATAGCGGTTGCCGAAGTTGTGGCCGATCACGTCGACCGCGATCTCGTTGCGCCGATCGCGCTGCCGCACGCGCTCGAGCGCCTCGAGCCGATCGACGAGCGTCGGCACGACGCGCACCGCGTGCGGCGCGGACGCGGACGCGAAGTGCGCGACGGCGGCGCCGGCGCCGTCGACGCCGGAGATGAAGTACTCGACGCCGGGCGGCGCCGCGGGCGGCAGCGTCGCGTACCAGCCACCGGCGGACGAACGCTCGAAGATCGCCTCGCGCCACGCCTCCTCGCCGGTGGGCCGCCAGCGCACGATCAGCGCCTCGGCGAACGGCGCGTCGATCTGCGCCGCGAGCTCGATCGGCGCGCCGGCCTCGGCGGCGAGCGGCGGCACGTGGACGATGAGGGTGCGCGGACGCGCGGCGGAGGCCGCCGCGGTCCGGGCGGGCGCGGGCGCGGGCGCGGGCGCGGGCGTGCCCGCCGCGGGAGCCGCCGGGGGACGGGCGGGCGCGGGCGCGGGCGCCGCCGGAGGCCGAGCGGGCGCGGGCGCGGGCGCGGGCGGCGGCGGCTGCTGGGCGCGCGCGGTGCCGGCGGTGCCGGCGCAGAGGAGCAGCGCGAGCGCGGGCGAGATGGAGCGCGTGCGAGGGGTCATCGCTTGCCTCACCAGTCGAAGTTCATCGCGAAGCCGCCGGAGATGCCGGCGTGGTCGATGTCGCGCGCCTGGTATGACAGCCGCGCGGAGGGGTAGAACCAGGACAGACGGCGCCACCCGACGTCGGCGATCAGCCGTACGCCGAAATCCTCGGGGACGGGCTGATCGGTGACCTGCACCGTGAGCTGCACGGGCACCACGGGCCGCGGGCGCCAGTGGTACGCGGCCTCGAGCAGCGTGCCGACCCGGCTCGTGAACGCCGCGCCGATCACGAGGTTCGTGCCGGCCTCGTCGCCGAGCCGGATCCGGATGCGGCCGCCGATCCCGGTCAGGAACTGGCAGCCCTCGATGTCCGACGTCGTGCAGCGCCCGCCCCCGGTGCCGGCCACGACGTCGCTCGTGACGATGCCGACCTGCGGCCGGATCATCACGGCCACGTTCGGGCGGATCCGGTGCTCGAGCTCGGTGTAGACGTACGAGAACGTGACGCGCTTGCACCGGTAGTTGCCGCCTGCGTCGAGGCACTCGTCCATCGGATCGGCGTCGATGACGTCCTTGGGCCCGCCGGTGCCCGATAGCGTGCCGAAGCCGAGCCGCACGGCGTACAGGGGCGAAAGGAAGCGGTACGTGAAGTCGATCTCGGCCTGGTAGTACTGATCGAAGCCGGTGGCGAGCTTGCCGTCGAAGTCGACGTAGTCGACGTGCGCGTCGATGTGCGAGCGGCCCTGCGCGACGGGCGGCTCCACCACCTCGCGCTCGACGTCGATCACACGGGGCTCGGCCGACGAGCCCAGGACGGCCATCGGGGGCCCCCCGCCGGCCTCCGCCTCGACGTACCAGCGCAGGGACGGCCCGACGACCTGATCGGCGCCGATCCGCCCGCGCAGGTACGCGTCGCCATCGGCGACCAGCTCGATGCGCCGGTAGCCGGCCTCCCCGGGCGCGCGCACGTAGAGCCACGCACGCGCGACCTGATCCGGCGCGCGGACGGCGAACGCGAGATCGATCGGCCGGCCGGGCACCACGGCCCGGAGCGGCGCGACGGCGAGCGGCGCGCCGGACGCGTCCCCGTCGCCGGAGAGCTGCGCCGCGAGCTGCGCGATCCGCGCCCCGCGCGTGTCGGGGCGCGCGCTGGCGGCGGACGCGAGCGCGGCCTGGCGCGCGGCCATCTGCTCCTTGAGCGAGAGGATCTCGCGCTGGATCGCGGCGCGGTACGGCGTCTGCGGATCGGCGGCGAGCAGCGCCTGCCAGCGCGCGATGCGCTGCTCGGGCGGCTTGCCGAGCGTGTCCTGCCACGCCGCCCGCGCGCGCTCGTCGTGATCGATCGCCGCGCCGGCGGGCTCGCGCGGGCCCCCGGCGCCGGGCACCGGCGACATGACGTCGCCGCGGCTCGCCGCGACGCGCTCGGCCCACGGATCGATGAACGCGCGCGGCGCCGAGACGAGGCGCACGCGATCGCCGACGACCACGCGGCCGCGCAGCTCGGCGCTGGCCTGCGCGAGGCTGATCCGATCGCCGCTCTTTACGACCGCGAGCGTGCCGAGCGCGAACCGATCGCGCAGCGTCGCGCCGCTCCGCGGATCGCGGACGACGACCTCGTGCAGGAGCTCGAGCTCGCTGCCGGCGCCGACGCCGTCGCGCGCGCCGGCGTCGACGTAGACGTCCGCGCCGTCGACGGCGAGCACGACCTTCTCGGCCGGCTGCGCGGGCGCGGGCGCGGGCGCGGGCGCAGGCGCGGGGCGCGCGGGGCGCGCGGGGCGCGCCGGCTGCGCAGCGGCCACGCGCGCGGTGGCGACGACGGCGAGCGCGGCGAGCGCGGCCGCGATCAGGGCCAGGGCGCGGGCGCAGGCGAGCCAGCGGCGCCCGGGGGACAGCTGCGAGCGCAGCTGCGAGCGCAGGGTCGGATCCAGGATCGGGTCCATCGCGCCTCCTTAGAAGTCGATGGAGGCGGTGGTGCCTCCGGTGAAGCCGGGCACGTTCTGCTGGCGCGCCGCGTAGCCAGCGCGCAGCCCGATCCGCAGCCCGTGCGAGATCACGCGCGTGACGTCGTAGTAGATCCGCACGCCGACGTCGCTCGTCGACGCGGGCAGGTCCGTGATCTCGACGGTGGCCGACATCGGCGTGAGCGGCACCGTGCCCCAGCCGAACCGGAAGAACCCGGTGGTCCCCACGTCCGCGAGGTACTCGACGCCGGACGCGACGTGGGTGCCGTCGCGCACGCCGACGCGCACCTCGGCGCGGCCGCCGAGCGCCACGCTCTCGGGCGTCGCGAGCACGACCGCGCGGGCGTCGAGCGCCACGCCCTCGATCTGCGCGAGGCCGAGCTCGAACCAGCCGGCGACGTTGAAGCCGGAGCGCCCGGCGGCCTGGGTGTCGCCGAGCAGCCGCGAGAAGCCGACGCGCAGCTCCTCGAGCGGGTACGCCCACAGCCGGTACGAGAAGTCGGCGTCGATGCGGTAGTAGCGATCGAGGACCCGGGTGCCGGAGACGGTGCGCTTGCCGTAATCGACCCACTCGGCGCGGGCGTGGACGCGCGAGCGCCGGCCGTCCACGCGGGCCTCGTCGCGCACGCGCCGCGCGGTGAGCGAGGTCACGCCGACGCGCGTCGTGTGCGGCGCCGCGGCGGAGGCGAACACCGGCGCGCCGCCGGCCGTGAGGTAGTACTCGACGCCGGGCGGCACGACGGCCTCCGGCGGCACCACGGCGACCCAGCGCTGATCGTCGCGCTTCACGAGCTCGATCGACGCGAACGCCTGCGCGCCGGTCGCGCGGTAGTGCGCGACGAGCGACGGCACCGCGGGCGGCGCCGTCGCGATCAGCTCGAGCGCGGTGCCGGCGTCGGCGTCGGCGGGCGGCACGTGGTAGACGCGGCCCGCGGCGGGCGCGGGCGCAGGCGCAGGCTCGGGCTCGGGCGCTGCGAGCGCGGACGGCGCGCCGGCCACGCCGGCCAGCGCCAGCGCCAGCGCCAAGGCGACGACGATGATCTGCTTCATGTTCGACCTCACCACGTGAGCTCCACGGCGGCCCCGCCGCCGATGCCACCGTGCGCGACCGACCGTCCCTGCCACGACCCGCGGACCCGCAGGACCACCCGCGGCAGGCCGATCCACTCGAGCTCGGCCCCGAGCTTCGCGGCGGTGTCGCCCTGGTTGGGCTGATCGGTCGCGCCGACGGAGATCCCGAGCAAGAGATCGCGCGCCGGCCGCGCCCCGAGCCGCGTGTCGACGAACCAGCCGAGCTCGGGGAGCGTCTGCACGAGGAGCTGGAGGTGGGTCGCCCGCCGCGCGCCGATCCGCCCGCGCGCCTCGAAGCCGAGCCCCAGGCCGTCCTTGCCGACGCCGGCGATCCCGGCGAGCCCGAGCGCGAGCGACGAGCGGCCGAGCTCCACGTCGGCGCGGCCGTAGTTGAAGCCCGCCTCCGGCAGGAGGAGCACGTCGTCCCACGCGATGTCGCGGAAGCCGCCAGAGCCGACGATCGCCCCGGCGCCGATGCCGACGCGCTGCACGGCGGCGCCGATCTCGTACGACACGTCGAGCGTGCCGGTCGTCATGCGATCGCGGCGATCGCCGCGCCGGTGATCGAACGTCGCGAAGTCGAGGTGCTCGCCGGCGACGCGCACCGTGGTGCGGCCGGCCTGGTCGCCGAACCGCGCCGTGAGCGGCGGCGGCTTCACGGCGACGCGCACCGGCGACTCCGGCGAGCCGAGCGCGAGCCCCGCGCCGCCGGCCGGCGTCGAGACCTCGACGAAGTACTCGACGCCCGGCGCCCGCACGACCTCCGCGGGCACCACGCCGCGGAGGTAGATCTCGTGCTCGCGCACGAGCAGCGCGCGCTGGTAGGTGCGCCGATCGCCGCTGCGGAAGTGGAGGTACGCGCTCGCCACCTGCTCCGGCCGGGCGATCACGAACACGACGGCGAGCGGCTGGCCCGCGGTGGTCGGCCCCGGGACCGAGTGCTCGGCGGGATCGATCGGCGCGTCGGTCCGCGCGGCGTTCGGCAGGCCCAGCTCCTCGCGCAGCGCCTGCAGCGCCTCGAGGTCGGCGCGGATCGACGCCGCGTACGGCGAGCCCTGGTGCGTCGAGAGGTAGCGCTCCCAGGCCGCGATCCGCGCCTCGAGCGACTGCCCGACCTGCGCGGCGAACACCGCCAGCACCTCGCGGGTCACTGGATCGACGGGCGGCTGCGGCGGGGGCGCGGGCGCGGGCGTGGGCGTGGGCGTGGGCGTCGGTGTGGGCGGCCGCGCGTCGGGCCGGGAGACCAGCACCTCGGCGACGTCGCCGACGCGGATCGCGGTCACCAGATCGCCGACGACGGCGCGCGACAGCGAGGCGCCCGCCTGCGTGACGGTGGCCGAGCCGACGGGCAGCCAGTCCTCGATCGCGGCGCGCGTCACCGGGTGCGCGAGCTTGATCGGCCGCTTGATCCGGATCGGCGCGCCGCTGGCGACGCCCTGGCCGGTGCCGAGGCTGACGTAGATCTCGCGCTGCTCGATCTTCACGACCGAGCCCTTCACGATCGCGTCCTCGGCGCGCGCGGGGGCACCGGCGAGCGCGAGCGCGAGCGAAGCAACGAGCGCGGCGGTGCGCGGGCTCATGGCAGCTCCCTCCAGAAGTCGACCCAGGTGCTGGGCGGCGGCGGCGGCGGCGGCGCGGCGGGCGGCGCCTTCGCGGGTGGCGTGGCAGGCGCGGTCTTCGCTGGCGGCGTGGCAGGCGCGGCAGGCGCGGCAGGCGCGGCGGGCGGCGCGGCGGGCGCGGCGGGCGCGGCGGGCGGCGCGGCCACGGGCGGCGCGGCCGCCACTGGCGGCGCGGCCACTGGCGGCGCGGCCACGGGCGGCGCGGCCGGTGCCGGACCACGCGCGGCTCTCGGCGCGCGGGCGGCCGCGGGCGGCGACGTCACGCCCCGCGGCGGCACGGCCGGCGGCGACCGCCGGACCGGGGCGCGGGCGCGGCGCGTGTCGTCCTCGTCGTCCAGCTCGTCATCCACGAGCTTCTGCTCCTCCCCCTCGTACGCCGCGATCGCCTCGCGGCAGTCGTTCACAGCCCCGTTCCCGCGCGCCGCCGACAGGAAGAACAAGGCCGCGAGCGAGGCCGGCACGAGCGCCACCGCCCCGGCGTCATCGCTGAGCGCGGCCAGCGTCGTGACCCCCAGCGCCGACCCGACGATCCCGTCGGTGACGACGAAGCCCTTGGTCGTGTCGCACTGCGGCACTCGATCGCGCCGGCGATTGGGGTCGGGGCCAGACAAAGTCAGCGCGCAGCCGCTGACCGCGAAGGCAGCGGCGAGCGCGCTCACGCGCAAGATCGTTCGAGGAGTCCGCGATCGCTCCACGCCGCCATGATGACGGCGACCGCGGACGCGCGTCACGCAGGAACGGGCATAGATCGCACCGCGAGGCCGTCCTCCCGCACTTTGCCGGCCTCCACGCCGGCCTCCACCACCCTGAGCCGGGCGATCGCCGCGTGGGCCGCCCGCGGATCGTCCGGCCCCCAGACGCCGAGCGCCCGGGCCACCTCCTGCGGCTTGGCCGAGCCCTCGGCCGTCGAGCGGACGCGCGCCCGGAGGAGCGGCGACGCCGGCCAGTCGAGCGCCGCGCACAGCCGCTCGGCCGCCTCGCCGGAGATGACGTCGAGCTCCGTCACGAACGCCCGCACGTCGACGGGCTTGCCGCTCGACTTGCCGCCGTCGCGCGCGATCACGAGCTCCGTGCGCGCCAGGAACACCGCGGCGATCCGGCGGAGCCGCGCCTCGTCGAACGCGATGCCGTCGGGCGCGGGGCAGATCGCCAGATCGACGGCGTCGATGAGCTTGCCCAGCCCCGGATCCGGCCGGCCACCCGCGCCGAGCGCCGGGTGGCCAGCGAGTCGGACGATCTCGCAGCCGAGGATCTCGATCCCCGGCGGGCACACCGCCGCGAGCCGCTCGCGGACCTCATCGGCAGAGAGCTCCACGCGCGACGCGCCCTCCGGCACGTCCCACGCCCGGTGGCCCGGCACGACGTGCTCGAGATCGACATCGAACAGCTCGCCCAGCGCCGGCACGCCGAGGCCGAGCGCCGGCCCGAACGCGATCCGCGGCTTCGGCGAGAACCCGCGCGTCATCGCGAGCGCCAGGTCCGCGCGGCGGAAGCTCCGGGCGAGCAGCCGCGACAGATCGAGGTGGCCGAGGAATGCCGCGCGGCCCACCTTCGCGAACCGCATCCGGTACGTCGTGTACGGGGCGCCCGCGCCGACGTGCCCCGCGAGCCGCACCCGCTCGGCGCGCTCGCTCTCG
>DATMCI010000067.1:0-6405 GCA_035558535.1 Kofleriaceae bacterium
GCCGCGCGCGAACAGCGCCATCAGCTCCACGAGCATCTGCTGCGTCCGCTCCGGCCCAGCTTCGGCGAGGTCGAACGCGCGATACGCCACCCCCGGATGGTCCTGGGCCACGCGCTCCGGGTCGCGAAGATCGGTCTTGCCGATCTCGACGAACCGGCCGCCCCGCGGCAAGAGCCGGAGCGAGGCATCCACGAACTCGCGCGCCAGGCTGTCGAGCACCACGTCTATCCCCTGCCCACCAGTCGCGCGCAGGAAGCGCGACTCGAACTCGAGCGTCCGCGACGATGCCAGGTGCTCGGCGTCGAACCCAAGCTCGCGCAGCAAGGCCCACTTGCCCGGACTCGCCGTCGCGAACACCTCCGCCCCGAAGTGCCGCGCTAGCTGCGTCGCCGCCATTCCGACTCCGCCCGCCGCCGCGTGGATCACCACGCGCTCCCCCGGCTGAAGCCGCGCAAGATCGACCAGCCCGTAGTACGCCGTCAGGAACACGACCGGGATCGCCGCCGCCTCGGCGAACGACCACCCCGCCGGCATCCGGGTCAACAGCCGATGATCAGTCACCGCTACCGGACCGAACGCCGCGCGCATGAGGCCCAGCACCCGGTCACCGGGCGCCACCGTGGTGACGCCAGGTCCGACCTCGACCACGACGCCCGCGCCCTCGCCCCCCAGCGGCCCTGGATCGCCCGGGTACATGCCGAGCGCGTCGAGCACGTCGCGGAAGTTGAGACCCGCAGCGTGGACGGTGACACGCACCTGGCCTTCGCCGAGCGGCGCGAGCGCCTCGGGGTGCGCCACCAGCTCGAGGCTCTCGAGCGTGCCCTTGTTAATGATGTGGAGGCGCCAGGCGGAGGTGGCCGGGGGTTCGAGCGCGTCCTGGGGGCGTACCGGAGCGAGCCGGGGCGCAAACCACACGCCGTCGCGCAGCGCGAGCTGCGTCTCCGCCGCGCATGCCACCGTGAACCGCGCCGCCCGTGACGCCTCACTCGCGTCAGTATCGACCAGCTGGATCGAGCGGTCTGGGTGCTCGCTTTGGGCGGACCGGATCAGGCCCCACACCGGCGCGTGCACCAGATCGGCCACGTCCTCGTCGGCGCGCGCCGCGATCGCGCTACGCGTGAGCACGAGGAGGCGAGATGACGCGAAGCGCTCGTCGGCCAGCCAGGCCTGGATCTCGGCGAGCGCGCGCGCGGTGGCCTCGTGGGCGGCCTCGATCAGATCCGCGGGCACCAGCGCCGTTGCTGGCGCACCATCGACGGACGACAGGTAGAGCAACGCGATCGCGTCCGGCGGCGGCGCTCCCTGATCGAGCGCGGCGCCCAGCGCGGCGAGATCGGCGTGATGTACGGCCTGGCCGCTGCCGAGCTCCAGCGGCGCGGTGTCGTGCGAGCCGATGAGCGCCCAGCGCTCGGACCGCCGCGACTTGGGCGGGGAGGTGGGTAGCTCGGCCCACTCGACCCGGAGGAGCGCGCCCTCCTGGGTGGATCGAGCGCTGCGCACCTGCTCCACGGAGGCCGGCCGGGTGGTCAGCGCTTCGACGTGCGCCACCGGCTCGCCGGCCGCATCGGCGATCGCGAGCGAGAACGAACCTGTCGCGGGATCTCGTGCGAAACGCACGCGCAGCGTGGACGCTCCGACGGCGCGCAGCGACACCCCGCGGAACGCGAACGGCAGCGCAATGTCCGGACGATCGCTCGCGTCTTGGCGGAGGACCGCTGCGGGGAGCACGTGCAACGCGGCATCGAAGAGCGCCGGGTGCAGCGCGAAGCGCGCGGCGTCCCGCCCGACGGCCTCAGGAAGCGCAGCCTCAGCGAACAGCTCCTCACCGCGCCGCCAGGCCCCGCGCAGCCCTTGGAAGCCCGCGCCATAACCGAGCCCCGTCTCGGCGAGCTGCGGGTAGAGCCCGGCCAGCGGAAGTGGAGTGGCGCCCGGCGGGGGCCACACACGCAGCTCGAACGCTTCGAGCGCGCCCGCCGGCGCGAGCGTGCCGCTCACGTGCCGGGTCCACACCGTGTCGGTCGGCGCGTTCTCGGCACGCGCATAGATCGAGAGCGAGCGCCGGCCCGCGTCGTCGAGCGCACCGACGGCAAGCTGCATGAGCATCGCGCCGCGGGCCGGGATCGCGAGGGGCACCGCCAGCGCGAGCTCGTCGACTCGCTCAAGCCCGACTCGATGCGCCGCGACGAGCGCCAGCTCGACGAACGCGGTGCCGGGCAGGAGCACGGTGCCATACACCGCGTGATCGGCGAGCCACGGGTGCTCGGCGAGCGACAGCCGTCCGGTGAACACGAAGCCATCCGTGTCGGCGAGCCGGACCGCGGCGCCGAGCAACGGGTGGTCGGCGGGCACGAGCCCGGCGGACGAGACATCTGCCGGCGCGCGCCCGGCAGTCGGCGCCTCGAGCCAGTACCGCTCGCGCTGGAACGCGTACGTCGGCAGATCGACCCGCCGCGGCCGTCGGCCGAGCCGCTCGACGATCCCGTGTTCTCCCAGGAAGTATGCGGCCCAATCGACTTGGTGGCCGCGCGCGTGCAGCGCGCCCAGCGCCGCCGTCAGCGTCTCCACCTCCGCCCGCTCGCCGCGCGCCCCCGTGGGGCTCGCGCCGCGGCTGCCATGCCGTAGCACGGCGATGATCCCCGGCCCCTCGCCCGCGTCCTCCGCCAGCGCGTCGTGCACCAGCGATGACAGCACGGCGTGCGGCCCCAGCTCGAGGAACGTGTGAACTCCCGCGCCACGCAGCGTGCGCACTCCGTCGAGGAAGCGCACCGCGCCCCGCACGTGCTCCACCCAGTACGCGGGCGAGCTCAGCTCCGCGTCCGTCGCCACCCGCCCCGTCACGTTCGACACGATCGGGATCTGCGCAGGCCGAAACGTCAGCCCCGACGCTACCCGCCCGAATACCTCCAGCATCCCGTCCATGTGGTGCGAATGGAACGCGTGGCTCACCCGCAGCCGCTGCGTCTTGTGCCCCGCCGCCTCGGCACGCTGCGCGACGTCAGCCACCGCCTCGGCGTCTCCGCTCACCACTGTCGACGCAGGGCCATTGAGCGCCGCGATCGTCGCCGCTCCGCCGGGGCCATTCGCCGGCCGCGCCGCGATCAGCTCTCGCACCACCTCCTCCGGCGCCTGCACCGTCACCATCGCACCGCCCCGCGGCAGCGCTTGCATCAGCCGCGCGCGCGCACCCACCAGCGTGCACGCGTCCGCAAGCGTCAGCACACCCGCCACGTGCGCTGCTACCAGCTCCCCGATCGAGTGCCCGAGCAACAGGTCTACCCGTACCCCCCACGACTCCAGGAGCCGGTACAGCGCCACCTCCAGCGCGAACAGCGCCGGCTGCGTGTACCCCGTCTCGTCGAGCAGCGCCGCCTCCTCGCTGCCCTCCGCCACGAACATCACCTGGCGCAGCGGCCGCTGCGCCAGGCCGCCCACGCCGGCCTCGACGAACCCGGCGTCGAAGCATCTGCACGCCGCGTCGAGCGCATCGCGGAACACCGGAAACGCCTCGTACAGCACGCGCCCCATCGTCGCGCGCTGGCTGCCCTGGCCGGTGAACAGCACCGCGAGCTTGCCCTCGCTCGTGCGCCAGTCAGCCGCCGTGGACGTCGCTAACCGGCCCTGCGCGAGAGCTTCGAGCGCGGACAACAGCTCGGTCCGATCGCGTGCGACGACCGCCGCGCGGTGCTCAAGCTGCGAGCGGGTAGTGGCGAACGAGTACGCCACGTCCATCACCTCGAGCTCGGAGTGGGCCTTGAGATACACGCGCAGCCGCTCGGCTTGCCCGCGCAACGCTGCTTCGGTCCTGGCCGAGAGTAGCAC
Source organism: Kofleriaceae bacterium (assembly GCA_035558535.1). Lineage (GTDB taxonomy): Bacteria > Myxococcota_A > Polyangia > Haliangiales > Haliangiaceae > JABFXX01. Next base: position 3,820 of record DATMCI010000067.1, read on the forward strand.
CGGGACCGGCATCGCCAGCGGCGATGCCTCCCGCGCCCGCACCTCCTCGGCGGCCGCCTCGTCCGGCAGCGCCTCCTCGATGATCACGTGTGCGTTGGTGCCCGAGATCCCGAACGACGACACCCCCCCCCGGCGCGGCCGACCGTTGGCAAGCCATGGTACGGGCTCCGCCAGCAGCCGGAGGGCGCCCGAGGACCAGTCGATGTGCGGCGACGGCTCCGCCGCGTGCAGCGTCTGCGGCAGCACACCGTGCTGGAGTGCCAGCACTATCTTCATGACGCTCGCCACCCCCGCCGCAGCCTGCGTGTGGCCGAGGTTGGACTTGAGACTCCCCAGCCACAGCGGGCTGTCAGCACCGTGGCCCTGTCCGTACGTCGCCAGGAGCGCGTGCGCCTCGATCGGATCTCCCAGCTTGGTGCCCGTGCCATGCGCCTCGACGACGTCGACGTCCCCGGGCCCAAGCCGCGCGCGCTCGAGCGCCTGGCGGATCACTTGTTCCTGCGCCGGACCGTTCGGCGCGGTCAGGCCCTGGCTCTTGCCGTCCTGGTTGACTGCCGAGCTGCGCAGCACCGCGAGCACGGGGTGACCGTTGCGCCGCGCATCGGACAGCCGCTCGAGCAGCAGCATCCCGGCGCCCTCGCTCCAGGTGGCGCCGTCGGCCGCGGCGGAGAACGGCTTACAGTGGCCGTCGGGCGCGAGCGCGCGCTGCCGGCTGAAAGTGATGAAGGCTGTAGGCGAGGCCATCACGGTGACTCCGCCGGCGAGCGCGAGCGAGCACTCACCCTGGCGCAGGGCCCGTGCCGCGAGGTGGAGCGCCACCAGCGACGAGCTACAGGCGGTGTCGACGGTCATGGTTGGACCGTGCAACCCGAAGGTGTACGCGATGCGGCCCGACGCCACGCTCGCCGCGCTGCCGATCACGATGTAGCCCTCCAGATCGGCCGGCACCTGCGACAAACGCGTAGCGTAGTCGTTGTAAATGACGCCGACGAACACGCCGGTCTGCGAGCCCTGCAGCGCGGTGGGGGCGATGCCGGCGCGCTCGACGGCCTCCCACGCGGTTTCGAGCAAGAGCCGCTGCTGTGGATCGACCGCCAGCGCCTCGCGTGGGCTGATCCCGAAGAACCCCGGATCGAACCGATCCGCGTCGTAGAGGAAGCCGCCATCGCGAGTATATGTCTTGCCCACCGCCGCCGGGTCTGGATCGTAGAGCGCCTCGAGGTCCCAGCCGCGGTTGTCCGGGAACCCGGAGATGACGTCGCGACCGTCGCAGAGGAGCCGCCACAGCTCCTCGGGCGAGGTCACCCCACCGGGGAGCCGACAGCTCATCGCCACGATCGCGACCGGGTCGTCGTCGGTACCAGCCGCGGGCACCGATACGGGGGCCGATGACTCGGGACCGCGTCTCTCGTCGAGGTCTCCGAACAGCTGCTGGTTCAGGAATCGCGCGAGCGCGGTGGGGGTCGGGTGGTCGAACAGCAACGTGCTGTGGAGCCGCGTCGCCGTGGCTGCCGCGAGCCGGTTGCGCAGCTCGAGCGCCATCAGCGAATCGAGGCCCAGCTCCTGGAGCGGCCGGTCCGGCGGCACAGAGCTCGGGGTTGCGACGCCTAGCACGCCGCTGGCCTCGGCGCGCACGAGGTCGAGCAACGCGCGCACGCGCTCCTCGGTCGGCAGCGTGCCCAGGCGCTGCTGGAGCGAGGACTCGGCAGTAGAGGACCCGGCCTCGGAGCGGTTCGCCACTTGCCGCGCCGCACGGCCCCGGCCTTCGGCCAGTGCGCGGAGCATCGGGGGCACTGCATCGGCGCGCGTCCCGAGCGCAGCCACGTCGAAGTGTGCCGGCACCAGCGCGGCGTCGGGGCGCGCCAATACCGCGTCGAACAGCGCGAGCCCCTCCTCCGCCGACAGTGGGCGGAGGCCGTTGCGCGCCATGCGCGCGAGGTCGGCGTCGGTGAGGTGCGCGGTCATGCCGCTCCGGGTCTCCCAGTAGCCCCAGGCCAGCGATTGCGCGGGCAGCCCGCGCGACCGGCGATGCTGCGCCAGCGCGTCGAGGAACGCGTTGGCGGCCGCGTAGTTCGCCTGGCCCGCGTTGCCGAGCACTCCGGCCAGCGATGAGAACAGCACGAACGCGGACAGATCGTGCGACCGCGTCAGCTCGTCCAGGTGCACCGCTGCGTCCAGCTTCCCGCGCAACATGGGTTCGAGCCGCGCCGGCGTGAGGCTCCCGAACACGCCGTCGTCGAGCATGCCCGCGGTATGGACGACCGCGGTCAGCGGGTGCTCGCGCGGAATCGCCGCCAGCACCGCCGCTAACGCCCCGCGGTCGGCGACATCGCACGCCTCGAGCGTCACCCGCGCCCCCTGGGCCGCGAGCTCGCGCGAGAGCGACTCGGCGCCCGGTGCCGCCGGGCCCTGCCGCGACACGAGCACCAGGTGCCGGACGCCGTAGCGCTCCACCAGGTGGCGCGCCACGAGCCGCCCCAGCGTCCCCGTCCCGCCGGTGATCAGCACCGTACCCTCCGGCAAAAGCGGCCGGGGCATCGTCAGCACCAGCTTGCCCACGTGCCGCGCCTGTGCCAGCGTGCGGAA
>DATMCI010000068.1:0-52196 GCA_035558535.1 Kofleriaceae bacterium
TTCCGCACGCTGGCACAGGCGCGGCACGTGGGCAAGCTGGTGCTGACGATGCCCCGGCCGCTTTTGCCGGAGGGTACGGTGCTGATCACCGGCGGGACGGGGACGCTGGGGCGGCTCGTGGCGCGCCACCTGGTGGAGCGCCACGGCATCCGGCACCTGGTGCTCGTGTCGCGGCAGGGCCCGGCGGCACCGGGCGCCGAGTCGCTCTCGCGCGAGCTCACGGCCCGGGGGGCGCAGGTGACGCTCGAGGCGTGCGATGTCGCCGACCGCGGGGCGTTAGCGGCAGTGCTGGCGGCGATTCCGCGCGAGCACCCGCTGACCGCGGTCGTCCATACCGCGGGCGTGCTCGATGACGGCGTGTTCGGGAGCCTCACGCGGGAGCGGCTCGAACCCGTGTTGCGCGGGAAGCTGGACGCAGCGGTGCACCTGGACGAGCTGACGCGGTCGCACGATCTGTCCGCGTTCGTGCTGTTCTCGTCGCTGGCCGGAGTGCTCGGCAGCGCAGGCCAGGCGAACTACGCGGCCGCTAACGTGTTCCTCGATGCGCTGGCGCAGCATCGCCGGTCGCGCGGGCTGCCCGCGCAATCGCTGGCCTGGGGCTACTGGGAGACTCGGAGCGGCATGACCGCGCACCTCACCGACGCCGACCTTCTACGCATCACCCGCTCCGGGGTGCGCGCGCTGTCCTCGGACGAGGGGCTCGCGATGTTCGATGCGGCGCTGGTACGGCCGGACACCCTGTTGTCCCCGGCGCGATTCGAGGCCGCCGTGCTCCGCGAGCGCGCGCATGCCTTGCATCCGATGCTCCGCGGGCTCGGGGCCAGCCACGTGGCGCGGCCGGTCGCGACCGGGGCCCCGGCTGGATCCTCACCCGAGCATCGCCTGCGGGCGCTCGCGCTCGCGGACCGCGCGCCCGCGCTGCTCGAACTCGTTCGCACCCACGTCGCGTCGGTCCTCGGCATCGCCTCTCCGAGCGCCGTCTCGCCGCAGCGGCCCCTCCGCGAGTTGGGCCTCGACTCACTCATGGCCGTCGAGCTGCGCAACCGCCTCGCGGCCGCGACCGGCCTACGCCTCCACGCCACGCTGCTGTTCGATCACCCCACGCCCCAGGCGCTGGCCAGCGAGCTCGAGCGCCGGCTCTTCGAGGCGGAGGCGCCGTCGCAGCTCCCCATCTTCGCGGAGCTCGATCGCATCGAGCACGCGCTCTCTGTGTTCGCTGCCACCGACGCCGAGCGCAAGAGCGTGACGCAGCGACTCCAGGAGCTGGTGTCGAAGTGGATCTCTCGTGAGAAGACGTCCGACCACGAAGATCTCTTCCAGAAGCTGAGCTCTACCGACGACGATGACGAGCTCTTCCGCCTGATCGATCAGGTAAGGAGTGAGTGAGCGAATGGCCAACACCGAGGACAAGCTTCGCGAGTACGTCAAGCAATTGACGATCGACCTCCAGCGGAGCCGCCAGCGGCTGCGCGAGGCCGAGGAGCGGGTGCGAGACCCGATCGCGATCGTGGCGATGGGCTGCCGATTCCCCGGCGGTGTGACCACGCCCGAGGAGCTATGGCGCCTCTTGTGCGACGGCGGCGACGTCATCTCTGGGTTCCCCGACAACCGCGGCTGGAACGCCGACGCGCTCTACGATCCGGACCCCGCGGCCGTGGGCAAGACGTACTCCCGGGAGGGCGGATTCATTCACGACGCCGATCAATTCGACGCCGGGTTCTTCGGGATCAGCCCGCGCGAGGCGCTGGCGATCGATCCGCAGCAGCGGCTGTTGCTCGAGACGACGTGGGAGGCCATCGAGCGCGCCGGGATCGATCCGGTGACGCTGCAGGGCTCACAGACTGGTGTGTTCGTCGGCACGTTCCACAACTACTACGACCGGGTGGATCCGCCCGACGACCTCGAGGGTTACGTCGGGGTCGGCGCCTCGCCGAGCGTGGCGTCGGGGCGCATCGCCTACACCCTCGGGCTGCACGGTCCCACGATCACCGTGGACACCGCGTGCAGCTCGTCGCTGGTGGCGATCCACCTCGCGATGCAGGCGCTGCGTCAGGGCGAGTGCTCGCTCGCGCTCGCTGGTGGGGTCACGGTGATGGCGACGCCCGAGATGTTCATCATGATGAGCCGGCAACGCGGGCAGTCGCCCGATGGCCGATGCAAGGCGTTCTCGGCCGAGGCCGACGGCGCCGGCTGGAGCGAGGGCGCCGGGATGCTGGTGCTCGAGCGGCTGTCCGACGCCCAGCGCAATGAACATCCGGTGCTTGCGGTGCTGCGCGGCTCGGCGGTCAACCAGGATGGCAGGAGCCAGGGACTGACCGCGCCGAACGGACCGGCGCAGGAGCGGGTGATTCGCCAGGCGCTCGAGGCGGCGCGGCTCGGGCCCGGGGACGTGGACGTCGTGGAGGCGCACGGCACGGGCACCAGGCTGGGCGATCCGATTGAAGCGCGCGCGCTCCTTGCGACGTATGGCCAGGCTCGCCCCGAGGACCGGCCGGTGTGGCTGGGGAGCCTCAAGTCCAACATCGGCCATACCCAGGCCGCGGCCGGGGTCGGCGGGGTCATCAAGATGGTGCTCGCGCTCCGGCACGGGATCCTGCCGCGGACGCTGCACGCGGAGCGGCCATCGCCGTTCATCGATTGGGTGTCGGGGGCAGTCCGGCTGCTGAGCGAGTCCGTGCCGTGGCCGGCCAATGGTCGGACGCGGCGGGCGGCCGTGTCCTCGTTCGGTATCTCGGGCACCAACGCGCACGTCATCCTCGAGGAAGCGCCTGCCGAGGCAGCGCCCGGTGCGGCGGTCGGCCCTGGCGCCGCGACCGAGGAGCCGGGCGTGGCGCAGCACGGATCGTCGCTCGTGCCCGTGCTGCTGTCGGGACGCAGCGAGGCCGCGCTGCGCGGGCAGGCCGAGCGGCTGCGCGCGCACCTCGAGGCGCGCCCCGAACTCGGGCTGATCGATGTGGCGTACTCGCTCGCCACCACGCGCGCGCAGCTCGAGCATCGCGCGGCGATCGTCGCGCCCGATCGCGCGACGCTGCTCTCCGCGCTCGAGGCGCTCGCACAAGGCCAGCCCGCGACGTCCGCGGTGGTCGGCCAGCGCGCGGGCGATGGCAGGCGCGTGTTCGTGTTTCCGGGGCAGGGCTCGCAGTGGCCGGAGATGGCGCGCGCGCTCCTGGAGAGCACGCGGGTGTTCCGCGACCAGATCCTGGCGTGCGAGCGTGCGTTCGCGCCGTACGTCCCCTGGTCCTTGCTCGCGGTGCTGCAGGGCGAGCCGGGTGCGCCGGGGCTCGAGCGGGTGGACGTCGTGCAGCCGGCGCTGTTCGCGGTGATGATCGGGCTGGCGGCGTTGTGGCGCTCGATGGGAGTGGAGCCGGACGCGGTGGTGGGGCACAGCCAGGGCGAGATCGCGGCGGCGCACGTGGCGGGTGCGCTGACGCTCGAGGACGCGGCGGCGGTGGTGACGCTGCGCAGCCGCGCGTTGACCCGGCTGGCCGGGCGGGGCGCGATGGCGATGGTGGAGCTCGCTGCCGAGGTGCTCGCCCCGCGCATGGCGCGGTTCGGCGGCCGGCTGGCGATCGCGGCGATCAACAGCCCGAGCGCGACGCTGGTGTCGGGGGATCCGGAGGCCATCGATACGCTGCTGGCAGAGCTGACCAGGGCGCAGGTGTTCGCGCGCAAGGTCCAGGTCGACTACGCTTCGCACGGGCCGCAGGTCGAGGCGGTCGAGGCCGAGCTCGTGGCCGAGCTGGCGCACATCGCGCCGCGGAGCTCGCGGATCCCGCTGTACTCGACGGTGACCGGCGGCCGGATCGAGGGCTGGGAGCTCGACGCGAAGTACTGGTATCGCAACCTCCGGCAGACCGTCCGGTTCACGGACGCGACGGCACGCCTGCTCGAGGACGGCCATCACTGCTTCATCGAGATCAGCCCCCACCCGGTGCTCACGCTCGCGCTGAACGCGACGATCGAGCGCGCCGCGCGCGAGGGCGAGCAGGGGCCCGGGGCGCAGGCCACCGTCGTCGGCACGCTCCGGCGCGACGAGGGCGGGTTCGCGCGCTTCTTGCTCTCGCTCGGCGAGCTGCACGTCCGCGGGCAGCTCGTCGGCTGGGAGATGTCGACGGTCTTCGAACGCCTCGGCGCGGCGCTGTCGCGCCCGCGGCGGGTCGATCTGCCGACGTACGCGTTCCAGCGTGAGCGGTTCTGGCTCGAGGAGACGAAGGACCGCAGCGCCGATGTCATATCCGCGGGCCTGGCGCCTGCCAATCATCCGCTGCTCGGCGCCACGGTCGCGCTCGCCGACCGCGACGAGCACCTGTTTACAGGACGGCTATCGCTCTCCGAGCACCCGTGGCTCGCCGGCCACGCGGTGTTCGGCAAGGTCATCCTGCCCGGCACCTCGCTCGTGGAGCTGGCGCTAGCGGCCGCGCACCGGGTCGGCCTCGAGCGAATCGAGGAGCTCGTGCTCGAGGTCCCCTTCGCGCTCCCGACCCAAGGGGCGATGCTCGTGCAGCTCGCCGTGGGAGCGCCCGACGATCGCGAGCGGCGCCCACTGTCGATCCACGCCCGCGCCGAGGACGCGCCAGAAGGCGAGCCCTGGACCCGGCACGCCAGCGGCATGCTGGCGCGCGAGCCGGTGCTCTCGCCGCCTCGGTTTGATCTGCGCGTGTGGCCGCCGCCTGGCGCCGCGCCGCTCGCCCTTGACGGGCTGTATGCGCGGCTCGCCGACGCGGGGCTCGTCTATGGTGCAGAGTTCCAGGGGCTGCGCGCCGTCTGGAAGCGCGGGGGCGATCTGTTCGCGGAGGTCGAGCTCCCCGCCGGGGTGGCCCGGGATGCCGAACGGTTCTTCCTGCACCCGGCGCTCTTCGATGCCGCGCTGCACGCGCTCGGCGCGGGAGCGGACCAGCGCCCGGCAGCACCGGCCGGACGGCGCGATGCCACGCCCGAGCCCGCTTTACCTCGCCAGATCCCGCCGGGCGCGCCCGTTGACGGGCTCCCGGCGCAGGACGGCTCGGGCGATCGGCCGGCGTCGCTCGTCCATCGGCTCGCCGGTGCCGATGGCCGGGCCGCCGCTCCGACGGACCCAGATCTCCTGCCGATCGGCGCCGTGCGCGAGGCCATGAGCGCGCCCCCCACACGCCGGAGGGCCCCTCGTGGGACGGGCGTCGGCGAGATGTTTGCCGGTGCCGCCGCCCGCGCTACGGCTGCTACGAACGACGCCTCTCGCACCGGGAGCGCCCCCGCGGCGCAGGGCGGGACTGCCCCCAAGGCCGACGCTGCCCTCCCGTTCGTGTTCCGCGGGGTGTCGCTGCGCGCGACCGGCGCCTCGACGCTGCGCGTGCGCATCGCAGGGGCTTCGGGCGGAGCTGGCACCGTCTCGCTCGATATGGCTGATGCGATCGGCGCACCGGTGGCGTATGTCGAGGCGCTCACCCTCCGGCCCGCGTCCGCCGATCGCGTGCGCGGTGTCGGGGCTGCCATCGAGGGCGCGCTGTCGCGCATCGACTGGAGCGAGATCGAGATGCCAGAGCCGGTCCTCGCGGCGGCTCGATCCGAGCGATGGATGGTCGTTGGCTCGGATGCACTCGAGTTGCAGCCGGTGGGCGTCTCGATCATGCGATACGCCGATCTCGCCGCGCTACGGTCCGCCCTCGCCCTCGGGCTCCTGGTGCCCGACGCGATCGTTGTGCCCTGTACGTCGCCCTCCGGATCCGCTCCGGTGGCGGATCTGATCGGCGGCGCCCACGCCGCAGCGGCGCGCGTGCTGGCGATCATCCAGGGCTGGCTCGCGGACGAGCGGTTGGCCAAGACCCGCCTGATCGTGGTCACTCGCGGGGCGGTCGCGGCGCGCCCCGACGAGGACGTCACCGATCTGGTGCACGCGCCGGTGTGGGGCCTGGTCCGGTCCGCGCAGAGCGAGCACCCCGATCGCGCGATCGTGCTGGTCGATCACGACGGGCGCGCGGCGTCGCGCACGGCTCCGTTCACGTGGGATGCGACGGAGACGCAGCTCGCGCTGCGCGACGGTGTGTGCCTCGTACCTCGGCTGACGACGGCGCGCGCCCAGGATGCGTTGCCGCTTCCAGCCGCGTCAGCTTGGCGCCTCGCCATCCCAACCAAGGGGACGTTGGAGAGCCTCGCGCTTGTCGAGCACGCCGAGGCGGCGGCTTCGCTCGGTGCCGGGCAGGTGCGCGTCGCGGTCCACGCCGCAGGCCTCAACTTCCGCGACGTGCTCGACACGCTCGGCTTGTACCCGGGCGATCCAGGGCCGCTCGGGGGCGAGGGCGCGGGCGTCGTGGTCGAGGTCGGCCCCGGCGTCACCTCCGTGGCGCCCGGTGACCGGGTGCTGGGCCTCATGCGTGCTGCGTTCGGCCCCGTGGCGGTGACCGATCACCGGCTGCTGACCCGGATGCCAGCGGGGTGGTCGTTTGCCGAGGCTGCGGCGATCCCGATCGTGTTCTTGACGGCGTATTACGGGCTGGTCGACCTCGCGGGGCTCCAGCCGGGGGAGCGCGTGCTGATCCACGCGGCGGCGGGCGGGGTCGGGATGGCGGCGACGCAGCTGGCGCGGCACCTCGGGGCGGAGGTGTTCGCGACGGCGAGCCCGGGCAAGTGGGCCACGCTGCGCGCGCTCGGGTTCGACGCCGAGCATCTTGCGTCGTCGCGGACGCTCGAGTTCGAGTCACACTTCCTGGGGGCGACCGGTGGGCGCGGGGTGGACGTGGTGCTCGACAGCCTGGCGCGCGAGTTTGTGGATGCCTCGCTCCGGCTCTTGCCGCGCGGCGGCCGGTTCGTCGAGATGGGCAAGACCGACATCCGCGACCCGAGGCGCGTGGCCCAGGATCACCCGGGGGTGGCGTATCGCGCGTTCGATCTCGCCGAAGCTGGGCCGGAGCGGCTCCAGCAGATGCTCGTGGAGCTGATGGCGCTGTTCGCGCGCGGCGTGCTGCGGCCGTTGCCGGTCGCGGCGTACGACATCCGCGAGGCGCCGCGCGCGTTCCGCACGCTGGCGCAGGCGCGGAACGTGGGCAAGCTGGTGCTGACAGTGCCCCGGCCGCTTTTGCCGGAGGGCACGGTGCTGATCACCGGCGGGACGGGGACGCTGGGGCAATTCCTGGCGCGCCACTTGGTGGAGCGCCACGGCGTCCGACACCTGGTGCTCGTGTCGCGGCAGGGGCCAGTGGCGCCGGGCGCCGAGTCGCTCTCGCGCGAGCTCGCGGCCAAGGGGGCGCGGGTGACGCTCGTCGCCTGCGATGCCGCCGACCGCGCGGCGCTGGCGGCGGTGCTGGCGGCGATCCCGCGCGAGTACCCGCTGACGGCGGTGGTGCACGCGGCGGGTGCGCTCGCCGACGGTGTGCTCGCGAAGCTCACGCCGGAGCGGCTCGCGGCCGTGTTGCGCGTGAAGCTAGACGCGGCGGTGCACCTGGACGAGCTGACGCGGTCGCACGATCTGTCCGCGTTCGTGCTGTTCTCGTCGCTGGCCGGTGTGCTCGGCGGCGCGGGCCAGGCGAACTACGCGGCCGCCAACGCGGCGCTCGACGCGCTCGCGCAGCATCGCCGAGCGCGCGGGCTGCCTGCGCAATCGCTGGCCTGGGGCTACTGGGAGACCCGGAGCGGCCTGACCGCGCACCTCACCGACGCCGACGTTGGGCGCATGGCGCGCGGTGGCGTGCGTCCGCTGTCCATGGACGAAGGGCTGGCGCTGTTCGACGCCGCGCTGGCGCGGCCCGATGCCGTGCTGGTCCCGGCGCGCTTCGACGCGGCCTCGCTGCGGCCACGCTCCGGTGTGGTGCCCCCGATGCTCCGCGGCCTGGTCCAGGTCCGCGCGGCACGGCCCGTCGCGAACAACGCCGGCTCTGAGGCCTCGTTCCAGCAGCGCCTGGGCGCGCTCCCGGTCGCGGAGCGCATGCGGGCGCTGCTCGACCTCGTGCGTGCCGAGGTCGGCGGCGTGCTGGGCCTCTCCGCCGGCGCCCTGCGGCCCGATCGGCCGCTCCAGGAGCTGGGGCTTGATTCGCTGATGGCGCTTGAGCTCCGCAACCGGCTGGCCGCCGCGACCGCAATGCCTCTCCCCGCCACGCTGCTCTTCAACCATCCGACGCCCGACGCGCTCGCGCGGTTCTTCGAGCAGCAGCTGTTCGGGCAGCTCGTCGAGGTCCGCGCACCCGAGCCGCCGGCTCCCACGCCGGTGCCGGCGGCCGGCGTCGATGACGATTCGATCGCGATCGTGGCGATGGGCTGCCGGTATCCGGGCGGGGTGACCACGCCTGAGGAGCTGTGGCGCCTGCTGAGTGACGGCCGCGACGCGGTCTCCGGGTTCCCCGACAACCGGGGCTGGAACACCGACGCGCTGTACGATCCGGATCCCGAGGTCGCGGGCAAGACCTACACCCGCGAGGGCGGCTTCCTGTACGACGCGGATTGGTTCGACCCCGGGTTCTTTGGGATCAGCCCGCGCGAGGCGCTGGCGATTGATCCGCAGCAGCGGCTCTTGCTCGAGACGGCGTGGGAGACCTTCGAGCGCGCCGGCATCGATCCGATGACTCTGCAGGGCTCGCGGACCGGCGTGTTCGTCGGGGTCATCTACAACGACTACGCGTCACGCCTGCAGCAGGTGCCCGGCGACCTCGAAGGCTACGTTGGGATCGGCAGCTCTGCGAGCGTGGCGTCGGGGCGCATCGCCTACACGTTCGGGTTGCATGGTCCCACCGTCACCATCGACACCGCCTGCAGCTCGTCGCTGGTGGCGATCCACCTCGCGGCGCAGGCGCTGCGCCAGGGCGAGTGCTCGCTCGCGCTGGCCGGCGGCGTCACGATCCTGGCCACGCCGGCGGCGTTCGTTGCGTTCAGTCGCCAGCGTGGGCTCGCGCCCGATGGGCGATGCAAGGCGTTTTCAGCCGAGGCTGACGGTACCGGCTGGGGTGAAGGCGCCGGGATGCTGCTGCTCGAGCGGCTGTCCGATGCCCGGCGCAACGGGCATCGCATCCTCGCGGTGGTGCGCGGCTCGGCGGTCAACCAGGATGGCAGGAGCCAGGGGCTGACCGCGCCGAACGGGCTGGCCCAGGAGGAGGTGATCCGCCAGGCGCTCGAGGCGGCGCGGCTCGGGCCCGGGGACATCGACACCGTCGAGGCGCATGGTACGGGCACGAAGCTCGGCGATCCGATCGAGGCGAACGCGCTCCTCGCGACGTATGGCAAGGCTCGCCCCGAGGACCGGCCGGTGTGGCTAGGGAGCCTCAAGTCCAACATTGGTCATACCCAGGCTGCGGCCGGGGTCGGCGGCGTCATCAAGATGGTGCTCTCGCTCCAGCACGGGCTCCTGCCGCGGACGTTGCACGCGGCGCGGCCGTCACCGTATATCGACTGGTCGTCGGGCGCCGTCCGGCTGCTGAACGAGCCTGCGCCGTGGCCCGCCAACGACCGGACGCGGCGGGCGGGCGTCTCCTCGTTCGGCATCTCGGGCACGAATGCGCACGTCATCCTCGAGGAAGCGCCTGCCGCCACAGCGGCCGATGCCACCGACACCATGGCTGGGAGTGCCGGCGCGTCCCGGCAAGGATCGCAGTCCGTGCCGGTGCTGCTGTCGGCCAAGACCGAGGCCGCGTTGCGCGGGCAGGCCGAGCGGCTGCGCGCGCACCTCGAGGCCCATCCCGAGCTTGAGCTGGCCGACGTGGCGTACTCGCTGGCGACCACCCGCGCACAGCTCGAGCATCGGGCCGCGGTCGTCGTTCGCGACCGCAGTGAGCTGCTCGGCGCGCTGGGGGCGCTGGCGGAGAGCAGTGCGGTGGGGCAGCGCACGAGCGACGGCAAGCTGGCGGTGCTGTTCACCGGCCAGGGCAGCCAGCGCGCGGGCATGGGTCGGGCGCTGTACGAGGCGTTCCCGGTGTTCCGCGAGGCGCTCGATGCAGCGTGCGCGTGCTTCGACGCACCCGGCGAGACCGACAAGGTCGGTGAGCTCCGGCGCCCGCTGCGCGAAGTGATGTTCGCGGCGGAGGGGAGTGAGGAGGCCCGGTTGCTCGATGAGACCGGGTTCACGCAGCCGGCGCTGTTCGCGCTGGAGGTGGCGCTGTTCCGGCTGCTCGAGTCCTGGGGGCTGCAGGTGGATCTCCTGCTCGGGCACTCGATCGGGGAGCTGGTGGCGGCGCACGTGGCGGGTGTGCTGACGCTGGCGGACGCGTGCACGCTGGTGGGCGCGCGGGCGCGGCTGATGCAGGCGCTGCCGCGGGGGGGGGCCATGGTGGCGGTGCAGGCATCGGAGGAGGCGGTCCGCGCGCTGCTCGAGGCGCGGGGGGCGCGCACGGCCGGCGGGCGTGCGGACATCGCGGCGATCAATGGTCCCGCGTCGACGGTGGTGAGCGGAGACGCCGAGGCGGTGGCCGACGTCGCGCAGCGTGCCGAGGCGGCGGGGCACAAGACGCAGCGGCTGCGAGTCAGCCATGCGTTCCACTCGCACCACATGGACGGGATGCTGGAGGCGTTCAGCCGGGTAATCGAGCGGCTGGCGTTCCAGCCTGCGCGGATCCCGGTCGTGTCGAACGTGACGGGGCGGGTAGCGACGGACGCGGAGCTGAGCTCGGCGAGGTACTGGGTCGACCACGTCCGTGGTGCGGTGCGGTTCCTCGACGGGGTGCGCACGCTGCAAGGTGAGGGCGCCCGCACCTTCCTCGAGCTCGGACCGCACGGCGTGCTGTCGTCGCTGGTGCACGACGCGCTGGCCGAGGACGTGCGCGAGAGGGCGGGGATCATTGCCGTGCTGCGGCACCGCGACTCGCGGCAGCGCGCCGCGGAAGAGCGCGACGCGCGAGCGGAAGAGGAGACGCTGACGTCCGCGTTGGGTGCTTTGCACGCGCGGGGCCACCGGCTCGACTGGACGACGTTCTTTCACAAGGAGGTGGGCGCGAGGCTGGGCCGGCGCCCGCGGCAGGTCGATCTGCCGACGTACGCGTTCCAGCGCGAGCGGTTCTGGCTCGAAGCTGCGACGGCCCGCAGCGCCGATGTCGCATCCGCGGGCCTGGCGCCTGCCGACCACCCCTTGCTCGGGGCCGCGGTCGCGCTCGCCGGTCGCGACGAGCACCTGTTCACGGGACGGCTGTCGCTCGCCGAGCACCCGTGGCTCGCCGGTCACGCGGTGTTCGGCACGATCGTCCTGCCCGGCACTGCGTTCGTCGAGCTGGCGCTGGTGGTCGCGCACCGGGTCGGGCTCGACCGGGTCGACGCGCTGGTGCTGGAGGCCCCGCTCGCGCTGCCGGCCCAGGGGGCGATGCTCGTGCAGATCTCGGTGGGAGCGCCCGACGATGCGGGACGGCGTTCGCTCGCCATCCACGGGCGCGCCGAGACAGGGGGGCCCGACGCGCCGTGGACTCGGTACGCCAGCGGCACGCTGGCGCGCGCGCTGGAGGTCTCGTCGGCCCCGTTCGAGCAACTCCGCGCGTGGCCACCGGCCGGCGCCACGGCGCTCGCGCTCGACGGGCTGTACGCGCGGCTCACCGCCGCGGGGCTCGCCCACGGCGCGGAGTTTCAGGGGCTGCGCGCCCTGTGGCAGCGCGGGGACGAGCTATTCGCCGAAGTCGAGCTCCCCGCCGCGGCGGGCAAGGACGGCGCGCGCTTCAGCCTGCACCCCGCGCTCCTCGATGCCGCGCTGCACACACTCGTCGCGGAGGGCCTCGATGAGGGCGCAGGCATCGCGCTGCCGGTCCTGTTCCAGGGGGTGTCGCTGCGCGCGGTCGGTGCATCCATGTTGCGCGTGCGACTCGCGCGTACCCAGGGTACCGGTGCTGATGCGGTTTCGCTCGCCGCGGCCGATGCTACCGGTGAACCGGTGGCGTACATCGAGGCGCTCACTCTCCAGCCCGCCTCCGTGGACGCGGTCGCGCTCGCCGCCCGCGTCGATGCCCCGCCAGCGCTGCTCCGCGGGTCCGTTCAGCCTCCGGTGGTGCTGCCCTCCGTTGCCAGCCGCACCGCGGCTGTCCCCTCATTCCTCGAGCGCCTGCGCGCGCTTGCACCGGACGAGCGCGCGCAGGCGCTGCAGGAGATCATCCGTACCCACGCCGCACAGGTCCTCGGCATCACGTCGCCGAGCCTGGTCGATCCAGACCGCCTCCTCCCCGAGATGGGGCTCGACTCGGTCATGGCGCTCGAGCTCCGCAATCGCCTCGGAGCCGCCATCGGGCGCCGCCTCCCCCGCGCGCTCCTGCTCGAGTTCCCCACGATCCAGAAGGCCGCGGTCGAGCTGCTCCACCAGCTTCACCTCGACGCGCACTCCGAGCCTGCGCAGCAGCCGGTTGCGAGCTCCGAGGTCATGGATCCCGATGAGGCCCCGGCCGACGTGGACGGGGAGCCATCGCTGGCTGCGCAGGTCACGCAGCTGATGCAGCTCCGTGAACCCGAGCTGGCGCTCGAGTTCGTGGGCATCGCTGCCCGCGCTCGGCGCTTCCGCGAAGTCCGATCCCGGACGAAGCCGCGGGCACCATCGCTGGGTCCTATACAGCTCGCCCACGGTACCAGCCCACTGCCACCGTTGCTGTGCCTGCCCCCGGCGCCCCCCATATCGATCCTTGCTGGGTATGCGACGTTTGCCTCTACCTTTACCGGACGCCGCAGCGTGTGGGCCCTCGCGCGCCCCGGATATGGGCCGGGTGAATCCTTGCCGGGTGACATCGCCGAGCTCGTCGCGATTCACGCCGAGCACGTGAAGGAGATCGCTGCAGGTGGCTCGTTCGTGCTCCTTGGTCTATCATCGGCCGGCTGGACCGCTCATGCCCTGACCAGTCACCTCGAGAGCATTGGGGTTCCTCCAGCGGCGCTCGTGCTCATCGATACGTATCTTCCCGACGATCTCGCTCCTGGGATAATGTCCGCCCTCATGAACTGGTTCGCGCGCGCCCCGCTTCCGCAGATCGACAACGAGTTCACAGGCTTTGGCTGGTACATGAACCTCTTTGTCGGCTGGAGGCCCACGTCGATCGCGACGCCCACGCTGTTCCTGCGCTGCACGGAACCCGTGCCCGGCATGGAGCATGAGCGGGTGCCCGGTCGCAGCAACTGGCAAACGGCCTGGAAAGACGCGCACACGGTCGTCGACGTACCCCATCACCACTTCGGTGTGATAACCGAACATGCCAGATCCACAGCACAGGTCATTCAGGACTGGCTGGCCGCGCTTCCAGCTGGGAGCCCGTCTCCCGAAAATTGGACAGGGGACCCAAAGCCCTCCCATGTATAACACCGTGATCTGTCTTGACCCTTCGAGACGCGCAGTGCGAAGAAATCAATTGGGTAGGCGGAGCGTGCCAAAGCAACCTACGACGAAAGCATCGACAGCCACATCCTCGACAAAAACCGAGGCTGGCTGCCCGGCGCCGAGCAGCGGCGCCAGAAGGGGAGCGTAAACCGTGGCGCGCTCACCAGTAGCTCGTATTTTGACCATCCTGGGATGCCTGGATGCCACATTCCTCATATCTACCATTATCTCGTTCATCGTGATGATGGGGATCGAGGACGACGGCGTGGGAACCGCGATCGGCGTGTTCGTCGGTGTGTGGGTTCTAAAGATAACCACCGTGATGGTGATCCTCCCGATACGCTTGCGGCCCCTAGCACAGTGGTTCACCAATCCCAAGGCCTCGAACGACCCGCACGTCATCGTCGAGGTCGCGGCAGCCGCATATCGTGCGCCGTTCACGATCAGCATCATCTGGGCGGTCCTTGAAGCCCTCAACTTCATAGTCCCCACGTTGGTGCTCTATCTGGGATACGCGGACTCAGTACCGCTCGGGCAGCGCAGCCTCGAGGCGGCCGTGCTCGCCGGCTTGTCACTCCTACTTAACTACTTACCGTTGTGGTTTCCGATCTCCGAGTGGCTCATGGCGCCGTTGGTCGAGAACGTCTCGCTGGCCGCTCACAAACACGGCGTCGCGATCCGCGGGCGCGGGTTGACGTTTCGTGCGAGGTTGGTCGCGTTTGCATTGACAGCCGCGCTGGGACCGATCAGCTATATGGCAGCCTGCATGTACATGGGCGACGCGCAAGCGGAGCAGCGTGATCTGGGGCGGCGGGCCGAGTACGCCGTCCTCGAGGCCTCGCTCGGTCGCGAAACGGCGGCGCGAGCGGAGAATGGCTGGGTATTCACGTTCGATGATCGTGCGAACATCATCGGCTCCGATGCTCAGCGCGTGCTCGCCGACAATTCCCGGCTCGCACGTATGTTCCGGAAGGTGGCCACCGAGGTGCCGACCGGGACGGCGATTCACCCGCGCGAAGGCGTGGTCGCGTTTCGCACCGAAGGCGAGCGCAAGATCGGCGTGGTGATTGCGCGTGGCCAGTCGGTGTCAGCCGGCACCACGGTGCTTATCCTGGTGTTCCTCGTGGCCATCGGGATATGGGCACCCCTCTGTGCGCTGGCGATCGCGAGAGCGACTGCGGTGCCGGTGTCGCGGGTCTCGGAAGCGCTGGCGCTCGTCGGCCAGGGCGAGGTGTCCGAGGCGCCCATTGTCGCCGTGTTCCACCAGGACGAGGTCGGCTCACTCGCACACAACTACAACACCATGCTCGCTCAGCTGCGCCTCCTCGCCCAGCGCACGATCGAGGTCTCGAAGGGCGCGCTCGATGTCGAGTTCGAGGCCACCGGCGACCTCGGCGACGCGTTCCGCGCCCAGGTCACCAGCCTGCGCGACGTCGTCGGCCACATCGCGCAGAGCGCGGCGCAGCTCGCCGGAGCGGCGAGCGAGATGTACGCGGCGGCGCAGGAGCAGGAGGCGGCGGCGCAGCAGCAGTCGGTGGGTGTCGAGGAGGTCAGCCGGACGATGGAGTCGCTGCTCGTCGCCGCCACCCACGTGACCGAGTCGACGATGGGCGTCCTGACGCGCGCCGAGCGCACGCGCGAGACCACGTCGCGCACGGCGGACCGGATCACCGAGCTATCGGTGCACGCGAACCGGATCGCGGAGATCCTCGATGTGATCCGCGAGATCGCCGATCGCAGCGATCTGCTCGCGCTGAACGCGTCGCTCGAGGGCACGCGCGCGGGCGAGGCGGGACGCGGGTTCGCGTTGGTCGCCGCCGAGATGCGCAAGCTCGCCGAGCGGGTCACCGCGTCGGTGAGCGACATCAAGAAGCTGGTCAGCGACGTGCGCTCGTCTGTGTCGGCCACGGTGCTCTCGACCGAGGAGTCGTCGCGGCTCGCCGAGGGGACCACCGAGTCGGCGCGCCAGATCAACCTCGTCACGCAGCAGCAGCGGTCGGGCACCGAGCAGGCCGGGCAGAGCATGCGCGACGTGGCCTCGATGATCACGCAGTCCCTCGCCGCGACCCAGCAGGTCCGCTCGCTCGCCGAGGACCTCAAGGCCCAGGCCGACAACCTGAACACGCTGGTCGCGCGGTTCCGCCTGCCGTCGCGGCGCCCCGAGACCAAGGCCTGACGATCGATCGGTCGGGCTGACGTCAGCGGCGTCAGCGGCGCCGGCGCGGCCGCACGAGCAGGCCGGCGATCGCGAGCGCGAGCGCGAGCAAACCCGGCGCGGCGCCGCCCGAGGACGCGCAGCCGGCGCAGCCATGCGCGCGGCGCGACAGCGCGCGCGAGGCGGGCAGGGCCTCGCCCTCCTCGTCGGCGTCTCCGCCGTCGCCGGCATCGTCGTCGGCGTCGACATCGGCGGCGCTCCGCATCACGGCGTGGCGAGCCGGGGCGTCCCCGTCGAGCGCGGCGGCGTCCGGGTTGTTCGCGCGGATCTGGCGCTTCCTTGCGCGCGCTGCGGCGACGGTGCTCGCCTGGTCGCCGAGCTCGCTCTCCGGGATTGCCAGGAACGCCGTGTACGGCGTCACGAAGTTGTAGGCGAGGGCGAGCTCCACCACCTCCTCGACGAGCTCCGGCTGCTTGCCGCCGAGCGACATCTCCTCGAGCAGGTGCGCGACGCGCGCCTGCGCCCATAGCCGGCCGAGCCACGGCCGCGCCGGCGCGGTCGCCAGGTCCACGCTGCGCGTGAAGGCGACCGGCTTGCCGGCGAGCTTGCCGCGGATCGTCAGGCGCGCCGCGCCCGTGCTCGGGCCGCGGAACCGGCCGGTCACGAGGAGCTCGTCCTGCGCGAACAGATCCGGCAGCGAGCGCGGGTACAGCTTCACGGCCTGCACACCGTCGACCTCGACGGAGACGTCGACGAGCAGCGGCCGGGCGATCAGCGCCGCGAGCCGGCCGACCTCCGTCTGGATCGCCGCGGCCTGCTCGATGTGGACGAAGCGCCCGCGCTTGGTGGCCGCGAGCCGCGACAAGAGGTGGCTGTTGACGTCCTTGCCGAGGCCCAGCGTGAACAGCCGGACGTCGCCCGTGTCGGTGCGCGCGGCGGCCATCGCCTTCTCGACGTCGGACTGCCCGTCGGTCATGAACACGACGACGCGCGGGCGGGCCTTCGCGGCGTCCTGCGACGCGATCGCGGTGCCCAGCGCGAGCGCGATGTCGGTGCCGCCGCCGTCGTGGAGCCGGTCGACGAACCCGATCGCGTGCGCGCGCGTGTCCGCGTCGAGCGGCTGCGGCGCCTTGAACAGCGGATCGACCTCGTCGCTGAACGCGACGACGTTGACGCGGTCGGCCGCGTCGAGGCGCCGGATCATGTCGATCGCGGCGGCCTTGGCCTGCGCCATCGGCTCGCCCTTCATGCTGCCGGAGCGGTCGATCACGATCGTGACGTCCTTCGCCGTCACCGCGGACGCCGGCAGATCCGGCGCGGCGAGCGAGAGCGCGAACCAGCCGTCGAGCGTGCCGTTCGGGTGGAGGTACGCCGAGGGCGTCCAGGCGGGCTCGGCGACGTCCCACTCGAGCACGAGCTCGCCTGCGCGTCCGCGCGCGCCGTCCGCGCGCAGCCGCACCCCGGTCGCCAGCTTCTCCACGCGGAGCGCGTGCGTCGGGGAGCGCAGGTTCTGGGGCGTGCCGGTGATCGAGACGACGATCTCGGCGTCGGGCCGGGTGATCGGCGCGTGGTAGCGCACGGTCTGCGCGCGGCGATCGAGCCACTTTGCCCAGCGCAGCTCGATCCGCTTCTTCTCGCTCGGCGCGATCGGCGACACGCGGAACGCGAACGCGCCCTCGCCCTCCTGCTCGAGCAGCCCGGGATCGCGCCGGCGCGTGGTGACGTTCTCGTAGACGCGGCGCGCCGTCTCGCGCTCGAACACCTCGCCGACGATCTTCGCCTCGCCGTTCCAGTACGCGAAGCCCTCGACGTGGCTGCCGGTGCCGGCGCGGAGCGTGTAGCGGCCCTCGATCGGCACCGCCGCCCGGCTCTGGTACACCTGCAAGAGCGTCGAGGTCGCGTGCTGGCCGTCGATATCGACGCGGAGCCGCTCCTCGACGAGCGGCAGCGGCAGCGGCGACGAGGACGAGGACGAAGGCGCCAGGTCCTCCCCGCGCTCGCCGCGCGCGATCATCAGCGCCTGCACGTTCTCGGGGGCCCAGACCTGCGCTCCCGCCGTGGCGGGGATGGCGAGCCCGAGCGCCACCGCCACCGCCGCTGCATGGACGAATCGCGTTTGCATGAGCGTGCCCAAACGCGCGGACCCATGGATCGGTCCACGTCCGGTGTCGGGCCGCGCTGACAGCGGCTCACCGGCCGCGGCCGCGGATGTCATCCGCGAGGCTTGCGGGGCAGGCGCGCGCGCGCGTTGCTACGAACCGGGCCAGCGGCCGTGGGGCTTCTGCCTGCGGGCCCGGCTACGTCGCGGGCGCGATCAGCGAGGACGGAACCGGGCCAGCGGCCGTGGGGCTTTCTGCCTGCAGGCCCGGCTACGTCGCGGGCGCGATCAGTGAGGACGCCGCGATCGTCGCGCCGGCGCGCTCGCGGAACAGCGCGTAGATGGTGCTGCCGTCGGGCAGCTCGAGGTCGCCGTGGTAGAGCGCGGCGAGCACTGGCCGATCGAAGCCGAGTGCGGGCGCGGACGCAGGCGCGCCGCCAGACTCGGCCGCGGCAGCGGACGCAGGCGCGCCGCCAGACTCGGCCGCGCCCGCGGCCCCGGCAGCGCCCGCGGCCCCGGCCCCGCCCGCGGCGCCGGGACGCTCCTCCGCCGCGCGCAGGAGCCGCGCCAGGAACGCGGCGGCCGATTCATCCGCGCCGCGCACGATCGTGCGGACCTCGCCCTCGCCCTCTCCGCCCGGCGCGCGCAGGTGCACCCGCCCCGCGCGCGCGGCCGCGTGCAGCGCGGCCAGCTCGTACATCGACGGCCGGACGCCGCTGCCGAAATAGCCGATCAGGTTCGGGCACACCGTCGTGATCGCCTTGCTCGAGCTCGCGGCGGTGTTCAGCTCGAACGTGCCGCGCGCGTAGACGTCCAGCCAGTGCAGCGTGTCCGTCTCCAGATCGAGCACGAACGGCATGAACACGCCGTTGTCGCCCTGCAGATCGAATCGCAGCGCGACGGTGCGCGGATCGAAGTGCAGCCCCTTCATGCTGTCACGGAGCATGAGGCCGGCGAAGCCGCGCTCGAGCTGCGAGAACGGCAGCCCCGCGTAGTTGTTCACGACCATCACGCAGTAGCGGATGCCCGCGGCGCGGGCGCGCGCGCGATCGATGTCGACGAACTCGCTGGCCCCGTCAGGCGGCGGCGCGTTGCGGATGTCGCCGGAGCTCTTCGCGATCGTCTCGCCAGAGCCAGCGGCCGGATCCAAGAACGTGAGCTGGTAGAACGAGCAGACACCGACGTGCTGCCAGCTCCCGTCGTAGAACGCGACCGAGAGATCGATATCCGTGCTCTGCCCGCCGGCCGGCTGGCACCAGTGCGTGAACAGGCGCGCCTGCTTGCCGGCAGGCACCGGCACGCGCGAGCCCCGCGGCAGCGCCACGGCGGACCGGCTCGCGGTGCGCTCGTTGAACGGGACCACGATGTCGCGCAGCGCCAGATCGAGGACCGCGTCGTCGAACCCGGGCAGCGCCGCGAAGCGCCGGAGCAGCTCGTCGTCGATCTGCCGGCACGCGGCGCCGATCACGTCGGCGCGCAGCGGCGGCCGCTTGTCGGGGGCAGCGACGCCGAGCGCGGCCGCGCCCTTGGGCCAGTACACGCGCACGGCGGCCGGCGCGCGGCGCGTCGGCAGGAGGCTGCGCAACGTCAGGAGCACCGGCGTCGAGAACGCTGGCGCGAGCTCGGCGAACGCCGCCATGATCTTGCCGGCCGCGGCCGCGTCGTCGCCGACGGCGCGCAGCGCGTGATCGTAGCGCCGCGCGAGCTCGCCCGGCCGCTGGCGGAGCAGCGCCACGAGCGCGTCGGCGTCGCGGGCCGCGAGCGCGAGCTCGACCTTGCCGCGGTAGGTGCGGAACTCGGGCGCGGGCCGCCCCTCGTGGTCCTGGCCGCGCACGATCCAAAACGCGCGCGCGACGTTCGGGAACCGCTTTCCGTACTCGTGCGGGTGCAGGTGCTCGCCGAGCCAGACCCAGTACGAGCGGTGGCGCAGCATGTCCTCGGCCAGCGAGTCCGGGTGCATGCCCTCGAGCAGCGTGAGCAGCGCGCGGCGGAGCGGCCGCCGGAGCTTGCCGACCCGGAACCGGCGCACCGTCACCGGGACGCGCAGCGTGCGCACGGCGCGCGGCGGCGCGGGGGCGCCGAGCATCGCGGCGATCTTGCCCCACCAGCGGCCGTCGGGCTGCTCGCGCTGGATCTCGCGGTACACCGTCTCGCCCTGCAGCGCCGCGCTCGCGCCGGAGTAGACGGCGATGAGCCGCAAGACGTCGGTGGCCGTCTTCAGGTAGCGCGCGGCGACCGGCATGACGCGCACCGGATCGCACGTCCGAAACAGCGTGCCGAACACGTGGGCGACGTTCTCGCGGACCGCGATCGCCTCGGGGAGCCACGGCAGCACGCGCTCGCCGAAGTCACCGACGACCGCCGTCAGCGCCGCGACGTCGTCGGGCGACATTGCCTGCGCGCGCGTGCAGAAGCCCGCCACGAGCGCGCGGGCGGCCGCGTCGAGCGAGTCGCCCACGTCGAGCAGCTTGAACCGGACGCGCTCGGAGCCGGCGGCGCGCTTCTTCGGCGGCTTGAAGAACGGCGAGCTGCGGTTCACGGCGTGCTCGCACACCGGGCAGCGCGAGTAGCTCGCGCCGTCGAAGCAGCGATCGCACACGACGTGGCGGCACGGATCGAGGACGTGCGTGGTGCCCGTCTCCCGGCAGAACAGGCACGGCTGCCCCTCGGCCTGCATGAAGTGCACGAGCACCTTGCGCACCCAGAGATCCGCCGTGTCGCGCGGGATGTCGTCGGGGAACGAGCGGAACAGCGGCTCGTGCGCGACCCCGCCGCCGGCCGCCTTGGCGAGCGTCTCGCGGAGCCAGGCGACGAGCGGCCCGATCGCCTTGCGCGACAGCCGGCGCAGCCGCGCCGCGAGCCGCGCCGTCGGCACGTACGCGAGCTGCGCGAGCTCGGCCTCCATCGCTTGCATGTAACGATCGGCCAGCGGGGCGCCCTCCGACAGATCGTCGAAGAACACCAGCCCGTGGCGTTTCAGCAGCACCTCGCGCGTGGCCCTCATCTCCATGGTGATCCCCCGTGGCAGGCCCGAGCGGGCCAAAAGGGCGGGGCGGAGGGCGATAGCCCTCCGCCCCGTCGATGAAGGAAATCGTCCCGGCTAAATTCTTTTTCAAAGAGAGTAGAAGGAAGCCGGGACTCAGCCTTCGAGCGAAACGCTAACACCGGACGCCGCGCAGGTCGAGCGCCGTGTCACCGCCATGGCGCCATGGTGCCGTGGCATCGTGCCGTGGCATCGTGGATCCGGATGCGCCGGATCTTGCTGGCTCGCCACGGCGAGACGGAGTGGAACGCGATCGGCCGGATGCAGGGGCACACCGACGTCCCGCTGAGCGACGTCGGCCGCGCGCAGGCCCGCGCGCTCGCGGCGCAGCTCGCGGGCGCCGAGATCGCGGCGATCGTGACGAGCGATCTCGTGCGGGCGCGCGAGACCGGCGAGATCATCGCCGCCGCGCTCGGGCTCGGCGCGCCGGCGATCGAGCCCGCCCTGCGCGAGCGGCGGTTCGGCGTGTTCGAGGGCCTGACGCGCGACGAGTGCGCGGCGCGCTATCCGGACGCCTGGCGGGCGTGGCACGAGCGGACCGGCGGCCCGGAGGGCTCGGAGCCACGGCAGCTCGCCTCGGCGCGCATCGCGGAGGCGCTGGCCCGGATCGCGGCCGGCGAGGCGGGCTGGCAGCCGGGCGCGGGGCAGGGGCCGGTGCTCGTCGTGACGCACGGCGGCCTGATGCGCATCTGGCTGACGGACGTCCTCGGCGAAGACGTGCCGCCGATCCGGAACACGGCGCTCTTCGCGCTCGAGCACGACGGCAGCCGCTTCCTCGTCCGCCGGTGAGCGCGCCGCGGCGCCGCTACTTTTCGGCCTTCTTGTTGCCGTACACGAGGCTGACGGCGTTGGGGAACTCGCCGGTGCCCTTCTGGATCTCGTGCCACGTCTGGCCAGACGCCGCGCCGTACATCTGGAAGAACCCGCGGGTCTCGGCGGCGGGGCCGGGCGCGTTGCCGCGACCCTCGTCCTCGGACTTGCGATCGTAGTTCTCGAACGTGATGTAATCGCCGCCGCTCTTGGCGACCACGCCGCCCCAGTGCTGGCCCCAGCGCGCCGCGACGTCCTGGCCGCGCTCGTGATCTCGCACGAGGCCGTCCTTGGACTTGGAGCCCGTCGAGAACGTCACGAGCGCCTCGCCCACCTTCGGATCGGCGGACTCGTTGAGGCCCAGCGCGGCGGCCACCTTGCGCTTGTCGTCCGCGCTCATCTGGCCGTAGGCCGCCGCGATCTTGTCGCGCTGAGGCGCGAGCCCGACCAGGATCTCCGCCGGCGTATTACCGGCCGGGAGCGAGTAGTTGCTCGCATTGCTCGCGCGCTCGGCCTTGGACTTGCGGGTGAGGCGGTCCATGAGCGATGGCGACTTGGCGTACTCGACGATGTACGCGGCCACGCGGTGGCCCTCCTCGTTCGCCCAGTCGGGCGCCGGCTCGTTGAGCCGCGCGATCTTGTTGAAGTCGGCGCCCCAGCCGCCGACCTGGGCCGCCATCTCGTCGCAGTTCACCGAGCCGGTGACGTCGTCGCCCTGGGACTCGTTCTTGACGTTCTGCGCGACCACCTGCACCAGCGTGTGCAGCTGCGCCTGCGCGTCGGGCACGGTGATGCTGCCGCCCTGCGGGACCAACCGGAACAGCGACTTGACCTTGACCAGATCGGCGTTCGCGCCCGCGATCAGGCCCTCTTCGATGAAGAACGTCTTGGCCTGGCGGTCACCGCCTCCGCGCTCCTCGATCGCGAGCCGGCCGTCGCCGGACACCCGGAGCCCGCCGATGGCGGCGATGGTCTGCGCCACGATGTTGGTGGTCCCGTCCTGCCGCAAGTACGACCCGTCCGCCGACGGCTCCTGCGCCGAGAACCGCGGATCGTTCGCGTGGTTCACCTGCTGCTTCTCGAAGTCCGCGCGCGTGATCGTGAAGTGGCCCTGCACCGCCGCTCCCGCTGCGCCGCCGCCGCCGCCCTGCGCGCCACCGGCGTAGCGATCGAGCAGCCCCTCGGCGGACTTGCCCTGGACCACCGCGTCCGCCACCTCGTCGGCGTGGCGCTCGTAGGAGTCGCCCACCTCGCCGACCCCGCCCTTGAGCTGCACGCCGCCGCGCTGCTGCACGACGTGCGCGGCCTCGTGCGCCTCGGTGTGCAGATCGCTCGTGCCCAGCACGACGTGGTTGCCCGTCGCGTACGCCTGCGCGCCCATCGCCTGCGCGCTCGCCGCGGCGGCGCCATCGGTGTGCGCCTGCACCGACGAGATGTCGTGGCGGCCGAACGAGCGCTGGATCGCCGCTGCGTGGGGCAGCGAGGACGACGGCGTGGCGACGCCCTGCGCGGCCGCCGCGTGCACCTGCTCCGTGGCCGTTGCGGCGGCGCCTGCCGCGGCGTGGCGCTGCACCGGCCCCGGGAGCTGTCCGACCAGCGTCCGTTTGCCGGGAACCTCTCCAGAAGACGCGGACTTCTGCACAAGACTGTGACCGATATCGCGCCTGTAGGAGTTGAACGACATTGTAGGTTTCATACAAAGGCATGCAGGCGATCTCGTCAATCACCGCGTTTGCGACAACGCCTGCCAGCCCCTGACACCTGCAGATCGACGCGGCGGCGCGATGAGGGACGAGGAGGTAGCTGCCGGTGCCGCGGGCTATCCTCGCGCGGGTGGAGCGCGTCCTGGGCTTGCTAGCCTGCGTGGTCTGCTTGCTCGGGCTCGGGTGCGGCGCGTCGGCGCGCGAGCCTGCGTCGAAGTCCCCGACGACGACGGCGGTCGCGCTCCCGCTCGATCGAATCGCGATCGTCGGCGCGAGCGTGTCGGTCGGCTTCGGCGGGACGCCGTTCGGCGAGGCGTTCGCCGCGGCCGCGCCGCGCGCGCAGGTCGAGAGCTTCGCGAACCTCTACCTGTTCCGCGATCCGATCGGTGACAGCCGCGCGCAGATCGATCGGGCGCTCGCGTTCGCGCCGCGCGCGCTGTTCGCGATCGACTTCCTGTTCTGGGACATCTACGGCTCGCCCGATCCGGCGTGGCGCGATCACGCGCTCTTCGCGGGGCTCGCGCAGCTCGAGCGCGCCCGCGCCGCGGGGGCGTGGATCGTGCTCGGCGACGTCCCGCACGTCACGACGGCGGCGGAGTGGATGCTCGCCCGGGATCGCGTCCCCGATCGCGCCGCGCTCGCCGCGTACAACGATCGCATCGCGGCGTGGGCGACCTCGCGCGCGCGCGTGCTCCACGTCCCGTTCGCGGCGTGGGCCGCGCCGCTCGCGCAGGGCGGGGACATCGAGCTCGCTCCCGGCGAGCGGGTGCCGGCGCGCGCGCTCGTCGCGATCGACGGCCTGCACGCGAACGCGCTCGGCGTCTGGTACCTGCTCGATCGGCTCGACCGCTTCATCGAGGAGCGGCTGCCGGGCACGCCGCGGGACGCGCTCGTCTTCGCGCGTCCGGCGCCGTAGCTGGCGAGCTCAGCGCAGCGCCATCATGCGGTACGGCAGCGGCTCGAAGCCCAGCTTCTCGTACGCGCGGACCGCGCGCGCGTTCGCCGGGTGCACGTAGAGCCGGACCTCCGCGGCGCCCGCGGCCGCCGCCTCCGCGCGCACGTGCTCGACGAGCGCGCGCAAAAGGCCCTGGCCGCGCCGCTCGGGCACCACGAAGACGAACTGGATCCACCAGTAGGCGGCGTTGCGCCAGTCGCTCCACTCACGCGTGACAGCGATCGCCGCGACCCGCGCGCCGTCCTCCTCGGCGACCCAGTAGCGCATGAGCGCCGGATCGGCGAGCGCCGCGGCCACCGACGCCGTCGCCGTCTCTCTCGCGACCTCGCGCGCTTCCGCCTCGCGGGCCTCGGCGATGACGTACTCGACGAGCGTGGGCGCGTCGGAGGGCTGCGCGGCGCGGATCTGCATGCGCGCCAGAGCGTGCCGCGAAACGCGACCGCCGTGTGGCGACCGCGTCCCCGGCGCTGGTGAGACAGGCCACGGGATCGCAGGCGCATCGGGCGACCGTCACGGTCGTTCGAGCTGCGCGATCTCATCCGCCAGCTCGGCGACCTGCGACGCGCGACGAGCAGGAGTCCGGATGACGAGATGAGAGATATAGCGCGTTGTGTCTCGTTGTTCGTGAACTCAGAGTCGTTGCTGCCCGTGAGAGCTGCGCGCAAGTCGCGCGCCGTGACTCGCTGTGTGTCGGGTAGCGCTCGTTGAACGTGCGATAACTGCTGCCCGATGCAGATCATCGAGCCGACCGCGTGGCGCGCGCAGCCGTGGCGCAACGGCGCCGGGGTGACGCACGAGCTGGTGCGCTGGCCCGAGGGCGAGCCGTTCGCGGTGCGCATCAGCGTCGCCGACATCACGGCGCCAGCGCCGTTCTCGGCGTTCGCCGGCTACCGGCGCTGGCTGTACCTGCTCGAGGGCGGGCCGGTGACGCTCGCGCACGCCGGACGGGACGTGGTCCTCGCCCAGCCGGCGGACGGGCTCGCGTTCACTGGCGACGCGCAGATCGCCGCGACCGCCGTCGCGCGGCCGGGCCGCGATCTGAACTTCATGGTGCGCGAGGCGCTGCCGGCGCGCGTCCAGATCCTGCGCGGCGGCGCGCGCGCGGAGCTGGCCGGCGCCGCGATCGCCGTGTTCGCGATCGCGGGTGAGGTCGCGGTCGTGGCCGGCGCGGGCGCGGGCGCGGGCGATGACCGGCGCTCGCTCCGGCGGCACGGCTGCGCGTGGTGCACCGACGCGCAGATCGCGGTGGAGCTCGGCGCCGACGCGCTCGCCGCGGCGCTCGTGATCGAGCGCTGAGCGCTACGGGCCGCAGTCCGAGCGGCAGTAGTCGGACGAGCAGGTCGGCCGCACGGTGGCCGTGCCGCCCGCGATGCGGGTGCCGGCGTCGTCGAGCAGCTGCACCTCGAGCCGCAGCGGCGCGCCGTCGACCGTGGTCACGACGGAGGGGCACACGGCGACGTTCGCGAGATCGGACAGCCCCGCGGGCGCCTCCGGCGCGGCCCAGCCATCGCCGCGTGGGTGGACGACGACCGGGCGCTCCTCGAGCCCGACCACGCGGAGCGAAGCAGGATCGCGCAGCGCGGCGTTGACCTGGAGCTCGCACTGCTCCGCGGCGCGGACGCGCGGCGCGACGAGCACGATGTGGCCGCCCTGCGGCGCGCTGATCAGCGGGATCGCGTCGCCTTCGCCCACGTCGTGGACGCTCCCATTCTCGTCGGCGTAGACGAGCCCGACCTCGGTCAGGCCGTCGATGTCGCACGGCGACTCGCCGGACCACGGGCACCCGCCGAGCGCGGGCAGCGCGAGCAGCGCGAGGCGCGCAGCGGATGCGGTGCGGCTCAGAAGCACGTCACGTCTCCCGCGATCTTTGGGTAGTAATAGAGGAACAGGTTGCAGTGCTCGCTCGACTCGACGGTCGGGCCGAACGTGTAGCAGCAGTCACCGGCCTTTTGCGGATCGCGCGCGTCCACCGCCTCGCAGCCGCCGGCCGGCTCACTCCACTGGTAATCGCACGTCCACCACACGCCGCCTGCGTCCGGCAGCGCGACGCTCAGATCGATCTTCATGTCCGGCTCGGCCCAGTCGGTACTGTCGTAGAACAGCGCGTCGTCGCCCGGCCGCGTCGTCGAGATGCCGTCCCAGCCGTAGACGCGGAAGCGCCGGCCGCGCGAGTGGAAGTGGCCGTTGGCGGCCGCCACGGTGTACGCGCCGGCCGGCAGGGCGCACGCGCCCGAGTAGCTCGGCTTCGGCGTGGACCGGCACACGCGGATGCTCTGCTGCGTCGCGAACAGCGTGCCGAGCTCCTGCGTGTCGCCGTCGACCGAGCGGTAGAAGTTGACGCCGGCCCGCCCGGCGAACGGCGTGACCTGATCGCGCGCGTTGACGTAGTGGACCTGCAGCATGAGCAGCTCGCCGGGGGAGAGGCGCGTCGCCACGCCGGCCGGCAGGTGCCAGTCGATGATCTGCTGATCTGCCTCCGACTGCTGCGAGTTCGAGACCAGCGGCCAGTCGGCCCAGTTCACTGACTTCCAGCACTGCATATTGTCGGCGCCGCGGATCACGGTGCCCTGCACGCTGCCGAGATCGATCGGCGCGCCCGCCGCCGGGTCGAGGCCGACGATCGTCTTGACCCGGAACACGTTCATGTGGTGACTGCCGGTGTTGAGCCCCAGCGCGACGCGATCGATCATCAGATCGGTGCCATCGGCGACGTCGGGCACCCGGAAGAAGTAGCAGTCCTGGATCTCGACGCCCGACGGCACCTCGAACTCCGGCGTGCGGATCCAGAGGCCCTGCGCCGGCGTCAGCTCCTCGAGGATCCAGGGCTCGTACGTCTCCACCTGGATGTTGTCTCCACAGGCGGCTGCGGCTGCGGCGGCAGCAACGAGCACGAGCGCGAGGACCCGAGGCGAGCGCATGGCCAGCCCTTGGTAGCACGGGCTGTGCCGGCGCAGGTGTTCGATTTCATGGCGGCTCTTCGCGGCTCCTCCGACGCGCCGCCGCGGCCCCTGATCGCGATGTCGCGGCGGGTGACACCGCTGCCCGTGCGCGGCAGGGTGGCGCGCCGCTGCGTGGTCAGGGCCCGATCTTGGGCGCCTTCGGCAGGGACGCGCGCACGAGCAGGCCCAAGAGGAACGCGAGGAACGCGACGCCCCAGAACGCCCACGGCGAGTACGTGTGCTCGAGCCCGTGCACGAGGTTCATGCCGAGCAGCGAGCCGAGCGCCGAGATCGGCAGGAACGTCGCGGCGATCAGGTTCAGGCGGTGGCCCGCCTCGCTCACGTACTTCGCGCTCGCCGCGTTCTCCTCGGCGGCGGTCGCGATCGCGAAGTCGAGCCCGGCGCGCGCGTCGCTGTGGATCAGATCGACGTCGCGCTCGATCTCCTGCGCCGTGTCGCGCATCGCGATCAGATCGCGATCGTTCTTCGCGAGCTCGCGCGCCTCCTGCAGCGTCGTGCTGAGCCCGCGCACGATGCGCAGGAGCGGCGCCGAGTCGTGGATGAGCGCGAACCAGTCCGCCGCGCGCTTCGCCGCGTCCGCCCGCGCCTCCAGCGTGTCGACGGCCGTCACGAATTCCTCGACGTGCGCGCGCAGCGCCGCCCCCGTCGTGGCGCCCGAGCCGCTCGACTGCCACGTGCCGTCCGGCTTGCGCCAGTACAGCCGGGCGCCGCGCTCCGTCGCCTCCTTGCGCCGCGGCGCCTCATGCAGGATCAGCAGCAGGTGCCCGTCGGCGTTCATGACGCGCTGGCGGCCGGCGTGGACCCCCATGCGCCCGCGAAACACCTGCGGCACCTCCCAGTTGTGCGGGATGACGTTCGACATCGGCAGAGCGTAAACGAAAGCGGCCGAGACCTCGATTGCCGCGCCTGCACCGCGCGCGCATACTCCTCCTATGTACGGCAGCGTGGATCCGGTGCAGCTCGACGAGGGTCCGAGGCTCGTCGTCTATCAGAGCACGGATCGCGAGGGCTCGACGTTCTCGCTCAGCCCTGCTGCCCGGCGGATGCTCGAGGCGCGCTTCGGCGAGAGGCTCCATGCCTCGCCGCGAATCTTCGTCGCGCATCCAGTCGGGGCGCATCCAGCCCGGGACGTGCCGGAGCGTCTGCACGGCATGCTTGCCAGGCAGCTGGTCATGCTGCTCACCGGCCTCGGCGATCAGGATCTGGCGCAGGCGGGCGAGATCGAGTTCAGGGATCCCGTGACGGATCGACGGCTCTGACCGCGCCGGGGCCGTCCCGACACTCCGGGAACGTGTCCGGCCAGCGATCGAGATAGGCGGCGAACGAGGCGTCCCAGCCCCGCGCGTTCTCGTCGCTCCACTCGATCCGCAGCATCAGCGTGTCGGTCTTGACATCGTTCCCATGCGGTCTTCGACCACGTAGACGTCGTCGCCGATATCCACCGCGGGGACGGCGACGTTGTAGCCGCGATACAGGAACTCCGACATGGCGGCGTGATGTCCCGCCATGCCGAGGTGGGAGCGCTTCTCCATCGCGATGGATGGTACCAGTCCGGTCCGACTTCGATGGGCCGATCAGCTCGGGCGCGTGGACGCGGTGGGCGCGGCGCCAGCGCGGATCGTGGCGACCACGAAGTCGTCGAAGCCAGGCTCGTCGGTCGGGGCGAACGTCGCGCCCCAGTTGCGGTGCGCGCCGCCGCGCTCGCTCTCGCACACGATCGCCGTCGCGGTGCCGCCGGCGAGCTCGGTGGCGTACTCGCTGTGCTCGAGCAGGAACATGCGCGTGTAGCCGTTGGCCGCGCCCGCGTCCGGATCACGGACGAAGAACCGGATCTGCCAGGGCTCGCCGGTCTGCGTCACGTCGCGGAACGACATCCACACGATCGCCAGGCCAGGCCGCGGCCGATCGATGCCGTACCTGAGCGGCGGGCGCGGCGGCTCGGTGGCCCCCGCCGTCGACAGCGCCCACGCCCACATCTGCTCCAGGTAGCGCGGCGCGGCGTTGCCGTCGAGCATCGCGACGAAGCGCGCCGGATCCTCGTGGAACTGGGGGGACAGCGCGCGGTGCGCGAACGTCCAGAGCGCCGATGGGGCCATGCCGCGAGCGTACGTGGGCGCAGGCCGCGCTCGCTCGAGAAACGGCGCGGTGCCGCGAGAAACGACGCGGTGCCGTGAAATCAGACACCGCCGTGGCGAATTTCGACGCCTGGCGCGCGGGGCCGTGAACCAGCCTTCTCGACCCATGGCGCTCGGTTCACGGCGCGCCGCCTGCTTGGCCGCCGGGCATGCGCCTCCTCGCCCCCGGCACCCCCGGCACCCTCGGCACCCTCGGCCTCCTCGCCGCCGCCGCCGTCACCACCGCCGCTGCGCCCCGCGTCGCCGTCGCCGATCCCGCGCCCGCCGCCGCGGGCGTCACCGCCGCCGCGCGCCCCGCCACCTACGATCTCGGCGTCCGCATCGGCGGCTACGGCTTCAGGCGCGAGGGCGACGATCGCCCCGGCGAGGGCTGGACCGAGTGCCGCATGAACGGGCTCGGCGTGTTCGTGAGCCGCGATCTGCGCGGGCCGCTGTTCGTCGAGGCCGGGCTCGACATGTACTCCACCGTCGACATCCCGCCGGAGTCGGCCGCCGCCGCCATGGATCTGCCGATCGATCGCACGAGCGGCCTGCTCAGCGTCGCTGGCGGCGTCCGCACGCAGGTCACGTCCTGGCTCCGCGGCTACCTGCAGCTCGGCG
This sequence comes from Kofleriaceae bacterium, assembly GCA_035558535.1. GTDB lineage: Bacteria > Myxococcota_A > Polyangia > Haliangiales > Haliangiaceae > JABFXX01. Next base: position 29,688 of record DATMCI010000068.1, read on the forward strand.
CGGGCGTCGAGCTGACGCGGGTCTCCGTGCCGTACGGGGCCGAGACGATCCGCGACACGAAGGTGATGCCCGAGGGCTTCTTCGGGTTCGGCTTCGATCTGCGCGTCGCGCGCCGGACGTACGTGGGCGCGATGGTCCGCACGCTCCTCATGGGCAACTTCGACTACAGCCGCGCCGAGCTCGAGCAGAAGCAGGACTGGGGCTTCAGCACGCCGGACGCCGCCGTCGTCTTCGACGCCTCGCTCGACTTCGCCGCGCAGGGCCAGTTCTACCTGCGCCGCGATCTCTAATAGATCGCGCGCGGCGGCCGCGCCGCGATCGTGGCACGATGGCGCCCGACCATGCGGGCGAGCCACGTCGACGTCCTGATCGTGGGGGCCGGCCTGTCCGGCATCGGCGCCGCCCATCACCTCCAGGAGCGCTGCCCCCAAAAGACGTACCTGATCCTCGAGGGGCGCGAGCGGCTCGGCGGGACGTGGGACCTGTTCCGCTACCCCGGCATCCGCTCCGACTCGGACATGTACACGCTCGGCTACTCGTTCCGGCCGTGGACGAGCCCGCAGGCGATCGCCGACGGCGACTCGATCCTCGCGTACATCCGCGAGACCGCCGAGGCCGCCGGGATCGATCGCAACATCCGCTACCAGCACCGCGTCGAGCGGGCGCGCTGGTCGACGAGCGACGCGCGCTGGACGATCGAGGCGCGCGACACCGCGACCGGCGAGCCGGCCACCTTCACGTGCGGCTTCCTCTACGTGTGCGCCGGCTACTACGACTACGCCGCCGGCTACACGCCGCCGCTGCCCGGCCGCGAGCGGTTCGCCGGCCGCGTCGTGCACCCGCAGCACTGGACGCCCGACATCGACTACGACGGCAAGCGCGTCGTCGTGATCGGCAGCGGCGCCACCGCGGTGACGCTCGTGCCCGAGCTGGCCAAGCGCGCGGCGCACGTGACGATGCTGCAGCGCTCGCCCACGTACATCACGTCGCGGCCGCGGCGCGACGCGGTCGCCGACTGGCTGCGGGCGCACCTCCCCGCGCGCGCCGCCTACGCCGTGACCCGCTGGAAGAACGTGCTGCTCGGGATGGGCTTCTACGAGTATTGCCGCCGCGCGCCGGAGCGGGCCAAGCGCCTCCTCGTCGAGCTGGTGCGGCGCGAGCTGCGCGGCGCCGCCGATCTCGCGCACTTCACGCCGTCGTATCGCCCGTGGGATCAGCGGCTGTGCCTCGTGCCCGACGGCGACCTGTTCGAGTCGATCCGGGAGGGCCGCGCCTCGGTCGTCACCGATCGGATCGAGACGTTCACCGAGACCGGGATCGCGCTCGGCTCCGGCGCGCACCTGCCCGCCGATCTGATCGTCACCGCCACCGGCCTCCAGCTCGTGTTCTTCGGCGGGATCGCCCTCGAGGTCGACGGCGCGCCCGTCGAGCCGTCGCGCCTCCTGGTCTACAAGGGCATGATGTGCAGCGACGTCCCGAACTGCGCGTTCGCCTCCGGCTACACGAACGCGTCGTGGACGCTGAAGGCCGATCTGACGAGCGCCTACGTGTGCCGGCTGCTCAATTACATGGACGCGCACGGCTACGTGCGCTGCTGCCCGCGCCGCCTGGATCCGGACATCGAGGAGCGCCCGCTGCTCGACTTCTCGTCGGGCTACGTCCAGCGCGTGATCGATCAGCTGCCCAAGCAGGGCTCCGTCGCGCCGTGGCGGCTGTACCAGAACTACGCGATCGACCGCCTCTTGCTCGAGCGCGCGCGCGTCGACGATCCCGCGATGGAGTTCGCGCGGCCGTCGGCGCGCCCGACGACCGCCGTCGCGGGCGCGCGTCGCTAGGCATCGCCCCCTGGGTATCGCGTTCTACCGCCTGGTGGTTGGACCGATTCCGGGTCACCGGACCCGTCTGGTTCGGCGGGTCGAAGACGTGCGCGTTTGGGGGTGTTCGAGTATCTTGCGGCGCCCGTGCTCACGGCCGACAAAGTCTTAGTCACGGTCGGTACGCCTTGCTCGGTCTCTGCCGTCGGCAGCACCGAGACGTTCCACGCGCGCGTGACCGGCGCGCGCGAGCTCATCGCCTACGCGGCGTTCGACGCCGGGCTCGTCGACCTCGAGCTCGCCGAGGACGGCGCCGTCTCGGCGCGCTTTTGTGACAGCGGCGAGCCCGCCTCGCTCGAGGCGATCGAGGCGCGGCACGGCGCCCAGCTGCGCGCGCAGCTCGGCATCCGCCACGTGGGCGAGCTCACCGCCCTCGGCAGCGCCGTCGTGACCGACATCGGCGCGCCGCTGCCGCACGACTTCGCGGCCGGCGGCCTGCGCCGGCTGGCCGGCCTCCACTACCAGGACGTGCGCGACTCGGCCGCCCTGAAGAACATGTACGGGCTGTTCGAGGACGATCCGCGGCTCGGCCCGTCGCTGCAGGCGCAGCTCTTCGCGTACACCGGGCTCGGCGCGCTCGCCGCGCTGCCGGTGCCCCTCGCCGAGCTCCTGCCGGATCCGTTCGAGTTCCGCGTCGCCGCCGCGACCGCGTTCCAGGGCCTCGACTCGCTCGCCGAGCTGCGCGGCGCCCACGCCCCCGACGATCCGGATCGGGCGCGCGATCGGTTCGCGGTCCGCCTCGCGAGCTCGTTGGCCTCGCACGGCCCCGCGCTCCTGTCGGCGATGCTCGCGCCCGCGTACCCGCTGTCGCGGTCCTTGCGCAACCCCGCGCTGCTCGAGTCGCTGCGCTCGGAGAGCGGGTACATGCGCGTGCCGCAGACGCCGCTCGTCCTCGTCGGCGCGTGCGCGTCGAGCGCGATCGCGTTCTGCGAGCTCGCGCCGCAGCTCGTGTTCGATTACCCCGGCTACGTGCGGCCCAAGCTCGCGCTGTGGACCGCGGCGGACGCGGCCTCTCACCCCGACTGGCAGATCCTCGACGCGTTCGGGCCCGGCGCCCTGATGACGCGGCAGAAGCTCGACGAGTGCAACGCGGGCCGCGCGCCCGAGGCGCGCCGCAGCGTCGCCGACTGCCTGGCGCCGTTCGATCCGGACGGCAACGGCACCGTCGTCGGCGAGGGCGGCTCGGGCCTGCTCGTCACGACGCTCGACTTCGCGCTGCGCAACTTCCTCGACGTCACCTCGATCATCACCGGCTGGGGCCAGAGCGGCGAGGCCGGCGGCAAGGCGCACTTCGCCGGCGTCGGCTTCGGCGGCGAGAACGCGGCGATCCACGCGTTCGAGCTCGCGCACCAGGGCCACGGCTACGGCGTGACGGACTTCCAGTACCTCGTCGCGCACGCGACCGGCACGCGCACGAACTCCAAGACCGATCTGACGACGGCGGCGAGCGCGCGCGCCGCGGCCGCGCGCCGCCAGGGCCACACCGGCGCGCTGCCGCCGATGAGGGTCGGCGCGCCGAAATCCGTCGGCGACGGCCACACGATGGGCGAGACCGGCCTCAAGGCCGTGGGGCAGGCGCTGCAGCACCTGCTCGGGCAGCCCGCCGTCGGCGTGCCGACGCTGCGCACGCTCGATCCCGAGCTCGGCGCCGTCGGCGAGCAGTTCGTGCTGCGCGCCGAGACCGTCGCCGGCAACCCCGACGGCGGCGCCGTGTGCGCGACCCAGGGCTTCGGCGGCTACAACGGCGCGCTCACGCTGCGCGCGGCGCACGCCGATGCGTTCGCGCGCTACGCGACCGACGCCGAGGTGCTCGCCGCGTATCTCGAGCGCTGGACCGAGGTGCGGCGCGAGCGCGAGCGGCGCGAGCGCTACTTCCGCTCGCGCCGCCGCGCCGCGCTCGAGCTCGCCGAGCGCCACTGCTGGAAGGGCGCGGACTGACGCGCACGCAGCGGCGGGGCATCCGCACGCGTCAGTGCTAGACTCCGCCTGACCATGGCTACCGCAGCCGCGCTCATCCCGCCCGCGCCGCTCGTGTCTCCGAGCTCGGTCGAGCAGCGGATGGTGATCAACGGCGTGAGCTGGAAGGACTACGTCATCCTGCGCGAGGCGCTCGACACGCCGGGGCTGCGGATGACCTATTGCGAAGGAACGCTGGAGCTGATGAGCCCGTCGCGCGGCCACGAGTTCGACAAGACAACGATCGCTCGCCTCGTCGAGCAGTACGCGGTCCTGCGCCGGGTGCGGCTCAACGGCTATGGCTCGACCACGTTCCGGCGCGAGGCCAAGCAGCGCGGTGCCGAGCCGGACGAGTGCTACAGCGTCGGGCGGGGGCTGGGCGAGGGCGAGTTCCCGGACATCGTCCTCGAGGTGATCCACACCTCGCCCTTGCTCGACAAGCTCCACGTCTATGTGGGCTTCGGCGTGCCCGAGGTCTGGCTGTTCCGGAACGGCGCGTTCGAGCTGTACCGGCTCGCGGGCGATCACTACGACCGCGTCGAGCGCAGCGGCTTTCTGCCCGAGCTCGACTTCGCGCTGATCGCCCGGCTCGCCGCCTACTCGGACCAGCTCGAGGCGCTCGACGAGCTCCGCGCGTCGATCGCCTGAGCTGGGCGCCGCGGGGCTTGCGCTCCGCGGCGCCTGCGGGGACCATCGGCGCCTCGTGACGACCGAGCTGCGCCGATCGCTGCGGTTACCCGACGGGCTGGCGATGATCGTCGGGCTCATGATCGGCTCCGGCATCTTCCGGACGCCCGGCGTGATCGCCGCGGAGCTCGGGCGGCCGTGGCTGACGTTCGTCGCGTGGTCGCTGGGCGGCGTCATCGCGCTCGCCGGCGCGCTGATCTTCGCCGAGCTCGGCACGCGCCACCCGCGCGCCGGCGGCAAGTACGTCTACGTCCGCGAGGCGTTCGGGCCGCGCGCCGGGTTCGCCGTCGGGGTCGTGGAGATCGGGTGCTACGCGGCGGCCGGCGCGGCGATCACCGTCGTCGCCGGCGAGTACGCGAGCCAGCTCGCGGGCTGGCCGGCGTCGGCGATCCCGATCGCCGGCGTGACCGCGCTCGTCCTGTTCACCGCGATCAACCTGGTGGGCGTGGCCGCGGGGCGGCTCGTCCAGAACGTCGTCACCGCCGCGAAGGTCACGGCGTTCGTCGGCGTGGTCGCCCTCGCGTTCGCTGGCGGCGGCGGGGCGGGGTGGGGCGCCGCGCTCCCCGCGGCCCCGTCGGGTGGCGCGGCGTTCATCGCGCTCGCGGTCGCGTTCCAGGCCGTGATCTGGACGTACTACGGGTACCCCGACGCGGGGAAGGTGGCCGAGGAGGTGGTCGATCCGCAGCGCACGCTGCCGCGGATCTTCATCGGCAGCATCGCGGTGACGGCGGCGCTCTACCTCCTGCTCAACGCCGCGTTCGTGCACGTCTTGCCGTTCGAGACGCTCGCGTCGTCGCGCCTCCCGGCCCACGACGTGGCCGTCGCGCTCCTCGGCGCGCGCGGCGGCGTGGTGATCGAGGCGCTCGCGCTGCTCGTGGTGCTGGCGTCGATCAACGGCAACCTGTTCGTCACGCCGCGCGTCGTGTTCGCGATCGCGCGCGACGGCCTCGCCCCGGCCGCGCTCGCCCGCGTGAACCGCGGCGGCAGCCCGTGGGCGGCGGTGCTCCTCGTCGGCGTCGCGGTGCTGGGCCTCGCCCTCTCGGGCACGTTCGAACAGCTCCTCGGGATCGCCGTGACGCTCCTGCTCCTGACCGACGGCGCCACCGCGCTCGCGCTCGTGCGGCTGCGCCGCCGGGAGCCCGCCGCGGCGTTCTCGGTGCCGCTGTACCCGCTCGTCGTCGTTGGCTTCGTCGCCGTCTACGCCGCGCTGCTGGTGACCGCCGCGGTCGCCGCGCCGGTGCCGGCGCTCGTCTCCGGCGGCGTCCTCGTCGCCGCGGCGCTGATCAGCGCCGTGTGGGTGCCCGCGCGGCGCGCGTGATCTGGCGCGGGCGCCCCTACGGCGCGCTCCGCTCCCAGCCCTTCGCCCACGCGGCCAGCGGCGTCAGCGGGCGATCGTCGTTCGCCGGGTGCACGGTGACCTGCCCGTCGAGCGGCGTCGTCGCGCCGTCCGGCGTCTTGCCCTTGGGGCACGACAGCGGCACCTCGCGGTACTTGTAGTCGTAGCGATCCTTGGCGATCGGCGTCAGCGTCTCGCGCGCCTCCCACGTACAGTCGTCGTACCAGACGAGGCGCCGGCGGTAGATGACGACCTGGCCGTCCGACGCGTCGTGATCCGTCACGACGTCACCGTCCCCCCAGGCCGTGAAGTAGATCCCCGCCTGGTTCGGCGCGTGGCGCTTCAGGTGGAACCGCTTGATCTCGATGTTGCGCGGGACCCCGCTCTCGGCGCCGAGCAGGAGCGGGAGCAGGAGCGAGAGCGCGGGGGCGAGCAGCCGCATCGGCCTATCATGACGCGGCCGGCGCGCCGGTTCACGCGCGTTCTCGCGAGACCCGCCGCGCCGCTACCGGCCCGCTACCGGCCCGCCGTCGCCTGGAGCGCCACCATCGCGTTCATCCCCCAGCGCGGCGTGCCCGGCGCGCCCGCCGTCGCCTCCCCGAGCGAATAAGGCGCATAAAACGACCGCGCGACCTCGAGCTGGAGCGTCGCCTCGAGGTGGGCGCCGAGGCCGCGCGCCAGCGAGAGCTGGGCGCCGCCAGTCGCGCCCTGCACGGAGGCTGCGCCGAGCGGGTAGAGCGTGGTGAACCCGACGTAGCCGTCGAGCCCGGCGCGCGTTCCGGACGCGTCGAGCGCGAGCCCGCTCGTCAGGCGCGACTCTCGGAGGACGTAGGCGTCGGCGCCGAGCCGGGCGTCGTTGGTCGCGCGCACGTACCCGTGCAGCTGGCTCCCGCCCGTCTCGACGGCGAGGAGCGCGCGGAGCGTCGTGAGCTCGACCTGGTGGCGGGAGATGTCGCCGACCATGATGATCGGGCCGAGGCTCGCGGACGCAAAGCCGATGCCGCCGGTCACGAACGCGCGGCCCATCTGGCGGTTGTGGATGCGCACCGCCCACGCGGCGATGGCGGAGCCGTCGTCGCTGCTCTCGCCGCCGCCCGCGACGATGTCCACCTGGTAGTCGCGGTGCTCGCCCCACGGCGCGAGCTGCGGGCGCTCGTACCTGATCCCGACCGCCTCGACCGACGAGTGCCACGCGCCCGGCGAGTCCGCGGACCACAGCCACGAGACGCGCGTGGTGAAGTCGAACAGCGCGATGTGCTCGGTGCCCCGCGGCGCCTCCGGCTTCTCGAAGATCGTCATCGCCATGTGGAACGGCGCGAAGCGAAAGCTCGCCGTCTCGCGGCGGTTCAGCCCGGGGCGCAGCTCGAGCGGCGCGAGCAGCGAAGGCCGGACGTCCCACTCGAGGTGGTGGCCGAGCTCGAGCAAGAACACCTCGAACCCGAGGCACCCGCTCGCCCACTGCTCCGCGCTCGGGCGCGCGGCGCCCGACCACGCGAGCCGGGCCTGCCCGCCGACGCGCACGAGCTCGCAGCGCTCGTGCATCACGCGGAGCTCGGCGCCGATCGCCGCCGCGGCCTCGCCTCGCCGCGTGCCCGCCGCCAGATCGGCCGCGCCTTCGCCGACGAGCTGCGCGAACGCGCTCCAGCGTGTCTCCCCGCGCGTGACGACGGTCCGCGGCCCGAGCCCGAGCTCGCGCTGCTGTCCTTCGAGCGTGTCGGGCTCGGCGCCGTCGCCGACATCGACGTCTGCGCGCGCCGGCGCTGCCGGCGCTGCCGCGGCCGCCGCGGCCGCCACGAGGACGAGGCCCCATCCGATGCGCCGCATCCGGCGTTCGCTCAGCGCGCCGACAGGCCGCCGTCGACGACGAGCTCGGCGCCGGTCACGAACCGCGACTCGTCGCTCGCGAGGTAGACGACCGCGTGGGCGACGTCGTCGGCCTCGCCGATGCGCCCGAGCGGGACCGCGCGCTCGAGCTTCTGGCGCGTCAGGCCGCGCGCGCCCGCCGAGGGCGCGGCGAGCATCGCGTCGACCATCGGCGTGGCGATGAACGCCGGGTGCACCGAGTTGCAGCGGATGCCGTAGCCGGCGCGCGCCGCGTGCAGCGCGACCGACTTCGTGAGCAGCCGCACCGCGGCCTTGCTCGCGCAGTACACCGCCATGTCCGGATCGGCGACGATGCCCGCCACCGATGAGACGTTGACGATCGAGCCGCCGCCTTGGCCCTTCATCGCGCGGACCGCGGCCTGGCAGCCGAGGAAGGTGCCCTCGCCGTTGACCGCGTTCACGCGGCGCCACTCGTCGAGCGTGGCGTGCTCGATGTCGTTCAGCGTGGCGATGCCGGCCGCGTTGACCAGGATGTCGAGCCGGCCGAGCGCGCGCACCGTCTCGTCGACGGCGCTCGCCCACGCTGCTGGATCGGTGACGTCGAGCGCGCGGAACGTGTGCGGCGCGCCGAGCTCCGCGGCGGCGGCCTGCCCGCCGCCCAGGTCGCGATCGGTCACGACGACCGTGGCGCCCTCGCGCGCGAGGAGCCGCGCGCACGCGCGCCCGATCCCCGAGGCTGCACCCGTCACGATCGCGATCCTGCCGTCGACGCGTCCCATGGCGCGGATGGTTCCGCAGCCGGCGGTGCCGCACAAGAGAGAAGCCGCGGTGACTGCGGTCGCCCGTGATGTCGTCGGCGCGATGAGGCAGCGCTCAGCCGGCGGGAGGCGCGACGGAGCACCGCAGGTTCACGGTGCGAGCGCTGGTGCTGGTGCGCTATCGTGGCCGCCCGACCACGGAGGGCAAGATGTCTGTCCGCAACATGCTCTCGATCTCTGTCCTGGCGCTGGCCGGCTGCAGTAGCGACGGCGGCGACGCTATGCCGGACGCGGCCCCGTCGGACGCGCCCGTCGTGGCGGTCAAGGAAGTCCCCTGCCCGGCGACCCCGGCTGCGTCGTTCGTCACGAACGGCTTCATGTTCAGCCCGTCGGCGGCCACGATCAGCGTGGGTCAGATCGCGAAGCTCGAGTCGAACTCGCTCGAGCACCCCATCGGTCCGTTCATGGGCGGGGACCCGTCGATGACCGATCCGGCCCTCGTGGTCACCGCGGGCAGATCGAAGTGCTTCGCGTTCATGCGCCCCGGCACCTTCAAGTTCATCTGCAGCGCGCACTTCTACGTCGGCACGCTGACCGTCCAGTAGGTACGGTGCCGCGGCCGCCGCTCCCGGCCCAACGGCCGCGGGGTTAGCCGCCCTGCTCGCGGATGGCGTTGTCCTCGAACGCGCGCACGAGATCGTGGAGCGCGGCGATCTCGGCGCGGAGCTGGTCGCCCTTCTCGGTGTCGCCGACCCGCCGCGCCTGGTCGTAGACATCGACGTCCGACACCGTGGGCACGATGTCGGCGCCCTGGCCGACCGCCGCGTCCACGCTCTCGAAGTGGTGGTGCTGCGCGAGGTACATCCGGTGCGCGTCGAGGACCAGCGAGAAGCCCTTGTCGCCGTACGCGGCGGCGAACGCGCCGTCGATCGTGATGGCCCGTCCCGAGCGCTTGATCGGCGTCTCGCCCTGCTCGAGCTTCACGGGGACGTGGCCGTTGACGATGAAGCCGCGCTCGGGATCGACGCCGAAGTCGCGGAGCACCCGGGCGCAGAACGCCGCGTCGTGGAGGAGCCCGAAGTACGGATCCTTGGTCTCTTTGTGCGTGGCCTTGTCGGCGATGAAGTACGCCTCGAACGTGGCCATCCGATCCTTGCCGAAGCAGGGCGAGCGCGGCCCGGTCCATAGATAGAACAGCAGATCGAGGTCGCCGGGAGCGCGGCGGCGGAACGCGCGCTGGACCACGCGCTCGAACGCGTCGAGGAGCGCCCGGCCGGAGCGCGGCTCGCCGTCGATCGCGAACGCCCGCGGCTCGCCCCGCTCGTCGACCGGCACGCAGCCGTGGAAGATCGCGCAGCGATCGCGCCGCAGCCACATCGCGCCGCGCGACGCGAGGAACGACATCTGCCGCCACAGGGGCCCGCTGTTCTCGAACGCCGCCGTCAGGCGCGCCATGCACGCCGCCTCGGCCGCTGACAGCGCGTACGGATCGCGCGCATCGAGCGTCGGCAGGTGCGCGTCGAGCAGCGGGTGGCGCGCGCCATCGATCTCGACGGTGCCGGCCCGCAGATCGATGCGGTGCAGGAGCGCCCGGTGCTCCATCCCCCACTCGGGGCGGCGCAAGAGCAGCTGCCCCTCGAGCTTCTGCTGCAGGATCGCCGCCGCCTTCTGCATGCGCGCCAGCCCGAGCGCGTCGCGCCCGCCTTCGCCCTTGGCGTGGAAGCGCTCGGCCGGGTCGTCCGCGTACGCTTCGCGCGCGAGCTCCTCGAGCGGCTCGAGCGGGATGCCGTAGCCCTCCTCGAGCTGCGCGACGCGGCCGTAGCGCAAGGAGATCCGCACGACCGTCGCGATCGCCGCGGCGTGGCCCAGGCACGCCGCCATCCAGCTCGCGTCGTGGTTGCCCCACACGATCGAGACGTTCGGCTGCTGCATCAGGAGATCGAGCACCTTGTCGATGCGCGGGCCGCGGTCGCCGAGATCGCCGGCGACGACGAGCTCGCCGACGGCGAGGTTGCGGACGACGCGCGCGATCATCCGCACCAGCTCGAGGTCGCGGCCGTAGCGGAGGAACGGCTCGACGAGCCGCTCGACGAACTCGGGCGCGCGAGACAGCTCGTTCGCGAACAAGAGCTCGCGGAACATCGGGTCGAACGGATCGGGAGTGATCCGCTCGACGTACTTGAGCGTGTAGCGGCGCGCCAGCGCGCGCATCACCTCGAGCGCTGGCGGCACGAGCCGCAAGAGGAGCGCGCGCCGGCCCGCCTCGTCGAGCCCGCCCGCGAGGGAGAGCCACGTCTCGCGCGGGTAATAGAGGAGGCTCAGGAGCTCGCCGCGCTCCGCTGCTGGCAGCTTGCCTCCGAGCAGCGACTCGACCAGCGGGCGCAGGCTGCCCGAGGCGTTGTTGATGACGTGGCGCAGCTTGACGTGCTCGCCGTGGACGTCGGACACGACGTGCACCGTCGGCTTCGGCAAGGTCAGGATCGACTCGAGGTTCGCGAGCTCGGCGAGCACCGCGCGGATGTTCGGGTACCGCTTCGCGAGCGCCAGGAGGTGGTGGAGCGCCATGCTGGCCGGCAGCGTACCCGCGATCGCGCGGGCGCGGCGCGGGCCACTCGTCGGCGGCGCTACTCGCCGTCGTCAGCGTCGTCGTCGCCGCCGTCCTCGTCGTCCGCGTCGCCCTCGTCGTCGACCTCGATGACGCCCGCGACGACGCCGTCGGCGCCAGCCCCGCCGCCGGCTGCGCCGGCCCCGCCGCCGCCCGCGTCACCCGCAGCGGCCACGGGCGCGGCCGCCGGCTGCGGCTGCGGCTGCACCGGCGGCTCCTGCGCGCCGATGTGCACGTGCTTCGCGAGCCCGCGCGCCAGCGTGGTCGCCGCGCGCGTCAGCCGGTTGCGGTCCAGCTCCAGCCACGCGAGGTGCGAGAACGCGAGCCGGGCCCGCGCCATCGCCGCCACGCCCGCGGCGCTCAGCGCGCCGCCCGATAGATCGAGGCTGGACAGCCGCGGCAGGAGCCGCGAGTCGGCGAGCGCGCGCACGACCTCGTCGGCGAACGGGCAGTCGCGCACGCCGAGGTGGCGCAGCGACCGGAGTCCCTCGCCGCCGAGGAGCGGCGTCAGATCGCGCGCCCGGATGAGCACCGGCCGGGCGCGCGCGTGGAACGAGATCTCGAGCCGCTCGAGCCGCGGCCACGCCGCGGCGCGCAGCTCGGCCAGGTTCGCGGGGGTGAGCAGCGGGCTCTCGATCCCGAACGCGCGCAGCTCGGCGTGGCGGAGCTCGCCGAGCGAGATCGCGCTGCCGCGCAGCGTCAGGTGGCGCAGCTCCGGGTACGCGCCGAGGACGCCCGCCACCGCGCTGATCGCGGCGGGCGCGCCGCTCTGCCCGACGAACAGCGAGCGCAAGGGCGGCGGCCGCGCGGCGCCGGCGAGCGCCTCGAGGAACGGCCCGAAGCTCGCGCTGCCCTCGACGGGCGCCGACTCGATCGCGAGGTGCCGCAGGAACCGGCTCGACGGCAGCGCGAGCAGCGCCTCGAGCGCGTTCACCGCCTCGCGCCGCGCGGCGCCGCGCGCGCCCGGCCCCCAGCCGATGCGCGCCTCGCGGATGAACCCCAGGTGCCACGCGAGCTCCAGCTTGCGGCTGCTGCCCGCCTGCGCGCCGCCCGCCGCGCCGCCCGCCGCGCCGCCCTGTGCGCCGCTCGCCGCGAACGCCGCGAGCGGCCCCAGGAAGTGCTCGCGGTGCTCCTCGATCAGCGCGCTCGCCCGCTCCGCTTGCCCGTGGTGCTGCAGCACGATCAAGAGGCCGCGCGGGTCATCGATCGCCTGCAGCCAGTCGGCATAGACCAGGTACGGCTCTGGATCGTCGGGGGCGCTCGCGATCGCCGCCTCGAGCTCCGCCGCGCGATCGGTCATGTGCCGATGGTTCCGCAGGTCCCAGAGCGGCACAAGAGCGGGGACACGGCTGGGACACCGCTGCGTGTCGCGGCCCCGCGCGCTGCGCCGACGCCGGTGACCGCGCTCGCAGCTTGTCCTCGCCCCGCGCCGCGGCTTAAGCCTTGGGGGCTGTCACGAGGGAGCTGACCATGCGAAGGATCTCCGTTGCGCCGTGTCTGGCGCTGTGTCTTGTGTTCGTCGCCCGCCCCGGCCGCGCCCAGCAGGTCGGCGAGATGAACCGCATCATCGATCAAGGGCTCAACCAGTCGCAGGTCATGCAGACCGCGGAGTACCTGCTGGATCGGATCGGCGCGCGGCTCACGAATTCGCCGCAGATGCGGCAGGCCGAGGCGTGGACGCAGGCGCAATTCACGACGTGGGGCCTGAGGAACGTGCGCAAGGACGGCTTCGTGTTCGGGCGCGGCTGGTCGATCACCTCGTCGAGCGTCCGCATGGTCGCGCCGCGCGTCCTGCAGCTGACGGCGATCCCCGTCGCGTGGACGCCCGGCACGAGCGGCACGATCAGCGCGCCCATCGTCGTCGCGCCGATGAAGCGCGAGCGCGACTTCGACGCCTGGCGCGGCAAGCTCGGCGGCAAGATCGTCCTCGTCTCGCTGCCCAACGACGGCGACGAGCCCGGCGAGCCGCCGTTCCGGCGCCTGACCGGCGAGGACCTCTCGAAGCTCGATCGCTACCGCCAGCCCGATCACGATCCGGACGGCTTCGAGCGGCGCCTGAAGCGCATGACGTTCGGCAAGAAGGTCGACGCGTTCCTCAAGGCCGAGGGCGCGCTCGCCTGGGCACGCATGGCCTACCGCGACGGCAAGCTCGTGCACGGCGAGGGCTACACGTACCGGACCGGCGAGACGCCGGCCTTGCCCGGCGTGGAGATCGCGGCCGAGGACTACCGCCGCCTCGCGCGCCTGGCCAAGATCGGCGCGACGCCCAAGCTCGAGATCACGAGCAACGTCCAGTTCGACGACAGCGACAACAAGGCCTACAACATCCTCGCCGATATCCCTGGCACCGATCCGAGCGCCGGCTACGTCATGGCCGGCGCGCACCTCGACAGCTGGGTCGCCGGCGACGGCGCCGCCGACAACGGCGCCGGCACCGTGGTCGTCATGGAGGCGGCGCGGATCCTGGCGGCGATCGGCACCAAGCCCAAGCGCACGATCCGCTTCGCGCTGTGGAACGCCGAGGAGCAGGGGCTGCTCGGCTCGCTCGCGTACACCGAGAAGTACCTCGCGACCCGCGCGCCCGCCCCGGCCTCCGCCTCCGAGAGCCCGGCCGAGCAGGCCATGCGCTGGTACCAGCGCTTCCCGATCACGCCGCTGCCGGGCCACAAGGACCTCGTCGCGTACTTCAACATCGACAACGGCTCCGGCAAGCTCCACGGCCTCTACAGCGAGGGCAACGTCGCCGCCGTGCCCATCCTGCGCGAGTGGCTCCAGCCGTTCGCGAGCCTGGGCGCCACCTCCGTCGTGGCCGCGCCGACCTACGGCACCGATCACGTGCCCATGCAGGCGGTGGGCATCCCCGGCTACCAGTTCATCCAGGATCCGCTCGACTACAACTCGCGCGTCCACCACTCGAGCGTCGACACGTTCGATCACCTGAAGGCGCAGGACCTGCGCCAGGCGTCGGTCGTCCTCGCCGGCGTGCTCTACCAGGCGGCGAACAGCCCCAAGGTCTTGCCGCGCATGCCGCTGCCGACGAAGGCCGTGCCGACGCGGCCGTTCAAGTACGACGAACCCGACGACGACTGAGCGGCGCCGGCCCGGGGCGCCAGCCCGGTCAGCGCGACAGGAGGACCTTGAGGACGCCCGGCGCCGCCGCGCGCCGCATCGCGTCCTCGGCGCGCTCGAGCGAGAGCACCTCGCTGATGAGCGGGCCCACGTCGACCGCGCTGCGCACGAGCAGATCGAGCGCGGGCGCAAACCGGCCGCAGCGCGAGCCGACGACGGTGATCTCCTCGACGACCACGCGCGCTGCGTCGACGGGCGTCGCGCCGTGGAACGTCGACTTGAGGACCAGCGTGCCCTGCGGCCGCAAGAGATCGAGCGCGAGGTCGAAGCCGGCAGGGCCGCCCGAGGCCTCGATCACCACGTCGAAGGCGCGGCCGCGCAGGCGCGCCTCGTCGACCGTCGCCGTCTCGATCCCGCGCGCGTCCGCGAGCGCGAGCTTGCTTGGGTGCTTGCCGACGAGCAGCGGCCCGAGCGGCGCGAGTGCCATCGCGCACAAAAGGCCGAGCTTGCCGTCGCCGAGGATCGCGATGCGGTCCCCCGGATCGACCGGGCAGCGCTCGAGCACGCCGTACGCGGCGGCGAGCGGCTCGACGAACACGGCGTGCTCGTCGGGGACGGAGGCGGGGACCTCCACGAGGTTACGCGCCGGCAGCCGCAGGAGGTCCGCGTGGGCGCCGTCGCGGCCGACGATGCCCAAGACGGTCCGCGTCGCGCAGTGCCGCGGATCGCCGGCCGCGCAGCGCGCGCACGCGCCACAGCCCGCGTTGATCTCGCCGACCACGCGCCGCCCGCGCGCGATCGCGCCGTCACCCGGATCCTCGACGATGCCGACGAACTCGTGGCCGATCGTCCCGCGGAAGCCGGCGTAGCCGCGCGACAGCTCGAGATCGGTGTTGCAGATGCCCGAGAGCACGACGCGCACCAGAGCCTCGCCGCGCGGCTCCGGAGCCGGAACCTCGGCGAGTGACGTGGTGCCGTCGCCGACGCGCAGCGCTCGCATGGCCCGTGGTGTATCACGCCGCTCCGCGCGCATCGGTGCGCCGCGGGTGCCCGCGCTCACCGCGTCAGGTCGGACGGCTGGCGCGGCGCGACCTCGTAGGTCGTCTCGTACTGGGCCGCCAGGCCCACGACAGTGATCCGCTGGCCCGCCGTCAGCGCCTGGAGCATCGCCTTGTCCAGCCCCGCCGAGACGTGCACGAACACTTGCACCTCGCCGGAGCCGTCGTTGATGTAGAGCTTGTAGCCGTACGGCGAGTCGTCCATGAACGTCTGCGTGACGTTGCCGGCCACGCGGATCAGCTGGCCCTCGACGGACTCGTTCACCGCGCCGGTGCCCACGTCCTTGGCCGTCACCTGCTCGGTGCCGGAGAGGGTGGCGATATCCGCGGGGACCGCCTTGAGGACGCGGAGCTGGTTCTGGTCGTCGAGCGTGCCGGTGACGCGCACGTGCGCGCCGAGGCCGAAGCTCGGCCGCTCGTCCACCTTGACGTAGACGCCGCTCGTGTCGTCCTGGATCGCGAAGCCCTCGTCGCCGATCGCGGACGTGAAAGCGCCCGGCTGCACGGACACGTGGCCCTCCACCGTCACCGCGGTGCCGTTGGCGCCGCCGCGGGCCTCGGCGATCGACAGCGCGTCGTCGTCGTCGCTGCCGCCACACGCGGTCAGCGGCACGGTCAGGGCCAGCGCGGCCAGGAGGGCCAGGACGGCCGGCCGGGCCTGGCGGAGCATCGTGGAGAGCGAGAGCGGACGCGGATCGATCGAGCGAAGCGAGTGCATGCGCGGCATCCTCGAGCAGCGGCCGCCGCCTGGCAACCCGCTCTGCGCCCTCTGGTGCACGGTGACGCAGGATATTTGCCTCACCGAGCGACGGCTCCGCGCGCCCTATCCGCCCGGCCGGTCACGCCTCGTCGGCTGACTCGCGCAGCGCGGCGACGAGCTGCCGCGCGACCTCCGAGACCCGCAGCGGGACGAAGCGCGACGCCATGTAGACCTCGCCCCAGCCCGGCCTGTTCTCGCTGACGGCCGAGGCGCGCTGAGCGACCGCGGTCAGAACGCGAAGATGCCGATCCCGATCTCCGTCACGACGTCGTCCTTGAACGAGAAGTACATGCCGCCGTAGGGCGAGCCGACGACGAGCGACTCGGGATCGCCCTGGTCCATCGAGCCAGGCTTGTACTTCGCCAGGACGTCCTTGCGAGGGCTGCCGATCCGGATGCCCGCCTTCGTCGCGAGCTTGATCGGCGCCGACACCTGGATCGAGCGGGCCTTCCACGGCCCCGCGGGCTTGTCGGCCACCATGCCGACCTCCACGCCGGGCCACGACCACCAGCTGGCGTACGCGCCGGTCGCGCCCTCGTAGCTCCCCTTCGACCTCTTCTGCGGCGCGCCGAGGTGCTTCACCATCTCGGCGCTCGTCATGTTCCACCGCAGCGGCCCGATCGCCTCGAGATCGAGGATCTTGGTCTCGTCCTCCTCGGGCGCAGCGGCCGCAGGCGCAGCGGGCGCTCCCGGCGCGATGCTCGCCGTCGTTGCTGGCGATGAAGACCCCACTGGCCGAGCCGCCCCACCACCGCAGGCCATCAGCAAGATCAGCAGCAGTTGGAGGCGCGTCACCGCCGAAGAACGCTAGCACGGCCGAGATCATTCACCGTGCTGCGAGTCTCCCCGATACCCGAGCGCTGCCCGCCATCCTCCCGGCGGGCCTGATAAGGTCGCGCGCGCCGTGACGCCCGAGGACGCGACCGCCTTCGACCACGCCAAGACCGTGGTCCTGCGCAGGGGGCGTCCGGACACCGCATCGCCGCCGCCGCACCTCGCCCGCGGCAGCTGGCTTGGGCCCGATGCCCTGGTCGGCGGGCGCTACCGCATCGACAGCCTGCTCGGCGCGGGCGGCATGGCGCGGGTGTGGCTCGCCGAGGATCTCGAGCAGCACATGCAGGTCGCGTTCAAGGAGATGCTCGTGCCGGCGGCCGGCTCGCCCGCCGAGCTCGAGGAGAGCGCGCTCCTGTTCCGTCGCGAGTACTACGCGATGAAGAAGCTGCAGCACCCCGGCACCGTCCGGGTCTTCGACTGCGGCGTGATGGAGACCGGCCACCGCTACATCACGATGGAGGTCGTCCGCGGCCGGGATCTGAGCGTCATCGCCAAGCGCCCGCTGCCGGGCGCCGAGGTCCACCGCATCCTCCTGCGCCTCGCGCAGATCCTCGGGTTCGTGCACTCGCGCCTGTTCGTGCACTGCGACATCAAGGCCGAGAACGTCCGCATCACCGACGGCGGCGATGTCAAGCTGATGGACTTCGGGATCATGCACCCGATCGGCACGCGCGCGGCGAACAAGGTGTGGGGCACGCCCGCGTACATGGCGCCCGAGTGGCGCGAGCACGGGATCATCGACGGCCGCAGCGATCTGTACTCGCTCGGCGTGCTCGGGTTCTACCTCCTGACGCGGATGACCCCGTTCGAGACCGAGGAGGAGACGCGGCCGGTGCGCGGCGGTGCCACGCGGCCCGCACTCGAGCTGTCCTTGCTCGGCGAGGCCGAGCCCGCGCTCTCGGAGATCATCCTGCGCCTGATCGAGCGCGATCCCGGCCGGCGGTTCCAGTCCGCCGCCGAGCTCTGCGCCGCGCTCTCCGCCGCGAGCGGGCAGGCGCACGAGGAGGAGCCGCTCGCGGCGCGCGCGAGCTATCTGCACCTGCCCGTCGTCGTCGGCCGCGAGCGCGAGACCGCGGAGCTCGCCGCCCGGCTCGCGGCGGCGCGGCGCGGCGACGCGCGCGCGCTCCTCGTCGGCGCGCCTGCTGGCGTCGGCAAGTCGCGCCTGCTCCAGGAGCTCGAGCTCGACGCGCACCACGCCGACGTGCCGTTCGCGCTCGGCCAGTGCCGCGCCGAGGGCCAGTCGGCGCGCGCGCCCGTCGAGCAGGCGCTGCGCGCGCTCGCCCCCGCGACGCCGCCGGAGCTGCTCGATCCGCTGCGGCCCGTGCTCGCGCGGCTCGTGCCCGGCCTCCCCACGCCCTCGTGCCGCGTGTTCCGCGACGCGAGCGAGGAGAAGATCGCCGTCTTCGACGCGCTGGCGCGCTGGCTGCGCGGGCTCGCCAAGGTCCGCCCGTTCGTCCTCTGCTTCGAGGACCTGCACTGGGCCGACAGCGCCACGCTCGAGGCGATGAACGTCATCATCCGCGCGCTCCACCGCACGCGCGGCCTCGTCGTCGCGACGTTTCGGTCCGACGAGCTGTCCCGGCTCGGCCTCGGGTTCCAGACCGTCGACGAGGGCCTCGCCGATCACCTCGAGCTGCCGCCGCTCTCGGAGCAATGCCTCGCCCGGCTCGTCGAGCTCGCGCTCGCCGGCTTCGACGGCGGCGGGTGCCTCGCGCGCCGGCTGTTCGAGGCCACGCAGGGGAACGTGTTCTTCGCGACCGAGTGCCTGCGCGCGCTGATCGAGGAGGGCGCGCTGACCCGCCGGCTCGGCGCGTGGACTGCCGATCCCGGGCTCCCGCAGCGCGCGCTGCCGCGCAGCATCCGGGAGGCCGTGCGCGCGCGGCTGTCGACCCTGCCCGAAGCGCAGATCGCGTTCTTCCGCCGGCTCGCGCCGGCCGGCCGCGTGCTCGACGTCCCGCTGATCCAGGCGATCGCCGACGTCCCGCAGGACGAGCTGTTCCAGACGCTCGACGCGGGCATCGAGCGCCAGTTCCTGCAGTACGCCCAGGGCCGGTACTTCTTCACGCACGCGACCGTGCACGAGGCGATCTACGAGGGCACGCCCGAGCCGATGCGCCGGCGCTGCCACGGCCGGATCGCCGAGCACCTGCTGCGCGTCTCGGGCGACGCCGACGAGGCCGCGGGCGCGATCGGCTACCACTTCGCGCGCTCCGACGAGCCGATCCGCGCGATCGAGCCGCTCTCGCGCGCGGCGGCGCGCGCGCTCGACAACAAGGCGCTGCTCGAGGCGTTCGATCTGCTCGAGCAGGCCGCCGCGCTGCTCGAGCAGCACCCGGACGTCCCCGACCGCGACCGCCGGCTGAACGAGGCGTGGGGCGCGCTGATCGAGGTCGGCTACCACAGCAACACGCCCGCCTGCGCCCGCTACGCGCAGAAGCTGTTCGATCACTGGGACCGGGCCGCCGACCTCGCCCGCGGTCAGGCCGAGCTGTACGGAGCGCTCGACGCGGCCTCGGCGGCGCCGGCCACAGAGCGCGCCGCGCGCCTCGCCGAGTTCTGGCGCGAGGAGCCGATCGCCCTGGTGAGCAGCCCGCGCGGCGTGTTCTTGAAGCGCGCCGAGTACCGGATCCTCGAGAGCATCGCGCTGGCGATCACCGGGCGGACCGCCGAGTTCGTGGCCGGCCTCGCACGCACCGCCGCGGAGCACCCGCCCGGCTCGCCGTACCGCGCGGCGCCCCAGGTCGCGATCGGCGGCCTCACCGCGCACACCGGCCACTTCCGCGGCGTCGTCGACGAGCTGCGCGAGCACATCGGGGGGCTCCGCGCGTTCCGCGGCGAGGTCACCGAGTGCCCGCGGCGGCTCGAGTGGGCGCTCGGCATGGGCGGGTACTTCATGAACATGAACCTCGCGCTCATGGGGCTCCCGCTCGACGAGCACGCCACCGGAGACGGGTTCGAGATCGCCGCGCGGCTCGGCTTCACCGATCTGCGCATCTACCACTTGTTCTCGCAGATCGTCCGCGCGTCGTTCACCGGCGACGGCTCGGCGTTCGCCGCCCCGTTCGCCGAGATGAACGAGCTGATCCGCAAGCTCGGCCACCCGCGCCTGCCGGGCCGCAACCTGGCGATCTACACGCCCCCGTACTACCTCGAGCGCGGCGAGCTCGCGCTCGCGCGCGCGGTCATCGAGCGCGGCGAGCACTTCAGGAAGCTCCTGCCCGGCGATCGCTGGCTCGGGCTCTACGTCGAGGTCTACCGCGCCTGCCTCGGCGCGGCGGAGCTCATCGCCGGCGCGGCCGGCGCGGCCGGCGCGGTCGACGCGCCCGCCGCTGACGCTGCCGACGTCGCGCTCGCGCAGGCGCTCGCGTCGGCGCGCGCGGCCGACTTCCGCATGGAGTCGCTCGTGCTCGTCTACCGCTCGCGGCTCGCCCGCGCGCGGGGCGACGCCGCGGCCGCCCGCGCGGCTGCAGCGGCCGCGCTCGAGCGCGCGACCGAGCCGCTGCGCGGAAACCCGTTCGACGAGCTGCTCGCGCGCCGCGCGCTCGCCGCCGCCGCGCCGACGGCCGAGGCGATCGCCGAGCTTGTGCTCGCCGCTGACCTCGCGGAGCGCACCGGCAACGTGCTCCAGCACGGTCTCGCCCTGCTCGCGCTCGCCGAGCGGACCGCCGAGGCCGATCCGCTGCTCGCGAGCGAGCACCTCGGCGCCGCCGCGGCGAGCCTCTTCGCCGCGCGCGCCGATCGCTGGCTCGAGCTGTGGAAGGCGGCGGGTCAGTCCATCGGGGCGGCGGCGCCCGCGAGCGTCTGATCGATCACCGGTCGATCACCGGGCGTACTTCAGCGCGAGGACCTCGAGGATCTTGTTCGCGAGGTCGTCGTCGATGCCCAGGACGCGCTGCATCGCCTCGAGTAGCTCCTCCTCGGCCTCGTCGACGTCGCCGCTCGAGAGCGCGATGTCGGCGGCGAGGACGAACGCCTTCTTGCGCACGGCGTCGCTCGAGATGTCGGCCAGCGCGGCCACCGCCTCCTGGCTCGACTTGAACATCGCGCTGAGCTTCTTGGCCGCCGCGATCTGGGCGCCGCAGTCGGCGTCCTTGAACTCGGGCAGCGTGTCGATGAACGCCTCGAGCGTCGCGAGCTCCGCGCTCTCGATGTAGCCGTCCGCCGCCGACATCAGCACCATCGCGTGCAAGAGCAGGATGTCGTCCGTCGGCTTCTTCGCGGCGCCGCCACCGAGGAACTTTCCAAGCAGACCCATGTCGTCCTCCTGTCGAGGAGCCGGAGCGTAGTCGAGGTGCCGGTGCCACGCGACCGGGACGCCCCGCCGAAGCTCCGAATTACCCGCGGCGGCTGGCCTTCCAGGAGCACTTTGAGCAGAGAAGCCAGATGCTCGTTCGAACCTCGCTGCCCGAGGAGACGCTGCACGGTCATTTTTGATAGCCAGCAGATGCTAAGGCATGTGAGTGAGCGCCGAGGAACTCGAAGGATACCTGGCGAAGCTTCGTTGGCCAGTTAAAGTGGAGGGTGGTTATTCCGATATCGATGTTGTTGGAATCGCGACTGGTGGTTGTGTGCGTTTGGCAGAGTGCAAGGTGAGAATGGGGCCGCGCGTTGTGTATGTACTTGACGAGGATGTTGACTTTGTCGCTTTACGCAGCTCCTCCGTTCGCGTTCTCCAGTGGCACTGAAGGGCAAGCTCCGTGGACGCGTTGTCTCTACACGAGATGTGATTTTATCCATCGTGAGACGAGTGCGAAGTCGTGTCGTCGATGATGGGCATGGTCGACGGTTTGGTAATCCGGTCCTCGATGTGATCCGTGAACTTGTTCGCTTCTCAAATCCGAGGCCCCAAGACGGAGGACGTTGCCGGCAAGAAATCACAGATCAGACAAGAGATCAATTGCTGGAGGCGCTTGGCCTTCAGTTGTGACTGCGACTTGGTAGCCTGGCGTGCCTCGCTGGAGCACCCCATGACCCCCGTCCTCTTGATCCACAGCAGCGGCTTCACGTCGCGCCAGTGGCGTCGGCTCGCCGATCTCCTCGCGCCGCGCTACCGCGTGATCGCGCCGGACCTGCTCGGGTACGGCGCCGCGCGGTGGCCTGTGGGCGAGCCGTTCCACTTCCGGCAGGACGTCGCGCTGCTCGCCGGCCTCCTCGACGAGCCTGCGCACATCGTCGGCCACTCGTACGGCGGCCTCCTGGCGCTGCAGCTCGCGCTCGCGCGGCCCGAGCTCGTGCGCCGGATCGCCGTCTACGAGCCCGTCATTTTCGGCTTCCTCGACGAGCCCGAGGACGCCGCCGCGCGCGCGGCGGTCGATCAGCTCGGCACCTACCGCCCCGACGCCGCCGGCCTCGACGAGCCGTGGCTCGAGCGCTTCGCCGACTGGTGGCAGGGGCCCGGCGCCTGGCGCGCGCTCCCAGCGCCGACCCGGCAGGCGTTCTGCGACGTCGGCTGGAAGCTCTCGCAGGAGGTCGCGTCGCTGCTAGCCGATCGCACCGATCGCGCGCGCTACGCGACGATCACGGCGCCGACGCTGATCCTCGCCGGCGAACGCACCCAGCCCGCCGAGCTCCACGTCGTGCAGAAGCTCGCGCGCACGCTGCCCGGCGCCAAGCTCGAGCTCTTCCCCGAGCTTGGCCACATGGGCCCGATCACCGGCGGCGCCGCCGTCAACGCCGCGATCGCCGCGTTCCTCGAAGCCTGAGCCGCTACGCTCGCCATGGACGCATCCCTCTCGCTCGGAGGTCGCC
>DATMCI010000069.1:0-27495 GCA_035558535.1 Kofleriaceae bacterium
CGCCAGCGGACTGGCCGCCAGCGTCCCGCTGGCGTGCCGGGTCCACGCCGCATCGGCGGGCGCGTCCTCGGCGCGTGCGTGGACTGCGAGCGAGCGCCGGCCGCTGGCGTCGGGAGCGCCGACCGTGAGCTGGACGAGCACGGCCCCGGCAGCCGGGATCACGAGCGACTGCTCGAGCGTGAGCTCCTCCACCTGCGCGAGCCCGGCCCGGTGCGCCGCGACGAGCGCCAGCTCGACGAACGCGGTGCCGGGCAAGATGACCGTGCCGAACACCGCGTGGCCGGCGAGCCACGGGTGCTCGGCCAACGACAGCCGGCTGGTGAGCACGAAGCCATCGCTGTCGGCGAGCGCGAGCGCGGCCCCGAGCAAGGGATGGTCCGCGGGCGCGAGCCCGGCGGCCGCGACGTCGGCGCTCTTGCCCTTCGGCGCCTCGAGCCAGAACCGCTGGCGCTGGAAGGCATACGTCGGTAGGTCGACACGCCGCGGGCGCGGCAGGGGCCCGTGCTCGTCACCGGCCGTGCTGCCGAGCAGATCGAAGACGGCGGTCCAGTCGACGGGCTGCCCGCGGGTGTACAGCTCGCCCAGCGAGCGCAGGATGCGCGCGAGGTCGCCCTCATCGCGACGCAGCGAGCTGGCGACGGTGCCCTCGGCGGCCACGGACTCGAGCGTTTCGGCCAGCGCGAGCGTGAGCACCGGATGCGGGCTGACCTCGACAAAGCGCCGGTGCCCGTCGGTGACCAGCCGCTGCGTGGCGTCCGCAAACCGGACGGCCTGGCGGAGGTTGCGATACCAGTACGCGCCGTCCAGCTCGCCGCCCAGCACGGGCTCGCCGGTCACCGTCGAGTACAGCGGAATGGTCGCCGCGCGGGGCGCGATCCCTGCCAGCGCTGCCCCAAGCTCCGCCTCCACTGCGTCCACCGCCGCGCTGTGGGACGCGTAGTCCACGCGCACCGGGCGCGCGAACACCTGCGCCGCTGCGAGCTTTTCGAGCAACGCGGCGATCGCCGCGGGCTCACCGGCCACCACGGTCGCCCGCGGGCTGTTGATCGCCGCGATCGCCAGGCGCGCCCCGAACGGGGCGAGGTGCGGCGCGAGCGCGTCGGCGCCGAGCTCCACGGCGGCCATCGCGCCGTGGCCGGCGAGCCGTGCCAGCGCGCGGCTGCGCAGGGCGACCACCATCGCCGCGTCTTCGAGTGACAGCGCGCCGGCGACGTAGGCCGCGGCGATCTCGCCCTGGCTGTGTCCGACCACGGCGTCCGGCGCGACGCCGAGCGCGCGCCACAGCGCGGCGAGCGCGACCATGACCGCGAACAGCGCGGGCTGCACGACATCCACCCGCTCGAGCGCGGGGGCACCGGCATCGCCGCGGAGCACCGCGAGCAAGGGCCAGTCCACGTGGGGCGCCAGGGCGCGCTCGCAGGCCGCGATCTGGTCGCGGAACACGGGCGCGGCGTCGAGCAGCGCGCGCGCCATGCCCGGCCATTGCGAGCCCTGGCCGGGGAACACGAACACCACTTTGCCGTCGCTGGTGCACTGACCCACCGCCGCATGCTGGGTCGGCCGGCCCTCCGCGACCTGTGCCAGCGTATCGAGCAATGCGGCCCGCTCGCGCGCGACCAGCGCGGCGCGATGCGTGAACGCAGGCCGCGTGGTGGCCAGCGAGTACGCCACGTCGATCAGCGCCAGCTCGGGGTGCGCCGCCAGGTGCTCGCGCAGCCGCGCGGCCTGCGCCCGCACCGCGGCTTCGGTCTTGCCCGACAGCAGCACGGGCACGGCCGGCGGGGCCATCGCCGTCGCCTCCCCGCTCGCCTCCCTCCTCGCGTCCGACGGGGTGCCGAGTGGCGCCTGCTCCAGGATGACGTGGGCATTGGTCCCGCTCACGCCGAATGACGACACCCCCGCGCGACGAGGATGGCCGTTGGCGGCCCACGGCATCGGCTCATGGAGCAGCCGAACCGCGCCCGCCGACCAGTCGACATGCGGCGACGGCTCCTCGGCGTGCAGCGTCCGCGGCAACAGCCCGTGCTGGAGCGCCAGCACCATCTTGATGACCCCAGCTACCCCCGCCGCCGCCTGGGTGTGTCCGAGGTTGGACTTGAGGCTGCCCAGCCACAGCGGCCGCTCCGCGGTGTGCGCGCGCCCGTAGGTGGCCAGCAGGGCGTGCGCCTCGATCGGATCGCCGAGCGTGGTGCCCGTGCCGTGGGCCTCGACGACATCGACGGCATCGGGCGCGAGCCCGGCCGTCGCGAGCGCCTGCTGGATCACGCTCTCCTGGGCCGATCCGTTGGGCGCGGTCAGGCCCTGGCTCTTGCCGTCCTGGTTGACGGCGGAGCCGCGCAAGAGCGCGAGCACCGGATGCCCGTTGCGTTGCGCATCGGACAGCCGCTCGAGCAGCACCATGCCCACGCCTTCGCCCCAGCTGGTCCCATCAGCCGTCGCCGAGAACGCCTTGCAGCGGCCATCGGGCGCCAGCCCGCGCTGGCGACTGAACATGACGAACACGACCGGGGTCGCCATCACGGTGACGCCGCCCGCGAGCGCGAGCGCGCACTCCCCCTGGCGCAGCGCTTGTGCCGCGAGGTGGATCGTTACCAGCGACGAGCTGCACGCCGTGTCCACCGTCAGCGCGGGACCGTGCAGCCCCAGCGCGTACGCGATCCGGCCCGACGCCACGCTCGGCGAGCTGCCGAGGGCGACGTAGCTCTCGAGATCTCCCGGCACGTCTCGCAGCCGCGACCCGTAGTCGTTGTAGCTCACCCCGACGAACACGCCGGTATCCGAGCCGTGCAGTGTCGTCGGATCGATCCCCGCGCGCTCGAGCGTCTCCCACGACGTCTCGAGCAGCAGCCGGTGCTGCGGATCGACCGCGAGCGCCTCGCGCGGGCTGATGCCGAAGAACGCGGCGTCGAAGTGATCGGCGTCGTGGAGGAACCCACCCTGGCGCGTGGAGCTCTTGCCGGTGGCGTCGGGGTCCGGATCGTAGAGGTCGGGGTCCCAGCCGCGGTTCTCGGGGAAGCTCGAGATCGCGTCCCGGCCCTCGGCCAAGAGGCTCCACAGCTCCTCGGGCGTGCGCACGTCGCCGGGGAACCGGCACCCCATCGCCACGATGGCGATCGGTTCATCGTGAGTGGGCTTGGTCGCGGGCGCCGGAGTCGACACCGGCTGCGCGTGGGTGTCGTGCGAGACCAGCGTGTCGAGGTAGGTCGCCAGGGCCGCGATCGTCGACCGGTTGAACAGCTCGACGAGCGGAAACTGGAGGCCGAGCTCGTCGCGCAGCCGGCGGTGGATCTGGATCATGCCGAGCGAGGTGGCGCCCTGTTCGAACAGCGGTCGATCGAGATCGACCGTGGCGAGCCCCAGCCGATCGGTGACGATCGCGACGATCCGCGCGGTGAGCTCAGCGCGCGGGGGAGGCACTGCCGCCACGCGCGGCGACGTCGCCGGCCGCGCCGGGCCGGCCGGCGCGGGTTCGATCCAGTGGCGCTCGCGCTGGAACGGATACGTCGGCAGCGCGACGCGCCGGCCGCCGGCGGGGAACACGGCCCTCCAGTCGAGGGTCGCGCCGCGCGTCCACAGCGCGCCGAGCGCGCCGAGGATCGCCTCGGGATCGGCCCGATCCGGATCGAGCTCGAGCAGCGCCACGCCGGCCGGCATGGCGGGCGCCCGGTACGCGAGGTCCCGGCCGCGGGCCATGCGCGCCACCTCGCCCAGCGACAGCGCGCCGGCCAGGGCGCCCGCGACGAGCGCGGCGGCGCCGCTGCCGCTCGCGCCCGCGGGCGCGATGCCGAACGAACGCCACAGCGCGGCGAGCGCCCACTGCTGTGCGAGCAGCGGCGGCAGCGCGGCCGCCTCGGCGAGCGCCTTGCGGTACACCGGCCACAGCGCGCCGAGCGCGTGAGCCACCGGTGCCGGTGCGCCATGCGCGCCGCGCAGCGCGAAGCCGATCCGCGGCGGCGGCCCGGCCTCGCCGCGCGCCACGCCGGGGACGAGCTCGCCGCGCGCGGCGTGCTCGAGCGCCGACAGCAGCGCGGCGCGCGAGGTGGCCGCGATCGCGAGCCGGTGCTCCAGCGCGGCGCGGGTGGTCGCCGCGCTGTAGGCCAGATCGCCGAGCGGCGTGTCAGCGTGCTCGGCGACGAATACGCGCAGGCGCTCGGCGGCCGCGGCGAGCGCGGCGGGCGTCCGGGCCGAGACCACGACGAGCTCGGCGGCGCGCTCCGGGGCCGGCGCGCGCTCCGGGGCCGGCGCCTCCTCGACGATCACGTGCGCGTTGGTCCCGCCCATGCCGAACGAGCTGACGCCCGCGCGGCGCGGCGCGCCCTGTCGCGGCCACGGCCGCAGCCGATCGACGACGTAGAACGGCGTGCGCTCGAGCTCGAGGTCGGCGCTCGCACGCTGGAAGTGGAGCGTCGGGGGCAGCTCGCGCGCCTCGAGCGCGAGCACGGTCTTGATCAGCGCGGTGACGCCGGCCGCGGCCTCGAGGTGACCGATGTTGGTCTTGACCGCGCCGATGCCGCACGTGCCCTGCGCCACGCCGTCGAATGCCTGGGCCATCGCGCGGAGCTCGATCGCGTCGCCGAGCGGCGTGCCGGTACCCTGGCACTCGATGTAGCCGATGGTCGCCGGATCGAAGCCCGCGACCCCGAGCGCCTCGGTGATCACCGCCGCCTGGCCGTCGACGCCCGGCGCCGTGAACCCGATCTTGCGCGCGCCGTCGTTGTTGATCGCCGAGCCGCGGATGACCGCGTGGATCCGGTCGCCGTCGGCCAGCGCGCGGCGCAGCGACTTGAGGGCGACGAGGCCGGCGCCGTTGCCGTACACGGTGCCGCGCGCGCCGGCATCGAAGGCGCGGCAGTGGCCGTCGGGGCTGAGGAGCCCGCCCTCCTCGTAGATGTACCCGGTGCGCTGCGGCAGCCGGACGGTGACGCCGCCGGCGAGCGCGAGGTCCGACGCTCCGTCGAGCACGCTCTGACACGCGAGGTGCACCGCGACCAGCGAGGTCGAGCATGCGGTCTGTACGGTGAGGCACGGGCCGCGCAGGTTCAGCTTGTGCGCGATCCGCGACGCCAGGTAGTCGCGGTCGTGGCTGATCATGTGCTGCAGCAACTCGGCCGACAGCGAGAACCCGGTGGCGCCCTCGGCCTGCTGGAGGTATGTGCTGAAGCTCGACCCAGCGAATACGCCGATCAAGCCGGGGAACGTCAGCGGATCGTAGCCTGCGTCCTCGAGCACCTCCCACGCGCACTCGAGCAGCACGCGGTGCTGCGGATCGAGCAGGCTGGCATCGCGCGGCCCAAGCCCGAAGAAGCCGGCATCGAACAGGTCGACGCCGTCGAGGAACGCGCCCGCCTTGACGTAGTGCGGATCGCGCAGCAGCGCCGGATCGACCCCGCTCGCGAGCAGCTCGGCGTCGGGAAGCGGCACGAACGACTCGACTCCGGCGCGCAGGTTCTGCCAGAACGCGCCGAGCTCGGCCGCGCCCGGGAGCCGGGCGGCCATGCCGATGATGGCGACGCCGGTGTCGAGGAGCTCGGCGTCCGCGTCGGGGGTGGCGGCCGCCCGGGTCATGGCTCTCTGTGGGCGCTCGCCGCGCCGGTCCTTGCCGCGCTCCTTGCCGCGCTCCTTGCCGCGCTCCTTGCCGGGGTTGGGCGCGTCCTTGGGCGCATCGGCCTCGCGCAGGTGCGCCGCGAGCTCGCTCACCGTCGGGTGCCGGAACACGTCCGTGATGCGGATCTCGACGGCGAGGTCGTGGCGCAGCCTGCCGGTGAGCTGGACGAGGTGCCGGGAGTTCGCGCCGAGCTCGGTGAAGTCGTGCTGGGTGCTGACGCGCTCGACCTGCAGGATCTCCGCGAGGATCGTCGCGATGGTCGCCTCGAGCTCGTCGCTCGGCGGGACGAACACCGCTGGCGCGGCGTTCTCGTCGGCGAGCTTGCCGAGCGCCTTGCGATCGATCTTGCCGTTCGCGGTCACCGGCAGCGCGTCACGGACGATCACGCGCGGGATCATGTGGCCCGGCAGCTTGGCTTCGAGGTAACGCACGAGCTGCTCGTCGAGCGCGTCGCCGACGTCGTCCGCAACCAGCGTCGCCGCGGCCGTCGCCGGGGCCGGCACGACGTACGCGACGAGCCGGCGGACGCCGCCCGCGCCGGTGGCGACCAGCGCGACCGCGCTCTGGACCGCGGGATGCTGCGCGAGCGTGGCCTCGATCTCGCCGAGCTCGATCCGGTGGCCCTGGATCTTCACCTGGAGGTCCTCGCGGCCGAGGAACTCGATCGTGCCGTCGGGCAGGTAGCGCCCCAGATCGCCGCTGCGATACAGGCGCTGGCCGGTGCGCGGGTGGGTGATGAAGCTCGCGCGCGTGCGCTCCTCGTCGCGCCAGTAGCCGCGCGCGAGCCCTGTGCCGCCGATGTATAGCTGGCCGGCCACCCACGTCGGGCACGGCTCGAGCGCCTCGTTGAGGATGTGATACTGCGCGTTCGCCATCGGCCGGCCGTACGGGATGCTCCGCCACGCCGGATCGACCGCCTGGATCGGGAAGCAGATGTCCCAGACGGTGGTCTCCGTGGGGCCGCCCGCGCTGATCACCTGCGCGGTCGGGCACAGCGCCGCGATCCGTCCCGGCAGGGTGACGGGGATCCAGTCGCCCGAGTGGATCACGAGCCGGAGCGACGGCGCGAGCCGGCCGGCCTCGGGTTCGAGCGTGTCCGCCATCATCTCCATGAACGCCGGCACTGAGTTCCACAGCGTGACGCCGTGGCGCGCGATCAGCTCGGCCCAGTGGCGGGGCTCGCGCGCCAGGTCGGCGTCGGGGATCACGATCGCGCCGCCCGCGGCGACCATGCCGAACAGGTCGTAGACCGAGAGATCGTGGTGCAGATTGGTGAGCGCGATCGCGCGATCCGCAGGTCCGATCTCGAACCGTCGGTTGACGTCGAGGACGCGGTTCACGACATTGCGGTGCTCGATCATCACGCCCTTGGGGAGCCCGGTCGAGCCCGACGTGTAGAGCACGTACGCGAGATCGTCCGGGCGCGGCGACGCGGCAGGCGCCTGCACGTCGGGGGCGCTTCCGCCTGGCGCCGGCGGAAGCTCGCCGACGATCAGCCGCTCGACCCCGGCGGGCCAGTCGATCGCGGCGTCGAGGTGGCGCTGGGTCAGCGCGACAGAGACCTCGCCCTGCGCGAGCAGGTAGCGGATGCGCTCCGCCGGCAGCGATGGATCGACGGGCAGGTACGCGGCGGCGGCGGCGTGCGCGCCGTGCACCGCGACCACCTGCTCCCAGCCCTTGTCCATGACCACCGCGACCAGCGTGCCCTGGCACCCGCGCTCCGCGAGGCGGTGCCCGAGGTGGTTGGCGCGGTGGAACAGCTCGCGGTACGTGAGCGTGCGCGCCGACGAGATCACCGCGGGGTGATCGGGCCGCGCGGCCGCCTGCTCGGCGAGCAGTGCCGGCAGCGCGACGTCGCGGAGCGGCACCGCGGTCGCGTTGGCCGCGGCGCGCGCGGTCTGCTGCGCCGCTGGCAGGGCGACGCGGCGGATCGCCTGCCGCGTCCACGGCTCGTCGGCGGCGGCGAGCTCACGGAGGAGCCCGACGTAGGCCGCGAACATGTCGTCGAGCACGCCCGCGGGGAACAGCTCGTCGATGCAGTCCCACGAGAACCCGAGCGAGCCGTCCTCCGGCTGGAGCGCCTGGAAATCGATCCAGACCTGGGGGGTCTGCGTGACGGAGTACTCGATCGTGCCGAGCTGCCCGGTGAAGAACGGCCTGATGCCGCGGCCGCCGACGCCGACCATGCTGGTGAACACGATCGGCATCGCCGCCCGCCGGCTGTCGTGATCGCGCTCCAGCTCGCGCAACACCTGGATGCCGCTGACGTGGCGGTGCTCGAGCTCGGCGAGCAGCTGCTGCTGGAGGCGCCGGCCGCGCTCGGCGAACGACTCCTCGCGGCCGCAGTCGACGTCGAGCAGGAGCATCGAGGTGAAGTCGCCGACGATCCGCTCGACCTGGGGGTGGAACGGCAGCCGGTTGAACACCGTGACGTTGAGCGTGAACCGCGGCGAGCGCCCCCACGTGGCGAGCACCTCGGCGTACGCCGTCATCAAGATCGTCGACGGGCTGATGCCATCCCGGGCGGCGCGCGCCCGGATCTGGGTCCACTCGGCGCTGGACAGGCGTGCGGGGCGCCGGCAGAACTGAGTCCGCTCGAGGGCGGACGGGCTGATCGCGAGCGGGAGCTCGGGTGGTGGCGGGAGCACCTTTGCGCGCTCTTTGAGGTGCGCCAGCGAGCGCCGGTACGTCTCGGTGTCGCGCTGCGCCAGGTCCGCGAACACGTAGTCGCGATAGGACAGCTCGAGCGGGGGCAGCGGCTGGTCGGGCTCGGCGTAGCTCCGGGCCCAGTCGTCGACCACGATCATCGTGCTCGCGCCGTCGAGGAACAGCAGATCGAGCGAGACGTAGATCCGCGCCCGCTCGGCGGGAAGGAGGCTGACCCGCACGTCGAACAGCGGCCACTGCTCGGCCGCGAACACCTGGTGCGACATCTCGGCGCGCGTCGCGGCGAGGTGCGCGTCGATCTCGGCCTGGGTCAGGCCGCGCAGGTCCGCGCGCGCGATCGCGAAGCTGGGGACCTCGGCGAGGATCCGCTGCTGGCCGTCGGGGAGCAGGATCGCGCGCAGCATGTCGTGGCGGGCGATGACCTGCTGCCACGCGCGATCGAGCCGATCGAGATCGATCTGCCGGGCGTCGAGCTCGACGTAGGCGTGGATCGAGACGTCGCCCTGCTCGAACACGCCGCTGCGGCCGACCCAGTACGCCTGCTGGATATCGGTCAGCGGGAACGGCTCGTGGAGGTTTTGGCGATCGGGAGTGATCTGCGGCAGCTCCTCGTCGGAGGCGATCACGTCCTTGAGGAACGCCAGGATCTCGGCCTTGCGCGCGGCGAGCGCGGCGCGCAGCTCCGGGGTGAGTGCGCCCTTGGGCGCGCTCACCCCGAGGTTGTCGCCAGCGGCCGAGAGCTGGATGTCCCGCCGCGAGAGTTCAGCAAGAAACGCCAGCAACGTCACAGGAAAAACTCTTCCCTCTCGCCTTGTGGTTCGGTCGCGGTCGCGGCGGCGAGTGCGCCGTGAGCGATGAGGTGCTCGATGAGCAAGGCGGCGAGCTCGGTCGCGCTCGCCGGGCCGAGCAGGTGGCTGAGCGCGAGCTTGATGCCGAGCCGCGCCGTCAGGCGCTTGCGCACGTCGAGCGCCATCAGGGAATCGAGGCCGAGATCTCGGATCGGGCGGTCGGCGGGGACGTGCGCGGCGCTCGGCAGCCCGAGCACGGCGGCGACCTCGTCCTGGACCAGCCGCACGAGGGTGTCGCTGCGCTCGGCGCCTTCGAGCGCGGCCAGCTGCTGGCGCAGGTCCGCCGCGGCGGAGGGGCCGGCCGCCGCGTGCGGCTCGGGACGGACCAGCTGGCGGAGCGGCGCCGGGAGCTCGCCCTGGCGTGCGAGGCGCGCGAGGTCGAGCCGCACCGGGACGAGGACCGGTTCGCGGCTCGCGAGCGCGGCGTCGAGGAGGGCGAGGGCGGCGGCGACGGGGAGCGGCGCGCTCCCTTGGCGCTGCATGCGCGCGAGCTCGGCCGCGCCGAGGTGAGCGGTCATGCCGAGGCCCTGGGGCTGCCAGAGGCCCCAGGCCAGGCTCTGCGCGGGGAGGCCGCGGGCGCGGCGCCAGGTCGCGAGCGCGTCGAGGAAGGTGTTGGCGGCGGCGTAGTTGGCCTGGCCCGGCGTGCCGAGGACGCCGGAGATCGAGGAGAACAGGACGAAGGCGGCGAGGCCCTGGTCGCGCGTGAGCTCGTGGAGGTGCCAGGCGCCGTCGACCTTGGGCCGGAGCACGCGGGCGAACCGGTCCGAGGTCTGCGCGGAGAGGACGCCATCATCGAGCACGCCGGCGAGGTGGAACACCGCGCGCAAGGGCCGCTCGGGAGGGATCGCGGCGAGCACGGTGGCGAGCGCGGCGCGATCGGCGACATCGCAGGCGGCGACGGTGAGGGTCTGGGCACCCAGCGCGGCGAGGCGTTCGCGGAGCTCGTCGGGGGCGGTGGGCCGGCGGCCGATCAGCAGCAGGTGGCGGACGCCGTGGGTGGCGACCAGGTGGGCGGCCACGGTCTGCGCGAGCTCGCCGAGGCCGCCGGTGAGGAGGACCGTGCCGTCGGTCAGTGGCGGGGCGCTCGCGGGCGCGTGGGGGTCGGGCTCGCGGCCGGGGGCGACCGCGAGGCGCGGGGCAGCGGGGCGACCGTCGCGCAGCGCCAGCTCGGGCTCGCCGTCGGTCGAGATCATCTGCCAGAGCAGATCGGCATCGGCGGGCGCGGCGCCGTGCTCGACGAGCCGGATCACCCGGTCGGGCTGCTCGGCGCGCGCGGTGCGGAGCAGGCCCCACAGCGGCGCGACCGTCAGCTCCGCGTCCGCGTCGCCCGGGGTCGCCGACGGGGTCACCCAGATCAGCGCGGCCCTGGCCAGGCGGGGCTCGGCGAGCAGCGCCTGGAGGTCGGCGAGCGCGGCGCGCGCCACGTGGTGCGCCGCGGCCGGTACGCCAGCGTCGGCCGCGTCGTGCGAGGCGGCGAGGAGCAGCCGGTCCGGAGGCGCGGCGCCGAGATCGAGCGCCGCCACGAGCTCGGCCACGCTGGCGACGCGCTCGAGGCCGAGCAGGGCGGCCAGCCCATCGTCGCCGCCGATCACTCGCGCGGAGGCGCGCGGGCCCGGGGGAGCGAGCGTGGCCGGCTGCCAGGCGAGCTGGTAGAGGTCGCGGCGCTCGGCGCGGGTCGCGCCGCGGAGCTGCTCGGCGGTGGCGCGGCGCAGACGGAGCTCGCCGACGGTCGCCACCAGCCGGCCGCTCGGGTCGGCGAGCACGAGCGCGGCGGTCGCCTCGTCAGACTCGAAGGCGCCGATCCGGGCCGCCACGCGCAGCTCGCTGGCGCCGGGGGCGTGGAGCGTGACCGCCGACCACGCGAACGGGAGCAGCACGAAATCGTCGAGGCCGCGGCGCTCGCCGAGGCCGCGGTGCGCGGCGGCGACGATCAACGCGTGGAGCGCGGCATCCAGGAGCGCCGGATGCAGGCCGTAGGCAGCGGCCGCGTCGGCGAGCTGGGGCGGCAGCACCACGCGGGCGTGGATCGCATCGTCGGCCGCGAACGCCTCGGCCAGGCCGCGGAACGCAGGGCCGTAGCCCAGGCCGCGCGCGGCGAGTCGCGGGTAGAGTCCGCTCAGCTCGACCGGGGTCGCGCCCGGCGGCGGCCAGCTCGGCGCGGTGGCCGCGGTCACCAGATCCTGCGCGACCAGCGGCGCGGTCGTCCCGGGGCTCGCGAGCGTGCCGGTCGCGTGGCGGGTCCATGGCACGTCGCCGGATGGCGCGTCGGGACGGCTGAACAACGCCACCTCGCGGAGGCCGCCGGCGTCGGGAGCCTCGAGCTGGATCTGCACCCGCAGCGGCTCGCTCGCGGCGAGCGGCAGCGGCGCGGCGAGCAGGAGCTCGGCGACCGCCGTGCAGCCGACCGTGCGAGCGGCGGCGAGCACCAGCTCGAGCATGCCGGCGCCGGGGACGAGCACGGTCCCGAACACCGCGTGATCGGCGAGCCAGGGCTGCTCGGCGAGCGCCAGCCGCCCGGTGAGCACCACGTCCTCGCGGCCGGCGAGCGCCACCGCGGCGCCGAGCAGCGGATGGCCGGCCGATTCCAGCCCCGCGGCCGCGACCTCGATGCCGCGCGCCTTCGGCGCGTCGAGCCAGAACCGTCGGCGCTGGAACGCATACGTCGGCAGGTCGGCGCGCCTGGCGCTGCCCGCGAACACCGCCAGCCAGTCGATGCGCTGGCCGTGCACGAACAGCCCGCCGAGCGCGGCGACGAGCGTCTCGCGCTCGGGCTGGTGCTGGCGCAGCGACGGCAACATCGCCGCGTCCTCTGCGTCGTCCAGGCAGCTGGCGGTCATCGCGCATAGCACGCCGTGCGGTCCACACTCGACGAACGTCGTCGCGCCGAAGGCGAGCACGCCGCGCACGCCGTCTGCAAACCGCACGGGCTGGCGCACGTGGCGCACCCAGTACTCCGCGGTGACCAGCTCGCCGGCCGCGACGTCCGCCAGCCGGCCGGTCAGGTTGCTGGCGATCGGGATCGCCGGTGCGCGATAGGTCAGCGTCGCGGCGACCGCGCGGAACCGCTCGAGCATGCCGTCGATGTGGGCGCTGTGGAACGCGTGCGAGACGACCAGCCGGGTCGCCTTGCGGTGCTGCGCCTTGGCGCACGCGATCACCGCGTCGACCGCGGCCGGATCGCCGGTGACGACGGTCTGCGCGGGCGCGTTGACCGCGGCCAGCTCGGCGCCGGGGACCAGCATCGCGCGGACCTCGTCCTCGGAGGCCTCGAGGGAGGCCATCGCGCCGCCGACGATCGCCAGCTCGTCCATCAGGCGGGCGCGCGCACACACCAGGGTGGCGGCGTCCTCGAGCGAGAGCACGCCGGCGACGTGGGCGGCGACGAGCTCGCCGAACGAGTGGCCGAGCAGCACGTCGGGCGCGAGGCCCCAGGCCTGCCACTGGCGAAACAGCGCGGTCTCGAGGACGAACAGCGCCGGCTGGGTGTAGCGGGTCTGATGGACGAGCGCGGCGGTGACCGGATCGTCGGCCCACATCACCTCGGCGAGCGGCCGCTCGAGGTGGGCGTCGCAGGCGCGGAGCGCGGCATCGCAGGCGCGGGTGAACGGCTCGAGCCCGGGCTGGCCGTGGAGCCCGCGCCCCATGCCGGGCAGCTGGCTGCCCTGGCCGGTGAACAGCACCGCGAGCTTGCCGGAGGTCGTGCTCGTCGTGCTCCGGCCGACGACCGAGCGTGCCGTGGTCCGGCCCTCGGCGAGGGCCGCGAGCTCGGCCACGAGCGCGAGGCGATCGGACGCGACGAGCGCGGCGCGATGCTCGAGCCGCGAGCGGGTGGTGGCCAGCGAGTACGCGAGGTCCGCCAGCGCGAGCTCGGGATGGCCGGCGAGGTGCGCGCAGAGCCGCGCGGCCTGGGCGCGCAACGCCGCTTCGGTCCGGGCCGACAGCAGCACCGGCACGGAACCCGGTGCCGGCGCCGCCTCGGCGACGGCCTCCTCGGGCGCCGCTTCCTCGACGATGACGTGCGCGTTGGTGCCGCTGATTCCGAACGACGACACTCCCGCCCGGCGGGGCCGGCCGTTGGCGAGCCAGGGCACCGGGGCGTGGAGCAGCCGGACTGCACCCGACCAGTCGATGTGCGGCGACGGCTGCTCGGCGTGCAGCGTCCGCGGCAGGAGCCCGTGCTGCATCGCCAGCACCATCTTGATGACCCCGCCCACCCCGGCGGCCGCCTGGGTGTGGCCGAGGTTGGATTTGAGGCTGCCCAGCCACAGCGGGCGGTCCGCGCTGCGGGCGCGCCCGTAGGTGGTCAGCAGGGCGTGGGCTTCGATCGGATCGCCCAGCGTGGTCCCCGTGCCGTGGGCTTCGACGGCGTCGATGTCCTCGGGCGAGAGCCCCGCGGCGGCGAGCGCCTGGCTGATCACCCGTTCCTGCGCCGGCCCGTTGGGCGCCGTCAGGCCCTGGCTCCTGCCGTCCTGGTTGACGGCCGAGCCGCGCAGCACCGCGAGCACCGGGTGCCTGTTGCGCCGCGCATCGGACAGCCGCTCGAGCAGCACCATCCCGGTGCCCTCGCTCCAGCCGGTGCCGTCGGCCGCGGCCGAGAACGCCTTGCACCGGCCGTCGGGTGCCAGCCCGCGGTGGCGGCTGAACGCGATGAAGGCGCCCGGCGTGGCCATCACCGTGACGCCGCCGGCGAGCGCGAGCGAGCACTCGCCCTGGCGCAGCGCCTGCGCCGCCAGGTGGATCGCCACCAGCGACGAGCTGCACGCGGTGTCGATCGTGACGGTGGGACCGTGTAGCCCCAGGCTGTAAGCGATCCGGCCCGACGCCACGCTGGCGGAGCTGCCCATGCCCACGTAGCCCTCGAGGTCCCCCGGCACGTCGCGCAGCCGCGACGCGTAGTCGTTGTACATCACCCCGACGAACACGCCGGTCTGCGAGCCCTGCAATGCCGTCGGATCGATGCCGGCGCGCTCGAAGACCTCCCACGACGTCTCGAGGAGCAGCCGCTGCTGCGGATCGACCGTCAGCGCCTCGCGCGGGCTGATCCCGAAGAACTCGGCGTCGAATTGATCGGCGTCGTACAGGAAGCCGCCGGTCCGCGTGTAGCTCTTGCCGATCGCGTCGGGGTCCGGATCGTAGAGCGCCTGGGTGTCCCAGCCGCGGTTCTCGGGGAAGCTCGAGATCGCGTCCCGGCCCTCGGCCAAGAGGCCCCACAGCTCCTCGGGCGTGCGCACGCCGCCGGGGAACCGGCACGTCATCGCCACGATGGCGATCGGGTCCTCGCTGCCGGGCGACGGCCCGAGGGCCGGCGCAGCCGCGGGCTTTGCCGCGGCGTCCCCGAACAGGTGGCGCTCGAAGAACCGGACGAGCGCGGCGGGCGTCGGGTGGTCGAACAGCAGCGTGGCGTGGAGGCGGGTCGCCGCCGCGGCGGCCAGCCGGTTGCGCAGCTCGAGCGCCATCAGCGAGTCGAGCCCCAGCTCGTGCAACGGCCGCTCGGGCGCGAGCGTGCTCGGCTCGACGCTCCCGAGCACGGCCGCGATCTCGGCGCGCACCCACGCGAGCAAGGCATGCTCGCGGTCCTGGGCGGACAGCGCGGCGAGGCGGTGCTTCAGTGACGAGGTCTTGGCCGCAGCCGCGGCCAGGGGGCGCGCCACGGGGCCCCGGACCAGTCCGCGGAGCAGGGGCGGCACGCCCTGCGCGTGCGCGCGCAGCGCGGCGGCATCGAACCGGGCGGGGACCAGCGCGGCGTCGGGCCGCGCCAGCGCGGCATCGAGCAGCGCGAGCCCCTCGTCCGACGCCAGGCCGCGCAGGCCACTGCGCGCGATCCGGCTCAGGTCGCTGGCCGTGAGGTGCGCCGTCAATCCGGTGCGGGTCTCCCAGTACCCCCACGCGAGCGCCAGCGCGGGGAGTCCCTGCGCGCGCCGCTGGTGGGCCAGCGCGTCGAGGAACGCGTTGGCCGCGGCATAGCTGGCCTGGCCCGGACTGCCGAGCACGCCCGCGATCGACGAGAACAGGAGGAACGCCGCCAGGTCGAGCGTCCGCGTCAGCTCGTGCAGCTGGACGGCGGCATCGAGCTTGGCGCGGAGGACCGGGTGCAGCCGCTCCGGTGTGAGCGCACCGAGGACGCCATCATCGAGCACCCCGGCGACATGAATGACGGCGGTGAGGGGGTGCTCGCGCGGAATCTCCGCCAAGAGCGCCGCGAGCGCGGCGCCATCGGCGGCATCGCACGCGACGAGGGTGGTGCGCGCGCCGGCCGCCTCGAGCTCGCGCGCGAGCGCCGCGGCGCCGGGCGCCGACGGGCCCTGCCGCGACGCGAGCACCAGGTGCAAAACCCCGTGGACGGCGACCAGGTGGCGGGCCACGAGCGCCCCCAAAGTCCCGGTCCCCCCGGTGATCAGCACCGTGCCGCCGGGCGCCAGCGGCCGCGGCATCGTGAGCGGGGGCACGAGCGTGTCTCGCATGCGCGCCGGCGTGAGCCGCGGGGCCAGGCACGCGCCGTCGCGCAGCGCCAGCTGCGTCTCGTCTGAGGCCCACGCGGTGAACCGCACCCCGCGCGAGGCCTCG
Organism: Kofleriaceae bacterium; assembly: GCA_035558535.1. Lineage (GTDB taxonomy): Bacteria > Myxococcota_A > Polyangia > Haliangiales > Haliangiaceae > JABFXX01. Next base: position 15,685 of record DATMCI010000069.1, read on the forward strand.
GTGTCGTCGCTGTCGACCAGCACGATGGACCGATCGGGGTGCTCGCGCTGTGCGGTCCGGACCAGTCCCCACAGCGGCGCATGGACGAGGTCGGGCACGCCTTCGTCGGCGCGCGTCGCGATGGCGCCGTGGGTGAGCACGACGAGCCGAGTCGCTGCCCACCGCTCGTCGGCGAGCCAGGCCTGGAGCCAGCCCAGCACCCGCGCGGTGGCCTCGTGGGCCGCGTCGATCAGCTCGATCGATCCACCCGCCGCGGATGAGCGCCACGGCGCCACGATGGCGTCGAGGGGCGGCGCCCCGCGGCCCTGCGCGGCAGCCAGCGCGGCGAGGTCGGGGTAGCGCTCGATCACAACACCAGCGGGCATTCGCACGAGCGCGTCCGGGGCGCCGACGAGCGCCCAGCGCTCAGGCTTGGGCGGCGTGGCAGCGATGGCCGGCAGCGTGGCCCACTCGACGCGGAGCAGGGCGTCCTGAGCGGGCCCGCGCGCAGCGCGCAGCTGCTCCGCGGAAGCCGGCCGGGTCGTCAGGGCCTCGATGGCCGCCAGTGGCTCGCCGGACCCATCGGCGATCCTGAGCGAGACCGTGTGCTCGGCCGCGCCGCGCGCGAACCGCACGCGCACGGTGGCCGCGCCGACCGCGCGCAGCGCGACGCCGCGGAACGCGAACGGCAGCGCGACTTCGGCGCCGGAGGCGCGGCCCTCCGCCGCGAGCGCGTGCAGCGCTGCGTCGCGCAGCGCCGGATGCAGGGCGAATCGCCCCGCCTCCTCGGCGACCGCTGTGGGGAGCTCGGCTTCGGCGAACAGCTCGTCATCGCGCTGCCAGACGCCGCGCAGTCCTTGAAAGTCCGCGCCGTAGGCCAGCCCCGCTTCGGCGAGCCGTCCATACAGACCATCGAGCGCGACCGCCGTGGCGCCCGGCGGCGGCCACGCGTGCAGATCGTAGGCGAGCTCGCCCGCGGTCGGCCCGCCGGCCAGCGTCCCGCTGGCGTGCCGGGTCCATGCCGCATCCGCGGGTGCATCCTCGGCGCGCGCGTGGACTGCGAGCGAGCGCCGGCCGCTGTCATCCGCCGCGCCGACCGTGAGCTGGACGAGCACGGCCCCGGAAGCTGGGATCACGAGCGCCTGCTCCAGCGTGAGCTCCTCCACCTGCACCAGGCCGACCCGGTGCGCCGCGACGAGCGCCAGCTCCACGAACGCGGTTCCGGGCAAGATCACCGTGCCGAACACCGCGTGGCCCGCGAGCCACGTGTGCTCGGCCAACGACAGCCGGCCGGTGAGCAGCAAGCCATCGCTGTCGGCCAGCGCGACCGCAGCCCCGAGCAGGGGATGGTCTGCGGGCGCAAGTCCGGCGGACGCGACGTCGGCGCTGCGAGCTTTCGGCGTCTCGAGCCAGAACCGCTGACGCTGGAAGGCATACGTCGGCAGATCGACGCGCCGCGGGGCGAACGCCCGGCCCACACGATCTCCGTAGCCCTGGAAGTATGCGGTCCAGTCGACGCGATGGCCGCGCGCGTGCAATTCGCCCACCGCCGCGGTCAGGGTCTCGTCCTCCGGCCGGTCCTTGTGCAGCACGGCGATGCAGCCGGCGCGCTCGCGCTCGGTGTCCGCCAGCGTCATATCGGCCAGCGCCGAGAGCACGCCGTGGGGACCCAGCTCGAGGAAGGTGCGGGCCCCCGCGTCCTGCAGCGTGCGGATCCCGTCGGCGAACTGCACGGCGTGCCGGACCTGGTCGACCCAGTACCCCGGCGCGCGCAGCTCCGCGTCGCTGGCCACTCGCCCCGTCAGGTTCGACACGATGGGGATGCGCGCGGGCTGGTAGCTGACGCGCTCGGCCACGCGCCGGAACGCCTCGAGCATGCCGTCCATATGGTGGGAGTGAAACGCGTGGCTGACCCGCAGCTGCTGGGTGCGATGGCCGGCGGTCTCCGCCCGCCGGGCGAGCTCGAGCACGGCCTCGGCGTCGCCGCTGACCACCGTCGAGGCTGGGCCGTTGACCGCTGCGATCACGGCGCGCGCGCCGCTCTCGGCCGTCCCGGCCGCTGCCAGGAGCGCGCGGACCTCTGCCTCCGGCGCTTGCACCGTCACCATGGCGCCGCCGCCCGGCAACGCCTGCATGAGCGCCGCGCGCGCGCCCACGAGGACGCACGCGTCCGGTAGCGACAGCACGCCGGCGACGTGCGCGGCGACCAGCTCGCCGATGGAGTGGCCGAGCACCAGGTCGACCTGGACCCCCCACGACGCGAGCAGTCGGAACAGCGCGACCTCGAGCGCGAACAGCGCGCGCTGGGTGTACAGGGTCTGATCGAGCAGCTGTGCGGCAAGGCTACCCTCGGCGGCAAGCAGCACCTCGAGCAGCGGCCACCGGAGCTCGGCGAGCTCGGCGACGGCCGCGTCGAGCTGCGCGCACGCGGCGTCGAGCGCCTCCCGGAACACCGGGAACGCGTCGTAGAGCCCGCGGCCCATCCCCGGGCGTTGGCTGCTTTGTCCGGTGAACAGCACGGCGAGCTTGCCGGTGATGCACGGGCCCACCACCGCGTGCGGCGTCGACCGGCCCTCCGCGACGGATGCCAACGTGTCGAGCAACTCGGCCCGCTCACGCGCGACCAGCGCGGCGCGATGCGCGAGCGCAGGCCGCGTCGTGGCCAGCGAGTACGCCACGTCGACCAGCACCAGCTCGGGGCGCGCCGCCAGGTGCTCGCGCAGCCGCGCGGCCTGCGCACGCACTGCACTCTCGGTCTTGCCCGACAGCAGCACGGGCACCGCCGGCAGTCCCATCGCCGCCGTCTCGCTGCCCGCATCCGGCGAAGTGCTGAGTGGGGCCTGCTCCAGGATGACGTGTGCGTTGGTCCCGCTGATTCCGAACGACGACACGCCCGCGCGACGAGGCTGGCCATTGGCGACCCACGGCACCGGCTCGCTGAGCAGCTGCACCGCGCCCGTCGACCAGTCGATGTGCGGCGACGGCTCCGCCACGTGCAACGTCCGCGGCAAGAGGCCGTGCTGCATCGCCAGCACCATCTTGATCACGCCGCCGATGCCGGCCGCGGCCTGGGTGTGGCCGAGGTTGGACTTGAGGCTGCCCAGCCACAGCGGCCGCTCCGCGCTGCGCGCCCGCCCGTAGGTGGCCAAGAGGGCGTGGGCCTCGATCGGATCGCCGAGCGTGGTGCCTGTGCCGTGCGCCTCGACGGCATCGACGGCCTCGGGCGCGAGCCCAGCCACCGCGAGCGCCTGCTGGATCACGCGCTCCTGGGCGGGCCCGTTGGGCGCGGTGAGTCCCTGGCTCTTGCCATCCTGGTTGACGGCGGAGCCGCGCAAGAGCGCGAGCACCGGATGGCCATGGCGCTGCGCGTCGGACAGCCGCTCGAGCAGCACCATGCCCGCGCCTTCGCTCCAGCTGGTGCCATCAGCCGTCGCCGAGAACACCTTGCATCGACCATCGGGGGCCAGCCCCCGATGGCGGCTGAAGGCGATGAACGTACCTGGGGTCGCCATCACGGTGACGCCGCCCGCGAGCGCGAGCGCGCACTCCCCCTGGCGCAGCGCCTGCGCCGCGAGGTGGAGCGCCACCAGCGACGAGCTACACGCCGTGTCCACCGTCAGCGTGGGCCCCTGCAGCCCCAGCGCGTACGCGATCCTGCCCGACGCCACGCTCGGCGCGCTGCCGAGGCCGACGTAGCCCTCGAGATCCTCCGGCACGTCCCCAAGCCGCGACGCGTAGTCGCTGTACATCACTCCGACGAACACGCCGGTGTCCGAGCCGTGCAGCGTCGACGGATCGATCCCTGCGCGCTCGACGGTCTCCCACGTCGTCTCGAGGAGCAGCCGCTGCTGCGGATCGACCGCGAGCGCCTCGCGCGGGCTGATCCCGAAGAACGCGGCGTCGAACTGATCGGCGTCGTGGAGGAACCCGCCCTCGCGCGTGTAGCTCTTGCCGCTGGCTGCCGGATCCGGGTCGTAGAGGTCGGGGCCCCAGCCGCGGTTGTCGGGGAAGCTCGAGATCGCGTCGCGGCCTTCGGCCAAGAGGCCCCACAGCTCCTCGGGCGTGCGCACGCCGCCGGGGAACCGGCACGCCATCGCCACGATGGCGATCGGGTCGTCGGTGTCGGGCCGCGGGCTGGGCGCTGGCGCAGCCTCGGGCTTTGCCGCGGCGTCCTCGAACAGGCGGTGCTCGAGGAACCGGACCAGCGCGGCGGGCGTCGGGTGGTCGAATAGCAGCGTGGCGTGCAGGCGGGCCTCCGTGGCGGCGGCCAGCCGGTTGCGCAGCTCGAGCGCCATCAGCGAATCGAGTCCCAGCTCGTGCAACGGCTGCTCGGGCGCCAGCGTGCTCGGCTCGGCGATCCCGAGCACGGCTGCGATCTCGGCGCGCACCCACGCGAGCAGGGCATGCTCGCGGTCCTGGGCCGGTAGCGCGCCGAGGCGGTGCTTGAGCGACGAGGCCCTGGCCGCAGCCGCGGCCAGGGGCCGCGCCACGGAGCCCCGGACCAGTCCGCGGAGCAGGGGCGAAAGGCCATGCGCGTGCGAGCGCAGCGCGGCGGCATCGAACCGGGCGGGGACCAGCGCGGCGTCGGGCCGCGCGAGTGCGGCATCGAGCAGCGCGAGCCCTTCCTCCGACGACAGGCCGCGCACGCCGCTGCGTGCGATCCGGCTCAGGTCGCTGGCCGTGAGGTGCGCGGTCAGTCCGGTGCGGGTCTCCCAGTACCCCCACGCGAGCGCCAACGCAGGGAGTCCCTGGGCGCGCCGATGGTGGGCGAGGGCGTCGAGGAACGCGTTGGCCGCCGCGTAGCTGGCCTGGCCGGGACTGCCGAGCACGCCTGCGACCGAGGAGAACAAGAGGAACGCCGCCAGGTCCAGCGTGCGCGTCAGCTCGTGCAGCTGGACGGCGCCGTCGAGCTTGGCGCGGAGGACCGGGTGCAGCCGCTCCGGCGTCAACGCACCGAGGACGCCATCATCGAGCACGCCGGCGAGATGAATGACCGCCGTGAGCGGGTGTTCGCGCGGAATCTCCGCCAAGAGCGCCGCGAGCGCGGCCCGGTCGGCGGCATCGCACGCGACGAGGGTCGTGCGCGCACCGGCGGCCTCGAGCTCGCGCGCGAGCGCCGCGGCGCCGGGCGCCGACGGGCCCTGCCGCGACGCGAGCACCAGGTGCGCGACCCCGTGGACGGCGACCAGGTGGCGGGCCAAGAGCGCCCCCAAAGTCCCCGTGCCGCCGGTGATCAGCACCGTGCCGTCGGGCGCCAGCGGTCGCGGCACGCCGAGCGCCAGCTCGCCCACGTGATGCGCGGCCGGAGGCACGAGCGTGTCTCGCATGCCCGCCGGTACGAGCCGCGGGGCCAGGCACGCGCCGTGGCGCAGCGCCAGCTGCGTCTCGTCCGGGACCCACGCGGTGAACCGCACCTCGGACGAGGCCTCGGTGTCATCGCTGTCGACCAGCACGATCGACCGATCGGGGTGCTCGCGCTGTGCGGTCCGGACCAGTCCCCACAGCGGTGCATGGACGAGGTCGGGCACGCCTTCGTCGGCGCGCGTCGCGATGGCGCCGCGGGTGAGCACGACCAGGCGAGACGATGCCCACCGCTCGTCGGCGAGCCAGGCCTGGAGCAAGACCAGCACCTGCGCGGTGGCCTCGTGGGCCGCGTCGATCAGCTCGATCGATCCACGCGCCGCGGGTGAGCGCCACGGCGCCACGATGGCGTCGGGGGTCGGCGCGCCGCGGCCCTGCGCGGCAGCCAGCGCGGCGAGGTCGGGGTAGCGCTCGATCACGACGCCAGCGGGCTGTCGCACGAGCACATCCGGGGCGCCGACGAGCGCCCAGCGCTCGGGCGGCGGCGGCGTGGCAGCGATGCCCGGCAGCGTGGCCCACTCGACGCGGAGCAGGGCGTTCTGAGCAGGACCGCGCGCGGTGCGCAGCTGCTCCGCGGAGGCCGGCCGGGTCGTCAGGGCCTCGATGGACGCCAGTGGCTCGCCGGCCCCATCGGCGATCGTGAGCGAGACCGTGTGCTCCGCGTGGCCGCGCGCGAACCGCACGCGCACGGTGGCCGCGCCGACCGCGCGCAGCGAGACGCCGCGGAACGCGAACGGCAGCGCGACTTCGGCGCCGAGGTAGCGACCCTCTGCCGCGAGCGCGTGCAGCGTTGCGTCGAGCAGCGCCGGATGCAGGGCGAAGCGCCCCGCATCCTCGGCCGTAGCTGCCGGGAGCTCGGCTTCGGCGAACAGCTCGTCGCCGCGCAGCCAGACGCCGCGCAGCCCTTGAAAGTCTGCGCCGTAGACGAGCCCCGCTTCCGCGAGCCGTTCATACAGCCCGTCGAGCGTGACCGCCGTGGCGCCCGGCGGCGGCCACGCGTGCAGATCGTACGGGCGCTCGCCCGCGGTCAGCCCGCCCGCCAGCGTCCCGCTGGCATTCCGGGTCCACACCCCATCGGCGGGTGCGTCCTCGGCGCGCGCGTGGACTGCGAGCGAGCGCCGGCCGCTGTCATCCGCTGCGCCAACCGTGAGCTGGACGAGCACGGCCCCGGAAGCTGGGATCACGAGCGCCTGCTCCAGCGTGAGCTCCTCGACCTGCGCAAGGCCGACCCGGTGCGCCGCCACGAGCGCCAGCTCCACCAGTGCGGTCCCGGGCAAGATCACCGAGCCCCACACCGCGTGGCCGGCGAGCCACGGGTGCTCGGCCAAAGACAGCCGGCCGGTGAACACGAAGCCATCGCTGTCGGCGAGCGCGAGCGCAGCCCCGAGCAACGGATGGTCTGCGGGCAAGAGCCCGGCGGATGCGACGTCGGCGCTCTTGCCCATCGGTGCGTCGAGCCAGAACCGCTGGCGCTGGAACGCATACGTCGGCAAGTCGACGCGCCGCGGAGCGAACGCTTGCCCCTCGCGATCTCCGTACTGCTGGAAGTACGTGGTCCAGTCGACGCGATGGCCGCGCACGTGCAACTCCGCCACCGTCGCGGCTAGGGTCTCGTCCTCCGGCCGGTCCTTGCGCAGCACGGCGATGCAGGCGGCGCGCTCGTGCGCGATGTCCGCCAGCGCCGTGTCGGCGAGCGCTGCCAGCACGCTGTGGGGACCCAGCTCGAGGAAGGTGCGGGCCCCAGCGTCGTGCAGCGTGCGGATCCCGTCGGCGAACCGCACGGCGTGCCGGACCTGGTCGACCCAGTACCCCGGCGCGCTGAGCTCCGCGTCGCTGGCCACGCGGCCGGTCAGGTTCGACACGATCGGGATGCGCGCGGGCTGATAGCGCACTTGCTCGGCCACCCGGCGGAACGCCTCGAGCATGCCGTCCATGTGGTGGGAGTGAAACGCGTGGCTGACCCGCAGCTGCTGGGTGCGATGGCCGGCGGTCTCCGCCCGGCGGGCGAGCTCGAGCACGGCCTCTGCATCGCCGCTGACCACCGTCGAGGTCGGCCCGTTGACCGCCGCGATCACGGCGCGCGCGCCACGCTCGGCGGTCCCGGCCGCAGCCAGGAGCGCGCGGACCTCTGCCTCTGGCGCTTGCACCGTCACCATGGCGCCGCCGCCGGGCAACGCCTGCATGAGCGCCGCGCGCGCGCCCACCAGGGCGCACGCGTCCGGCAGCGCCAGCACGCCGGCGACGTGCGCGGCGACCAGCTCGCCGATGGAGTGGCCGAGCACCAGGTCGACCTGGACGCCCCACGCCTCGAGCAGCCGGAACAGCGCGACCTCGAGCGCGAACAGCGCGCGCTGGGTGTACAGGGTCTGATCGAGCAGCTGTGCGGCATCGCTGCCCTCGGCGGCGAGCAGCACCTCGAGCAGCGGCCACCGGATCTCGGTGAGCTCGGCGACGGCCGCGTCGAGCTGCGCGCACGTCGCGTCGAGCGCCTCCCGGAACACCGGGAACGCGTCGTAGAGCCCGCGGCCCATGCCCGGGCGCTGGCTACCTTGCCCGGTGAACAGCACGGCGAGCTTGCCGTCACCGGTGGGCTGCCCCACCACCGCGTGCGGCGTCGGCCGGCCCTCTGCGACGGCTGCCAGCGTATCGAGCAACGCAGCCCGATCCCGCGCGACCAGCGCGGCGCGCTGCGCGAGCGCAGGCCGCGTGGTGGCCAGCGAGTACGCCACGTCGACCAGCGCCAGCTCGGGGCGCGCTACGAGGTGCTCGCGCAGCCGCGCGGCCTGCGCACGCACTGCACGCTCGGTCTTGCCCGACAGCAGCACGGGCACCGCCGCCGTTCCGTCGCCCACATCTGCAAGCACGCTCGGATCCGCGACCGCTGGCCCTGCGCCGGCGTCGCTCCTCACATCCGGCGGCGTGCTCGGGGGTGCCTGCTCCAGGATGACGTGCGCGTTGGTCCCGCTCACGCCGAACGACGACACCCCCGCGCGGCGCGGCTGGCCGTTAGCGACCCACGGCACCGGCTCGCTCAGCAGCTGCACCGCGCCCGCTGCCCAGTCGATGTGCGGCGACGGCTCCGCCGCGTGCAGCGTCCGCGGCAGCACTCCGTGCTGCATCGCCAGCACCATCTTGATCACGCCGCCGATGCCGGCCGCGGCCTGGGTGTGTCCGAGGTTGGACTTGAGGCTGCCCAGCCACAGCGGCCGCTCCGCGGTGTGCGCGCGCCCGTAGGTGGCCAGCAGGGCGTGGGCCTCGATCGGATCGCCGAGCGTGGTGCCCGTGCCGTGCGCCTCGACGGCATCGACGGCCTCGGGCGCGAGCCCAGCCGCCGCGAGCGCCTGCTGGATCACGCGCTCCTGGGCGGGCCCGTTGGGCGCGGTGAGTCCCTGGCTCTTGCCATCCTGGTTGACGGCGGAGCCGCGCACGAGCGCGAGCACCGGATGACCATGGCGCTGCGCATCGGACAGCCGCTCGAGCAGCACCATGCCCGCGCCTTCGCTCCAGCCGGTGCCATTGGCCGCCGCCGAGAACGCCTTGCAGCGGCCATCGGGCGCCAGCCCGCGCTGCCGACTGAACGTGATGAACATGCCCGGGGTCGCCATCACGGTGACGCCGCCCGCGAGCGCGAGCGTGCACTCCCGCTGCCGCAGCGCCTGCGCCGCCAGATGAATCGCCACCAGCGACGAGCTGCACGCGGTGTCCAGCGTCAGCGTGGGACCGTGCAATCCCAGCGCGTACGCGATCCGGCCCGACGCCACGCTCGGCGCGCTGCCGATGGCGACGTAGCCCTCGAGATCCTCCGGCACATCGCGCAGCCGCGACGCGTAGTCGCTGTACATCACCCCGACGAACACGCCGGTGTCCGAGCCGTGCAGCGTCGTCGGATCGATCCCCGCGCGCTCGACGGCCTCCCACGACGTCTCGAGCAAGAGCCGCTGCTGCGGATCGACCGCGAGCGCCTCGCGCGGGCTGATGCCGAAGAACGCGGCGTCGAACCGATCGGCGTCGTGGAGGAACCCGCCCTCGCGCGTGTAGCTCTTGCCGGTGGCCGCCGGATCCGGGTCGTAGAGGTCGGGGGCCCAGCCGCGGTTGTCGGGGAAGCTCGAGACGGCGTCCCGGCCCTCGGCCAAGAGGCCCCACAGCTCCTCGGGCGTGCGCACGCCGCCGGGGAACCGGCACGCCATCGCCACGATGGCGATCGGGTCGTCGGTGTCGGACCGCAGGCCGGGCGTCGGCGCAGCCGGAAGGCTTGCCCCTTTGTCCCCGAACAGGCGGTGCTCGAGGAATCGGACCAGCGCGGCGGGCGTCGGGTGGTCGAACAGCAGCGTGGCGTGCAGGCGGGTCGCCATGGCGGTGGCCAGCCGGTTGCGGAGCTCGAGTGCCATCAGCGAATCGAGCCCCAGCTCGTGCAACGGCCGCTCGGTCGCCAGCGTGCTCGGATCGGCGGTCCCGAGCACGGTCGCGATCTCGGCCTTCACCCACGCGAGCAGCTCACGCTCACGGTCCTGCGCTGGCAATGCGCCGAGGCGGTGCTTCAGCGACAAGGTCGCTGCTGCATGCGCGGCCAGAGGACGCGCCACGGCGCCCCGGACCAGTCCGCGGAGCAGAGCCGGCAAGTTATGCGCGCGTGAGCGCAGCGCGGCGGCATCGAACCGGGCGGGGACCAGCGCGGCGTCGGGTCGCGCCAGCGCAGCATCGAACAGCGCGAGCCCCTCTTCCGACGATATGCCGCGCACGCCACTGCGCGCCAGCCGTCCCAGATCGCCGGCCGTGAGGTGCGCGGTCAGCCCGGTCCGGGTCTCCCAGAACCCCCACGCGAGCGCCAGCGCGGGCAGGCCTTGGGCGCGCCGATGGTGGGCCAGCGCATCGAGGAACGAGTTGGCCGCCGCGTAGTTGGCCTGGCCGGGATTGCCCACGATCCCCGAAATCGACGAGAACAAGATGAACGCCGACAGGGGAAGCGTGCGCGTCAGCTCGTGCAGGTGGACAGCGGCATCGAGCTTGGCACCCAGGACCGCCCGCAGCCGCTCCGGCGTGAGCGCGAGCACGCCACCATCGAGCACCCCGGCCATATGAATGACCGCGGTGAGCGGATGCTCCTGTGAAATCCCGGCGAGCAGCCTCGCGAGCGAGTCCCGGTCAGCGGCATCGCACGCGACGATGGTGGTGCGCGCGCCAGCGGCCTCGAGCTCGCGCGCGAGCGCCGCGGCCCCGGGGGCCGCGGGTCCCTGCCGCGATGCGAGTATCAGGTGCAAAACCCCGTGGACGGCGACCAGATGACGAGCCAAGAGCGCCCCTAGCGTCCCCGTGCCGCCCGTGATCAGCACTGTGCCGTCCGGCGCGAGCGGGCGCGGTACGGCTCGCACCAGCTCGCTCTCGTGACGCGTGGCCGGAGGCACGAGCGCGTCTCGCATGCGCGCAGGTGCGAGCCGCGCGGCCAGGCACGTGCCATCGCGCAGCGCCAGCTGCGTCTCCGCCGGGACCCACGCGGTGAACCGCACCCCGCGCGAGGCCTCGGCATCGTCGCTGTCGACCAGCACGATCGTCCGGTCGGGGTGCGCGCTCTGAGCGGTCCGGACCAGTCCCCACAGCGGTGCATGGACGAGGTCGGGCACATCCTCGTCCGCGTGTGTCGCGATGGCGCCGCGGGTGAGCACGACCAGGTGAGCCGATGCCCACCGCTCGTCGGCAAACCACGCCTGGAGCAAGGACAGTACCTGCGCGATGGTCGCGTGGGCCGCGCCGATCAGATCGGCCGATCCGTCGGCCGTGTGTGAGTGCCGCGGCACCACGATCGCGTCGGGGACTGGCGCGCCGCGGTCGAGCGCGGCAGCCAGCGCGGCGAGGTCGGCGTGGTGCTCGAGCACGACACCGGCGGGCTTTCGCACGAACGCATCCGGGGCGCCGATGATCGCCCAGCGCTCGGGCGGCGGCGGCGTGGCAGCGACGCTCGGCAGCAGGGCCCAATCGACGCGCAGCAGGGCGTCCTGAGCGGACCCGCGCGCGGTGCGCAGCTGGTCCGCGGAGGCCGGCCGGGCCGTCAGGGCCTCGATGGACGCCAGTGGCTCGCCGGCCCCATCGGCGATCCTGAGCGAGAGCGCGTGCTCCGCCGCGTCGCGCGCGAACCGCACGCGCACGGTGGCCGCGCCGACCGCGCGCAGCGAGACGCCGCGGAACGCGAACGGCAGCGCGACCTCATCGCCGGAGTAGCGGCCATCCGCCACAAGCGCGTGCAGCGCTGCGTCGAGGAGCGCCGGATGCAGGACGAACCGTGCAGCCTCCTCGGTCGTGGCGTTGGGGAGCGTGGCTTCGGCGAACAGCTCGTCGCCCCGCTGCCAGACGCCGCGCAGGCCCTGGAAGTCCGCCCCGTAGGCGAGCCCCATCTCGGCGAGCCGTTCATACAGCCCATCGAGCGCGAGCGCGGCGGCGCCCGGTGGCGGCCACGCGCGCAGATCGTACGCGGCCTCG
>DATMCI010000070.1:0-4490 GCA_035558535.1 Kofleriaceae bacterium
GAACAACCCGAGCCCGGTGCGCGGCCTGGAGGTGGAGCTTGCCCTCGACGCGCCGCCGCTCGCGCTGCCGGCGGGCACGCCCTGGCGCGAGGCGAGCAAGCGCCTGACGCCCGCCACCCAGCGCGCCCGGCTCGTGGTCGGCAGCTGAGCATGCTTGCAACGATGGGCCCCATCGTTCTCGCAGCCGGCGCGCCGTCCGTGACGTTGGGCCGGATCAAGGACAACGAATTTGTCGCTGACGTTCGCGCCACGCTCGGTGCGCTTCCGTCGAAAGATGAGCCGGTGAAGGAGATGCCAGTGCGAATTCGCCGCACCGCGAGCGATTGGAAAGCTGAGCCGTTCGTGGCGGCGAGCTGAGCTCGATAAATGAAGTCGCTGGCCTCGGACCCAACCCCGGTCGGGTTCGCTCGGCTCGGCCCCTGACCCGAGCCGGTTGGGCACGACCGCCGCAATATGACGAAGATCGCCGACAGCTTCGCCGCGTTCACGAGCCAGCTAAGGCCGCTAACAAACGTGGGATCAGGCTAATCGCCTCACTGCTGTACGACCTTCGCTATCACCGCGCATTCAAACCCGTCCCGACCCACGTCACGGCGACGTCGTCGCTGGCGAGCCTGGCCCTCTCGAGCAGCTCGACTCCAGCGACGCAACTGCTGCAGAGGCTCTGCTGGGTGGAGATCCCGTGTAGCGCGGCGGGGAGGTCGAGGACGTTCACCATGCATCCCCGTCGCGGTGGTACTTCGCCACGAACGCGATCAGCGTGGCCATCGCGGCGATCGTCGACGTGTCGGCGCGCTCGGCGATCGTCACGATGGCGGCGGCGGTCTTCCGGTTCCGGCGGCGGATCTGGTCGTACAGGTCGCGCAGGTCGCGCAGGTGCGCAGCGTTGCGTTCGGACCGCTTCGACCGGCTCACGACGCGCCCTCCTCGCAGCGTGCGACCCGGGCGAGCCATGCGACGGTGCCGACCCAGTGCACGGGCGGGATCGCGTACTTGCGGAGAGACTTCGGGGACTTGGTCATGAGTGGCTCCTTGCGAGAGGGCTAGAATCGCAGCCATACTAGGATGAGTTACCTTTCTTGTAAATAGGACGAGTGACTTGTCCTTGTGGGACGCGTTAACCGTCTGCTTTGACAACCGGTTGACGCGGCCTGAGACTCGGTGCGATGCCCGTCACGATGAAGCTCTACCGGTCGCCAGATCACCCTGGCGAGTGGATCGGTACGGATGCCGCGGGGGCGCTCGTACGCTGGCCAGCCGAGCGGGGCGGGTGGGCGAAGCGGACGCCTCATATCGGCGGGAAGCGAGCCCTTGAGGAAGTGGAGCCAGCGCTCGCGAGAGGATCGGGATGGCCAGGCGCCGGGCGCGCTCCGAAACGCCGCGATCCAGCCGGGAAGCCGACGAACACATCGATCGGCGTCAAGGCGACCACCGAGGAACGCGACGCATGGACGCAGCGCGCGCAAGACGAGGGCAAGTCGATCTCGGGGTGGGCTCGCGACACTCTCAATGCCGAGGTCGCGCGCCCGTTGCGCTCGAGGAACAAGCCGTGACCGCTGCTAGCCTTCTTGCGCGCCGCAGCGCTTGCCGCTGTCCTACGCTCGCTAGCCTTCTTTGAGGTGCTCGCGGTGCGCCTCGGGTCGAGGCGGGCAACCTGGGCCGCGGTGGGGCAACCTGGGGCCGAGGCGGGCGGACCATACGTGCTACGTTGACGGCGTGGCGATGCTCTCGAAGGCGGACCTGCTCAAGCTCGACGTGGCGACCCGTCTCGAGCTGATCGAGGAGCTCTGGGACAGCATCGCGAGCGACGAAGTTGCCGCCAGTCAGCTGCCGCTGACCGAAGACGAACGCGCCATGCTCGACGAACGCCTTCGCGAGCACCGCGCCGATCCCGCGTCAGGCCAGTCGTGGGCTGAAGTCCGGGCCGAGATTCTGAAGCAGCGATGAACCTCGATCTCTTCGTGTTGCGATCGGCGAAGCGCGACATCGCCGAGGCAGACGCGTACTACGCGCCGTACGGCAAGGCCGATGCATTCCTCGCTGCCCTCGACCAAGTGTTCATGCAGATCACGGATCGACCGCTGATGTACCCGATCATCTACGAGGACGTTCGCCGTGCCCTCGTGCGTCGGTTCCCGTACTCGGTGTTCTTCGTCCTCGAGCGCACGCGAGCCGTGGTGCTGGCTGTCCATCACCAGCACCGAGATCCGGCCTCGAGACCTCGACGCAGAGAGTTCCGTTGATCGCGCGATCGAGCCATGTCGCCGAGCTTGGTGAGGCTGAGGTCGCGCTGCGCACCGGGCGGTAGTCTCGCTACGGACCTGGCGGGAACCGGCCGAGGTTCGGGTACGGATCGTCGCAGGTCGCCGTCAGCTTCGGCGTCCACTGGCGGGCGTGCGAGCAGCCGACGTTGCCACCGGCGGGATCGGAGTGAGAGAGGGCGGAGCCGGGTACCACTGGCGCATGCACTCGCGCAGCGCCTTCGCGATCGCGTCCGTCTGCGCGAGCGCGCGGGACGGATCGAGCTCGCGGTTGGCGCCTCCGCGGACGGCTTCCACGCCGGCGCGGCGACGCCCGCGGGTTGACCTGGCGCGGCGTCGCAGGAGACCGGGGGGCGGTACCGCGGCGGCAGCCCACCGCTGCGACCGACGTAGGCGATCTTGCAGTCGCTCAGCGCGCCGCGGGCGTTGGCCTCGAGCGTGGTGATCGCGAGCCGGACCAGCGCATCGATGGAGGTCAGGTTCGCCTTCGCGAGCTGCGGGAACCGCTTCGTATCGATCGGCCGCGCGTTCGTCAGATCGACGGTCAGCGTGCACTCGCCGGTGACGTGAGGCTCGTCGGCGGCGGAGACGTCGAACGCCAGGGTGATGCCGCTCTCCGCCAGCGGGTTGACGCGCGTGCACTTCGGATCGTAGGGGACGCGATCCAGGGTGGAGTACTGCGGAGCGGGTCCGCTGTTCGGATCGCTCGGATCGTACGGAGGCGGGCGAACGCTCGTGCACGGCCGCGCGAAGATGAAGGTGGCCGCCGTGACATCGCCAGCGTAGTCGTGCGGTATAGAGAAAGGTCTTCTTCTCCTGGCGCAGCGTGCCCGAGGCGTCGACGACCGGGATGGCCAGCGTCTGGCGGCTATCGCCGCTGCCGCGCGCGAGCCTGGGCTCCGCGATGACGAGACCGAGCGCGAGCGCGATCCAGATGCAGTCGAGGACAGGTGACGCGCGCCTGGCGGTCGTGGCATGCGATGCTGTGGCCGGCCGTGGGCGAGGATACCGCGTCAGACGACAGCCTCGGGCCGCTGCTCGCGGCCGTCGCGCGGCTGCCGGTGCGGAGGTGGACGCCGCCCGGCGAGCTCGACGAGTACCGGCTCGTCAGGCCGCTCGGCAGCGGCGACATGGGCAGCGTGTGGCTCGCCATGGATCGGCTGCTCGATCGCATGGTCGCGATCAAGTTCATCGCGTACGCCGAGCCGGACGCGAGCACGCGCGAGCGGTTCGCGATCGAGGCGCGGGCGGCGGCGCGCCTCGCGCACGTCAACGTCGTGACGGTGTACCGGTTCGGCGAGATCGCGGGCCGGCCGTACCTCGTCAGCGAGTACATCCGCGGTGAGAGCCTCGAGAAGATCGAAAAGCCGCTGCCGTGGCAGCGCTGCCTCGAGCTCGGCATCGCGCTCGCCCGCGGGCTCGCGGCGGCGCACCGCGCCGGGATCGTGCACCGCGACATCAAGCCAGCGAACGCGATCCTCGGCGCCGACGGCGTCGTGAAGCTCGTCGATTTCGGGCTCGCCAAGCTCCGCGGCGAGCGCGGCAGCCGCCGCCGCGTCCGAGCTGACGCAGCCAGGGACGATCGCCGGCACACCGCGCTACCTGGCGCCGGAGGTGCGCGCGGTCGCGGTCGCGGACCGCCGCAGCGACGTCTACCAGATCGGTGCAGTGCTCTACGAGCTCGCGACGGGGCGCGCCGATCGCCGACGCACCGGACGGCGCGGACCTCCCGCTCCCGCTCGCGCCCGAGGCGGCGCGGCTCTCGGCGGTGGTCGAGCGCTGCCTGCACCGCGATCCGGCCCTGCGGTACGCGTCAGGCGACGAGCTCCGCGAGGCGCTCGAGCGGTACCCGTCCGGGGAAAGACGCATGGCGGGCCACACGTGGGTAGCGGATGATCGCCGGTCCAAATGTTCGGACGTGAGTTCTGGGTTGCCACCGTCGACGAATTCGAGCGCAGCGAGCTGACGCAGGAGAGCTTCGCGCGGCAGCGCGAGATTCCGGTAGCCACGCTGCGGAGCTGGCTCTACAAGCTGCGCCGTGAGCGGAAGGCGCGCGTGTCGTTGGTCCCCGTGCGCGTGATAGCCTCGACCGCGCCTGCGGCGCGGGGCGCTGCGGCGGTGGGCGGCGAGATCGAGATTGAGCTGAAGACGGGCGTGCGGCTTCGGCTGTCGACTGCGGTGGACCTCGACTACGTGGCTGCGCTCGCGCAGCGCCTGGGGTGATCCTGT
>DATMCI010000071.1:0-19851 GCA_035558535.1 Kofleriaceae bacterium
GGTCGCGACCAGCGTGCCGATGACCTTGCCCAGCAGCATGGGCGGCTACTTCTGGGTCGTGCCCGTGCCGTCACGCCCGAGCGGCAGGACCGCGTCGACGTTGGCGTGCGGCCGCGGGATGACGTGCACCGAGACGACCTCGCCCACGCGCTCGGCGGCGCGCTGGCCGGCCTCGGTCGCGGCCTTCACGGCCGCGACGTCGCCGCGCACGATCGCGGTGACGTAGCCACCGCCGGTCTTCTCGTAGCCCACGAGCTCGACCTTCGCCGCCTTGACCATGGCATCGGCGGCCTCGACCATGCCGACGAAGCCCTTCACTTCGATCATTCCAAGCGCATCAGCCATTTGTCATTCGCTCCTTGGGCGTTACTTGTCGACGAACTTCTCGGGTTCCTTGCCGGTCACCGCCGCGAGCGCCGCGGTCGCGGCGGCGGCCGCCGCGTCGATCTCCGCCTCCGGACCCGACATGTAGAGGCGGCCGAACGCGCCGTACGGCGTCACGTTCACGAGGTACACCTGCGCGGCCTTCTCGGCCTCGTTGGCGGCGAGCACCGCGTACCCGGCCGGCTCGCACTCGAGAATGAACAGCGACTGGCCGGGCAGCACCATCATGCCCGCCGAGCTGCGGTTGATGATCTGCGTCTGGTAGGCCTCGACGCCGCGGATGATCTGGTTCGTCAGCACCTTGGGCTTCAGGCGCTGGCTCTCCTCGACGCCCAGGTACTTGAGGATCTCGGCGCCGGCGGACAGGACCTCGCCCTTGTCGTGGTCGTGGACCTCCAAGAGGCCGTACGCGCGCTCGACCACCTGCACGGCGGGCTGGACGCGCGTCGTCTTGAGCGCGCGATCGGTGACCTGGTTGATGGCGATGCCCGGCGCGATCTCGACCCACAGCGAGGCCTGGAACGGGACGGGGAGGAAGCCGCGCGCCGTCTTGCCGATGAACGTCGCCTGCTGCGGCTGCAGCGCATCAAGGAAGCAGTAGGTACGCAGGACCGTTCCCATCGGTGCTGCGCAAACTAACACGGTGATCCCAGGCAGATCCACGCACCGTGACGATTCATGCGCCGCGGGCGGGGACGGGCGCGGCGTCGTCGGACAGGCGTCGTCGGACATGCGATGATGCGCGCGACTTCGATGCGATTCGCGCGATTGGGTGTCGTGCTCCTCGCTCTGCTCGGTGCGCCGCGCGCCGCAGATGCGGATCTGTTGGCGCGCGCGATCTCCGCCGGGGAGGCGCCCGGCGGCCGCGGGCCGGCCCCGCCGTGGCGGCCGCCGCTGCAGCAGCAACCGCTGCCGCCGGGGCAGCAGCCGGCGCAGCAGCTGCCACAGCTGCCGCAGCCCGGGCAGCCGCCGCCGCCGCCTCAGTCGGACGACCTCACGGCGTGGGCGGGCCCCGCGCGCCCGACGGGCCTGCCCGAGCTCCTGCAGCACGCGGTGCAGCACTCGCCGAGCCTCGCGAGCGCGAAGATCGACATCGAGATCGCCGAGGCGCGCATCTACCAGGCGCTCGCGCGCGACGACTGGCAGATCGCCGCGAACCTGCAGGTCGACAACGGCATCGCGTTTAACGGCATCTCGTTCGAGCGCAGCACGAGCGTGCAGCTCGGCGCGAACATCACGCGCCCCTTGCCGACGGGTGGCACCATCGGGCTGCACGTCGGCACGCAGTACAGCCGGTTCCCGTCGATCATCCCCGGCGACGGCACCCAGGTGAGCTGGTCCGACGAGATCACCGGCGTGATCACGCACCCGCTCCTCCGCGGCCGCGGCCGCTTCCTCTATGACGCCGCGGAGCGCCGGGCCACGCTGTCGCGCGACGCGGCGGTGCTCGCGCGCCGGCTCGCCGCGATCCAGGCGATCCAGGCGGTGATCGCCGCGTACTGGGACCTCGTGCTCGCCGAGCGCCAGGTCGCGATCACGCGCTCGAGCCTCGACCTCGCGAAGGAGCGGCTGCGCATCACGCAGATCGGCTCCGACGGCGGCAAGGTGCCGCGCAGCGAGATCCCGGCCGTCCAGCAGATCATCGCGACGCGCGAGGAGGACGTCCTGAACGGCGAGCTCGGCGTGCTCGATCGATCGATCAGCCTGCGCCGCGCCGCCGGGCTGCCGATCGGCAAGGGCGAGCTCGGGCTGCGCGTCGGCGCGGACCTCGCCACGCAGGACGCGGCGTGGGACCTCGGCCAGCTCACCGAGCGCGCGTTCTCGGCGAGCCCCGAGCTCGCGCAGCTCGCGAAGCAGGATGCGATCACGACGATCAACATCGAGGTCACCGAGGACGGCCTCCTGCCGCAGCTCGACGCCGCGCTCCGGATCGGGCCCGAGGGCCAAGATCCGAAGTTCGGGACGGCGCTCAAGGACATGGTGACGTTCGAGTCGCTCAAGATCAGCGGCACGCTCACGTTCCAGCACTCGCTCGGCCAGGAGAACGTGAAGGGCCTCGCGCGCGAGCAGCGCGCCGTCAAGCGCAGGCTCGAGGTCACCGCGTTCGACGTCCGCGCGCAGCTCGCGCAGGCGATGGCGCGCGCGGTGGCGCAGGCCGAGCTGGCGCGGCGCCGCGTCGCGCTCTCGCAGCGCGCGATCGATCTCGCGACGGAGAACATCAAGATCGAGTCGGACCGCTTCAACCTCGGCAAGGCCACGAACTTCGACGTGCTGAACCGCCAGGAGGAGCTCCGCCAGGCCGAGGTGCGCAAGGCCCAGGCGATCATCGACTGGCACAAGGCCGAGACGATCGTTCAGGCGCTCACCGGCGACATCCTCCCGTCGTACGGCGTCAGCGTCGATTAGTCCGACGTGACCATCCCGATGAACGCCATGTGCACGCCGCCGTCCCTGCCGTCGCGGCGGTAGCTGAAGAACCGGTCCGCCTCGCACTTGGTGCAGGGCGGCCGATCGTCGATGTGCTCGGGCCGGACGCCGGCCCGCTCGAGGAAGGCGCGCGTGGCGACGCGCAGATCGAGGTGGTCCTTGCGCGGGCCGGGGACGACGAGCCCCGGCAGATCGCCGAGCGCGGCGCGGTACTCGGCCACGACCTCGGGGCCGACCTCGAAGCAGCACGGGCCGATCGAGGGCCCGAGCGCGACGCGCACCTGCTCGGGGCGCGCGCCCGCCTCCGACATGCGGCCGATGACGTTCTGCGCCACGCCCGCCACCGTGCCGCGCCAGCCGGCGTGCGCCGCCCCGCAGACGCGCGCCTGGGGCTCGGCGAACAGGATCGGAGTGCAGTCGGCGGCGAACGCGCCGAGCACCGGGCCGACCTGATCGCACACGAGGCCGTCGAACTCGGCGTCGTCGGCGAGCGGCTCGCCGACCTTCCAGACGGCGGTGCCGTGGACGTGGCGCGTGGCGCGCAGCTGGGCGGGGTCGTAGCCGGCGTGCGCGGCGAGCAGGCGCCGGTTGGCCTCGACGTTGGCGCGATCATCGCCCCAGCGCGCGCCGAGGTTCAGCGAGCTCCGCAGCCCCTGCGAGACCCCGCCGGTGCGCTCGGGGAAGCCGTGGAGGAAGCCGTCGGGGATGACCGGCGACCGGTGCAGGCGGATCATGTCGACGCCCACCCTACCCTCTCCGCACGCGCGGTCCAATATCGGGCGCGACGCGGGGCGCGACGCCGCGTGATACCCTCGCCGCATGATCCCGTACGACGATCTGGTCGCTGCGCTCACGGCGTGGCGCGCGCGACAGGGGCTCCCGACGGCGCAGCTCCCGGGCGCACCGGCCCCCGCTCCGAAGGCCGCGGTGTCCACGCCGACGCCCGCGACCAAGTCCGGGCCTGCCAGGGCCGCGACCGACGGCGGCCGGTCGGCGCGCGCCCCGTCGCCGGCGATCGTGCACGACGACTCGTTCGAGGCCGAGGAGGTGGCGCTGATCGATGACGCGAGCTACGAGCCCGACTTCGCAGGGTTCGACAACGAGCTCGGCGAATCCACGGCGCTCGGCACCACACCGGCGCCCTCGCGCCGCGGCGGCCGGTGACCGGCGCGCTCGCGGACGACGACGTCGAGATCGAGATCGAAGGCGCGCAGGAGACCGCGCACGGCGCCGCGCGCGGCGTGGCCGCGATCGGCCGCGTCACCGCCGCTGGCGCCCGCGCCGCGGCGCTCGTCGATCGCCGCGTGCTCGTCGGGCCGATCGATCCGTGCGGCGAGTGCGAGATCTGCCGGCGCGGCGGCGCCGCCGTGTGCCCGCGGGCCCGGCGGCGCGAGGCGGCGGGCGCGGCGGCGGGCGATCCGCCGCGGCGGCTCGTCGCGGCCGCGCGCTGGCTCGTGCCGCTCGAGGGCGGGCTCGAGCTCGCGGCACCGGCGGGCGCGGCGGCGGCCGGCGACGCCGCGGTGGCGTACACGCTCTACGCGCGCACCGGGATCGGGCCGCGCGAGCCGACCGTCGTCGTCGGGGCGTCGCCGATCGCGCGCTTCCTGGTCGAGATCCTGCGCGCGAAGGGCGCCGCGCCGGTCGTCGTCGTCGATCCGGCGCACGCCGCGTGGGCCGCCTGGCTCGCCGGGCGCGGCGCCGCGGTCGCCCGGGCGGGCGCGGACGCCGACGATGACGAGGTCCGCGCGGCCGTGGCCGCCGAGCTCGCCGCGCACGGCGCCGGGGCGCGGCCGTGGCGCGTGCTCGCCGCGACGCGCGAGGCCGTCCCGCGCGCCGCCGCCCTCGCCGGTCCGCGCGCCACGCTGACCCTGCTCGCGCCGGTGCCGGATCTGCCCGGCGACCTCGTCGCGCGCGAGGTCACGGTGATCGGCGTCGTCGGCGCGCACCCGGACCTCGTCGTCGAGGTGGCCGCGATGTGCCAGAAGGGCGAGATCGATCTCGTCGATGGCACCGCGGCCGCGCCGGACGACGTCATGCGCGCCGTCGTGCGCCGGCCCTGAGGTGCCTCGCGGGCCGCGTCGCCTCGCGGGCCGCCTCACCTCGCGACGGTCACCTCGCGACGAAGACGATGATCAGGATCAGCACGACCAGGCCGATGCCGACCAGCGCGAGGATCTTGCCGCGCCCGGCCTTCATCTCGCCGATCAGCTCGTCCTCGGAGACGTCCGCGCTCGATACGCCTGAGTCGCGGAGCCGCGGCATCACCTCCGTGCCGCCGGTGCGGAGGCTGTACTTCTCCTTGTCGCCGTGGGAGAGCGAGCCGTCGTCCTTGTAACGCTCGTCCATCGGTAGCGAGTCGGCGGCTTGCCCGCTGCCGGTGTCCCGGCCGCTCTTCGCGCGCTCCTCGGCCGCCTGCGCGTCGAGCTCGCCCTTCTTGAACCACAAGGTCTCGCGGAAGCTGCTCTTGCCCTTGCCCTTGCCCTTGCCCTTGTCGGACTTGCCCTTGTCGCCCTTCTTCTTGTGCGAGACGGTCGCGCTCGCCGACGACGGCCCCGTCGACTTCGCGGTCGGCGCAGGCGCCGCGGCGGCTGCCGCGGCCGGCGTGGGCGCAGCCGCCGCCTGCGGGCTCGCCGCAGCTGGCTGACCCGCGGGCGCCGCCCACGGCGAGCGATCCCCCGGCGCCGCGGCGACCGGCGCCACCATCGGCGGCGCCTCCATCGGCGCGGG
This sequence comes from Kofleriaceae bacterium, assembly GCA_035558535.1. Lineage (GTDB taxonomy): Bacteria > Myxococcota_A > Polyangia > Haliangiales > Haliangiaceae > JABFXX01. The sequence goes on from DATMCI010000071.1 coordinate 5,539, forward strand.
CTTCGGCGCGACCACCACCTCGCCGTGCACGACCGCCCCCTGCGCGCCTTGCGCGCCTTGCACGCCTTGCGTCTCCGGCACCGGGATCGCCGCGCCGGAGCCGACGCCGTGCATCGTCGCGCCCGCTGGCAGCTCGCCCGAGATCGCCGGAACGGCGCCCGGCGGCATGAACGGCGCGGGCGCCGCGGCGGGCGCCGCAGCCGCCGACGCCGCAGCCGCCGCAGCCGCAGCCCCCGCGGGCGCAGCAGCAGCCCCCGCAGCCTGCGCGGCCGCGGCCTTCACGGCCGCCTGCATGACCGCCGCCGAGATCCCGCTGCCGCGCACGCCGAGCAGCGTCTGCACGAGCTCGGCCCGCGGCCGCCCCGCCTTGCCCATCGGCAACGTGCTCCGCACCGAGGACTCGCCATCGCCGCGCGAGACGCGCCCGACCTCGTCGACGAACTGCCGCACCGTCAAGAACCGCTTCGTCGGGCTCTTGTCGAGCGCGCGCATGATGACCGTCTCGACCGGCCCCGGCACGATCATGAGCGTCGACGGCGACGCGATCGTCCCGTTCACGTGCGCGCGGAGCACCTCGTCGGGGGTGCCGGTGTACACCGGCTGGCCGGTGAGCACGTAGTAGAACAGCGCGCCGAGGCTGTAGAGGTTCGAGCGCTGATCGACCGCCTTGCCCTCGACCTGCTCCGGCGCCACGAACTCCGGCACGCCGGGCGTGGTGTCCGTCGGCACGGGCACCGAGAAGTTGATCAGCTTGATCTCGCTGCCGGCGAACAGCACGTTCTTCGGCGCGAGATCGCGATGCACCACGCCGACCTGCGCCGCCTCGATCAGCGCCTCGCCGATCACCTCGATGAGGTGCGCCGCGTCCTCGAGCGGCAGCGGGCCGCGCGCCGTGATCGCGGCGGCCAGGGTCTGCGCGCCGTCGACCAGATCGGTCGCCACCCACCAGTCCTCGCCGCGGCGGCCGGACGCGAGCACCTTCGCGACGCCGACGCTCTGCACCAGCTCGAGCTGCTTGAGCTCGCGCTCGATGCGCTGCGCGACGCCCGGCAGCGCCACGACGGCCGGCGAGATGATCTTCACCACGGCCGCGGCGTTGGTCTGCCGGTCCAGGGCGCGGTGGACCGGGCCGGTCCGCGCGCCGCCCAGGGCCGGGCCCATCTGGAACCGCTCGGTGAGCGGATCGGCGGGGGCGGCGGGCTGCCCCTCCAGCGGGACGAGGCGCGCAGCGTCGACGGGACAGAAGTTCGCGTCGTCGCTGAACTGCTTCTGGCACTTCGGGCAGAGCTTCATGCGTCCCCTGTAGGTCCGCGAATCGTATGGACATCCGCGCGCAAATACAACTCGCGCGGGCGCCGGCGCGCCGACGAGGCGGCGGGCTCGATTGACAAGGAGGTTGCGCGGACGCTAGAAACCGCGGTCTCTCCCCGAGGTACGCCATGGCTTCCCGCACCGCTGCTACCCGCGTCAAGCGCAAGAACAAGCACGAAAAAGCCGGTCGCCGGCGCAAGAACCGCCTCGCGCGCAAGTCGACCCAGTCGGCGACCGAGCTGTTCGCGAGCCTCGGCGAGCCCGGCCAGCCGGCGCCGAAGCGCTAGCCGGCGCCGAAGCGCCTACGAGACGTCGGCCGAGACGCGGTCGACGCTGAACACGCCCTTGATCCGCGACAGCGAGCGGATCACCGACTTCAGCTGATCGAGGTCGCGCACCGACGCGTGGAACGTGTTGACCGCGCGCCCGTCGTCGGTGGCGCGGCAGTGCGCCTGGCTGATGTTGACGCCCTGCTCGCTGAACGACTGCGAGATGTGCGCGAGGAGGCCGGGCTTGTCCGCGCACAGGACCTGGATCGCCACCTCGTGCTGCGTCTTGCCGTTGCCGTCCCACTCGACGTCGATGCGGCGCTCGGGATCGAGGTCGAGGCCCTTGTCGCAGTCGCGGCGGTGCACCGTGACACCGCGGCCGCGCGTGATGAAGCCGACGATCGGATCGCCGGGCAGCGGGCTGCAGCACTTGGCGAAGCGGACCAGGATGTCCTCCTCGCCGGCGACCTTGATGCCCGAGGAGGACGTCCGCCGCGTGACCTTGCGGAGCAAGGTCTTCAGCATGCTCTCCTGCTTCTTGTCGGGCTCCTTCTCCTGGGCGGCGATCTCCGGCAGCGCCTTCTCGAGCACCTGCTGCGCCGTGAGCTTGCCGTAGCCGACCTGGATGATGAGCTCGTCCACCGTCACGCAGCGCAGCTCGCGCGCCGCGACCTGGAGCTGCTTGTCGGCGCGCACGAGCGTCGTCCCGTGCTTGCGCAGCGCCTTGTCGATCAGATCGGTGCCGAGCACGACCGCCTTGTCGCGCTGCTCCTGGCGCAAGAGGTAGCGGATCTTCGTGCGCGCGCGCGCCGTCTTGACGAGCTTGAGCCAGTCCTTGTTCGGCTTCTGGTTCGGGTTCGTGATGATCTCGATCGTGTCGCCGTTGCGGAGCTGGTAGCGCAGCGGGACGATCATCCCGTTGACGCGCGCGCCCGAGCAGTGATCGCCGATCGTCGAGTGCACGGCGTACGCGAAGTCGATCGGGCAGCTGCCCTTGGGCAGCGCCTTCACGTCGCCGCCCGGCGTGAAGACGTAGACCTCGTCGCCGAACAGGTCGATCTTCACCGACTCGAGGAACTCCGTCGGATCGTTGAGATCCTTCTGGCTCTCCATGAGCTGGCGCAGCCACGCGAACTTCTTCTCGTCGCCGGTGGCGACGGGGTTGCCCTCCTTGTACTTCCAGTGCGCGGCGATGCCGTGCTCCGCGACCAGGTGCATGTCCCCGGTGCGGATCTGGATCTCGATGCGCTCGCCGCGCGGGCCGATCACGGCGGTGTGCAGCGACTGGTAGAGGTTCGGCTTGGGCAGCGCGATGTAGTCCTTGAACCGGCCGGGGATCGGCGTCCACGTCTGGTGCGCGACGCCCAGGGCCTGGTAGCAGTGCATCTGCGTGTCGGTGATGACCCGAAAGCCGATCGCGTCGTGGATCTCCTCGAACGGGCGGCCGATGCGCTTCATCTTCTGGTAGATGGACCACAGGTGCTTGGCGCGGCCCATCACCTCGCAGGGGACGCCGTTCTCGGTCATCTCCTTGTGGATCAGCCCCTCGACGAGCCTGATGTACTCGAGGCGCTCGGCGCGCGTCTTGGCGACGTCGCCGACGAGCTGCTCGTACTCGCCGGGGTGGATGTACTTGAACGCGAGGTCCTCGAGCTCGATCTTCACCCACTGGATGCCGAGCCGGTTCGCGAGCGGCGCGTAGATCTGCATCGTCTCGGCCGCGATCCGCTCCTGCTTCTCCGGCGGCAGGTGGTTCAGCGAGCGCATGTTGTCGAGCCGGTCGCAGAGCTTGACGAGGATGACGCGGATGTCGCGCGCCATCGCGAGCAGCATCTTGCGGAAGTTCTCGGCCTGCTGCTCCTCGCGCGTGGAGTACGGCAGCTTGCCGAGCTTCGTCACGCCGTCGACGAGGAACGCGATCTCCTTGCCGAAGATGTCGCTGAGCTGCTCGACGGTGGCGCTCGTGTCCTCGACGCAGTCGTGGAGGAGGCCGGCGCAGACCGACGCGACGTCGAGCTTCAGCTCGGCGATGACCTGGGCGACGGAGAGCGGGTGCGTGACGTACGGATCACCGGACTTGCGCGTCTGTCCTGCGTGCGCCTCGGCGGCGAACTGGTACGCGCGGCGGACCAGCGACAGGTCGGCGTTGGGGTAGTAACCGGCGATCTCCGAGATGAGCTGATCGAGCTGGTGCATCGGTGGGCAGCGAGCGCCCAGGAGGCTACCACGCTTATTCGGAGGCGATCGTGTCCTGGAAGTTCCAGGTGAACTCGAACGCCTCGCCGGGCCGCTTCACGACGAGCCGCAGCTTCTTGACGTTCGCGTGGAACAGATCGCGCTGGTAGAAGACGAAGTCCGCCTTGCCGCGGAACACCGAGAGCGAGCCCAGGGTCTGGCGGTTGCGCCAGCCGTCCTCGTTCATCGCGACGATGTCGCCGAACCGGTTGCGGACGGCCGTGCGCTGCTCGCGATCCCACATCGTGGTCATGATCTTCGTCTTCGCGTGTTCGACGGACTCGGGGGCCCAGCGCCGGCCGGTGTCGTCCTCGAGCTCGACGTCCCACGTCTTGAGATCAGCCCACTCCTGCCACTTGTGATCGACCTGGACGTGGAACCGCAGCCGATCGCGCGAGACGAGCGTGAAGCTCGCCTGGTTGTAGAGCGGGTAGCGGTTGTTCCGCAGGACGGCGACGCGCTGCGCGCCCTCGGGCATGTCGGGCGTCGAGAGCTCCATGTCGCCGGTGACGATCGTGATCTTCTCCGAGTGGCGGAGCGTCTCCGTTGGCTTCGCCAGCGGGTTGGGCTGCGTCGCGTGGCCCCGGAACGTGCGCCCACAGCCAACCGCGAGGACCGTCACCATCGCAAGCAACAGGATGCGGATGCCCCTCATACGGCTGAGGTTGACCCAAGCCGGAAAACCCGTCAATGCGACATCTCCCGCGACCAGACGCAGCAGGTCTGGCGCGGGCTACGTCCGGCCCACCAGCCGGCGGGCGTGTGCGGCAGCGCCCGAGTGGGCGTTGCGCTCCACCAGCTGGGCCAGCTCGGCCAGGGGGTGCGGGACGTCCGGCCGGTCGGCGGTCCCGTACCGGCGCGTCAAATAGATGGCGCGCAAGACCGCGAAGGCCCGATCGACGTCGTCGTTGACGATCAGGTGCTCGTACTCGCCATAGTGCCCCAGCTCGTCGAGCGCCTTCTCGAGCCGCAGCTTGATCACGGCGGGATCGTCGGTCGCCCGGGTGCGCAGGCGCTCGGCCAGGACGTCGAGGCTGGGCGGCAAGATGAAGATCTTGAGCGCGTCCTCGGGCCACCGGGCGGCGAGCGCGAGCGCGCCCTGCCAGTCGACGTCGAAGATCATGTCGAGGCCGCGGACGAGCGCGGCCTCGACGGGGGCCTGCGCGGTGCCGTAGCGGTTGCCGTGGACGTAGGCGTGCTCGGCGAACTCGCCGCGCTCGATCATCTCCTGGAACTCCGCTGGCGTGACGAAGTGATAGTCGCGTCCAGGGGCCTCGTTCGGGCGCATCTTGCGCGTCGTGTGCGAGATCGAGAACTCGAGCTGCGGCCGGAACTCGTCGAGCAGGCGCCGGGTCAGCGTGGTCTTGCCGGCCCCCGACGGCGACGACACGATCGCCAGGACGCCCCGATCCGGGCGGGTCGCGCCGCGTGCTTCGCTCACTGGAGCTCCATCATACGCTCGATCATTTGCGGTCATCTATACGACCTCCTCGCCGAGGCGGGCTCCGCCCTCCGCGACTCGCTCGTCGGTCACTATACGACCTCCTCGCCGAGGCGGGCTCCGCCCTCCGCGACTCGCTCGTCGGTCACTCGACGTTCTGGACCTGCTCGCGCACCTTCTCGAGCACGGCCTTGGCGTCGACGACGAGCGAGCTGATCTCGGCCGACGTCGACTTGCTCCCGATGGTGTTGAGCTCGCGGCCGATCTCCTGCACGAGGAAGTCGAGCCGGCGGCCCACGGCGCCCGGCGCCGCGAGGAGCGCGCGCGCCTGCTCGACGTGCGACACGAGCCGCACCAGCTCCTCGGTGATGTCGGCGCGATCGGCCAGGAGCGCCACCTCCTGCGCGAGCCGGCCGGGATCGAGCTCGGCGTCGTCGAGGAGGCGCCGCACGCGCTCGGCGAGCCGCTTGCTGAGCTTTTCGGGGACGGCGGCCGCGAGTGCCGCGATCTGCGCGCGCAGCGCGGTCAGCTCGTCGAGCCGCGCGCGCAGCTCGACGGCGAGCGCGTGCCCCTCGGTCGTCCGCATCCCGTGCAGCTGCGCGAGCGCGGCGTCGAGCGCGGCGAGCACCTGCGGCTCTGGCTCGGCGCCGGCTGGCTCGGCGGAGATCACGACGCCTGGCTGCGCGAGCACGAGCGCGAGATCTGGCGCGCCGGTGCCGAGGCGCGCCGCGAGCGCCGCGAGCGCGGCATGCGCGCGCTGCGCCGCCTCCGGATCGATGCGCGACGCGAGCTCGCCCCCGCCGCCACCATCGCTGGGGGACGCGGCGCTCTGAGCCGCCGCGACGTGGATCGACACCGCCAGCGCGCCGCGCTCCACCGCGGCGCGCACGCGCGCGGTGATCTGCTCCTCGAGCGCTGGCGACAGGGCCGCCCCGCGCAGCTTCAGATCGAGGAAGCGGTGGTTGACCGCGCGCACCTCGACGGTGGCGCGCCGCCCGTCCGCCTGGGCGACGCCGCGTCCATAGCCGGTCATGCTCCGCACGGGGAGGGCATAGATAACACGGCCCGATCCGGTCCCGGGGGATCGCCGCCCGCGCGATCACGTACAGTCGGCGCGTGCGGAGAAGTCGGCTCGCCTGCGTCGCGCTGCTCGCGGGCGCGTGCGGCCCGGGGCCAGCGGCGGCGCCGCCGCCGATCCGCTTCCTCCACACGTTCGGCGCCGCGGAGACCGAGCTGTTCAACGCGGCCATGGCGGAGCGCGGGATCGCCGTCGCGCCGGCGCGGGTGCCGCCTGCGCGCGGCCCGCAGGTGATCGGCGAGCTCCTGTCGGCGGGCGACGACTGTCCGGACCTGATCCGGATCGACGCGACGTGGCTGCCCGCGTTCGTCGCGGGCGATCTGCTCCTGCCGGTGCCGGAGGCGCTCGCGCGGCTCGACTGGACGCCCGAGGCCGCGGCGCTCGGCGGCGGCCACAGCGTGCCGCAGGCGATCGACGGGCTCGTCGTGGCGCGCGACCGCGCGCGCCCGGCCCCGGCGAGCGCGTCGATCACCGACCTCGCGCTCGCCGCGCGCGCGGCGAGCACGCCGGGCAGCCAGCACCCGCTGGGGCTCCGCGCCGACGGCTACTGGTTCGTGCCGTGGCTGCGCGCCGAGGGCGGCGAGCTGTCGCCCGACGGGATCGCAGGTGACGGCGCGCTGCGCGCCCTGGGTGCGTTCGCCGCCCTGTTCGGCGACGTGGCGCCGCGGCCGCCGCCCGCGGGCGACGAGGCGCCAGACGAGGCGCCAGGCGAGGCGCTCGGCGAGGCGCCAGACGAGGCGCCAGGCGAGCTGCGCCGCTGGCGAGCGCAGAAGCTCGCGTACTGGATCGCGGAGCCGTGGCAGCTCGGCGCGCCCTCCGGCCGCGATCGGCTCGCGGTGTCCGCCCTCGCCCGCGCGCCGCGCGGCGGCCAGCTGCTCGCCGTGCCGCGGTGCGCGCGGCGACCGGACGACGGCTGGCGGCTCGCCCGCGAGCTGACCGAGGTCGCCGTCGCCGTGAGGTTCGCCGAGCGCCTGGGGACGGTGCCGACGCGGCAGGCGGCGCTCGCGCAGGCGCCGCCGCTCGTCGGCGACGTGTACCGCGCGCTACAGGCCGGCGAGCCCTTGCCGCGGAGCCCGCTCACGCCGCTCCTGTTCGACGACCTGAACCCGGCGCTCGCGGCGGCCGTGGCCCACGACGCGACGGCCGAGGAGGCGATCGCCGGCGTGCGCCGCGGCTGGAAGCGGCTCGCGCGCGCGGCGGCGCCAGCGGCACCGGCGGCGCCAGCAGCAGCGGCGCCAGCGGAACGAGCGGCACCGGCGCCAGCGCCGGGAGGCGCGCCGTGAGCCGGCCGGCGGCGTCCCTGCGCTGGCGCGTCCTGCTCGCGCTCGCGGTCGCCGCGGTGGTGCCGGCGGTGATCGTCGGCGCGCTCGCGATCGTGCGCGCGCGCGCGGACCTCGAGCGCGAGGCTTCGCGCGGCGCGCTCGCCCACATCCACGCGCTCGGCGCGGCGCTCGACGGCACGCTGCAGGGCGCGCGGCGCACCGTCGCGCTCGCGGCGTCGACCTGGGCCGACGCGCCCGACGATCCGGGCGCGACGCAGCTCCTGCTCAGGCGCCTGCGGCGCGACGTGCCGATCGTCGCGACGCTGTCGATCCTCGACGCCGACGGCGAGCTGCGCTACGGCGACCCCGTCGCGCGCGGCGTCGTCGGCGGCGCGCACGGCTCCGGCGGCTACCTCGGTGAGGTGCACCCAGCCCCGGACGGACGCCGGGTCGTGCACCTCGTCGTGCAGGCGCGCGGCCGCACCGGCGAGCGCATGGGCGTGCTCATCGCGAGCCTCGATCTCGGCTTCGTGCGCGACCTCGTCGCCGCCGCGCACCTGGGGCCCGGCGCGCGCGTCGTGGTCGTCGACGGCGCTGGCGTGCCGGTGGCGTCGAGCGAGCCAGGGCCGCCGGGGCCGCCGCCCGAAGGCGCGCGCGCGGGGCGCGATCCTGCGGTCGATCGCGCGCTCGCGTCGACGAGCGAGGGCACGCTCGCGGCCGGCGGCTGGGTCAGCGCGTACCGGAGCCTGACGAGCTACGAGACGCCGCGCGGCGTGCATTGGGCGATCCTGCACCAGCAGCCGGAGCGCGAAGCGTTCGCGCTCGCGCGGCGGACCACGCGCGACACCGCGCTCGCGGGCGCCGCAGCGCTCGCCCTCGCGCTCGCCCTGGGCGCGTTCTTCGCGACGCGGCTCACCCGCCCGCTCGCCGTCCTCGCGCGGCGCGCCGACGCGATCGCCGCGGGCAGCGCCGAGGCCGGCCCGCGCGAGGGCGAGCCGGGGCGTCGGCGCGGGAGCGAGCGCGAAGCGATCGCCGGTCCCGGCGAGCTCGGCGTGCTGGGCCAGCGGCTCGAGGCGATGGCGCGCCGGATCGCCGAGCGCGCCGAGCGCCAGGCGCGGCTCGCGCGCGGCGACCGGCTGGCGTCGGTCGGCGTCCTGTCAGCGCAGGTCGCGCACGAGATCAACCGCCCGCTGACCACGGTGCTGGGCCACGCGAAGCTGCTCGTCGAGGGCAAGCCGGAGGGCCACCCGGACCGCGCCGCGCTCGAGACGATCGCCGCCGAGACCGCGCGCATGCAGGCGATCGTCGGCGGCCTGCTCGAGCACACGCGCGCGCCGCGCCCGCCGGAGCAGCGCCCCGGCGCGAGCGCGCCGGGCGTGCCGGCGCCGGTCTGCGAGGTCGCCGCCGCGGTCCGCCACGTCGGCGCGCTGCTCGGCCCCGTGATCGAGGAGGCGCGCCTGTCGCTCGCGCTCGACATCGCGGCGACCGCGCCGCTCGCGATCGAGACGCACGCGCTGCAGCAGGTGCTCGTCCACCTGGTCCAGAACGCGCTGCACGCGATGACCGCGGCCGGCGCGACCGGCGCGATCACCATCGCGGCGCGGCCCGGGCCCGGCGGCGTGGCGACGGTGATCACCGTCTCCGACGAGGGGCCGGGCATCCCGCCGGCCGATCGCCCGCGCGTCTTCGATCCGTCCTTCACGACGAAGGCGGCCGGCGCGGGCGCCGGTTTCGGCCTCGCCGTGTGCAAGCACCTGATCGCGACGGCCGGCGGCACGATCGAGGCGGGCGAGCGGGCTGGCGGGCGCGGCGCCGAGCTCCGCGTCACGATCCCGAACGCCGCGTGAGCCGATCACGTCCCGACGCTCGACGAGCGCGAGCACGCGCACGGCTTGCGCGTGCTCGCGCTGCGTCGATGCTCGGCGCATCACCGGGTACCGATGACTACCCACAGAGAGAGAGATCTCCGCAAACAACTTTTTCCCAGGCGCGGCGCCGGTGCGCCCGCTGCTCCCAGACGACGTCGTACGCGTGATCGCCTATCGATGCCGAGCGGGTCCGGAGTCGGTGGGCGAGGACCGAGCGAGGCTGATAATCCCGTGAGTCGATCCGGTGAGTGTCGGTCAGTGATGGAGTGACGCGCGTGAGTCGAAAACGCGTGAGTCATCCTGATTCTGATGTGGATTCGGATGGCAGCATGCGGGTAGTGGTCTTTACCGGCTTCGACTCACCCGGTTAAGCTACGGAGGCAGGTGCACGTGGACGACGAGGATCGACCGGACAGAATGAACGAGGCACCTCCGGCGGAGGCGCCGCCACCGCCACCGCCGGAGCTGGATGACGCGCCGCCGCCGGAGCTGGGCGACGCGCCGCCGCGCCGACGCGCGCCCGAGGACGAGGTCCCGCTGGCGCTGCACGCGAAGGGCGATCGCCGCGGCGCGATCGCGGCGATGATGGAGGCTCACGAGGAGACGGTGTTCGCCTACTGCGTGCGCGAGCTCCGCGATCGCGAGCTCGCGGAGGACGTGGCCCAGCAGGTCTTCACCGAGGCGCACCGCGACCTGGCGCGGTTCCGCGGCGAGGCGACCCTGCGGACGTGGCTCATCGGCATCGCGCATCACCGCTGCGCCGACGCGATCAAGGCGCGGGCCCGGCGCTCGTCGAAGATCCAGCTGGACACGGAGGGGATCGACGACCACGTCGCACCGGATGAGGCGCCGGCGGAGCGGCTCGACCAGGCGCGGCTGGTCGCCGCGCTCGAGGACTGCTTGCAAGAGCTGTCTCCGGAGATCCGTGAGACGGTTCTGCTACGCTTCCTGTCCGGTATGACCTACGAGGAGATGGCCCCGCTGCTCGGTCGCAAGGCGGACACGCTGTGCGTCCGCGTCGCGCGCGCGCTGCCGATCCTCAAGCGCTGCCTCGAGCGAAAGGGGTGGAAGCATGGCTGACCCCGATACCCACGACGCCCGTGACGCCCGTGACGCCCGTGACGCCCGTGACGCCGACGCCGCCAGTGACGCCAGTGACGCCGGTGACGCCCTCCATGCCCATGACGCGAAGTGGCTGCTCGCGCGCGAGCGCGGCCAGGATGTCAGCCACGTGCCCGCCGGCGAGCGCGCGGCGTACGAGCGGCTCGGCGCGCTGCTCGGCAGCGGCGTGGCGCCGCGCGCCGGCTTCCGGGATCGCGTGCTCGCCGCCATCGACGCGGCCGAGCAGGCCGAGCAGACCGCGGCCGCGGCGCCCGTGGCGCCCGCGGCGCCCGCGGCGCCCGCGGCCAAGGTGATCTCGATAGCAGCGCGCCGCAGCCTCGACGCGGCGGCGCGGACCGAGCCTACTGAGCCCACGGCGCCCGCTGCGAAGGTGATCCCGCTGCGGCAGCGGCGGCACCGCCTCATCGCGGCCGCCGGCCTCACCGCCGCGGTCGCCGCCGCGGCCGCCGTCGTCGTCGTGCTCTCGGGCCCGCGAGGCGCAGAGACCGGCCCGATCATCGCGCTCGAGAGCAAGGTCCGTCGGGGACTGGAGCTGCTCCGCGACAGCCCCGATCGAGACAACCAGGCGATCCTCGACGACACGCTCGTCATCCGCGCGCAGATCGAGGGCGGCCCCGCGGAGATCCGCGTCTACGGCGGCACCAACGCCCGGCTGATCGCGAGCTGCAAGCACCCCGGCACGTGCGGCACCGAGAGCGATGGCGTGCACCGCTGGCTCGTGCTCCAGGCGAAGCTGACGGCTCCCGGGGGGGTGCACACGGTCGTCTTCGTCGGCGAGGGCATCCCCGCTTCGCTCGGCGCGTTCGATCCCGACGTCGAGGCGGCCCGGACCGCGAAGGTCCTGCACAGGACCGACGAGAAGACCTGGACCGTCCTCTGAGCGAAGACGGCGACGACGGCGACGACGGCGACGACGCTGCTGGCGACGGCGACGGCGACGCCGACGAGGCCGCTCCCGCCCCCGCGGCCGGCGTCGTCCACCGGCTGGTCGTCGACCCGGCCCGCGCCGGCGAGCGTGCCGACGCGGCGATCGCGGCGCTGGTGCCGGCGCTCTCCCGCGCGGCCGTCCAGCGCCTGATCGACGACGCCCGGGTCGCCCTGAACGGGCAGCCGGTGCGCAAGGCCGGCTACCGCGTCAGGGCCGGCGACGCGCTCGAGGTCGCCGTGCCACCGCCCGCGCCGATCGAGCTTACCCCCGAGCCGATCCCGCTCTCGATCCTGTTCGAGGACGCGGACCTGATCGTCGTCGACAAGCCCGCGGGCCTCGTCGTGCACCCGGCCGCCGGGCACCCGCGCGGCACGCTCGTCAACGCGCTCCTCCACCACTGCCGCGATCTCGGCGGGATCGGCGGCGCGCTCCGCCCCGGCATCGTGCACCGGCTCGACAAGGACACGAGCGGCGCGATGGTCGTCGCCAAGACGGAGCGCGCACACGCGGCGCTGACCGCGGCGTTCGCCGAGAAGAGCCGCCGCGCCGCGAGCGGCGCGCCCGCCCCCGCCCCCGCCACCGCCGCCGCGCCCGCGCCCCGCGGCATCCTGCGCGAGTACCTCGGCATCACCGCGCCGCCGCCGCCCGCCCCCGCCGGCACGCTGCGGACGCTCCACAACCGGCACCCCACCGATCGGAAGCGGTTCTCGTCCCGCGTCGCCTCGGGCAAGCCGGCCGTCACCCACTGGCAGCTCGTCGAGCAGCTCGGGTCCTCGGGCGCGGCGCTCGTCCGCTTCCGGCTCGAGACCGGCCGCACGCACCAGATCCGCGTGCACGCCGCCGATCACGGCTGGCCGCTCGTCGGCGATCCGCTGTACGGCCGGACGCCGCGCGAGCTCCGCGCCGCCGGCGAGCGGCTCGGCCGCCAGGCGCTGCACGCGGCGGTCCTCGAGCTCGATCACCCGGTGACGGGCGCGCGGCTGCGGTGCGAGGCGCCCCTGCCCGCCGATCTCCTGGCCCTCATCGCCGCGCTCGACGCGCCCGACGCGCCCGACGCCCGCGGGCGGGACGTCACCAGATCTTCGACTTGACGTGTCCCTTGGACTTCACGAGCACGTCGACGATCGCGCGCTCGTAGATGTGCTGGCCGAAGATGTCCTCGGTGACACGGCTCTTGAACAGCTCGCGCCCCTCGTTGATCTCATCGGCCATCACCTCGAACAAGTTGTCGTTGCCGATGCCCTCGAGGATCTTCGGCTCGTGGTAGAGGGTCAGGTCCGAAGCGATGGCGCGGGCGAGCTGGCGGGCGCGCTTCGGATTGTCGATCAGGGTGGCCATGCGCGGAATCGTAGGAGGCGCGTCGCTCGCCGGTCAAGACTTGGCCGGGCGCGAAAGCCCCGGGTCCCGCGATTCATCCTCGTCGTCCGGGGACGGCCGCGCCGCGCGATATCGGGCCAGGTACGTCTGCTTGACCCGCTCGGCGTCCAGCCCCAGCGCCCGCGCGTACTCGGCCAGAAAGCCCCGCACGTAGACCAGCGCGGGGAGCTTGGCGAACCGCTCGGCCTCGAGCGCCTGCAGGTACGCCATGCCGATCTTCGAGCGCTCGGCGATCTCGCGCAGCTCCACGCCCACGGCCTCGCGGATCTGCCGCAGGAGCGGGCCGGTGAACTCGGTCAGCGGGGAGAGCTCCGGCATCGGCGGCCGCACGGCGAGGTTCGCCGAGTCGTCGACCTTCGCGGCGCGCGCGGGGATCACCGGCCCGCTGCCGTGCGAGCCGTGCGCCGGCACGACCGGCAGCGGCACGCCGTCGGGGAACAGCTCGAGGTCGTACTCCTTGCGCTTGGCCGCGTCCATCAGCGACGTGTACGCGAGGTCGAGCCGGCGGTGCACCGCCTCGAGGCTGGCCGGATCGTAGAGGCCGCTGATCGCGATCGACTCCGCGCCGTAGATGTCGCGGATCCGGCGGTTCGCGCGGCGGATGTCCTCGAAGCTCGCCGTCGGCGGGACCTCGAGCAGCTCGTAGTGCGAGTCGCTCGGCAGGATGTCGCCGTCGGTGGCGGGCGGCCGGGCCGCGAGGATCGCGCGCGCCACGCGCTCGAAGCACTTGGCGATCCGCGTCTCGGGGTGCTCGATGAGGAGCGGCCGCCGGCGGCGCGTCGACGCCCACACGGCCTCGTCGTACTCGAGGTGGCCGAGGTAGCGGAGCGGCGCGCCCAGCCGGCGGCGCGCGACCGACGCGACGGCGCGGCCGAGCTCCATGTCCGACTTCGAGCGCGCCGAGTTGATGAGCAGGTGCGGCGCGAAGCGCAGGATCGCGTCGCGCAGCGCGGGGGCGTCGCCGGGGCGCCGCTCGACGGTCTCGAGGTAGAGCTCGAGCGGGCTCGGCGCGCCGCCCTCGTAGGCGCCCAGGTGATCCAGGTGCGAGAGCCCGCGGCGCGCGAGGCTGCGCAGGAACGCCGCCTTGACGAACCGGTGCATCAGCTCGATCGACGTCGGATCCGGCACCGCGACGAGGACGTTGATGTCCGCCTCGACGAACAGCTCGAGCGTCGGCCCGCCGAGCCCGGGCCCGAGGTCCACGATCACCCAGTCCGCGGCCAGGGTCCGGAGCTGCCCGCACAGCGCCTGCACCGCCGGGAGGGCCGGCTCGGCGACCCACGGCGGATCGTAGACGCCCGCGATCAGCCGCACGCCCGGGACGTGCGTCGAGACGGCGAGCTCGGCGAGCGGCGGGCCGCCGGCGGCGAGCGCCTCCGACAGCGAGCGCGCCGGGCGCGGCACGCCCACGAAGATGTGCAA
>DATMCI010000072.1:0-2117 GCA_035558535.1 Kofleriaceae bacterium
CTAGTCCGGTGCGGCTTGCTACCATGACCACGATGCCATCCTTGCTCCACGAGGGCTTGCTGGAGATTGTGCGCGATCAGCCCGCGCTGGCCGCCACTCTCCTGAAGGATCTGCTGGACATCCACGTGCCGGCGTTCACCCAGGCGCGGATGGCGGAGGCAGAGCTCCCGGAGCTGGTGCCCGTGGAGTACCGCGCGGACGCGGTGGTGCTGCTGGTGACGAGCAAGCCGGTGTTCGGCGTGATCGTCGAGGCGCAGCTGCAGCCGGACCCGCGCAAGCGGTTCACGTGGCCGGTGTACGCGACGGCGGCTCGCGCGCGGCACGAGTGCCCGTTCGTCGTGATCGTCGCGACGCCGGATCCCGACACGGCGCGGTGGGCAGCGCCGCCGATCGAGCTGGGGCCCGGGTCGTCCTACCGCGTCTACGTGCTGGGCCCCGAGGGCGCGCCGATCATCACCGACGTCGAGCGGGCATGCCGGGAGCCGTACCTCGCGATGCTCTCGGTGATGGCCCACGGCCAGGGCGATCCTGAGACGGCGCTGGCGATCGCTGGCGCGGCGGCGGAGGCGATCCGCACGCTGCCTCGAAGCGATCAGCGCCTGCTATATTGGTACATCCTCCGGCGGTCCCTTGGAGAGGCCGCTCGAAAGGCATTCGAAATGTTGCCCAATATCCACCCGTTCCTGAATGAGTCCGAGCGGAAGGCGTTTGCGGAGGCCAAGGCCGAGGGCAAAGCCGAGGGCAAGGCCGAGGGCAAAGCCGAGGGGCTCCTCAAGATCCTGGCCCGGCGGGGGCTCGAGATGACCGACGAAGAGCGCGCGCGCATCCTGAGCACCAGAGATCTGTCGCTGCTCGATCGCTGGTACGAGGTGGCCTTTAGCGTCGCTTCGGTCCGTGAGTTGTTCGAGCTGGAGGCGGTGCAGCCGCCTCATTGAGCCACGGTGGCCCTCGCGCCGTGACGCGCTCCTGATCTCGCGCATCGACTCCCGCCCCCGTCCAGGCGTACACCTGAGCGGATGACCACGTTCGTCCTGGGCGGCACACAGAGCGACTTCGCGCGCAACCTCGGCCGCGACGGCCGCGAGATCAGCGACCTGATCGCCGACCTCGTCGACGACGCGCTCGCCGACGCCGCGATCGACCCCGCCGACGTCGGCGCGATCCACGTCGGCAACGCGTTCGGCCAGCTGTTCAACGGCCAGGGCCACCTCGGGGCGATGCCGGCGACCGTGCGGCCGGCGCTGTGGGGCGTGCCCGCGGCGCGCCACGAGGCTGCGTGCGCGTCCGGCTCGATGGCCGTCCTCGCGGCCATGGCCGAGCTCGAGGCCGGCCGCTGCGACGTCGCCCTCGTGCTCGGCGTCGAGCAGGAGCGCAACGTCCCGCCCGAGCAGGCCGCGCGGTTCCTCGGCGCCGCTGCGTGGGTCGGCCACGAGGGCGAGGGCGCCCGCTACCTGTGGCCGCACATGTTCTCGCGGCTCGGCGACGCCTACGCCGAGCGCTGGGGCCTCGATCGGCGCCACCTCGTGGCGATCAGCCGCAAGAACCTCGACAACGCCCGCCGGAACCCGCGCGCGCAGACCCGCGGCTGGACTATCGGCGACGCCACGTTCGCCGAGGCCGACGCCACCAACCCCGTGATCGAGGGCCGCCTCCGCCGCGCCGACTGCGCGCAGGTCACCGACGGCGGCGCCGCGATCGTGCTCGCCTCGGACCGCTACGCCGCCGGCTGGGCGCGCGCCCGCGAGCGCTCCCTCGCGCGCACCGCGCAGCTGCTCGGCTGGGGCCACCGCACCGCCGGCCTGCCGCTCGACCAAAAGCTCGCGCGGGCGGACGCCCGGGGGCTCCTCTTCCCCCACGTCGCCGCCGCGTTCGCCGACGCGACCCGCCGCGCCGGCACCGCGCTCGACGCGATCGACGGGCTCGAGGTCCACGACTGCTTCACGACGACCGAGTACATGGCCATCGATCACCTCGGGCTCACCCCGCCCGGGCAGTCGTGGCGCGCCATCGAGGACGGCCGCACCGCGCTCGGCGGCGCGCTGCCGGTGAACCCGAGCGGCGGCCTGATCGGCGGCGGCCACCCCGTCGGCGCCACCGGCGTCCGCATGGTGCTCGAC
>DATMCI010000073.1:0-6663 GCA_035558535.1 Kofleriaceae bacterium
ACGGCACGGGGTACTTCCTCGTCTGGCAGGACCAGCGGGACAGCCGCGACGACGACATCTTCGCGACGCGCGTGTCGGCGACCGGCGAGGTCACGGATCAGACGGGCATCCGCGTGAGCGGCGCGGCGGGCGTGCAGCAGAACCCGGTGGCGGCATACGTCGGCACCGGCTACGTGGTCGCGTGGGAGCACGTGGTGGCGACCGGCAACTCGGACATCGCCGCGGCGTTCGTCTCGACGAGCGGCGCGGTGACGCAGCTCGGCACGGTCGCGGGGACCGCGGCGAACGAGACTTTGCCGGCGATCGCGGCCCGCGGCGGCGAGGCGCTGCTCGTGTGGCAGAGCGGCAGCGACGTGCAGGGCGCGCGGTTCGTGGCGGGCGCGATCACGCCAGCGTTCCCAATCGCGGTCGGCACGAACGTCGAGAAAGAACCCGCCGTCTCCGGCAACCCCGGCGGCGATTACCTCGTCACCTTCACCGAGACGGTCGGCACGAACGACAACGTGCGCGGCCAGCTCGTGAGCGCGCTCGGCCTGCCGAGCGGCGCTGCGTTCGATCTCGCGGCGGCCACGCAGGCCGAGGGCGCGTCTGCGGCTGCGTTCGACGGCACGAACCACGTGGTGGCGTGGAGCATCGTGCACAGCGGCACGAGCAACGACATCGCGGCGCGGCGCGTGGGCCCGACGGGCGCGCTGCTCGAGACGGCGCCCGTCAACGTCAACCGGTCGACGGGCGGGCAGCTCGCGCCCGATCTCGCGTGCAGCGCCGCCGGCTGCTTCGTGGCGTGGGAAGACACGCGGAATCTCACCGCGAGCCTGCGCGACGTTTTTGGCGCCGTGCTCTCGCCCGCGCTCGCCGTGACGGCGAACGACGTGCCGGTGTCGACGTTCCTGCGCCAGCAGACGACGCCCACCGTCGCGAGCGCCGGCACCGGCTACCTCGCCGCGTGGAGCGACACGCGCGATCTCGACACCACGTCGATCCGCGGCGCGCGCGTCGACGCGGCGGGCGCCGTGCTCGACGCCGCGGCGGCGGCGCTGACCCTGGTCCGCAGCACGAGCAACTACCAGGCGCCGGTGATCGGCCAGACGTCCGGCTTCTTCGATCTGTTCTTCGCCGAGAGCCAGGTCCCCGACACGAACCTCGTGCACGTCCGCTTCTCCGGCAGCAGCGTCCAGATCGATCCGACGCCGCGCGTCGTGTCGGGGGCGCCGTACGCGCAGCTCGCGCCGGCGGCGACCGGCATCGGCGCGCAGGCGTTCGCCGTGTGGCAGGACGCGCGCGGCGCCGATCGCGACATCTACGGCGCGCGCGTCGACATGCTCACCGGCACCACGCTCGATCCAAACGGCATCCAGATCACGATGGGCAACGGCGAGCAGGTCGTGCCGAAGGTGGCGTCGACCGGCTCGTCGGTGCTCGTCGTGTGGCAGGACCGGCGCGCCGGCAACTTCGACATCATGGGCGCCGTCGTCTCGGCCGCTGGCGAGGTCACCGCGACGGACATCCCGATCTGCGCGGCGGCCGGCGACCAGACGCGCCCGAACGTGGTCTACGACCGGGCGAGCAACATCTTCTTCGTCGTGTGGACCGATCCGCAGGGCGGCACGCTCGACATCCGCGGCGCGCGGGTGACGCCGGAGGGCGCCGTGATCGACGAGGATTGCGGCGCGGTGATCTCCGGCGCCGCGGGCTCGCAGTTCCAGGCCGACCTCGCGGCGACGAGCACCGGCCAGCTCCTCGTCGTGTGGGAAGATCGCCGCAACAGCGCGTCCACCGGCGACATCTATGGCGCGCGCGTCAGCATCACGAGCGGGATCAGCGTGGCCGATCCGAACGGCCTGCCGATCGCGGTGGCGACCGGGCAGCAGGCCGAGCCGACGGTCGCGTTCGGCTCCGGCGGCTCGTACGTCGTGGCCTGGACCGACGCGCGCAACGCGGCGATGACGGGGGACGACATCCTCGCCGTGCAGGTCTCGACGACCGGCGTCCTCGGCTCGCCGTTCACGATCGCCGGCAGCACCGAGTCGGAGCGGGCGCCCGACCTCGCGTCGGGCACCACCGCCGCCAAGCCGATCTCGATCGCGTACCAGAAGTCGAACACGGCGCTCGGCAGCACGCGCGTGCAGCTGCGCCGGATCACGGTCGGCTCGTCGGGCGGCACGGCGTGCACGCTGGACTCGCAGTGCGAGTCCGGCTTCTGCCGCGACTACAAGTGCTGCAACTCCGACTGCGGCGGCGGCGGCGCGAACGGCAACACCGGCGACTGCCAGGCGTGCAGCGTCGCGCACTACGGCCAGTCGGACGGCACGTGCACGACGATCCTGAACACGAGCTACATCTGCCGCCTGTACGTGGACTCGTTCTGCGATCTCAGCGAGCGCTGCGACGGCACCGGGACGGCGTGCCCGCCCGATATTGGCCAGCGCGGCGGCCTCGTGTGCCGGGCGTCGACGGGCGCGGTCTGCCCGCCGGCCGATGCCAGCGGCGCGCCGCACCGCTGCCCGCCCTGAGGCGGCGCCGCGGCGCTGCGGCGGCCCCGGCGGTCACCGGGGCTGCACGGTGACCGGCAGCGCCGTGAGCCCGCGCAGCGAGAACGAGGGCCGCCACGTCACCGTCTCCGCCGCGAGCTCGATGCTGCGGGTCCGCGTCACCAGCTGCTCGAACGCGTACTTGCTCTCGAGCCGCGCGAGCGCCGCGCCGACGCAGTAGTGGGGGCCGCCGCCGAACGACAGCGGCTTCGGATCGGCGCGCGTGACGTCGAGCTCGTCGGGCCGGTCGAAGCGGCGCGGGTCGTGGTTCGCGCAGGCGAGCGCCGCGAGGATCGGCACCTCGGGCTCGATCGTCACGCCTTCGATCTCGATCCGCTCGAGCGCGACCCGCGGCGCGATCTGGACAGGCGAGTCGAAGCGCAAGAGCTCCTCGATCGCGTTCTCGACGAGGGCCGGCGTCTCGCGCAAGCGGTCCAGCTGCGCGGGGTTCTTGAGGAGCGCGTAGAGCCCGTTGCCGATGAGGTTCGTCGTGGTCTCGTGTCCGGCGAGGAACAGGAACGTCGCGTTCGCGGCGACCTCGTCCTCGGAGAGCCGCGTCCCGTCCTCCTCGACGGCGAGCATCGCGTCGAGCAGCGCCTCACCGGGATGTTTGCGGCGGGCGGCGAGCAGCTCGCGGATATAGGCGTCCCACTCGGGCATCGCGGCCTCGGACGCCTTGATCTGCGCGTCGCTGCAGACCGGATCGATCGTCGCCGCGACCGTCGCCGCCCACTTGCGGTTGAGGTCGCGGTCGGCCGCCGGGATGCCGAGCAGCTCGCAGATCACCGTCGCCGGCAGCGGATAGGCGAGGTCGCGGATCACCTCCAGCGAGCCGCGCTCGAGGGCCGGCGCGAGCAGCTCGCCGACCAGCGCCTCGATGGCGGGCGCGAGCGTGCGCACGGCGCGCGGCGTGAACACCTTCATGATCAGCTTGCGCAGGCGCGCGTGGCTGTCGCCGGACTGGAAGAGGAGCCACAGCCGGCGGTGCAAGGACAGCGTGCCGGCCGGGTCGAAGCGGGGCGGCCCGGCCGGGTCGTTGGCCTCGCGGTAGCCGCGGGGCGTGCGGAACGCCGTGCTGCGGAGCAGGCGGTCGACGGGCTCGTAGCGCGTGATCATCCAGCCGAGCGGCGTCCGGATCACGGCGCCCGCCTCACGGAGCTTCTCGTATTGCGGATATGGATTCGCCAGGAACTCGGGTGAGAATGGATTGAACAATACCGGCTGGCTCGCGCTCGTCATCGCGCGCATGATAGCCGCTACCGGAGGCGGCGGCGGACGCGGCCGAGCTCTGCGCGGAGCCAGCCGGCATCGCCGGTCGTGCGGGCGCGCAGCCAGAGCCAGGCGAGCGCGAGCGCGAGGGCGATGCCGAGGACGGCGATCGCCGCGAAGGTCGCGGCGGCGGGGACGGCGGCGGCCCGGAGCGCCACGGCGGCGGGCCACGCGGCGGCGCCGACGATGGCCGCGAGCACGAGGCCGGGGACGTGCGCGGCGAGGAGCGCTGTGGCCGAGACGCCGGAGACCCGCATCGCGAGCGCGCAGCAGTGGACGTAGACGACGACGAGCGAGATCGCGGTGGTCGCCGCGACGTCGGCGATCCCCCACCGGACGGAGACGGCCGCGCCGACGATCACGCAGATCATGTAGACGACGTTGGCGGCGGCGACGGCGGACACCGCGCCCGCGGCGGAGGCGACCATCGCCGCGACCTTGTAGCTCGTGCGCATCAGCATCGTGACGGCGAGGATGCGGAACGGCAGCACGGCGGCGTCCCAGTCACTGCCCATGACGACGCGGATCGCCTCGGGCGCGACGGCGATCAGCGCCGCGCTCGCCGGCAGGAGCACGAGCGCGTTCACCATCATCACGCGGCGGAAGCCGTCGGCGAGGCGCGCCCGGTCGCGCTGCAGGCGCGAGAACGCGGGAAACAGCACGTTGCCGACGATGTTGCCGAACACGGCCGAGGGCAGCTTGATGAGGTCGTACGCGCGCGTGTAGTAGCCGAGCGGGCCGGCGCCGAGCGTGCGCCCGACGACGAAGTTGTCGCCGTACGTCGCGAGGATGCCGGCGATCTGGATCACGGTCTGGCCGGCGCCGAACCCGAGCAGGTCGCGCAGCGGCGCGCCCGAGATCCGCAGCGAGACGGCGGGCGGGCGCAGGTAGAGGTAGAGCGCCGCGGACAGCGCCTCCTCGGTCAGGTAGCCGGCGACGAGCGACCACGGCCCGGCGCCGCGGAGCGCGAGCGCCATCGCGACGGTGGTGCCGGCGGCGTAGGCGCCCGCGTCGACGAGCGCGATCGCGCGGAAGTCCATCGCGCGCTGGCACAGGACGACGGAGACGGTGGACACGCCGCGCAGCGCGAAGATCGCGCCGAGCGCGCGCAGGACGGGGACGGACTCCTCGATCCGGTAGAGCGCGCCCAGGAGCGGCGCGGCGAGCACGAGGAGGAGCGCGATCGCGAGGCCCAGGTAGAGCGAGACGGCGAACGCCGTCGCGACGTGCGCGCGATCAAGGCTCGGGCGCTGGACGAGCGCCGGCCCGAGGCCGATATCGCGCACGTTGTGGAGGAGGACCGTCACCGACAGCGCGGCGGCGACCACGCCGAAATCGTGCGGGGCGAGCACGCGGCCGAGGACGACCACGGTGAGGAGCCGCATCGCGTTCGTGGCGACCGCGCCGGCGAGGTTCCAGGAGATGCCGCGGCGGGTGTGCTGGCCGACGCGCTCGGGCGCGGGGCCGGCCTCGGGCGCGGCGTTCGGCGTGGGGTCCGCTTCGTTCGACAGGCGAGCTCCTCGCGCCATCTTCGGCGGGGGCATCCGGGTGTGCAAGCGCGCGGAGAGGGAGGCCGCGCGGGGCCGCGCTTGACAGGGTCGCGCTCGGCCACCGACGATCGCCGCGCGTGCCGCCGAGCCCAGACGTCGAGCGAGAGCCGGATCGCGCGCGGCCGGATCCGCGGTGTCCAGTCTGCGGCGAGGCCGGCGTGCCGATCGGGCAACACGAGCGCGGCGCGGGCGGCGAGCGGTGGACGTGCTTCGAGCACGCGGCGTGCGGGCTGCAGTACTGGTCGCCGCGGCGGATCGATCCGGCGTTCTACGGCGGCGCCCACCACGACACGTACGAGCGCCGACGCCGCGGCGAGGCGTTCCTCCGCGAGCGCCACCGCGTGTTCCTCCGCCGCGCGCGGCCGGGGCGCCTGCTCGATCTGGGCTGCGGCGAGGGCATGTTCCTGCAGGTCGCGCGCGAGCGAGGCTTCGAGATCGCCGGGCTCGACCTCGATCCAGGCAACGTCGCCGCGGCGCGGGCGCGCGGCCTCGCGCTGATCGAGCAGGGCCTGCTCGTCGACGAGGCCGGCCGGCTCGCGCCGATGCTGCGCCGCGCCGCGCCGTTCGACCACGTCACCGCGTTCGAGGTGCTCGAGCACCAGCCGGATCCGCTCGGCTTCTTGCGCGCGGCGCGCGGCCTGCTCGCGTCGGGCGGTCGATTCTCCGGCTCGGTGCCGAACCGCGATCGCGTCCTGGCGGCGCGCGAGCGCGGCCGGAGCGACGGCGACTTCCCACCGCACCACTTCCTGTGGTTCTCGCACAGATCGCTCGAGGCGATGCTGCGTGCCGCGGGCTTCGCGAGCGTTCACGTCGAGCCGATCGCCGAGCGCGATCCCGAGGCGTTCGCGGCGTACCTCGAGCACGCGCTGCTCGGCGGGCTGACAGGCGCCGGCAAGCGCGCGCTCCGGCGGGCGGTCGAGCGCACGGATCGCAGCAGCAGCGCCAGCAGCGTCGGCAGCGACAGCGCCGGCAGCAAGCAGTCGCGCGCGCGTCAGCTCATGCACGCGGCGCGGCGGCTCAAGAACGCGCCGTTCGTGCCGGCGGCCCTGCTCCTGGCGCGGCTCGCCCCGGGCCGCGCGCGCTCCCTGTACTTCGAGGCGGCCTAGTCACGACCGCAGGGCTCGGCGACGACGATAACGGCCAAAAACTTGACCGCTCGAGACGGTCGAGGATCAGTGGTTGCGATGACCACCGACGAACGGTTGACCTGGGAGCAGATCTGCGAGCGCTACCCGGAGCAATGGGTCCTCTTGGTCGACCATGAGCGGTGGCCGCACGATGTCGCGGGGTTCAAGACCGCACGCGTCCTCGCG
>DATMCI010000074.1:0-11909 GCA_035558535.1 Kofleriaceae bacterium
TCGATCGCGCTCTCGGCGACCTGGACCGCGACGCGGCCGCCCGCCTTCGCGGCGTGACCGCCTGCCTGGGCCGCGGCCTCGCCGGCGGACAGGCCCGCGCTGGCGCGGCGCACGACCTTCGAGGCCAGCCCGGCGCCCGCGACCGACGCCAGGCCCTCGACGGCGCCCGCTCCGAAGTCCTTGAGGACCGACCCCGACGTGTCGTCCCAGCGCACGGCCGCGCCGCTGATCGCCGACGCGGTGCCCGCGCTGATCCCCGCGAGCGCGGCGAGCGCGACCGGCCCGAGCGCGCCACCGGTCGCGGCCGTGACGACGACCGCGACCACGACCCCGGCGACCATCGAGGCGAGCTGGGCCAGCCCTTCGTTCTCGTCACGGGCGCGGCGCCACGTCTCGATCGCGTGCGTCGCCTGGTAATAGAGCTCGGCCAGCTGCGCGAGGTGCCCGCGGCTGACCCCGGCCGGGCGCGCCTCGGTATACAGCGCCTCGAACCGGGTCAACGCTTCGATCACCTCGGGCCGCCGGTGCGGCCACTCGGCGAGCGGCTTGCCGGCCGGAATGTGCGCGGCCTTGCGCAGCCGCAGCCGCATGTACTCGGCCTCGGTGTTCGGATCGAGCGGCGCCTCGGGCGTATCGGTCAGCTGCGGCTGGCCGAGCATGATGTCGTCGGCATCGGTGCGCTCCTCGGCGGTGCCCAGCACCGGCTTGTCCGCCGCGAGCGCGTGGAACTGCTCGAGGAGCAGCCGGTCCTTCGGCGACAGCCGCGCCGCCCGCTGCGGGTCTGCCTCGAGCTGCGCGGCGAGCACGTACGCGCGCCGCATCGCCGCCTGGCCGCCTGCCTCCTCGGTCTTGATCCGGATCGCCTCGAGCCGGATGTGCTGCCCCGGCGCCTCGGGCCCCCAGGGGTACTGCAGGATCTCGACCTGCGTCGCGCGCACGCCGCCCCTGGCGTTGGTGAGCGCGTGCTTGAAGTCGGCCTCGTCGAAGTTGCCGGCCGGCAGCCGCTGGAGCTTGGCGTCGAACCGCGGGTCCGCGACGACCGCCGCGTGATCGGCCTCGCTCAGGCGCTCGAGCCGCGCGAGCACCTCGTGCGCCGCGGTGAGCCCGCGGTCCATTCGGGCGAGGATCTCAAGCAGCGCGATGGTCGCCTCGGGGCTCGGCCCCATCCGGGGCACTGGCGCGTTCAGCACCGGCGTCGTCGGATCGACGGGGGCGTGCCGCATCCCCTGCTCGACGTACGCCGCGAGCAGCTCGCGCTTGTCCTGCGGCCACCACGGCGCCGAAACGTCGCCGAGCCGGTCCGCCGCCTCGAGCGCCGCGATGCGGTGTGGGGCGGGGATCAGCGCGAGCACGTCGATCAGGCCGTCGACGTCGGCGGCGCTGACCATCCCGAGGAGCTCGCGGCCGATGGTCACCGGGTCGGCGCCGAGCGCGCGCAGCTGCGCGGCGTAGGCGCGCGGATCGCCGCGGGCCGCCGTCTTGAGCGCCGCGCGGATCGGGAGCGACTCGGCGTGGTCGCCGAAGAACATCTGCTCGAGGCGGAGCAGCTCGTCCTGCGCCTGCTCGCGCTCGGCCGCGGGCGCGCTCGGCGGCAGCAGCTGGAGCCGCATACGTGCCGTGCGCACGAGCTCGCCGATCCGCGCGACCGCGGCTTCGAGATCGGCGCCCGCCGCGGCCTGCTGCGCGATGCTGGCGGCATACTGCGCGCGCTGGATCGCGGCGTGGATCGCCGTCGCGTCGTCGGTCTCGCTCGCGAGCGCCGCCAGATCGGTAGCCTTCGCCAGCGGCCGATCTGCGAGCCGCAGCGCGAGCGCCTTGCGCTCGTCGGCGTCGAGATCGGCGAGGCCGAGGTACGCCTCGGCGCTTCCGCCCCGAGCGTCCGCCGCGCGGATCCGCTCCTCGGCGAGGTCGACCCGCGCTGCAGAGACCGGATCGAGCTTGCCGCCGCCGATCAAGGCGATGACGCCACCCCTCGGATCCGCCGGGCTTGCGCGGAGGTCGTCGAGGCGCACCGTGAAGTCGCCCGGCTGGGTCCCCGGCGGCGGCACCTGGCCGGCGTGGCTCGCCTTCTGCGCGCGCTCCGCCTTGTCGATCAAGAGGCGCATCGCCCGGGCGTAGTCGTCCGGCTCGAGCTTCGCTCGCAGCACATCTTGGACGGCGGCCAGCGTCGTCGCCGCCGCCACGGGGTGGCCGGCGGCTCCCTGCGCGGCGCCGAGCGCTGGCGGCTGAAACACCGTTTCGGACGCGCCGCTGAGCAGATCGAGGGCGCGACGATCACTGAGCTCTTGGAGGTCGCGGAAGATCGCGTCCTTGTCATGCGTCGCGAGCTGGCGATCGAACGCGACCTGCTCGCCGAGATACGCGCGTGCTCGCGCCCACTCGCTAGCGTCCAAGATCAGCTCGAGGCGATAGGCGATCCTCGGCCCCGCGGTCTGGCAGAGCGCAGCCATGGACTCGGGATTTGCGTTGCGCGCGAGGATCGCCATGATCCGCTTCGCGTCCCGCGCGACGATCGCGGCGCGCAGCTCTTCTCCATCGGCTCCATCGGCCCGCACGCCTCCGGGTCGCTCGAGTAACGGGCCATCCTGCCGCGTGCTCGAATCATCGAGCCGCGACGGGTCGGCACCCGCTGGGCTCGCTGGGCCCGAGGACGCGCGACGGCCCGCGCTGAGCGGTGCAGGCGGGAACGCCATCTCGACGAGCGTTCGCTTGCCGGGCGCGAGCCCGGTGTGCTGCGCCGGCTCTCCTGTCCTGTCGCCGCCTACTCCGCCGCTTCGCTTGTCCCGCCCATCCGACATGGATCCTCCTCCGAACGCGCCCTCTTAGATCCTGGAACAGGCACATAGCACTCTGTCGTTAGTCGACACGAGTCGACACGAGTCGACACAAGCCCGACGCACGTGGCGGGGACGCGCCGTCGGCCCTGGGCCAGGGCTCACCACTCGGCTCGTCGTCCGCACCCGCCACCCTTTGCCTGACTCCGGCCGCCTGCTCATCGCGGGCGACCCTATTCACTCTCAATCATCGATTCAATCCATGCTGGCGCTGAATGCTACGGAATCTCGCCTTTCAACCCCTGCAAACCATTCCTTGATACATTTAATTAGTATCAAGGTTTGGAAGCGCCGCCTGGGCCGCGCCGGTATAGACTCGCTCCCCATGAGGGTCTGGCCCTGTACGGTGGCAATGGCCGCGGCCGCGGCCGCAGCGGCGCTCGCCGCCGACGCGATTGCCGCGCCGGCAAATACGCTCCCCGCGCTCGAGAAGCCCGCCTTCACGGCGACACCCGCGGAGCTGCTCGCGGCGGCCAAGGCGGCGCCGGCCGGCGACTGGCCGTACGTCGTGCTGCGCCAGGACGAGGAGCTGTCCGTCGACGAGCGGGGGCGGTTCACCCGCACGACCCGCGCCGTGATCGTCCCGCGCACGCAAGACGGCGTCGACGACTGGAGCGCGATGTGGCTGGATTGGAGCCCGGCCTACCAGGATCGGCCGCGCCTGCGGGCGCGCGTCATCGATCCTGCCGGCGCGGTCACCGAGCTCGATCCGAAGCTCGTCACCGATGCGCCCCGGGCGGCCGCGCCGCCCGAGCCCGCCCGGGAGCTATCGCGGGTCGACGCGCGGCTGCCGAAGCTCTCGCCCGGCGCCGTCCTCGAGTACGAGTCTGTCCTCGCCGATCGCGAGGTCCGGCTCGCGGCGGGTGGCGTCGAGATCGTGCCCGTCGGCGACGCGGTCCCGATCGCGAGCATGCGCGTCGTGCTGTCGGCGCCCGCGGCGCGCAACGCGCGGGCCCTCGCGCACGAGCTCCCCGGCGCCGGCCGGCTGGCCCCCCAGATCGCAGGCGGCCGCGCGCGCTGGGTGTACGAGCTCGGCGCGCGGGCGCCGCTGCCGCCCCCCGAGCCGAACGTCCCCGGCGATGGCCCGGGCGCTCCGTACCTCGGGCTGTCGACCGCCGCGTCGTGGAGCGCCGTCGCGCGCGAGTACCGCAGGCGGCTCGATCAGCGCCTCACCGAGGGACCGGCGCGGCTCCCCGCCGGGCTGCCGCGCGCGCCGACGCTCGCCACGGTTCGCGCGCTCACCGCGTGGCTGCACCGCGAGGTCCGCCCCACGGCGAGCGAGCTGCGGAACGCGTGGATCGCGCCGCGCCCGCCCGCCGAGACGCTGCAGCGCCGGCAGGGCGACGCCGGCGATCGCGCGCTCCTGCTCGTCGCGCTCTTGCGCCAGGTCGGGCTGCGCGCGGAGCTCGCGCTGATCGCGCCCGGCTCCCGGCGCGACGTCGACACCGAGCTGCCCGGCCTCGAGCGGTTCGATCGCCCGCTCGTCCGCGTGAAGGTCGGCGGGCGCGACGTCTGGATCGATCCGACCGAGGAGCTCGCCCTGCCCGGCCGGCTGCCGGCGGTCGCGCAGGGCCGCCGCGCGCTGATCGCCGCCGACGACACGGCCGGGCTCGTCCCGACGCCGGCCCCGACCGCCGCCGACAACCTGATCCGCGAGGTCCGCACGTTCGAGCTGTCCGAGGGCGGCCCGGCGACGCGCGTCACCGAGGTCACGAGCTATGGCGGCGACCTCGAGCTCGAGATGCGCCGCGCCCTCCGGGGCTGGTCCGCCGACGCAGCGAAGGACCTCTTCACGAGCCAGGCCGAGGACCTCTACGGCGCGGCGCTCGAGCGCTACCAGATCACTCCGCCGGGCGACCTCGACACGCCGTTCACGCTCACGCTGGAGGTGGTGCGCGCGCGGACCGCGCACACGTGGTCGGATCGGATCGAGATCCTGATCTTCCTCGGCGTGCAGCTCACCCCGCTGTTCTCCTCGGTCGTCAACCGCGTCTCGGACGAGCCGCGGCGCGCCGACTACCAGTGGCTCAGGCCCTACGTGATGGAGCTCGAGAACCGGTTCGTCCTGCCGCCGGGCTACTCCGCGCCGGCCCTGCCCGCCGACAAGACCACGCAGATCGGGACCGCCACGCTGACGGAGCGCCACCGGCTCGCCGGCCGCACGCTCGTGGTGACGCTCCGGTTCGACAGCGGCAAGCCGCGCATCTCGCCTGCGGAGCTCGCCGGGCTGCAACGCGCGGTCGCGGCGATGAAGCAAGAGATGGTCAAGATCCAGATCGAGCGCACCGCCTGGGCGCTGGGGAGCGCGGGCAAGAGGCGGGAGGCGATCGCCGAGGTAGAGCGACTCATCAAGCTGCACCCGGCCGAGGCGGCGCATCGCATCGAGCTCTCGCTCGCGTACTTCGGCGCCGGCATGGGGATGGCGGCGCGGCGCGAGGCCCGGCGCGCCGTCGAGCTCGAGCCCCAAAACGCGCTGGCGCACCTGCACCTGGGCTGGGTGCTCCGCCACGACACGTTCGGCCGCCCGTACGGCTTCGATCACGATCGCGCCGGCGCCATCGCCGCCCTCGTGCGCGCGCGCGAGCTCGATCCGGAGTCCCTCGGCCCGCCGATCGAGCTCGCCGAGCTCCTGAGGCGAGATCTGCGCGGCAGCCGCCTGGCCGGAAGCCCGTACCTGCCGCACGCGATCGAGCATCTGCGCGCCGCTCACGTGATCTCCGGCGACGAGCCGCGGGGCGTCGCGCTGGCGACCGCGCTGCTCGATCAGGGCGCGCCCACCGAGGCCGAGCGCGTGCTGCGCAAGCTGGCGCCCTCGGCGACGCGCGACGGCGCGCTGGCCGGCGTCGTCGCGGCCGGCCCCGGCGGCCCCCCGGCGGCGATCCAGCTCGCCGACTCGCTGGGCACGGGCAGCGCGCGCCGCGCGATCCTCGAAGGCGCCACGGTGACGCTGCTCGCCGCCCGCCGCTACGACGCCGCGCGCGCGCTCCTCGCGCACACCGGCGCTGCGGGCGTGGCCGGCTTCGACCGCGCGCTCGTGCAGCGCCTCGCGCCCACCGCCCCCAGACCGCCGGGGCGGGACCCAAGGCCGCTCGCGTCCGTGCTCTTTCAGCACCCGCGGGGCGACGGCCGCGACGATGACGTGTACTGGGACGCTCAGACCGCCCGCGAATTTCGGCCCCTCCTCCTGCCCATGGTCGACGACGAGCTCCCGCGCGAGGTCCTCACAGACATCGCGCGCGCCATGCCCGAGACCGTCATCGTGACCGGCGGCGAGGCGGCGTGGCGGATCGAGGCGCGCCGGAACAGCTCGAAGCTGGTGTTCTACGCCGCGCTCGATCGCGGCGCCGCGAAGCTCGTCGCGATCCACTTCATGGCCGCCGGCCTGGGCCGGCACGTCCTGCGGCTGGTCGCGCGCAACGATCTCGCGACGGCGGCGCTGTGCCTGGACTGGCTCGTCCAGGACGCGCCGCAGGCCGCGCACGGCGCGCTCGCGCAGCTGTGGGGCGCAGGGCGGCCGCGCGACCGCGACGCGATCACGCTCGCGGGCGCCCTGCTCGCGGGCGCCTCCGACGCCGATCGCGTGCTGCCGATCGTCACGCGCTGCGCGAGCCCGCTCCCCGCCGCGCGCGCCGCGTGCGATCGCGCGCACGCCGACGTGCTGCGCGAGCGGCGGCAGTGGCACGAGCTCGAGGCGCACGCCGCGGCCTGGGTGGGCCGCGCCGCGAGCTCCGGTCCCGCGTGGATCACGCGCATGGAGGCGCTGGCGGAGCTCGGCCGCGGCGCCGAAGCCGATCAGGTCTACGCCGCCGCGAGCGCCGCGCTCCCGGGCGACCTCGCCGTGGCGAACGCCTGGGCCGAGGTCGCGGCCCAGCGCCGTGACTACGCCGAGTCCGTGCGCCGCTACGACGTCCTCCTCCAGCGCCCCGATGCCGGCACGGAGGAGCAAAACTCCGCCGCGTGGCTGCGCCTGTTCACCGGCAGCGACCTGCCCCGCGCGCTCGAGCTGGCCCAGAAGGCCGTGGGGCCGGACCGGACCAAGGCCAGCTATGACGCGCTCCACACGCTCGCCTCCGTGGAGGCCGAGCTCGGCGACGTGCACGCCGCCGTCGTCGATGGCCGGGAGGCGATGGTGAAGATCAGGCGCGCGACGCCGGAGGCGCCCGACTGGTACCTCTACGGGCGGATCGCCGAGCAGCTCGGCCTGCGCGACGACGCGATCGCCGCCTACCGCCGCGCTGCCATCGACGCGAAGGTCCAGTACAGCTCGCCCGCGCTCGCCAAGCTCCGGCTCGCCCGGCTCGGCGCCGGGCCGTGAGCGCGCTGGTATAGACTCGCCCCCATGAGGGTCTGGTCCTGGGTGGTGGTAGCGGCGGTGCTCACCGCCGATGCGTCAGCCGCGCGGGCGGGCGGGCCCGCGGCGCTCGAGAAGCCCGCCTTCACGGCGACCTCGGCGGAGCTGCTCGCGGCGGCCAAGACCGTGGCGGCGCCTGCCGGCGACTGGCCGTACGTCGTGCTGCGCCAGGACGAGGAGCTGTCCGCCGACGAGCAGGGCCGGTTCACGCGCACGAGCCACGTCGTGCTCGTCGCGCGCACACCGGAAGGCGTCGACGACTGGGCCGCGATGAGGGTGAAGTGGGGCCCGGCCTACCAGGATCGGCCGCGCGTGCGCGCGCGCGCGATCGATCCTGCCGGCGCGATCGCCGAGCTCGATCCGAAGCTCATCACCGATTCATTGCTCGGCGTCACCGCGGCGCCGGATCCCGCCCGCGAGCAGCGGGCGCTCACGGCGCAGCTGCCGACGCTCTCGCCCGGCGCCATCCTCGAGTACGAGATCGTCCTGGTCGATCGCGAGGCCCGGCTCGCGTCGGGCGACATCGAGCTGGTGCGCGCCGGCAGGGCTGTCCCGGTCGCGAGCACGCGCGTCGTGCTGTCGGCGCCCGCGTCGGGCAACGCGCGGCACGTCGCCCGCGAGCTCCCGGGCGTCAGCCAGCCGGCCCCGCAGATCGAGCACGGCCGCGCGCGTTGGGTGTACGAGCTCGGCGCGCTGGCGCCGCTGCCGCCCGCCGAGCCGCACGTCCCCGGCGACGGGCCGGGGCAACCGTACATCGGGCTGTCGACCGCCGCGTCGTGGCGCGCCGTCGCGCGCGAGTACCGCAGGCTGCTCGATCGGCGCATCGCCGAGAAGCCAGCGCGGCTCCCCGCCGGGCTGCCGCGCGCGCCGACCCTCGCCGCGGTCCGCGCGATCACGGCGTGGCTGCATCGCGAGGTCCGCGCCACGCGGCGCGATCACCCGCACGCGTGGATCGCGCCGCGGCCGCCCGCCGAGGTGATGCAGCGCGGCCAGGGTGACGCTGGCGATCGGGCGCTCCTGCTCGTCGCGCTCTTGCGCCAGGCCGGGCTGCGCGCGGACCTCGCGCTGATCCATCCAGGCCCCGGGCGCGACGTCGACGTCGAGCTGCCCGGTCTCGACGGGCTCGCGTGCGCGCTCGTCCGCGTGAAGGTCGGCGGGCGCGACGTCTGGATCGATCCAACCGAGGAGCTCGCCCTGCCCGGCCGGCTGCCGGCAGTCGCGCAGGGCCGCCGCGCGCTGATCGCCGCCGACGACACGGCCGGGCTCGTGATGACGCCGGCCGCGGTCGCCGCCGACAACTTGCTACGAGAAGTCCGCACGTTCGAGCTCTCCGAGAGCGGCCCGGCGGTGCGCGTCACCGAGGTCGCGAGCTACAGCGGCGTCTTCGAGGTGGTGGCGCGCCGCTTGATCCGGAACCAGCCCGCCGCCGTGACGAAGGACGACTTCACGCGCCACGCCGCGGACCGCTACGGCGCAGTGCTCGAGCGCTATCGGTCCACGCCGCCGCAGGATCTTGACACCCCATTCACGATGACGATGGAGGCCGTGCGCGCGCAGCGCGCGTTCACCTGGAACGAGCAGATCTCGGTCCCGCTCCACCCGGCGGAGCCGCTCGGCTCGCTGTCGTCGTTGCTACCGGACGAGGAGCCGGGCGCGCCGCGGCGCGCCGACTTCCAGTTGCCCGTGCCGTTCGTGATGGAGATCGAGACCCGGCTCGTCCTGCCGCCGGGCTACACCGCGCCGGTCCTCCCCGCCGACAAGACCACGCCGGTCGGTACGGCCACGCTGACGGAGCGCCGCCGGCTCGCCGGCCGCACGCTCGTGGTGACGTTCGGGTTCGACAGCGGCAAGCCGCGCCTCTCGCCCGCGGAGCTCGCCGCGCTGCACCGCGCGGTCGCGGCGATGAAGAGCCAGATCGTGCACGTCGAGATCGCGCGCACCGGCTGGGCGCTGACGGAGGCGAGGAAGCCGCGGGAGGCGATCGCCGAGGCCCTGCGCCTGATCCGGCTGCACCCGGCCGAGGCGGTCCACCACGACGAGCTCGCGTTCGCGTACCTCGGCGTCGGCATGGGGATGGCGGCGCGGCGCGAGGCCCGGCGCGCCGTCCTACTCGAGCCCCAAAACGCGATGGCGCACCTGCACCTGGGCTGGGTGCTCCGCCACGACACGTTCGGCCGCCCGTACGGCTTCGATCACGATCGCGCCGGCGCCATCGCCGCCCTCGTGCGCGCGCGCGAGCTCGATCCAGCGCAGTCTGGCCCGCACCAGGAGCTCGCCCAGCTCCTGATGCGGGACCTGCGCGGGTATCGCACGGCCCCGAGCCCGTACCTGCCGCACGCGATCGAGCACCTGCGCGCGGCGCATGAGATCGACGGCACCGCGCAGAGCGGCCGCGCG
This sequence comes from Kofleriaceae bacterium, assembly GCA_035558535.1. Classification (GTDB taxonomy): domain Bacteria; phylum Myxococcota_A; class Polyangia; order Haliangiales; family Haliangiaceae; genus JABFXX01. The sequence goes on from DATMCI010000074.1 coordinate 9,583, forward strand.
CTGGCGATCGCGCTGCTCGAGCTCGGCACGCCCGCCGAGGCCGAGCGCGTGCTGCGCGCGCTCGAGCCCTCCGAGGTGCGTGACGGCGCGCTGGTCGGTGTCATCGCGGCGGGCCCCGGCGGGCCTCCGGCGGCGATCCGGCTCGCCGACGCGCTGGGCACGGGCACCGCGCGCCGCGCGATCCTCGACGACGCGACGGCGATGTTGCTCGCCGCCCGCCGCTATGACGCGATGCGCGCGCTCCTCCTGCACACCGGCGCCACGGAGATAGCGGGCTACCAGAGCGCGATCCTGCAGCGCCTCGCGCGCACCGTCCCCGGGCCGCCGGGTCGGGACCCGAGGCAGCTCGCGTCCGTGTTCTTCGAGCCCCGGCGGGGCGACGGCGGTGACGACGCCGTGTTCTGGGACGCCCAGACCGCCCGCGAGCTCCAGCCCCTGAAGTGGCCCATGATCAGCGACGAGATCCCGCGGGCGGTCCTCGATGACCTCGTGCGCGCGGCGCCCGACACCATCCTCGTGACCGGCGGCGAGGCGGCGTGGCGGATCGAGACGCGGCGCGACAGCTGGAAGCTCGTGCTCTACGCCGCGCTCGATCGCGGCGCCGCGAAGCTCCTCGCGATCGAGCAGGCGCCCGCCGGCCTCGGCCGGCACGTCCTCCGGCTGGTCGCGCGCAACGATCTCGCGACGGCGGCGCTGTGCCTGGACTGGCTCGTAAAGGACGTGCCGAAGGCCGCCGACGGCCGGATCGCGCAGCTGTGGGGCGCGGGGCGGCCGCGCGACCGCGACGCGATCACGCTCGCGGGCGCCTTGCTCGCGGGCGACTCCGACAGCGATCGCGTGCTGCCGATCGTCACGCGCTGCGCGAGCGCGCTCCCCGCCGCGCGCGCCGCGTGCGACCACGCGATCGCCGACGTGCTGCGCGAGCGGCGGCAGTGGCGCGAGCTCGAGGCGCACGGCGCCGCCTGGATCGGCCGCGCCGCGAGCTCCGGTCCCGCGTGGGTCGCGCGCATGGTGGCGCTGGCGGAGCTCGGCCGCGGCGCGGAGGCCGATCAGCTGTACGCCGCGGCGAACGCCGCGGTGCCGGGCGACCTCCTCGTGGCGAATGGCTGGATCGAGATCGCGACCCAGCGCCGCGACCCCGCCGAGGCCGTGCGCCGCTACGACGTCCTGCTCCAGCGGCCGGACGCCAGCGCGAGCGACCAGAACAGCGCCGCGTGGCTGCGCCTGTTCACCGGGGCCGACCTGCCCCGCGCGCTCGAGCTGGCCCGCAAGGCCGTGGGGCCGGACCGGAACAAGGCTCGCTACCCCGCGCTCCACACGCTCGCCTCCGTCCTCGCCGAGCTCGGCGACGTGCAAGCCGCCTTCACCGATGGCTGGTACGCGATGGACAAGATCAGACGCGCGACGCCGGACGCGCCCGACTGGTACCTCTACGGGCGGATCGCCGAGCAGCTCGGCCTGCGCGACGACGCGATCGCCGCCTACCGCCGCGCCCCCGCCTACGGCTCGCGGTACCCCTTCACCTCGCACGGGCTCGCGCAGCTCCGGCTCGCCCGGCTCGGCGCCGGTCCGTGAGCGTGCCGGGCTACAACAGGCGGCCGAGCCGCGGGTTGGACCTGCGGCGCCACAGGAAGGCGTCGAGCACGTAGTGGGCGAGCTGCGGCGTCGCGAGCAGCGGGACGAGGACGAGCGCGGCGCCGCCCGCGTCGAAGCCGGTGCCGAACAGCCACTCGCGGTCGTGCCAGATCGCGCGATCCCAGACGAGCTCCTCGACGTACGCGATGAGCCAGAGCGTCGCGAGGAACACGGCGAGGCCGCGGCCGCGCCCTGCCCCGCCTGCGCCGCCGATTCGGCCGGCGAGGCCCAATAGCTGCGCCGACGCGCCGTGCGCGCTCTCCGCCTCGCGCGCGGCGTTGCGCGCGTAGACGTAGACGAGCGCGAGGTACGGCACGCCGTGGATGAAGACGTTCGTGACGGTGAACGTGTAGTCGCTGTTCGTCGCGACGATGCCGACGTACCAGCACGCCGCCGTCGTGGCGACGATCAGGTGCTTGCCCCACACGACCGGGCGCGCCCAGAGCGCGCGGGCGACGTACGCAGCGAGCAGCGCCAGGTAGATCCAGCCGGCGACCGTCGCCGCCTGCGTCGGCACGCCTCCGGCGAAGTCGCCCGGCTTCATCCACCAGAAGCCGCGCGGCAGGTGCGCGTGCCAGTAGATCAGCGGGTACAGCGTCGCGGCGTAGATCGTCGCGCCGTCGAGCCAGCGGCCGAGGCGATCGCGCTCGCCGCCGCGCGCGCGGTACATCATGACCCAGCCGTACTGCTGG
>DATMCI010000075.1:0-51174 GCA_035558535.1 Kofleriaceae bacterium
CACGCAGGTGCCGCCCCAGATCGCCGCGCTGCGCGACGTGGTCCGCGCGGCGCGCCCCGATGTCATCGCCATCGATCCGCTCGCCTACGCGGGCGTCGTCGTCGCCGAGCAGGAGCAGATCCCGTGGGCGTCGATCTCGACCCAGCTCCTCGCGCTCACGCCGCCGGGCTTCTCCTGCCCCTACCTCGAGTACCTCGGCGACCTGGCCACCGATCGGGATCGACTGCTCGCCGTGGCAGGCGTGGCGGCGCGCTTCGAGCTCGGCGAGGCGGTCTCGCCGTGGCTCTCCACGGTCTTCGCGACCGAGGCGTTCGCCCCGGCCGATCGGCGCGGGCGCCACGCGATCTGCGTCGGACCGCCGTCGCCGCTCGGGCCCCGCGGCGACGAGCGGCCGTTCCCGTGGGAGCGGCTCCGCGGCGGCGTGCCGCTCGTCTACGCCTCGTTCGGCAGCCAGCTCGCTCCCGCCGCGGCGGTGTACGAGGCGCTCGAGCGCGCCCTGCCGCCCGACGAGGCCGACCTCGTCATCGCCTACAACGGCCAGGAGCCTCCACCGACCCCGCCGCACGTGGTCGCGGTCGCGTGGGCGCCGCAGCTCGCGCTCCTCGAGCGGGCGGCCGCGATGGTGACCCACGGCGGCGCCAACTCGGTCACCGAGTGCCTCACGCACGGCAAGCCGATGCTGGTCGTGCCGCTCCCCGCCGACCAGCCGCTCCAGGCCTGCCTGGTCGAGCGCTCGGGCGCGGGCCTCGTGCTCACCCCCGAGGCGGCGGCGGTCCCCGAGACGCTGGCCGCCGCGCTGCGGGCGCTGCTCGCCGACGGGCCGCTCCGGCGTCGCGCCGCGGAGCTCGGGCAATCATACGCGGCCGCCGATGGCGCGCGCCGGACGGCCGAGCTGCTCGCCCTGCTCGGCCAGACCCGGACGCCGATCCCGATCGACGCCTGATCGACGCCTGATCGGCGCCTGATCGTGACCAGACGGGCGGGTCCTGGGCAGGGAGGCGGTCAGCGCTTCGTCATCAGGATGAGCGCGGTCCCGGGCTCGTTCGCCGAGCCCATGCGGACGGTCTCGTCGCGGTAGCCGGCGGCCGAGATGACAAAGTCGATCGGGCTGCCGACGTAGGCGATGAACAGACCGGTGGCGTTGGTCGCGGTGGCCCCGGCGAGCTCGCGCGGGCCGGCCGCGCCGGTGGGGTAGTCGGCGTAGACGATCTTGGCGCGATCGGCGTCGGCGGCGTTGGCGGGCCGGATCGTCGCGCCGGAGAGCTTGATCTTGGCGCCGGCGGCGTCGGTGCCCCAGACGCCGCCGATGACCCAGCCGCCGTACTGATCGATGGAGGCGACGGTGGCGGCCTGGAACGCGACGTTGTAGTCGATGATCGGCAGCTCGATCTGGTTGCCGGTGTTGCAGATGCCGGGGGCGCGGCGCGCGCAGCTCACGGTGGTCATGGCGCTGGTGTTCTCGCTGTAGACGAGCGCGATGCAGGACGGCGCGCTCGTGACGACGTAGACCGGCAGGCTCGCGACGTTGCTGACCATCGGGCTGTAGTCGTCGCCGAAATCGTAGAATGCCTCACCCAGGGCGGTCGGGTGGATCGTGCCAGCCCCCACGCCGCCGAGGTTGTCGGCCAGGAGCGCGGGGCACTGGCCGGTGCGCGTCAGCGCGAGCAGATCGACGGGGCGCACGGACTCGGCGCGCTTGCCGGCGCAGCTCAGGTTCGGCGTGACGGGCAGGACGAGCTCGTCGCCGCCCTCGTAGGGGGCCGACGCGTAGAAAATCGGATCGCCGGGGGCGAGATCCTTCTTGCAGGTGCCGGTGGAGCCGCGGACGTCGACGCCGGCGAGCCCGGACGCGGGGAGCGCGAGCGAGAACCGCCCGGCGATCGCGCGCCGGACCTCGGCGTACGAGTGCACGTCGGAGATCTCGATGCAGTCGTCGAGGTCGTCGGCGGGCTGGCCGGGATCGTTGGGCCCCTCGGGGAACCGGCCGCGGTCGGTGCCGCGGACGATGACCTCGACGGCGCCGATGCAGCTGACGTCGAAGCCGCTGATCTGATCCGCCGCCGGCAGCGCGAGCCGCATCTCGATCGCGGGATCGCCGCACGCCGCGGCCGCGGCGGCCACGCCGAGAGCAAGCGCCAAGGTCGGCGAGCCGGAGCGCATCAGAACCCCCGGATCGAGGTGGGCTCGCGCGTCATGTAGTGATAGCCGAGCGCGCCGCCGCCGAGGACGCCAGCGACGCCGGCCCAGACGTACCAGCGCTCGTACCAGCGCTTGGGGCGCGCGCGGTCGTTCATCACGATGACGGTGCCGGCGTCGACCATGCTGTCGGGCTCGAGCGCGGCGAGCACCTTGCGCGCGATCACCGCCGACGAGGCGGTGCCCTCGACGTCGATCTGCCGGGACACCTTCTTCATGTCGACGTCGTACACGCGGACGACGGTGCGCTCGGGGCTCGTGTCCTCGATGACGAGGAACCGCGTCGCGCCGAGGAAGCGCGACACGCCCTTCACCTTCTTCAGGCGCGCCTCGCCGGGCGGCGCGGCCACGGTGGCGTCGATGAGGCGCGCGGCCTGGTCGCTCTTGGTCTCCTTGTCGAGCGAGATCGAGACCTTCGTCGTCTTGCCGGCGGCGATCTCGACGAGCTCGGAGTAGCTGGTGCGGCCCTCGGCGGTGATCGTCACGAGGTGGTGGCCGATCGGCAAGGACTGCCGATCGGTGATCGGCTGCGGCTTGCCGCCGTCGATCTGCACGGTCGCCGCCGCGGGCTCGGCGTCGACGCGGAGCTTGCCGGTCTCGGTGGCCTCCTTGCGCGCCTTCTTGACGAGGCGCGCGACCTTGGGGCCGGCGAGCGCGCTGTCGAGCGTCCACGCGGGGTTGAAGCGCAGCGCGGCGCGGAACCACGCGACGGCCTCGTCCTTGTCGTCCTGGCCGACGGCGATGAGGCCGCGCCACTGCGACAGCTCGGCGAGCGCGGGCATCGGATCGCCGCCCGCGTTCTGGAGGAGCCGCGCCTCGTTGTCCTCGATGAGCTTGAGCGCCTGCTCGAACTGGGCGTTGTTGTACGCGTCGCGGATCGCGTCGGCGTCGGTCACCTGGGAGTTGCGCCCGTCGAGCGTCGCGGCGAGCCCCTCGGGGATCGCGAGCAGGAGGCCGCGCGTGTCGAGGACGCGCCGGATCTTCTGGACGGGACCGAGGTCCCCGAGCTTGGCGGTGGCGTTCAGGAGGACGACGGGCTTCTCGGCGTCCTTGCTGGCCGGGGCGCCGGCGTCCTCGTCGTTGGCGCGCGCGACGCCTGCAGTGAGGAGGAGCACGGAGGCGACGGAGACGGCGACGGCGGCGGCGGCGGTGCCCGTCGAGGCGGCGGCGCGGCGCATCACTCCTCGTCCTCCTTGTTGATGTTCAGCATGAACGTGCGCGCCGACTCGATGGTGACGTGGCGCGTCTCGGTGGTGCCGAGCGTCGGGAAGCTCAGGCGGATCGTGTAATGGCCGGGCGCGAGCTTGAACTTGGCGCCCGGCGCCTCCTGCTTCTCGTTGCCGATGCTGACCATCGACCACGGCGTCGTGTGGACGCGGAGGATGCCGGGCTCCTTCTTGGGCGCGCTGCGCGAGATCGCGGCCACGGGCGGCGGCGTGCGACCGGCGCCGCTCGGCACCTCGGGCGCCCGCCGCGGCTCGACGGGCGGCGGCGGCGTGGGCCGGGCGATCGCCTTGGCGTCGCGGGGGTCCGGGCCGGCCGCGCCCTTGCCATCGCCGCCAGCGGGCGGCGGCTCCGGCGGGGCCGACTCCTGCGAGGTCGGCTCCTGCCGCGGCGGCTCCTCCTGCGGCGGCGCGGGCGGGAGCGTCGGCTTCGCGGCGCTCTCGACGACGGGCGCCTGCACGGGCGGCGGCACGGGCGGCGGCGCGGGCGCCTCGGGCGCGACGGCCACGCCCTCGGGCGCGACGGCCACGCGCTCGCTCGCGCTGGGCTTCAGCTGGAACGCCACGGCGGCGCCGATGCCGATCAGCGCGGCGACCGCGAGCACGGCGATCGTCCCGCGACTGCTGCGCATGGGCTCCACCGCGACCGTGTGGCCGGCGTGACCGCCGACGACGTTCGCCAGGTCCTGCGCTCCGGGCAGCACGGGCGACGCCTCGGCGAACCGGAACGGCGGCAGCTGCGCGCCATCGGCGCGGAAGATCGGCGGCACCTCGAGCATCGCGCGCGCGACGTCGTCGACCGCCGCCATGTTCGTCCGGGCGCCGGACTCTCCGATCGGCGGCACGGCGTCCGACGGCTGCTCGTACTGCGATGCCGAGCGGCCGAGCGGAAGCCCGCTCTCGCTCGGGAGCTCGGTCTGGCTCTGGCTCCAGCTCTGGCGCTCGCTCCAGCTCTCGCCACCGCCGCGGCGCGGGGTCTCGCTCCGCGGCGTGTAGCTCACCTGGGTCTCGTGCGGCGCTGGCATTGGATAGGCCGCGGGCGCCGGATACGCCGCGGGCGCTGGATAGGCCGCGGGCCCCGGATACGCCGCGGGCCCCGGATACGCCGCAGGCGCCGGATAGGCGGCCGGCGCCATGTACGCCGCGGCCGCGGGCGCCGTGAACGCCGCGGACTCCGCGGGCGCGGGCACCGGCGAGCGGCGCACCGGCGTCACCTCGCGGAGCAGCGATCGCGTCATGATGGTGACGGGGCGGCCGGTGACCATCGTGCGCGGCCCCGGCGCGCCCGCGTCCGCGCCCGCGCCGACGCTGTCGCCGCGGATCATCTGCGCCAGATCCGACGCGCCCTCGCGGTAGTGGTTCGCGAACCGCTCCTCGACGATCGCGTCGATCAGCGCCTGCATGCTCTTGTAGCGGTCGCGCGGATCGTGGGCGAGCGCGCGCATGCAGACCTTGTCGAGGCCCGGCGGGATCGACGGCTTGACCACGCGCGGCGGAATCACGCGCATCGGCGCGCTGTCGCGCTGCTCGTGCGTGACCTGGCGGCCGAGCGGGTGCGCGCCGCAGAGCAGCTCGTAGAGCACGACGCCGAGCGCGAACACGTCGGCGCGCGGCGAGAGCGGCTCGCCACGCGCCTGCTCGGGCGCCATGTACGCCCACTTGCCCTCGACGACGCCGTAGCCGCCGCCCTCGCGGCGCGCGATGCCGAAGTCCGCCACGCGGACCTCGCCGGACGTCGTGAGCAGGAGGTTGCTCGGGCTGATATCGGCGTGGATGATCGCGCCGCCGGGCCGGTTGTGCGCGAACTCGAGGCCCGCGGCGGCGCTCTGCACGATGTACGTCGCGACGCCGAGCGGCAGCCCGCGCGCGCCGCGCGCCTTGAGGAGCTGGCGCAGGCTCGGCCCGTCGACGAACTCCATCACGAGGAACACGTCGTCCCCGTCGCGCGCGAGGTCGATGACGCTCACGATGTTGCCGTGCTGCATGCCGACCAGGAGCTTGGCCTCCTCGATCAGCCGCTCCACGAACACGTGGTCGCTCGCGAGCTCGGGCAGGAGCCGCTTGATGGCGACCGGCTTCTGGAAGCCGTGATCGCCCATGGAGTGACCCGCGAACACCTCGGCCATGCCACCACGCCCGAGCAGATCGCCCAGCACGTACCGCCCCGCGGTGCGCTTGCTGGATCCATCCATCGAGGGGCGACGCACCCCTCCTATAGTAGTGGTCCCGGCCACGAGGGGTCTACTTGCAACGCGTGTACCCGCGGCAACTGATCGAGAAGCTGGCGGTTTGGACCTGGTTACTGATTGGGGCTGTGGGCACCGGGGTGAGGAGTTCGGGGGTGGGCCTCTCCACTTTGGGAAGCCAGGACCCCGCGGCCCCTGTCATCGGCGGTAAGCCAGGGGCACCCGGCGTCCGCGCTCCCGAACGGGCCTCGTTGCGCAGCCGCTGTCAGGCGCGCGAAACGGCTGCACAATTGGTGCAACGCCGTTTACGCTCCGCGCAGTGGAGACCCCGTCAGCGGACAGTCAGCGCATCTACGCCCCGGGCATCTTCGAGGGCCGGGTGGCCCTCATCACGGGAGGAGGCTCGGGCATCGGGCTGGCGACGGCGCTGGAGCTGGCGCGGCTCGGCGCCAAGGTCGCGATCTGCGGCCGGACGGCGGCCAAGCTCGACGCGGCCAAGGAGCAGATCGCCGCGGCCGCCGGCCAAAAGGACGCAGCGCTCGGCATCGCGTGCGATATCCGGGAGCCGGATCAGGTCGAGGCGATGGTGCGCGGCGTCATCGAGGGGCTCGGCCGGATCGACATCCTCGTCAACAACGCAGGCGGCCAGTTCCCGTCGCCGGCGCAGCACATCTCGCCGAACGGCTTCCTCGCGGTCGTGAAGAACAACCTGGTCGGCACGTTCCACGTCTCCCGCGAGGTCGCGAACCGCTGGATGATCCCGCAAAAAGGCGGGCGCATCGTCAACGTGATCGCGAACATCTACCGCGGCTTCCCGGGGATGGTGCACACGGGGGCCGCGCGCGCCGGCGTGGAGAACATGACGATGACCTTGGCCGTCGAGTGGGCGCAGCACGGGATCCTGGTGAACGCGATCGCCCCGGGCGTCATTCGCTCGTCGGGCACGGCGCAGTACCCACCGCAGGTGATCGAGTACGCGATCTCGCAGACACCGCTCAAGCGAGCGGGCACCTGCGAGGAGACGGCGGCGGCGATCGTCTTTCTGGCCTCGCCGGCGGCGCAGTTCATCACGGGCGCCACGCTCCGCATGGACGGCGGCCAGGCGCTGTGGGGCTCGACCTGGATGATCCCGTGAACCTGGGACTGGGCGGAAAGCTGTGCCTCGTCGCGGGCGCGACCCGCGGGATCGGGCGCGCGATCGCGCTCTCCTTCGCGCGCGAGGGCGGGCGCGTGGCGGCGGTGGCGCGCGGCGAGGAGGGGCTGGCCGCGCTGATGCCGGAGCTCGCCGCGGCGGGCGGCGGCTCGCACGCGGCGATCACGGCCGACGTCACGACGGCCGAGGGCGCGGCCGCGGCGGTCGACGGCTGCGCGCGGCTCCTGGGCGGGATCGATGTCGTGGTCCCGGTCGTGGGCAAGTCGTTCGCGCGCGAGGTGGCCGCGATGGACGACGACGATCTGGCGAGGTCGCTCGATCACAACCTGTGGAGCGCGGCGCGCGTGGCCTTGCGCGCGGTCCCGCACCTCGCGGCGCGGGGCGGCGGCTCGATCACGATGATCGCCTCGATCTGGGGGCGCGAGGCGGGCGGCGCGCCGGGCTACAACGCGGCGAAGGCGGCGGTGATCGCGCTGGCCAAGGCGCTGGCGCGCGATCTGGCGAAGCAGCAGATCCGCGTCAACTCGATCGCGCCGGGCTCGATCCTGTTCCCGGGCGGCGGCTGGGACCGCCGGCAGAAGGCCGACCCTGCGGGCATCGCGGCGTTCGTCGAGCGCGAGCTGCCGTTCGGGCGCTTCGGGACGCCGGAAGAGGTGGCGGACGTGGTCGCGTTCGTGGCCTCGCCGCGCGCGGCGTGGATCTCGGGAGCCTCGATCACGGTCGACGGTGGACAGTCGCGCGCGTTCTAGCGCGGATTATTCACGGGTGGCATGGCCTCGTCGAGAGCAGGCCGACAGGGTGTCGGCGCCGCCTGGTAGGCCTGCTAGGGTTCGGCCGCATGGCAGGCGAGCGAGCGCGACAGCAACGGCTTGAGCGGACGGCACCGCGACGACGCGGCAACCGCGAGCGGTCCCGGCGTCGATCTGCGCCGATGGTCGTGCGGTTCGGCGCGGGCCTGCCGAGGATGTCGGTGACGCTCGCGGCATTTGCTGAGCCACTGCGGGTCGGTGTTCCCGAGACGGAGGAGGGATGGCGATCCCCGGTACGTTGAACACACGGTGGTCGAGCTGAGACGTGCTGTGACCGTGACCCGTTCTCCGACGATAACTTGGCCAGCCAACCCACGCTGAGTCGGCTCGAGAACACGGCCGGGCCCAAGAGCTGCTACCTGCTGGCGCGCGTGATCCTCGAGTCGTACTTCCTTCACCACCCCAAGCGACCCAAGCGACTCATCCTCGACCTAGACCAGGGTTGATGATTGGGGGATAGCGCGCGAAGCTCCGACTTGGCGCACCCGGCTCGCAAAGGGATAGGCATTCAACGCTGCTTGAGCGGTCGCCTGCGGCCATGGCGCACCCGCACAATCCAGATGGCTTGCTCCTGCTCGACGATCCGATACACGACAACGTACCGCGATCGACGAAGCATGATCACGTGTACATCTCCGTACGCTTTGAGTTGCACACGCCGTCCGATCTCGGGCTGGACCTCGAGCAAGCCCAGCATGGCATCGAGCTCGCGATCAAACAGACGCGGTGAAGCGGGGCGATGCTTGACCCACCATCGAGAGATCTTCTGGATATCCGTCATCGCACTCAGGGCGACGCGGATCTCGAATCGAGTCATCTCCTCTAGGGTCGTCGAAGGAAGGTTCGGAGCTCGGCGCCGGTCACGTACTTGCCAGCACGGATCTCCGTCATCGCGATCCCGATGGCGGCCTCATCGTCCGCGTCGAGCTCCACATCCCCATCGGCCTCGTGCACGAACACCGTGAGCCTCGCACCCTCGGGGAGCTTGGCTCTCGTGACGACCTTACCCTTGACAACCTTGGCGGCGATCGCTCGCATCGGGATGCAACGTAGCACGGCGCGCTCGTAACGACAGGCTCAGGCGACGCTGCGTCCAGAAGCAGCGAAGGCGCGGGGCCGCCACCGGGGCGAGGGCGCCGCAGCGCTGCGCAGCCTCGGCAAGGCAGTACAGGAAGGCGTTGTTGGTCTCCTCGTCGGGACGCAACAAGAATTGGCGCTGCGTGCAGCGGCGCGTGACCGTAGACGCTCGCGCCGAACGCGCCGAACACGCCGCCGTCTCCGTCGCTGGTACCATCGCAGCGGCACGCGTCCGCGACGACGCTCGCGCCGAAGGCGATGAGACCGGCCATCGCGCGCGACTGGGATCGGCCGGGCCCAGTCTGATCACGGGACGCCGAAGATGTGGAGCACGAGCGGGCCCGTGAGAGTGACGACCGTGCAGCCGATGATCATCAGCGGCACGCCGATCCAGACGAGATCGCGCGATGGCACGTCGCCGGTCCCGTAGACCATCGCGTTCGGCGGCGTGCTGATCGTGAAGGGCATCCCGAACGAGGCGGCGATCGCGATCGTGATCGCCGTCGAGGGCGAGGGGTCGACCGCCAACCCGAGCGGTACGAGCAACGCGACGGTTGCGGTGTTGCTCATCACCGCGGACATGAGCGCGCTCGCGAGCACGAGCCCACCAAGCCGGGCAACGCGCGGGTAGTCGTTCCACGGTACGTCGGCGACGCTCGAGAGGAGCCCCGCTTCCTCGATCAGATGTCCGAGGCAGAGCCCGCCCGCGATCAGCCCCAGGGTCGACCAATCGAGCAGGCCGAGGTCGTCGCGCTCGAGGAGGCCGGTGCCGAACAGGACGGCCGTCACCGCGAGCGCGACGAGCGGCGCCGAGACGCCGTGGAGCGGTTCCGACAGCCAGGCCGCGACCGCGACGAAGAACAGGAGGACGACCGCCGCGCCGGCCCGACCGAGCGGAGGTGGCGCGGCGGCGCGCGCCGCGAGCTCGCCGGCGACCCGAGTCCGGACGACGACGAGCACGAAGGCCACTACCAGCATCGCCGCGACGAGCGGCACCGCGAACGCCATCCAGTGCAGGAACGAGATCGCGTTCCGGCCATCAACGGCCGCGATCGCGATCCCGTTCGCGCCAGTGCCGATCGGCGTTGCGATCCCCCCCAGGTTGGCGCCGACTGCGATCGCGAGCAGGACAGCGCGGCGGAACGATGCGCTCACCGTCGGGCCCTGGGTCAGAGGGCGGAGCGCAGCGAGCAACATCGCCGCCGCCGCGATGTTGGACATCCACATCGACAGGACCGCGGTGCCGATCATGACCAGCGCGACGAGGTTTCGGGCATGAGATCCCGCGACGCGGAGGACCAGGGCGGCGATCGAGGCGGCGACCCCGTGTTTCTGTGCGGCCACCCCGAGCGCCATCCCGCCCGCGAAGAGCGCGACGATCGGATCGGCGGGCCAATGGAGAACCGCGCCGAGCTTGAAGCGCGCACTGACCGGCCCGAGCAGCAAGGGCGTGACGACGAGCAGGACGATGGTCGGCACGAACGGCGGTACCACCTCGCTGAGGCACAGCACCAGGTACGCGGCGGCGATGACGGTGGCCCGTGCCAGCGTTGGATCCGGAATCCACCACCAGGCCGCGACCGAGACTGCGATGATCGCGGCGAGCGCGAGGAGCAGGCGGTGCGGCTTCATGCGGGTCGCGGGCGCGCAACGACGACGACGTGGCCGTCGGGATCGGCGAAGCAAGCGGCGGCGGCGCCCCAATCCCGCAGCGCGAGCTCCGCAGGGCTAACGGTCCCGTCGAGAACCGTTGCGGCTGGCACGCCAGTGTTGCGCACGAAGCTGGCACGCCGGTAGAGACCGACCCGCATGCCCCCCGGGCGGGCAAGCTCGACGTGGGTCGGAAGCTTCGTCACGGGACGCAGAGTAGCTCGTTGCGATCTGGGCGCGGTGGGGCCGAGGCCTCGAGATCGGCGACCGCGTCATCATCGGCGCGATCACGCCCTGCGGTCAGTGCCGGGCGTGCCTGTCCGCCAACGCGTCTCAGTGCAACCACGGCGGTACGTTCGGCAAGTAGCCGTCGGCGCGCCTGGGGGCCGGGCCCGGGCTCACACGAGCCGGGGCTCGACGAGCTGGATCTTGCGCCAAGCGCCGGTGCGGAAGCGGTAGGCGAAGGCGCCAGCGAGGAGCCCGAGGTAGCCGACGATGCAGGCCATGGCGCCGATGGCGCCGCCGCCCTGCTCGAGGACGACGTAGAAGCCGGCGGGCAGGAACACGGCCCACGCGAGCATCAAGCGCGCGGCGGCGGTCCAGAACGTGTCGCCGGCGGAGCGCAGCGTCTCGGACAGCGTGATGCCGACGGCGTCGAACAGCTGCCAGGCCGCGCTGATCGTGAGCATCGTGGCGCCGGTGGTGACGAGCGCGGCCGAGCGGCCGCCCTCGTTGAACAGCTCCATCAGCGGCGTCGGGGCCGCGAGGTAGACGAGGCCGATCGCGCCCATCCACATCAGGGAGCAGAGCAGCGTCGCCTTGACCTGCGGCCACACGGCGTCGTGATCGCCGCGGCCGATCGCCTGGCCGGCGAGGATCGCGCCGGCGGAGGCGAGGCCGAACGCGGGCATGAACGACACCGAGTTGATCGCGATGACGACGTTGAACGCGGCCACGAGCTCGTCGCCGAGGTCGCTGAACACGAAGTTGATGAAGACGAGCTGGAACGCCGCGAACTCGAGGAACCAGTTCATGCCGTTCGGCAGGCCGAACCGCAGGACGCGGGCGAGCTCGCCGAGCGAGAGCCGGAGCGCGGGGCGGCCGCGCGGCGCGCCGCCCCACCGGCAGTAGAACGCGACGGCGAGGAACGCAAAGCCCACCCAGCTCCCGATCGCGCTCGAGAGCGCGGCGCCGTTGACGCCCATCGCGGGCGCGCCGAGGTGGCCGAAGATGAGGACCCAGTTGAGGAACAGGTCGGCGGCCATCGAGACGACGCTCGCGACGAGCGACATCCAGGTGTTGCCGAGGCCGCCGTACCAGTTGCCGAGGGCCTCGACGGCGACGACCGCGGCGACGCCGTACATGCGGATCGCCATGTACTCGGCCATCTGCTCGCGCACCGCGGGCGAGTAGTGCGTCAGCTCGAGCAGCGGCCGGAGCGCCGGGATCATCGCGAGGGCGAGGACGCCGGCAGCGGCGGCGATGCCGAGGCCGTACCACGCGAACCGGGGTGCGTCGTCGGCATCGCCCCGGCCGACGAGCTGCGCGACGAAGCTCTGCACGATGAACACGATGCCCATCGGCAGGACCTCGAACAGGAACACGTTGAAGCCGCCGCTCGCCGACGCAGCGATCGCGCCGGTGCCGAGGTGCTTGACCAGGAGCGCGTCGGCGAACGTCATCACCGACTGGGTCGCGCGCGCGAGCACCAAGGGCAGCGCCAGGACGAGCAGCGTGCGGAGCGGCGCGGCACCGGACATGGGTGCCGGACCATGCGGCGGATCGCCGGGTCATGCAAGGCTCGGCGATCCCGAGCACGCGGTCCAGGACGAGGTTCCGAGGCTCAGGATGCTGAAGAAGACGAGCCTGCGTATGCTGGACCTCAGGGCAGCCGGAGAGGCAACGTGCGGAGGCGCTGCCGCGTGAGCGCAAACACGGCGTTCGCGACGGCGGGGGCGATGGGCGCGGTGGCCGGCTCGCCGATGCCGCCCATCTTCGCGGTGCTCGGCATGATGTGGACCGAGACGCGCGGCATCTCGTGCATGCGCAGCACCGGGTAGTCGTGGAAGTTGCTCTCCTGGACCGCGCCGCCCTGGAGCGTGAGCTTGCCGTGGAGCGCCGCCGACAGCCCGAACACGACGCTGCCCTGGATCTGCGCCTCAATGCCGAGCGGGTTGACCGCCGTCCCGCAGTCGACCGCGCACGTCACTGCGTGGACGCGGATGCGGCCCTTCTCGACCGAGACCTCGGCCACCTCGGCAACGATCGAGCCGCGACACTCGTGCACGGCGAGGCCTCGGGCGCGGCCAGCCGCCAGCTCGGTGCCCCAGCCCGCCTTCCCCGCGGCGAGCTCGAGCGCAGCCGCGTGGCGCGGGCTGCGCTTGAGCAGCGCGAGCCGGTACTCGAGCGGATCCTTGTTCGCGGCGTGGGCGAGCTCGTCGACCATGCTCTCCAGCACGAACGCGGTGTGCGTGTTGCCGACGGAGCGCCACCACAGGACGGTGACCGCCGATCTCGGCGAGTGCAGCGTCACGCGGCGGTCCGCGGTGCGCTCGAGGTACGGCGACTCGACGAGGCCCTCGATCGACATGGGGTCGATGCCGTTCTTGACGAAGAACGACTCGAGCGGCGTGCCAGCGGCGATCGACTGCCCGACGACGACGTGGTCCCACGCCGTCGGGTTGCCCGCCGCGTCGACGCCGACCCGGACGCGGTGGACGAACGACGAGCGGTAGTACCCGCCCTGCATGTCGTCCTCGCGCGTCCACACGGTCTTGACCGGGACCTTCGCGGCCTTCGCGACGATCACCGCCTCCGAGACGAAGTCAGAGGTCGGCGTCGCGCGGCGCCCGAAGCCGCCGCCGAGAAACATCGTGTGGATCGTGACCTTGTCGGGCGTGGTGCCCACGATCTTCGACGCGACCATCTGGTCGCCCGTCTGCATCGCCGTGCCGGTCCAGATCTCGACGCGATCGCCGTCGATCTTCACGGCGCAGTTCATCGGCTCCATCGTCGCGTGCGCGAGGTAGGGCACGTCGTACACCGCCGTGAAGTGCGCCTTCGCCTGAGCGAGGGCCGCGTCGACCTTGCCCTTGGCGGCGACGACCGCGCCGGGCTTCTGCGCGAGCTCGCGGTACTCGGCGAGCTGCTTCACGGTGTCCACGCCGCCGCCGTCCGGCTTGCTCCACTCGACGACCAGCGCGTCGCGCCCGAGCTTGGCAGCCCAGAAGTGCTTCGCCACGACGGCGACGCCGTTCGCGGTGGGGACGACCTGCTCGACGCCGGGCACCTTCAGCGCGGCGGCGCCGTCGAACTTGACGAGCTTGGAACCGAACGCCGGCGGGCGCGCGACGAGCGCCGTGCGCAGGCCGGGGAACGCGACGTCGATGCCGAACTGCGCCTTGCCGGTGATCTTCTCCGGCGAGTCGAGCCGGCGCACCGCCGTGCCGATCAGCTTCCACTCCTTCGGATCCTTCAGCTTCACCTTCGCGGGCGGCGCGAGCTTCATCGCGTCCACGGCGAGCTCGCCGAGCCTGGCCGACTTGGTGCCGCTCGTGATGACGCCCTTCGCGACGCGGCACGTCCCCGGCGCCACCTTCCAGCGCGCGGCGGCGGCGCGGACCAGCATGTCCTTGGCCTGCGCGCCGACCGTGCGGTAACGATCGAGCTCGCCGTTCGTGCTCGACGAGCCGCCCGTCGTCTGCACGCCCAGGGCCGGGTGGCAGTAGACCGGCGCGGCCGGTGCGTGCTCGGAGCGGATCTTCGCCCAGTCGCACTCGAGCTCCTCGGCGATCAGCATCGCGAGGCCGGTCCAGATGCCCTGCCCCATCTCGGAGTGGGCGATCACGACGGTGACCGAGTCGTCGGTGCCGATCCGCAGGAACGCGTTCGGCGGCGGCGCGGACGGCATCGGCGGGCCCGCGGCGCGCGCCTGCTGCGGGACGTGGAACCCGATGACGAGGCCGGCCGCCGTGGCGGCGGTGCCCTGGAGGAAGCCGCGACGGGAGACCTTCAACGTGGCACGTCGAGGGCGGGGTTCCGATCGAAGAACGCGGCCGGGAGCAGCGCGAAGCCGATGTGGTGCGTGGGCATGACCGGCCACTCCTCGGGCCGCGGGATATGCGTGACGCCCATCGTGTACCAGATCACCAGGTCATTGCCGACCAGACTCTCATCGTCGGCCGAGTAGCGCTCGATCCCGTCACCGGGCTCGGCCTGGTTCGGGTAGTCGCCCGCGGCGTAGAGCTCGCCCGCCTTGTAGCGTGTGACCCAGAAGTGATGGTTCACGAACGGCGCGCGCTGGCGGACCCTCGCCGCTGGCGTGAGGTACGGCAGCGAGGTCTGGCCTGGTACCAGGAGGTAGCCCGGGTGGTAACCGAGCGCCGTCGTGTGCGCGGGATTGAAGATCTTCCACATGCGTGCCGACGCGATGTCGACGTCGCGCTGAGCCGCCTGTTCGGTCGCGAGCGCGGTCTCCTGCATCTGGATCGCGTTGTGCTCGGGGCTGTCCTGCGCCGTGGTGTTGAGCTCGGCGGCAGAGTTGGCGCTGCCGTCGACGTCGAGATCGAGGCGGAAGTTGAAGAAGTGCTGATGATGTGGCGCCACGATGTTGCGCGCGACCAGGTGGCCGTGGCTGACGCCGTGATCGTGGTCTGCACGCACCGCGGCCGAGCCCTTGGCCAGCATGATCCCGGTCAGCGCCACGTCCACCGCCAGCGAGCCGTCCTGGCGAAAGATCCACTGCACCGCGTAGTCATAGTTTCCGATCGAGGCCACGAAGAACATCACCAGCTCGCGCGCGCGCCGCGACTGGTTGGTCCCCGTAGTGGCGTCGTAGTGCTTCCACAGGATCCCGCCGTCGCGCTCGTACAGGCCGACCACGTTCTTCACCGTGTAGGGCTTGCCGAAATCGTTGGAGAAGTCAGCGTCGAAGAAGGTGGCACCCGGCGGCGCGTCCTGGTTGGGCTCGAGCGAGCCGGCCAGACGCCCGATGCCGTACTCACCTTCGTCGAAGGCGGCGCGCCAGACCCAGTTGGCATCGGTGTCGCCGTAGGGCACGACCATCTCGCTGAGCCCACCACGGTACATCACGGACCGCAGCTTGCCGGCATCGTCATAATCGACTGCGTAGAGCACGAGACCCTCGCGCGGGTGCATTGCCCAGCGTAGGCGCCATTTCTGCCAGCGGATCTCGTGGCCGTCGACCTGGTAGCTCGGGCCGTCAGGCGAGGTCGACACCAGGGGCGCGACCTTGCGCTGCGTGCCGATCGACTTCTCGTCGAGCTGCGGCGAGCTGGGCGCGATCGGCATCACCCCGGTGTCGATCACGTCCACCACCTTCTCGGTGTTCATGTTGACGATCGCGATCACGCCCTCGATCGGGCGACCGTAGAAATTCACGGCGCCGTCCTTGAGGAAGCTCACGCCGCGCAGGAGGCGAGCCCCCTCCTGGCCCTTCGGGACCAGGTGGCCACTCGCCCACACGTCGATCCAGACCTTGTCGAAGTCGGTGATACCGCGCTTCTTCATGGCTGCCTGCCAGCGCGGATCGGCCTTCACAATCCGCGGCATGACGCCGTACTCTTCGAACAACACCAGCGACTGCTTGCCGGGCAGCGGGTTCCACGCCGTCAGCTTGTGCCCTCCGAGATCCACGATCCCCTGGTAGGTGCGGTTGGCCTTACGGTCGAGCACGAGGACCTCGGCCTCGCGCGTCCATTCCCGGCCCGGCTTCCAGGCCAGGATCTTGGCCTTGTCCGGCTCGCGCAGCGCGATCATCGCGTACAGTCCGCCGGTGGGGAACGATCTCGACGCACCAACGACGGCTGCCGCCTTGGCGAGCTCCGCTTTGGTCAACGGATCGAGAGGGTGTGCCGCGGCCACCTGGCCAACCCGGTTCGTGCGGGTCGCGGCCATGCATGCCGATCCCGCGGCTACCTGGCCCAGAGCGAAGACGACGAGTAGAGCGAGACGCACTTGATAGGAACGAACTTCCCATCTTGGGACGCGTTCAGCAAGGACCCGCTCCGGGTACAGAGCTCTCGGCCTTGAGGTATTGGGCGTAACGAACAGGCGATGCTGGGAACGATTCTACAGCGGGCGGCGGCGCGCTTCCCTGACAATCTCGCGATCTCCGTCGGTGATGTGAAGCGTACCTATCTCGAGCTCGAGGACAGTGTCGCTCGTATTGCCTCTGCCTTGCAGGCGTATGTCCAGCCAGGGGACAGGGTCGCTTGCTTCCTCCATAACGGGCCTGAGATTATCGAAGTCATCCATGCCTGTCTCCGGATCGGCGTCTCGGTGGTCTTCATCAGTCCGCTCTTCAAGGCCAACGAGGCAAGCACCATTCTCGCCGAGTGCAAGCCCCGCGTCGTGTTCACGGAACACGAAATATACGAGACCGTCATCAAGCCAACGGCCCCGCAGTTACCGTTTATCGAGCTTTATTGCCTACGAGTGCCAATGCCGGCGGCGCCCGCAGGTACGTGCTCATTGGTGGAGCTCAAGAGCTCGGCGACAGGCCGCCGTGATGCGCCGATCGCCGTCCCCGAGGATCAGGAGGCTTGCGTCTTCTACTCGTCCGGCAGCACAGGTGCCATCAAGGGCATCGCGCATGGTCACCGCAAGCTCATGGCCGCCGTGACGGATGCGATGCACCACTTCGCGCTCTCCAGCGATGATCGAATGTTGTTCTGTGAGCCCCTTTGCGGAAACTCGTTTCCTCTGGCGCTCGCCGTCCTCCCCGCCGCATTCGCCGGAGCGCAGCTCACGTGGCTGCCGACAGACACTTCCTCTGTGGGTACCTCATACGAGGCGACCATCGAGCGTGCGATTCACACATTGGTGGATGAGCGGATCACGTACCTGGCCACCGGTCCGTTCACTCTGAAGGCACTGGTCAAACGCCTCGAGCGGGACCGGCAGCGCGCTGCCGGGCTCGATCTGCGTTGCTGCATCATCGGCGGTGACGTGATCCCAGACGACACCTACAGGCGCTTTCGGGAGCTCTTCGGGTTTCCCGTCTGCGAGCTGTATGGGCTGACCGAGGCACTCTCATGCGCCATAACCCCGGTTGATGGGTCAGCCCAAAAGGGCGAATACCGCCCCTTTGGGGACACGGAGTTTCGCATCATCGATGAGAACTGGCTCCCATTGCCAACCGGCAGAGAGGGAGAGATCGCCGTGCATTCGGCACTGGTCATGCTCGGCTATGTAAACGATCCGGAGACGACCACCGCGGTGCTGCGCGGCGGCTGGTTGAGGACAGGCGATCTGGGCTTTATGGACCAAGATGGCGGCCTTCGGTTCGTTGGGCGCCTGAAGCATATCATCTGCTATGATGGTGATAACATCGGTCCGCAGGAGGTCGAATCTGCCCTCCTCGATCATCCGCGCGTCATGGAGGCATGTGTCGTAGGTATTCCTTCCCGGGTCAATGGCGAGGTGCCAGCTGCCTACGTCGTCGTCAGTGGAGATGACAAACCGATCGAGTACAACGAGATCGCGATGTTTCTCGCTGACCGCCTCGCATCCTACAAGATTCCCGTCGCTGTACGTTTTGTGGATGCCTTGCCGAGGAACGTCAATCGGAAGATTGATCGAAAACTGCTGATTACACGGGCGACGGAAGACTTCGCGGGCGTGATCGCCGCCGAAACCGAGTATTGAGGTGAGCGACGGCGGCGGAAGTGCTCGAAAGGTGGAGGCGATGCGCGAGAACCTCGATTCAATGCGATTCGGAGGTTGACAACCGAGACGGTCGGAGCGTCTTCTCGTCGCTCCCCCCCCTGGAGCTCACTTGCTGACGAGCAGAGAGGCGATTGCTTCTCCTACTCACCCAGAAGCAAGTAAGGAGAGAAGCGATGACGACGACAGCGGTAGACTTGGAGCGGCGCAAGTTCGAGAGGATCTTCGCCATTGTCGACTCGAACAAGAGCGGCACGATCGAGCAGGATGACTTCGCGCAGCTCGCCGACGTCGTCGCCGAGGGCCGTCACTGGCCCCTGGACGGGGCCGAGGCGAGGGCGCTCCGGCAGACCCTCATCAGCCGCTTCGAGCATATGCGCTCCGTGCTGGATCGCAACCTCGACGGCGTCGTCACACTGGCGGAATGGCTCCGATACAACGAGTCTCACCCGCCGGACGAGACGCTCGACCAGATCCTGGAGCAGACTGTCTTCGGCGCGTTCGCGAGCGACAACAACGCGGGGGTCCACCCCGCGATCCTCGAGGCCCTCACGCGTGTAAACGTCGGCTACGCGGGCGCGTACGGCCACGACCTGGCGACGAGGCAGGCCGTCGCGACGATCCGTGAGCACTTCGGTGACTGCGATCCCTACTTCGTCTTCAATGGAACGGCCGCAAACGTGCTCGGCTTGCGGGCGGTCACCTCGTCGTGGCACTCGATCGTCTGCGCTCACACCGCGCACATCGTCACCGACGAGGCGGCGGCGCCCGAGAACTACCTGGGATGCAAGCTCATTCTCGTCCACACGCCGGACGGCAAGCTCACGGTTCCGCTGATCGAACGGCACCGCGTTCGCTACGACGGGATCGATCGCCACAATCCGACTCGCGTGGTGAGCATCACCAACCCGACCGAATACGGCACCGTGTACACGCCGGCCGAGATCCGGGCCATCGCAGACTACTGCCACGCCAACGAGATCCTTCTCCACCTGGACGGGGCGCGGATCTTCAACGCCGCTGTGGCCACCGGCGCGACGCTCCGCGACCTCACATCAGGCGCCGGCGTGGACGTGTTCTCGCTCGGTGGGACCAAGAACGGGATGATGATGGGCGAGGCGATCCTGTTCTTCGACCGGCAGCTCGGTAAGCACTTCATGTACCTCCAGAAGCAGGCCATGCAGACGCTCTCCAAGATGCGATTCATCGCCGCGCAGTTCCACGCCCTGCTCAAGGACGGGCTTTGGCACCGGAACGCCACGCAGGCCAATGACATGGCGAAGCTCCTCGGCGCCGGTGTGGCCGAGATCCCCGGGCTCGAGCTGGATCAGCCGGTCACCGCCAACGGCGTGTTCGTCCGCGTCCCGCCCCACCTCATTCCACGGCTGGAAAGCGAGGCCTACTTCTACGTCTGGGACCCCGCACGCGGCGTGGTGCGTTGGATGACCTCATACGATACGACCGAGGAGGATGTCCGCTGCTTCCTCCGCCTCGTGCGGCGAATCGTCGAGAAAGCGGCTTAGCCCAGCTCGCGACTGGTAGCCCGGTAGCAGCGTGCGTGAGACGCGTCTGCGTTAGCCGACCTCACCAGTGTTGCCTGCGGCTCGAGCGGAGCCTACTTGCCGAGAACGTCCGCCTTGACGATGTGAGCTTGATGCGGGTCGTCGAGAAACTGGGTGCCCGCATGTTCCGCGCGTAGTTGACGCTGATGGCGGAACTGCTCCTGACCCCCTCGAGGGTTATGAGCTCGACGACGTACACGCCGGACTGGTTCGGCGAGCTGGAGCTGGAGCTGAGGCGGGGGCCTCATCAGCTTCCGCCGACACAAAGTCGCATGCCGAATGGCGGGAGTCTTTCGCAATCGGCACGACTCCAGGTGAATTCGCGCTCATCTACACATCGGACTACGTATTTCTACGCATGCATATTTGGTCTACGTATCTCTGCGTACTGCCGAGTAGTCAGAATGCGCTCGCTGAGCCCTCGCGCTCGGTGATCGCCGGCAGCCTTGAATCACAGCGTTTTTCGCGACTCCCGCGCAAATGCCTCAGATTTGCGCTGTCATGTATCGTCCACTTGTGACCTGTCGGGTATGTTGAAATCAACTTGAGGCCCAGGCGTCGAGTGACGCGGGAGTGTCAAGTGATCGTGAATTCCGAACGGAAAGGGTCTTTGTGAAGCCCATATCATTCCTGTTGTCGGCGGCCATGCTGTTCATCGCCGCCTGCTCATCCCCTCTCCCGCCGGAGCCGGTGACGGACGAAGTCAGCTCGGAGCTCAGCGCCGCCCAGTGCGATTACTTCGCCGTCGATGGCAAGGTCCGCATCTGCCACGCCACCACCTCGCCGACGCACCCGTTCACGATCCTCAATGTTAGCGTCAGTGGATGCATCACCCCGCACGCCCTCCACCCGGGCGACTACGTCGCGGTCGGCGATCCCACCTGCCAGGGCGGCGGCTGCCTCCCGGCCGGGGCACCGGCGGACCCGTCCCTGCCGTGCTGCGACGGGCTGGTGGTCCAGAACGGCGTATGCACCGATCTGTGCGCCGACGTCACCTGCACCGCCTCTGACGCGTGCCACGTGGCGGGCACCTGCAACCCGGCGACGGGCACGTGCTCGAACCCGAGCGCGCCCGACGGCACGAGCTGCAACGACGGCGACGACTGCACCCAGACGGACGTGTGCAGCGCCGGCACCTGCGCCGGAACCGCATACACCTGCCCGTCACCTGGGGGCTCCGATGAGTGCCACGTCGGGGTCTGCAACGGCGACGGCACCTGCTCGGTGGGCAACGCGCCCGACGGCACGATGTGTTGCGGCCCGATTCCCGCGGACTACTGCGACGAGACGTTCAACGGCAGTTGCTCCAGCGGCACCTGCAGCAATATCAATGCCTGCGGCGACGGCTACATCGAGCTCGTGCTCGGCGAGAGCTGCGACGACGGTAACCTCGTCAACGGCGACGGCTGCGACGCGAGCTGCCACGTCGAACCATTCGTTACCACGCCGCCGGTGAAGGTCAGCGGCGAGCTGGCATGCACCACCGCGACCGCGAACGCAGCCCGCAAGATCGCGATCGACGGCAGCGGCACGATCTACGCCGTCATGAACTGTGATGGTATCGCGGAGGTCGTGGTCAGCACGGACCGCGGTGACTCGTTCTCCGCTCCGCTGGATCTCTCGACCGGGCTCTCGCTCGCGGCAGTCAGCGAGGTCGCCGTCGCGACAGGCCCGAGCGGCGTCGCCTATGTCGCCATCATGCTGAGCAACGGCCAGGTGCTTCTGCGTACGACCCAGGACCGCGGCGCGACGTGGGCTGCGGCGATCCCGATCGGCACCACGACGAACAACACGGCTGGGCTGTCGCTCCAGTCGTTCAACGATGACATCTACATCGGCTTCGCGAGCCTCGGCGGCGTGTCCGTCGCTCGCAATGACAACCGCGGCGTCGGCGCCTTCGCCATCACGCCGGTGGCGATGGGCGTCGCGTTCTTCGATCTCGTGTTCGATATCAAGCTCGGCACGCTGGCGGTGTGCGCTGATACGCCGGCGTTCCACGTGCGCGTGAGCAGCGATGCCGGTGTGTCGTTCGCAGCCGAGGTCAACCCGCCGGGCGCGGAGTTCTTCTCCGACTGGGCGATCGGCAATGGCCAGATCTTCGTGTCTGGCACCCTCTTCTTCTCCACGTCCCTGTTCATCATCCCGGCCAACGCTCCGTCGACGTCGACCGAAGTCGCTGGCCTGCCGGTGGTATTCACGCCTCAGACCCGATCCGTGGCGGCCGATGATGCAGGTAACGCGTTCGTCGCGTCGCAGCTCGACGGCGGTGGCGTGCAGCTCGATCGCCTCGCAGCCGGTGCGACGACGTTCGACGCGTTCCGGCCGATCGATGTCACGGGTGGATCGCCAATCGTGGCCGCGCTCCCCGGCAACGCCGGCGCCGCCGTGGTGTACACGGTCGGCACCGAAGTGTGGGTGACCGTCCAAGCGTACTAGGTAACTTGCCCCTCTCGAATCTCACAAACGAGGCAAGTTTTACATAGCCATCTTGGCCGCAGAAGCTGCGAAACCCGAAGCAACCCCGACTGTCGGGGTGGGGCCAATCCCGGTCGGGGTTGTGATCGGCACGGTACCGCCCAGCTTCGCAGAACGACGTCACGCCCCGAGCAGCTCGCGTCGCAGGATCGCGACCAGCTCCGCGCCGGGCATCACACGGGAGAGCGGAGCGCCCTGGCCCAAGCCCGTCGCCGAACACCGGGCCGCACGTGAGACGCGCCTGCGTTAGCCGGCCTCACCAGGCAAAGGGCGACCGCGGGCGATCAAGGCGATGATCCGCGCCGGGGACCGAGCTACTGCACGTGTTCGGGCGCGACGGGCTCGCGCACGCGCTCGTCGAGGAGGAGCGCGTCGGCGTCGCGCTCGAGGCGGCGCTCGAGGCGCTGCGCGCCCGCCTCGAGCAGCTGCCTGTGGAGGGCGCGCTGGCGATCGCCGCGGAGCTCGTCGGGCTGTGGCGCGCGGTGCCGCCCGCCCTACCGCCGGAGCTCGACGCGATCGCGACGCGCCGGCCGATGACGCGCACGGCGCGCTCTTGATCGACGCCCGGCCGGTCTCGGCCGCGGAGCTCGCGCGGTTCGCGATCGCGACGGGCCGCGCGTTCGCCGGCGCGCCGCGCGACGACGTGCCCGCGACGTCCGTGTCGTTCGCCGACGCCAGCGCGTACACGGCGTGGGCCGGCAAGCGGCTGCCGACGGAAGCCGAGCGGGAGGCCGCCGTGGCGGCGCTCGGCGCGGAGCGGCTCGGCGCGGGCGTCGTGTGGGAGTGGATGGCGACACCCGGGTACGGCGGTCAGTTCGTCCGCGGCGGCCGCTATCGCGAGGCGCTCGATCAGCCGGCGGCGCCTGAGCACCGCTCGTTCGAGACGGAGCCGGCGCCAGACGTCGGCTTCCGCTGCGTTCGGTGACACGGCGGTGACGGCGCAGCGACACAGCGCGGCCCGACCGCCGGGCGGACCGGCCCCTCGCGGGGGCAGCGGCACCGGCGGTCCCGCGCCCAGCGGCGGCCCGTCGTAGTCAGTCAGTCAGCCAATGAGTCGTAGGGCTCATCGATTTGTTGTCGTCCGAATTTATCGGGCACGTCTCTCGCCGGGCCTGAAGCCTCCTCTGCGATGAGGCACCCCGGTGTAACCGATGGCGTCCTTCCGGGAGATGGCGCTGACGCTGGATTCCCAAATTCTCACTCTGCGCCGTTGCTAACGCGCGGAGAAGGGGGCAGCTTGGTGGGCCTCGCGCCAACGGGGTGTTCGTTGGCTGCCTGATCGTCGTATGGGTGTATCTACAGCTCCACAGCTCCAGGCCTGGCTCGTCTCGTATCTCTCGGCGGCGTATGCACTGGAGCCGCAACAGATCGATGTCCGGCAGCGCTTCTACCATCATGGCCTCGACTCGCTGGGCGCGCTCCGGCTCGTCGCCGAGCTCTCCCGTGAGGTGAGCCAAACGCTCTCGCCTACGCTGATCTGGGAGTACCCGACGATCGCGGCGCTGGCCGCGCACCTCGCCGGCGAGCGCGATTCCAGGGCGCCCGCGACACCCGCGACACCGGAGGAGCCGGGCCGTTCGCAGGGCGCAGAGGAGCCGATTGCGATCGTGGGCATGGCCTGCCGGCTCCCCGGCGCGCCTAGCGTGGACGCGTTCTGGCAGCTGCTCCGCGACGGCCGGGACGCGATCTCGGAGGTCCCAGCGGATCGCGGCTGGGACGAGGTCCTGCGCGCGCACGGCGCGACGCCCGAGGAGCGGGCGAAGGTCGGGCGCGGGGGGTTCCTGCCGCGCATCGACGAGTTTGACCCGCTGTTCTTCGGGATCTCGCCGCGCGAGGCGGCGGCGATGGATCCGCAGCAGCGGCTGATGCTGGAGCTGTGCTGGGAGGCGCTCGAGGAGGCGGGGCTCCGGCCGGAGTCGCTGCGGGGCAGCAGGACGGGAGTATTCGCAGGCGCGATCTGGTCTGATTACAGTGCACTGGTCTATCGCGGCTCGCCGGACGGGCTGGGCCCGTATGCGTGTACGGGAGTCCATCACAGCATCATTGCCAATCGGATCTCCTATGTCCTGGGGCTCGAAGGCCCGAGCCTGACGATCGACTCGGCGTCCTCGTCGGGCCTGGTGGTCGTGCACCTCGCGTGCGACAGCGTGCGCCGCGGGGAGTCGCAGGTGGCGCTCGCGGGCGCGGTGAACCTCAACGTGCTGCCGGAGAGCGCGCTCGCGGTGGCGCGGATCGGTGCGCTGTCGCCGGATGGGCGCTGCTACACGTTCGACGCGCGGGCGAGCGGCTACGTGCGCGGCGAGGGCGGCGGTGTGGTGGTGCTGAAGACGCTGTCGCGCGCGATCGCCGACGGCGATCGGATCCACGCCGTGATCCGCGGCTCGGCGGTCAACAACGACGGCGCGAGCAACGGGATGACCGCGCCGAGCCGCGCGGCGCAGGAGGCGGTGCTGCGGCAGGCCTACGGGCGCGCGGGGGTGCGGCCGGACGCGGTGCAGTACGTGGAGGCGCACGGCACGGCGACGCCGCTGGGCGATCCGATCGAGGCGCGGGCGCTGGGCGCGGTGCTGGGCGCGGGCCGGCCGGCGGAGGCGCCGCTCCTCGTCGGATCCGTGAAGACCAACGTGGGCCACCTCGAGGGGGCGGCGGGGATGGTGGGGCTGATCAAGGCGGCGCTCGCGATCGAGCATCGCGTCGTGCCGCCGAGCCTCAACTTCGAGTCGCCGAACCCGCACGCGCCGCTGGCGGAGCTGGGGCTGGCGGTGCCGACGGCGGCGCGGCCGTGGCCGGCGCCGGAGCGCGCGCTCACAGCGGGCGTGAGCTCGTTCGGCCTCGGAGGGACGAACTGCCACGCGGTGCTGGAGGAGTGGCCGGCACCGGTGGCGGGCGCCGCGCCGCACGTCGAGCCGACGAGCAACGCAGCGGACACCGCTCGCGGCGCGGGGCCGCCGGGCGGCGTCGTATTCGTGTTCCCCGGGCAGGGGGCGCAGTGGCCGGGCATGGCGCGGAGCCTGCTCCATGGAGAGCCGGTGTTCCGCGCGGCGATCGAAGCTTGCGATCGGCACATCCGCCGCTACGCGGGCTGGTCGCTGGTGGCCGAGCTCGCCGCGCCGGAGGACGCGACGCGGCTGGACGAGATCGCGGTGAGCCTGCCGGCGATCATCGCGTTCGACATCGCGACCGCGGCGTGGTGGCGCTCGCTGGGCGTCGAGCCGGCGGCGGTGGTGGGGCACAGCACGGGCGAGATCGCGGCGGCGCACGTGGCGGGCGCGCTCGACCTTGACGACGCGATGCGCATCATCTGCGCCTACGGGCGGCTCGTGGCCCGGTGCGCGGGGCAGAGCGGGATGGCGTTCGTGGGGCTGCCCTGGGACGAGGCCGAGCGCGCGCTCGCGGGCTGGCAGGGCCGGGTGTATCGCGCGATCGAGGACAGCGCCGTGGGCACGGTGGTGGCGGGCGAGCCGCGCGCGCTCGCCGAGCTCCTCGAGGTGCTGGAAGCGCGCGGCGTGTTCTGCCGGCCGGTGAGCATCGACGCGGGCCCGCACTCGCCGCTGGTAGCCGGCGTGCGAGGCGAGCTGCTCGAGGCGCTGCAGGGGATCCGGCCGCGGCGCGGGCGCGTGCCGCTGATCTCGGAGGTTTCGGGCGCGGAGCTCGCCGGCGAGGCGCTCGATCCGGCGCACTGGGTGCGGAACTTCAGCGAGCCGGCCTTCTTCTCGCGGGCGATCGACCTCTTGATCGGCCGCGGCCACCGGGTGTTCATCGACGTGGGGCCGCACCCGATCACCGCGCACTCGATCGAGGCGAACCTGCGCCGCGCGGGCGCTGGCGGCGTGGTGCTCGCCTCGGGGCGCCGGGGCGAGGACGGGCGCCGCGTGCTGCGCGAGACGGCGGCGGCGCTGCACGGCCTGGGCGTGCCGGCGACGATCGCTGCACCGGTCGAGCGGCCGGCGGTGGTGCCGGTGCCGGTGCTAGTGTCGGCACGAAGCGAGGCCGCGCTGCGCGCTCAGGCCGCGCGGCTGCGGGATCACCTCGTGGCGCGCCCGGAGATCACGCTGGCCGACGTCGCCTACGCGCTCGCCACCACGCGCTCGCAATTCGAGCATCGCGCCGCGCTGATCGCAGCGGATCGGGAGGTGCTGCTCGGGGCGCTCGACGCGGTCGCGCAGGGGCGGCCGGCGCCGAGCGTGGTGCTGGGCCAGCGCGCTGGCGAGGGCAAGCTGGTGTTCGTGTTCCCCGGCCAGGGCTCGCAATGGCCGGGCATGGCGCGCTCGCTGCTCGACACCGCGCCGGTGTTCCGCGACCAGCTCGCGGCCTGCGAGCGCGCGCTCTCGCCCCACGTCAACTGGTCGCTTCTCGCGGTGCTCCGCGGCGAGCCGGGCGCGCCCCCGCTCGAGCGGGTCGATGTCGTGCAGCCTACCCTGTTCGCGGTGATGGTCGGGCTGGCCGCGCTGTGGCGCGCGATGGGCGTCGAGCCCGATGCGGTGGTCGGCCACAGCCAAGGTGAGATCGCGGCGGCCTGCGTGGCCGGCGCGTTATCGCTCGAAGACGCCGCGGCAGTAGTCGCGCTGCGCAGCCGGGCGCTGACCGGGCTGGCCGGTCACGGCGCGATGGCCGCGGTGGAGCTCGGCGCGGGCGCGCTGGCGCCCCACCTCGCGCCGTTCGGCGCGAGGGTGACGATCGCGGCGATCAACAGCCCGACCGCCACGGTGGTCGCCGGCGAGCCGGCGGCGATCGACGCCCTGGTCGCGGCGCTGGGGGCGGCGCAGATCTTCGCGCGCAAGGTCCGCGTCGACTACGCGTCGCACAACACGCAGGTCGAGGCGGCGCGGACCGAGCTCGAGGGCGCGCTGGCGGGCCTTTTGCCGCGAACCACAGCGATCCCGTTCTATTCGACGGTGAGCGGGGAGCCGATAGCGGGGACCGAGCTGGACGGCGGGTACTGGTATCGCAACCTCCGGCACACCGTCCGGTTTGCGGACGCCGCGGAGCGGCTCTTGGCCGACGGCTATCGCTGCTTCGTCGAGGTCAGTCCGCATCCGGTGCTCGCGATGGCGTTGACCGAGGTCGTGGTGCGCGCGGAGGAGTCCTCGGGGGTGGGGCTCGCGCCGTCCCCGAGCGCGACGGTGGTGGGCACGCTGCGGCGCGACGAGGACGAGCTCGCGCGGTTCCTGCTGTCGCTCGGTGAGCTGCACACCCGCGGACAGCGTGTCGACTGGAGCGCGTGCTTCGACCTGCTCGCCGAGGCGGTGGGCGCCGGCCTGGGTGGGCCGCCGCGGCCGCGACGGGTCGACTTGCCGACCTACGCGTTCCAGCGCCAGCGGTTCTGGCTCGACGCGCCGAAGGCGCGGAGCACCGATGTGGCAGCGGCGGGACTGGCACCGGCGGACCATCCGCTGCTCGGCGCCGCGGTCCCGCTGGCCGGCCGCGATGAGGTCGTGTTCACCGGCCGGCTGTGCTTGGCCGAGCAGCCCTGGCTGGCCGACCACGCGGTGTTCGGCACGGTGATCCTGGCAGGCACCGTGTTCCTCGAGCTGGCGCTGGTGGCGGCGCATCGCACCGGGCTCGCGCGGGTCGACGAGCTGGTGGTGGAGGCCGCGCTGGCGATCCCCGCCCAGGGCGGCGTGCACGTGCAGGTCTGGGTCGGCGCGCCCGACGCGACAGGGCGGCGCGCGCTCGCGATCCACGCGCGCGCCGAGGACGCGCCGGTGGGGGCAACGTGGACGCGACACGTCAGCGGGACGCTCGCGCCCGGTGTGCCGGCCGAGGTGACGGCGATGGGGCGCGAGCTGCGCGCATGGCCGCCGCCGGGGGCCACCGCGCTTCCGCTCGATGGGTTCTACCCGCGGCTGGCCGAGGCGGGGCTCTCCTTCGGCGCGGGGTTCCAGGGGCTGCGCGAGGTCTGGCAACGCGGCGAGGAGCTGTTCGCGGAAGCCGTGCTCCCGGCCGCGACGGCCGAGGACGCGCACTGCTTCGCGCTGCACCCGGCCCTGCTCGACGCGGCGCTGCACGCGCTGATGGCGGAGAGCCGGGGCGAGCTCGCGGAGATCGCGCTCATGTTCTCGCTCGACGGCGTGTCGCTGCGCGCAGTGGGCGCGTCGGCGCTGCGCGTGCGGTTCGGGCGCGGCGCCGTGGCCGGAACGATCTCGCTCGCGATCGCCGATGACGCGGGCGAACCGCTGGCGCAGATCGAGATGCTGGTCATCCGGCCGGCCTCCGCAGAGCAAGTGCACGGCGCACGGTCGCCCCGGCCCGGCGCGTCGCTGTCGGGCGTACCGCTGATGCTTCCCGGACTGGTCCGGGGTGCCGCGAGCCGAATGCTGGCAGCCCAGGCCCCAGGGGCCGCCTCGCTCCGGCAGCGGCTCGGCGCGCTGCCGGCAGCGGACCGCGAGCAAGCGCTACTCGAGCTGGTACGCGGCGAGGTCGCGGCCGTGCTGGGCATCACCGACTCGAGCACGCTGTTGTCCGAGCGCCCGCTCGCGCAGCTCGGCCTCGACTCACTGACGGCGCTCGAGATCATCAATCGACTCGCGACCGCGACCGGCTTGCGGCTTCCATCCACGCTGCTGTTCGAGCGCGCTGCGCTCCCCGCGCTGGCCGGCGTGCTCGAGCGCCGGCTGTTCGAGCGCTCGCGCGCGGGGGAGGCCGAGCCAGCGGGTAGCCCGATGGCCATCGACGAGGTGGCGGGCTTGCCGCCGGTCGAGCTCGCGCCCGACGGCCGGCACCAGCCGTTCGAGCTCGCGCCCATCCAGCTCGCATACTGGCTCGGTCGCGGCTCGTTCTACGAGCTCGGAGGGGTCGCCTGTCACGGGTACGGCGAGATCGATCTGCGCGGGCTCGACGTGGCGCGCCTCGAGCGCGCCCTCAACAAGGTGATCGCGCGGCACGACATGCTGCGCGTGGTGTTCGACGCCGACGACCAGCAGCAGCGCGTGCTCGCCGACGTGCCGTGGTTCACGATCGAGATCGTCGACCGGCCGGGGGAAGCCTGGCTCACCGAGCTGCGCGCCGCGATGTCGCATCGCGTGCTGCCGGCAGATCGCTGGCCGTTGTTCGAGCTGCGCGCCGCGCACCTCGGCGACGGGGTGGTCCGGCTGTTCTGCGGGATCGACCTCATGATCGTCGATCTGCGCAGCATCCAGATCGTCATGCAGGAGGTTTTGCGCTGCTACGCCGATGAGGCCACCCTGCTCGCACCGCTGACGCTCACGTTCCGGGACTACGTCCGCTGGTCGATCACGGCCCTGCAAGGGGAGCGCGGCCAGCGCGACTGGGCGTACTGGCGTGGTCGGGCGGGTACGCTGCCGCCCGGGCCGGAGCTGCCGCTCGCGGTGCTACCCAAGGCGATCGGCGTGCCGCGCTTCGAGCACCACGAGCGCCGGCTCGATCCCGCGACCTACCGCGCACTCAAGGCACGCGCGACGCAGTATGGGCTGACGCCGTCGAACATCGTGCTCGCCGCGTTCGGCGAGGTGCTCGGCGCCTACAGCCGCGCGCCGCGCTTCACCCTCAACCTCACGTTCTTCAACCGGCCGTCGGTGCACGACGAGATGGGCCAGATCGTCGGCGACTTCACGTCGACGCTGCTCATCGAGATCGATCTCACCGGCGGCCCGAGCTTCGCGGCGCGGGCGCGCCGGCACCAGCACCAGCTGCTCGAGAGCCTGGACCACTCGCTGGTCAGCGGCGTGGACGTGATGCGCGAGCTCGCGCGCAAGCAGGGGCCCCAGCACGCGCGGTTCCCGGTCGTGCTCACCAGCGGCCTCGGGTTCGGCGAGCTGTTCGGCGATCAGGGCTTGCCCGGCGTCGAGCTCCTCCGCGAGCCGTACATCATCACCCAGACACCGCAGGTCTGGCTCGATCATCAGGTGCGCGAGTCGCACGGCGAGCTGCGCGTCACCTGGGACGTCGTCACAGGCCTGTTCCCCGCCGGGATGATCGACACGATGATCGATGCGTACGCCGATCTGCTCCGCGCGCTGGCGGCGAGCGACGAGGCGTGGACGCGGCCGGACCTGGTGGCGACCCCCAAGCACCAGCTCGACCGCTTCGCCGCGATCAACGCGACGGCCGGCCCCGCCGCGACCGATCCCACCTGGGAGGGCATGCTCCACGAGCCGGTCGAGGCGCAGGCCAGGCTCCGGCCCGACGCGATCGCGGTCGTCTCTGCCGAGCGCCGGCTCACGTATCGCGAGCTCGTCGGCCTCGCGCGCCGCCTCGGCCGTGAGCTCCGCGCCCGCGAGGTCGGGCGGGACGAGCTGGTCGCGATCGTGATGGACAAGGGCTGGGAGCAGGTCGTCAGCGTGCTCGGCGTGCTCCACGGCGGGGGCGCGTACCTGCCGATCGCGGCGGACCTGCCGGCGATGCGACGCGACGAGCTGCTCGCGCAGGGCCAGGTACGCGTCGTGCTGACGCAGCGGCGCCACGCCGCATCCGAGTGGCCGCCGGGCATCACGGTGATCACGATCGCCGACGACGAGCCGTGGACCGCGCACGACACAGGTCCGCTCGCCCCGCTGCGCGCGCCGGACGATCTGGCGTACGTGATCTTCACGTCCGGATCGACGGGCCGCCCCAAGGGGGTCGCGATCGAGCATCGCAGCGCGCTCAACACGATCCGCGACGTCAACGAGCAGTACGGCGTGGGGCCCGCCGATCGCGTGTTCGGGCTCTCGTCGCTGTCGTTCGACCTGTCGGTGTGGGACGTGTTCGGCGTGCTCGGCGCGGGCGGCACGCTCGTGCTCCCCGAGCCGGGAGCGCTGCGCGATCCCGAACGCTGGCTTCGGTGGCTCAGAGATGAGGGCGTGACGATCTGGAACTCGGTGCCGGCGCTCCTCGAGATGATTGTCTCGTACGACGAGGCCCTGCCCGGCTCGCTGCGGCTCGCGCTCTTGTCAGGTGATTGGATCCCGGTGACGTTGCCCGATCGCGTGCGCGCCCGGGCGCCCGGCTGCCGGGTGGTCAGCCTCGGCGGCGCGACCGAGGCATCGATCTGGTCGATCTGGTATCCGATCGACCACGTCGATCCGCGCTGGACGAGCATCCCGTACGGCCGCCCGATGCGGAACCAGACGTTCCACGTGCTGGACGAGTGCTTGCGCCCGCGCCCGGTCGGCGTGACCGGCGAGCTCTACATCGGCGGCATCGGCCTGGCGCGCGGTTACTACGGCGATCCGGCGCAGACCGCGGAGCGCTTCATCACGCACCCGATGACGGGCGAGCGGCTGTACCGGACCGGCGATCTGGGACGCTGGCAGCCGGAAGGCACGATCGAGTTCCTCGGCCGCCAGGACCACCAGGTCAAGGTCGGCGGCCACCGGATCGAGCTCGGCGAGATCGAGCACCACCTGCTCCAGCATCCGCAGATCAAGCGCGCGCTCGTCGATACCCAGGGCGATCGCCACGCGCGGCGGCTCGTCGCCTACGTGGAGCCAAGCAGCGAAGAGGGGCTCGTCACCGAGGAGGTGCGGCGCTGGCTCGCCGCGCGGCTGCCCGGCTACATGGTGCCCGCGCAACTGCAGATCCTGTCCGCGCTGCCGCTCTCGTCCAATGGCAAGGTCGATCGCGCGGCGCTACTCGCGCAAGGCGCCGACCTCGCCGCGGCGCCGGCGGATCCCGCGCGCGTGGCGCTCGCCGAGGACGCGAGCGCCACCGCCGGCGCCGCTGGCGACCTCGCGGCCGCGGTCACCGTGCCCAGCGGGCCGCCGGTAGGCGCCGCCCCGCTCGACCTCGCGCGCCTGGCCGCGCTGTCCGACGGCGAGCGCTGCGGTGTGCTCACGCAGCTGGTCCAGGATGAGGTCGCGGCCGTGCTCGGCGTGGCGGGCGGCGCGCACCTCCCCGCCGACCGCCCGATCCAAGAACTCGGCCTCGACTCGCTGAGGGCGATCGACGTGCGCAAGCGCCTCTCGACGCAGCTCGGCATCAAGGTCGCGCTGGCTCACCTGCTCGGCGCGGCGAGTGCGGCCGAGCTCGGCAGCTTGCTCGTCGCGCAGCTCGTCGCGTACGGCGCGCTTCCGCCCCCCCCCTCGGCCCAGGCACCAGGTGACTGGGAGGAGTTTCGACTGTGACATTGCTGGCGTTTCTCACGGAGCTCTCGCAGCGCGGCATCCAGATCTCGGCGGTCGACGGCAACCTAGACGTCCGCGCCCCCCGGGGCGCGCTCACACCGGACCTGCGCGGCGCGCTCGCCGAGCGCAAGGCCGAGCTCCTGGCGTTCCTCCAGGAGACGGCTGCCCCCACCGAGGAGCTGCCGCAGATCACCCCCGATCGACAAAACCTCCACGAGCCGTTCCCGCTGACTGACATCCAGCAGGCGTACTGGATCGGCCGCAGCGGCGTGTTCGAGCAGGGCGACGTCTCGGTCCACGCCTACCTCGAGTTCGACGGCCAAAAGCTCGACCTCGATCGGCTCGATCGAGCATGGCAGCAGGTCGTCGCCCGCCACGACATGCTGCGCGCGATCCTGCTCCCCGACGGTCGGCAGCGGATCCTCGCCGAGGTCCCGCACTTCGTGATCGCGCGCGCCGACCTGCGCGGCCGGCCCCAGGCCGAGATCGACGCGCACCTCGCGGCGACGCGCGCCGAGCTGTCCCACCAGGTGTTCTCGACCGAGCACTGGCCGCTGTTCGACGTCCGGGTCACGCGACTCGACGACGAGCGGACGCGGATCCACTTCTCGCTCGATCTGCTGCTCTTCGACGGCGCGAGCACCATGATCGTGCTCGACGACTGGGCCCGGTGCTACGCCGAGCCCGACCGGCCGCTGCCGCCGCTCGAGCTGTCCTACCGCGACTACGTGTTCGCGGACCTGGCGCTGCGCGACTCCGAGATGTACCGGCGCTCGTTCGCGTACCTGACACAGCGCGCCCGGGAGCTCCCGCCACCGCCCGACCTCCCGCTCGCGATCAGCCCGTCCGCGCTGACGCAGACGCGGTTCGTCCGCCGGGCCGCGCGCCTGTCCTCCTCCGAGTGGACCCAGGTCCAGGCGCGCGCCGCCCGGGAGGGCCTCAGCCCGTCGACGATCCTGATGTCGGCGTTCGCCGAGGTGCTCGCCACGTGGGGTCGGTCGCCGCGGTTCACACTCAACGTCACGGTGTTCAACCGGCTGCCGTTCCACCCCGAGATCGAGCGGCTCGCCGGCGACTTCACGTCGCTGCTCCTGCTCGACATCGATTGCACCCGCGAGGAGACGTTCGTCCTGCGCGGCCGGCAGCTCCAAGACCAGCTGCTCAACCAGCTCGAGCACCGCCACGTCAGCGGGATCCAGGTGCTGCGCGCGCTGCCGCGCGATCAGGACAGCCGGCGCGCGGCGATGCCGATCGTGTTCACCAGCCTGCTCGGGGTCGGCGGCCGTGGCATCCGGCCATTCTCGGCCGGGCCGCTTGGCACGATCGAGTACTTCATCTCCCAGACGCCGCAGGTCTGGATCGACTTCCAGGTGTTCCAGCCGGAGGACGGCTCGCTCAACTTCTCGTGGGACTGCGTCGACGAGCTGTTCCCCGCCGGCGTGCTCGACGACATGTTCGCGGCCTACGCCGGGCTGATCCAGGCGCTCGCCGCCGACCCCGAGCAGTGGACGCGGCGGGCGATCCGCCGCATCGCGCTGCCGGCAGAGCAAAAGGCCGCGCGCGCCGCGGCCAACGCGACGGCGGTGCCGCTCCGCGACGTGGCGTTGCCGGCGCTGCTCGCCGAGCAGGCGGCCGCGCGGCCGGACCACCCCGCGGTGATCTCATCGGCGCGCACGCTCACGTACCGGGAGCTGGCACGCCGCGCCAACCACCTCGGGCACCGCCTCGCGGAGCGCGGATGCCAGGGCACGCTGGTCGCGGTGGTCATGGACAAGGGCTGGGAGCAGGTGGTCGCGGTGCACGGCGCGCACGCCGCCGCAGCCGCGTACCTGCCCGTCGATCCGTCGCTGCCGGCGGAGCGCATCCGCTACCTGCTCGCGCAGGGCGAGGTCAAGATCGCGCTGACCCAGCGCCACCTCGACGCGGCGATCGACTGGCCCGCCGGAGTCGAGCGGCTGATCGTCGGCGAGCTTCCGCTGGCGCTCGATGGCAGCGCGCCCGACACGCGGGCGCCGGCCGCGGCGCCGCGCCCGGACGATCTCGCGTACGTGCTCTACACGTCGGGATCGACCGGGCTCCCCAAGGGCGTGATGATCGAGCATCGCAGCGTCGTGAACCGCATCCTCGACGTCAACCGGCGGTTCGAGGTCGGCCCTGCGGATCGCGCGATCGCGCTCACGAACCTCCACCACGATCTCTCGGTCTACGATCTGTTCGGCATGGTCGCCGCGGGCGGCGCCGTCGTGATCCCCGACGCCGACCTGGCGCGCGAGCCCCGCCACTGGGCGGAGCTGATCGCGCGTGAGGGCGTCACGCTGTGGAACTCGGTGCCGGCGTTCATGGAGATGATGGCGGACGCGCTCGAGCCCGAGGCCGGCCGGCTCGCGCCGTCGCTCCGGCTCGTGATCCACTCGGGCGACTGGATCCCGGTCACCCTGCCGGGGCGGATCGCGGCGCTGTGCCCGACCGCGCGGGTGATCGGCGCAGGCGGCCCGACGGAGACGACGGTCTGGGACATCTGCTTCCCGATCCAGGCGGTCGATCCGGCGTGGCGGAGCATCCCGTACGGCCGGCCGATGGCGAACGCGCAGTACCACATCCTCAACGAGGCGCTCGAGCCGTGCCCGACGTGGGTGGCGGGCCAGATGTACATCGGCGGCGTGGGGCTCGCGCGCGGCTACTGGCGCGACGAGGAGCGCACCCGCGCGAGCTTCATCACTCACCCGCGCACGGGCGAGCGCCTGTATCGCAGCGGCGATCTGGGGCGCTACCTGCCCGACGGCACGATCGAGTTCCTCGGCCGCGAGGACCTCCAGGTGAAGATCCAGGGCCACCGGATCGAGCTCGGCGAGATCGAGGCCACGCTCGCGCAGCACCCGGCGGTGCAGAGCGCGGTCGCGCTGGTCGCCACCGGCGCGGGCGGCATCCGCCGGCTGATCGCGTACGTGGTGCCGACCCCGGCGGCCTCGAGCCCGGCGGCCTCGAGCCCGGCAGCCCCGGCGCTGCTCGACGTGGCCCCTGGCTCGGCGGTCGTCACCGATCCGCTGGCGCGGATCGAGTTCAAGCTGCGCCGCCACGGCGTCCGCCGGGTCGAGCCGGGACGCGAGGTGTTCGAGCTTCCGCGGCCGGAGGTCACGCAGGCGGTCCTCGATCGCTACGCGGCGCGGAGCAGCCACCGCACGTTCGAGAGCAGGCCGCTCGGCCGCGACCTCCTCGCGCGGCTGCTCGCCGAGCTGATGTCGATCGACGCCCACGGGCTACCGAAGTACCGCTATCCCTCGGGCGGCGGGCTCTATCCGGTGCAGGTCTACATCCACGTCCAGCCGGACCGGGTCACGGGCCTCCCGGAGGGCCTCTACTATTACCAGCCCGACCAGCACCACCTGATCCGCATGGGGAGCGCCGACGAGCTCGGGCGCCACCTCCACACGCCGGCGAACCAGCCGGTGTTCGACGGCGCCGCGTTCTCGCTGTTCCTGATCGGCCGGATGAGCGCGGTCGCGCCGCTCTACGGCGCGACCGCGAGAGAGTTCTGCCTGATCGAGGCGGGCTACATCGGCCAGCTCCTGATGACCCAGGCGCAGCCGCTCGGGATCGGTCTGTGCCCGATAGGCGGGCTCACCGACGTGGAGCCGCTGCGCCGCCTGCTCGAGCTCGATCCCGACGACCTGCTCGTCCACTCGATGCTGGGTGGGCCGATCTCGGCGGTGGCCGCGACGACGCTGGTCGCGGACGACGTCGGCTACGCGCTCGACGAGCAGCTCGTGCGTTACCTCGAGGCCAAGCTACCGGGCCACATGATCCCGCGCGTGATCGTCCGTGACGCGCTGCCGGTGACCGCGAACGGCAAGATCGATCGCAAGGCGCTCGCCAGGCTCGCCGACGAGAGCGCCGCGCCGGCGGTGTTCGTCCCGCCGAGCGACGAGCTCGAGGCGACGATCGCGACGATCCTCGCGGAGATCCTGGAGGTGGAGCGCGTCAGCACCCAGCACGACTTCACCGCGCTGGGCGCGAACTCCCGGCACGTCGTCCAGCTCACCGGCAGGCTGCGCCGCGACCTCGCCGTCGAGATCCGGATCACGGACGTGTATCGGCATCCGACGGTGAGCGAGCTCGCGGCGCACCTGCGTGAGGCCGATGCGCCGGGCGACGCGAACGCCGGCAAGGAGCGCGGCAAGGAGCGCGGCGCGGCCCGGCGCGCGGCGCGCGCCCAGAGGAAGCCATGATCCGGACGGCCTCCACCCCCGACGAGGACACCGAGCTCCTTGACACTGGCGTCGCCATCATTGGCATGGCCGCGCGGCTCCCGGGCGCGGCCGATCTCGGCGCGTTCTGGCAGAACCTGCGCGCCGGGGTCGAGTCGATCACGCCGACCGACGACGCCGACCTGCTCGCGAGCGGCGTCGATCCGGCGCTCTTGCGCGATCCGCGCTACGTCAAGGCGGGCGCGTTCCTCGACGGCGTGGAGCTGTTCGACGCCGGCTTCTTCGGGCTTGGGCCGCGCGACGCCGCCTTGCTCGATCCGCAGCACCGCGTGCTGCTCGAGTGCGCGTGGGAGGTGCTCGAAGACGCGGGCTACGATCCGCTTACGTTCCCCGACTCGATCGGCGTGTTCGCCGGGTCGAGCGCCAGCACGTACCTCCGGCAGGCCGACCGCGCCAACGGGTTCTCGCTGTCGATCGAGTCGCTCTTGCACCTGATCAGCAACGACCGCGACTACCTGGCGTCACGGATCGCGCACAAGCTGAACCTGCGGGGCCCGTGCCTCACGGTACAGACCGCGTGCGCGACCTCGCTCGTCGCGGTGCACCTCGCG
Organism: Kofleriaceae bacterium; assembly: GCA_035558535.1. GTDB lineage: Bacteria > Myxococcota_A > Polyangia > Haliangiales > Haliangiaceae > JABFXX01. The sequence continues at coordinate 36,898 of DATMCI010000075.1, forward strand.
TGTCAGAGCGTGCTCGACGGAACGTCAGACCTCGCGCTCGCCGGCGGCGTCACCATCCGGCTGCCGCAGCGCGCCGGGTACCTCCACGAGGAGGGCGGGCTCGGCAGCCCCGACGGCCACTGCCGCGCCTTCGATGCCGGCGCGCGCGGCACCGTGTACGGCAACGGCGCCGGCATCGTCGCCCTCAAGTCGCTGCGCCGCGCGCTGGCCGACGGCGACCGGATCCGCGCGGTCATTCGCGGCTCGGCGATCAACAACGACGGCGCGCGCAAGCTCGGGTTCACGGCGCCAGACGTCGACGGTCAGGCGGCGGTGATCGCCGAGGCGCTCGGGGTGGCGGGCGTCGATCCGGCGACGATCGGCTATGTCGAGTGCCAGGGCGCCGGCACACCGCTCAGCGACGAGACCGAGCTCCGCGCGATGGCCCAGGCCTTCGACGGCGTGGCGACGGGCACGTGCGGCATCGGCGCGGTCAAGACCAACGTCGGTCACCTCGAGGCCGCGGCCGGCGTCACCGCGCTGATCAAGACCGTGCTCGCACTCGAGGCGCGCGAGCTGCCCCCGACGCTTCACTTCCAGCGCGCGAGCGCCGACCTCGAGCTCGAGCGCACGCCGTTCTACGTCGTCGATCGGCTGCGGCCGTGGCCGCGGCAGGGCGCGCCGCGCCGCGCGGGCGTCAGCTCGTTCGGCATGGGCGGGACCAACGCGCACGTGATCGTCGAGGAGGCGCCGGCCCCAGCGCGCGCGCCGGCCCCGACGCGCGGCGCCGAGCTCGTCGTGGTCTCCGCCCGGACGCCCGCCGCGCTCGCCGCCGCCGCGGAGCGCCTGCGCGCGTTCGTCGCCGAGCACGCAGACCTGCCGCTCGGCTTACCGCTCGGCGATCTGGCGTACAGCGCGGCGACCACCCGCGCCGCGCTCGAGCACCGGCTCGCGATCGCGGCCACCTCGAGCGCCGCGCTGGTGTCCGCGCTCGAGCACGCCGCGCGCGGCGAGCTCGCCGCCGGCGTTCTGCGCGGCGAGGCCGGGCCGCCGCCGCGGATCGGCTTCGCGCTGCGCGGGGCGCAGGGGGCCAAAGCGCCGGTGGCTCACGCGCTCGGCGCGCAGTGGCCGGTGTACCGCAAGGCGCTCGCCGAGGCGGCCGCGCTGCCGGTGCTGCTCGCGCAGCAGTGGGCGCTCGCCGCGCTGTGGCGATCGTTCGGCGTCGTGCCCGTGGGCGCGAGCGGCGATGGCGCCGGCGCGCTCGTCGCGGGCGCCCTCGTCGGCGCGCTGTCCTTGGGCGAGGTTTCGCGCATGGTCCGCGGCCAGGACACGGCGTACCGGGCGCCCGCCATGCCGGCCGGCGTGACGATGCTCGAGCTCGATCCAGACCGCGCCGATCCCGAGGCGATCCTCGGCGAGCTGGGTGGGATGTGGACGCGCGGCGCGATCATCGACTGGAGGGCCGTGTTCCCCGCGGGCGGCCGGCGCGTCGCGCTGCCGACGTATCCGTTCCAGCGCGCGCGCCACTGGCTCGACCCCGCGCCGGGCGGCGCCCCGAGCGAGCCGGCCGGCGCGAAGCGGCCGGCGGTCGCGGGGGTGCGGCGCGAGCGCCGACCCGGAGCCACCGAGGAGCGCGAACGCGCGTTGCTCGAGCTCGTGCGCGCCGACGCGACCGCCGTGCTCGGCGAGCGCCCGGAGGCGGTGCAGCCCGATCGCCCGCTCCAGGAGCTCGGGCTCGATTCGCTGAAGGCGGTCCTCTTGCGCAACCGGCTGGCCGAGGCCACCGGGCTGCACCTGCCTGTCACGCTGCTGTTCGACTACCCGACGCCGGCGGCGCTCGCCAAGCTGCTCGCCAGCGCGCTGTCCGGCGAGCCTTCGCCTGACCCTTCGCCTGACCCGACCCTCGCCGCGCTCCCGACGACCCAGGCGCGGCACGACGAGCCGATCGCGATCGTCTCGATGAGCTGTCGATTCCCGGGCGGCATCGACACGCCCGAGGCGCTGTGGCAGCTGGTGGCCGAGGGCCGGGATGCGATCTCGCCGTTCCCGGCGGATCGCGGCTGGAATGTCGACGCGCTGTTCGATCCGGATCCCGACGCGCGCGGCAAGAGCTACGCGCGCCAGGGCGGCTTCCTGCACGACGCGGCCGACTTCGATCCGGCGTGCTTCGGGATCAGCCCGCGCGAGACGCTGGCGATCGATCCCCAGCACCGGCTGCTGCTCGAGACGGCGTGGGAGGCGCTCGAGCGCGCGGGCCTGCCGCCGACGTCGCTGCAGGGCAGCGCCACCGGGGTGTTCGTCGGCGTCATGTACGACGATTACGGCGCGCGGCTTGCGCGCTGCGCCAGCGAGCACGAGGGCCACATCAGCATCGGCAGCTCGCCGAGCGTCGCGTCCGGGCGCATCGCGTACACGCTCGGCCTGCAAGGGCCGGCGATCTCCATCGACACGGCGTGCAGCTCCTCGCTCGTCGCCATCCACCTCGCGTGTCAGTCGCTGCGCGACGGTGCCGCCACGCTCGCGCTCGCCGGCGGCGCGACCGTGATGGCGACCCCGAATGTGTTCATCGAGTTCTCCCGCCAGCGCGGGCTCGCGCCCGATGGCCGGTGCAAGTCGTTCTCGGCGCGCGCCGACGGCGTCGGGTGGGGCGAGGGCGTCGGGCTCGTGCTGCTCGAGCGGCTGTCCGATGCGCAGCGCAACGGGCACCCGGTGCTCGCGGTCATCCGCGGCTCGGCGATCAACCAGGACGGCAGGAGCCAGGGCCTGACGGCGCCGAGCGGGCTGGCGCAGCAGCGCTTGATCCGCCAGGCGCTGGGCAACGCTCGGCTGGCGGCGAACGACATCGACGTCGTGGAGGCGCACGGTACGGGGACCACGCTCGGTGATCCGATCGAGGCGCAGGCGCTGCTCGCGACCTACGGCGCCGCGCACACCCCGGAGCAGCCGCTGTGGCTCGGCTCGATCAAGTCCAACCTGGGTCACCCCCAGGCGGCGGCAGGGGTCGCGGGCGTGATCAAGCTGGTGCTGGCGATGCGCCACGGCGTGCTGCCGCGGATGCTGCACGCCGACGAGCCGTCGCCGCATGTCGACTGGTCGGCGGGCACGGTCCGGTTGCTCACCGAGGCGCGCCCGTGGCAGCCATCCGGCGGCTCGCTGCGCCGCGCTGGCGTGTCGTCGTTCGGCGTCAGCGGCACGAACGCGCACTTGATCCTCGAGGAGGCGCCGAGCGTCGCCCCGAGCGTCGACCCGAGCGCGGCGAGCCCCGAGCCGCCGGTGCCGGTGCCAGTGCCAGTGCCGGTGCCAGTGCCGGTGCTGGTGCCAGTGCCGGTGCTGGTGTCGGCCCGGAGCGAGGTGGCGCTGCGCGGCCAGGCGGCGCGGCTCTCCGCGCACCTCGCGGCGCATCCCGAGCTCGCGCTGGTCGACATCGCGTACTCGCTGGCCACCACGCGGTCGCAGCTGGAGCATCGCGCCGTGCTGGTCGCGCGCGATCACGCGGAGCTGCAGGACACGCTGGCAGCGGTCGCGGAGGACCGGCCGACCCCGCATGCAGTGGTGGGCCGGTGTACCAGCCCCGGCAAGGTGGTGTTCGTGTTCCCCGGCCAGGGCTCGCAATGGCCGGGCATGGCGCGCGCGCTGCTCGATACCGCGCCGGTGTTTCGCGATCAGATCGCGGCCTGCGAGCACGCGCTGGCGCCGCACGTTCCCTGGTCGCTGCTCGCGGTGCTCCGCGGCGATGCCGGCGCACCCACGCTCGACCGGGTCGACGTCGTGCAGCCGGCGCTGTTCGCGGTCATGGTCGGGCTCGCGTCGATGTGGCGCGCGATCGGCATCGAGCCGGACGCGGTGGTCGGACACAGCCAGGGCGAGATCGCCGCGGCGTACATCGCCGGCGCGCTGTCGCTCGAAGATGCAGCGGCGGTGATCGCCCTGCGCAGCCGGGCGCTGTCACGACTCGCCGGCCACGGCGCGATGGCCGCCGTGGAGCTCGGGGCCGACGCGCTCGCGCCGCAGCTCGCCCCGTTCGGTGCGCGGCTGGCGATCGCGGCGATCAACAGCCCGCGGGCGACGGTGGTGGCCGGTGAGCCGGCGGCGATCACGGAGTTGCTCGAGCAGCTCGCAGCGGCGCAGGTGTACGCGCGGCGCGTGCGCGTGGACTACGCGTCCCACAGCGCGGCGGTGGAGGCGGTGGAGACGGAGCTCTTGGCGGCGCTGGCCGGGATCGCGCCTCGCGCGGCGGTGATCCCCATGTACTCGACGGTGACCGGCGGGCCGGTGCTGGGCGGGGAGCTGGAGGGCGGGTACTGGTATCGCAACCTCCGCCAGACCGTCCGGTTTGCGGACGCCACGCAGCGGCTCGTCGCGGACGGGCACCTGCGCTTTGTCGAGGTCAGCCCGCATCCGGTGCTCACGCTCGCGCTCGCCGAGACGCTCGAGCCCGTGACCGCCGAGAGCACCGTCGTCGGTTCGCTGCGTCGCGACGAGGGCGACCTCACACACTTCCTGCGCTCGCTGGGCGAGCTGTACACGCGGGGGCTGCCCGTCGACTGGACCGCGGTCTTCGATCTGCTCGGCGCGGCCGGTGACGGGCACGGCGCTCGGCAGCCGCGGCGCGTCGACTTGCCGACGTATGCATTCCAGCGCCAGCGGTTCTGGCTCGACGCACCGAAGGGCCGCAGCGCCGACGTCGCGTCCGCCGGGCTTGTGCCCGCGGACCATCCGCTGCTCGGGGCTGCGCTCGCGCTCGCGGACAGCGATGGCCACGTGTTCACCGGCCGGCTGTCGCTGGCCGAGCACCCCTGGCTCGCGGGCCACGCCGTGTTCGGCACGGTGATCTTGCCCGGGACCGCGTTCGTCGAGCTGGCGCTCGTCGCGGCGCACCGGGTCGGGCTGTCGCAGGTGGAGGAGCTCACGCTGGAGCAGCCGCTCGTGCTCCCCGCGCGGGGGGCCGTGCTCGTCCAGCTCACGGTCGGCGCGGCGGACGACAGCGGCCGGCGCTCGCTCGCAGCGCACGCTCGGGCCGAGGACGCACCGGCAGATACGGCGTGGACCCGGCACGCCAGCGGGATGCTGGCCGGCGGGCCCGCGGTGGGCGAGCCCGCCTACGATCTGCACGCGTGGCCGCCGCCGGGGGCGACGGCGGTCGCGCTCGACGGGGTGTATGAACGGCTCGCCGAAGCGGGGCTGGCCTACGGCGCGGACTTCCAGGGGCTGCGCGGCATCTGGCAGCGCGGGGACGAGCGGTTCGTCGAAGCCGAGCTCCCCGCAGCTATCGCCGAGGAGGCGGCGCGCTTCGCCCTGCATCCGGCGCTGCTCGACGCAGCGCTGCACGCGCTCGCGGCGGAGGCCCGCTCCTCCGGCGACGAAGTCGCGCTGCCGTTTTCGTGGCGTGGGGTGTCGCTGCGCGCGGTGGGTGCGTCCACCGTGCGCGTACGGTTCGCGCGCAGCGCGGCGGAGCACACGGTCTCGCTCAGGATCGCCGATGGGGCCGGCGAGCCGCTGGCGTACATCGAGGCGCTGACGGCCCGGCCGGCATCCGCGGAGCAGCTGCACACCGCGCGCGGGTCCGCTCAGGATGCCCTGCTGCGCGTCGAGTGGGCCCTGCTGCCGGGCGTCGCTGCCACGCCGCCCAAGCCCGAGCGCTGGGCGCTCATCGGCGCCCCGGATGCGCTCGTACTGCAGCCCGCTGGTGTCGCGATCGAGCGTTACCCCGACCTCGCCGCGCTGGCTGCGGCGCAGGGCCGCGGCGCGCCGGTCCCCGACACGATCGTGGTGCCGTGGCGCTCACCCGCGGCCACCGAATCGGCCGATCTGATCGGCGCGGCCCACGCGGCCACCGCGCAAGCGCTGGACTTGCTCCAGGCCTGGCTCGCCGACGAGCGGTGGGCTTCGTCTCGCCTGGTCGTGCTCACCCGCGGCGCCATCGCGACGCGCGCCGACGAAGACGTGCCCGACCTCGTCCATGCGCCGCTGTGGGGACTGGTCCGGACCGCGCAGAGCGAGCACTCCGACCGCTCGATCGCGCTGGTCGACAGCGACGACACCGAGGCCTCGCGCGCGGTGCGGTTCACCGCCTGGCTCCCGGACGAGCCGCAGCTCGCGCTGCGCGACGGCACGTGCCTGGCTCCGCGGCTCGCGCCGACGCGCACGCAGGACGCGCTCGTGCCCCCGGTCACGAGATCGTGGCGGCTGGCAGTCCCGACCCAGGGCACGCTGGAGAGCCTGACGCTGGTCGACCACCCCGAGGTGCTCGGCCCGCTCGGCGAGGGGCAGGTGCGGATCGCCGTCCACGCTGCTGGTCTCAACTTCCGCGACATCATGATTGCCCTGGCCGGAGTGGGCTTGCGCCCGGGTGAGCAGGCCCACACGGGTGGCGAGGGCGCTGGGGTGGTGCTCGAGGTCGGCCCGGGCGTATCCACCATGGCCCCCGGCGACCGCGTGCTGGGCCTCTTGCAGGACGCGTTCGGTCCCATCGCAGTCACCGATCATCGGCTGCTCACGCGGATCCCTGTGGGGTGGTCGTTCGTCGACGCGGCGGCCGTCTCGGTGGTGTTCCTGACCGCGTACTACGGGCTGGTCGACCTCGCGAAGCTCCAGCCCGGCGAGCGGGTGCTGATCCACGCGGCAGCCGGCGGCGTGGGCATGGCGGCGACCCAGCTCGCGCGCCACCTGGGCGCGGAGGTGTTCGGCACGGCCAGTCCTGGCAAGTGGGACACGCTGCGCGCGCTGGGGTTCGACCAGGACCACCTGGCATCCTCGCGCACGGCCGTGTTCGAGCCGCAGTTTCTCCGCACCACGGACGGGCGCGGCGTCGACGTCGTGCTCGACAGCCTGGCCGGCGAGCTCGTGGATGCTTCGTTGCGGCTGCTCCCGCGCGGCGGACGGTTCGTCGAGATGGGTAAGACCGATATCCGCGAGCCGCAGCGGGTGGCGCAGGACCATCCTGGCGTCGTCTATCGCGCGTTCGACCTCATCGAGGCGGGCACCGAGCGCATCCAGCAGATGCTGGCCGAGCTGATGGCGCTGTTCGAGCGCGGCGCGCTGCAGCCGTTGCCGGTCACGGTGCACGACCTCCGCTCGGCGCCGCGGGCGTTCCGCGCGCTGGCGCAGGCACGTCACGTCGGCAAGCTGGTGCTCACCGTGCCGCGCCCGCTCGCGCCGCACGGCACGGTGCTGATCACCGGCGGCACGGGGACGCTGGGGGCGCTGCTCGCCCGCCATCTGGTCACCGTCCACGGGGTGACTCACCTGGTGCTCGCATCGCGGCAGGGACCCGCGGCCCCCGGCGCCGCGGCGCTCGCGCGCGAGCTCGAGGCCGCCGGTGCGCACGTCACGCTCGCAGCGTGCGACGCCAGCGATCGCGGCGCGCTCGCCGCGGTGCTCGCCGCGATTCCGCGCGAGCACCCGCTCACCGCCGTCGTCCACACCGCGGGCGTGCTCGACGATGGGTTGATCAGCGCGCTGACGCCGACGCGGCTGGGGGCCGTGCTGCGCGCCAAGCTCGACGCGGCGGTGCACCTCCACGAGCTGACCCGGTCGTTGGACCTCTCGGCGTTCGTCCTGTTCTCGTCGCTCTCGGGCGTGGTCGGTAGCCCCGGCCAGGCCAACTACGCCGCGGCCAACGCCTTCCTCGACGCGCTGGCGCAGCATCGTCGGGCCCGCGGCCTGCCTGCGCACTCGCTGGCCTGGGGCTACTGGGAGACCCGGACGGGCCTGACCGCGCACTTGACCGAGACCGACCTCGGGCGAATGTCGCGCAGTGGCATGCGCGGCCTGTCGTCGGACGAGGGGCTCGCGCTGCTGGATGCCGCGCTGGCGCGGCCCGACGCCGCGCTGGTCCCCGCCCGGTTCGATACCGCCGCGCTGCGCTCGCATGCGCATCGCTTGCCGCCCCTCTTCCGCGGACTGGTCCGGGGCCCTGTAGCACGTCCCCTGGCCGCGCCTGTTGCAGCAACCTCGTCGCTGAAACACCGCCTCGGCGCCCTGCCGGCCCAGGACCGCGAGCCTGCCCTGCTCGCATGGCTGCGTGCCGAGATCGCGGCCGTGCTCGGGATCGCCGATCCGAGCACGCTGATGCCCGAGCGGCCGCTGCGCGAGCTGGGGCTCGATTCGCTGATGGCGCTCGAGCTGCGCAACCGGCTGGCCGCCGCCACGGGGTCCCGCCTGCACGCCACGCTGCTGTTCGACTACCCCACTCCGCGTGCCCTGACAGACCTGCTGGCGAAGCGACTCTTCGAGCAGGAGCCGGAGCTGCCGCACCCTGTCATGCAGGAGCTCGACCGGCTCGAGAGCTCGCTTCTCGCAGCGAGCGAGGACGAAGTCGAGCGCCCGAAGATCGTGTCGCGGCTGCGATCTTTGCTGTCACGATTGGGCCAGTCCGAACGCGACGACAATCCTGCTGACCCCAGCGATTTTGCAGCCGCGAGCGATGAGGAGCTATTCGCGGCCTTCAACAAACGCTCGGGAAGAGTCAATCCATGAGCTCGGCAAAGGAGACGGAGGAGAAGCTCCGCGCCTATCTCAAGCAGGCGATGACCGAGCTCAGTAATGCCGATCAACGCCTTCGCGAGATCGAGGAGAAGGCCCACGAACCGATCGCGATCGTGGCGATGGGCTGCCGGTTTCCGGGCGGTGTACGCACACCCGAGGATCTGTGGCAGCTCGTACGCGACGGTCGCGACGTCATCTCGGGCTTTCCGGACAACCGTGGCTGGGATGCCGACGCGCTCTACGATCCGGCTCCCGATGCCAGCGGCAAGAGCTACACGCGCGAAGGCGGGTTCCTCCACGACGCCGATCAGTTCGACACCGCGTTCTTCGGGATCAGCCCGCGCGAAGCGCTGGCGGTCGATCCGCAGCAGCGGCTGCTCCTCGAGACGTCGTGGGAAACGATAGAGCGCGCAGGGATCGATCCGACGACGCTGCACGGCACAGACACCGGCGTGTTCGTCGGCGTGATCTACAGCGACTACGCGTCGCGGCTGCGGGACGTGCCGGGAGATCTCGAAGGTTACGTGGGCCTCGGCAGCTTGCCGAGCGTGGCGTCGGGACGGATCGCGTACGCGCTGGGGTTGCACGGGCCCACGCTCACCGTGGACACCGCGTGCAGCTCGTCGCTGGTGGCCATCCACCTCGCCGCGCAGGCGCTGCGCCAGGGCGAGTGCGCGCTCGCGCTCGCCGGCGGTGTCACTGTGATGGCGAGCCCGGCTGCGTTCATCGCCTTCAGCCGCCAGCGGGGGCTCGCGCCCGATGGCCGCTGCAAGGCGTTCTCCGCCGCGGCCGATGGCACCGGCTGGAGCGAGGGCGCAGGCATGCTGCTCCTCGAGCGGCTGTCCGATGCGCAGCGCAACGGGCACCCGGTGCTCGCGGTGATCCGGAGCTCGGCGATCAACCAGGACGGCAGGAGCCAGGGCCTGACCGCCCCCAACGGGCCCGCGCAAGAGCGCGTGATCCGGCAAGCGCTCGCGGCGGCCGGGCTCGCACCCGAGGTCGTCGATGTCGTCGAGGCGCACGGCACGGGCACCACCCTGGGCGATCCGATCGAGGCCCACGCCCTGCTCGCCACCTACGGCCAAGCGCACACCGCAGACCGGCCGCTCTGGCTCGGCAGCCTCAAGTCCAACCTCGGACACACCCAGGCCGCGGCCGGCGTCGGCGGCGTCATCAAGATGGTGCTGGCGATGCAGCACGGCCTCCTGCCGCGCACGCTGCACGCGGCCGAGCCCTCGCCGCACATCGACTGGTCGACGGGCGCGGTGCAGCTGCTGAACCAGCCGGTGCCGTGGCTCGCCAATGGCCAGCCGCGTCGCGCGGGAGTCTCGTCGTTCGGCGTCAGCGGCACCAATGCACACGTCATCCTGGAGCAGGCGCCGCCCGGCACGCCGCCGGATGCGGGGAGGGGTGTGACGAGCGGCGCCGACGCTGAGCCAGCGGCCGCGGATCCGAACAAGCTCCCAGATGCGGCCGGCGGGACAACGCCAGCGATCCTGCCGGGGGTGCCCGTGCTGCTGTCGGGCATGACCGAAGTGGCGGTGCGCGCGCAGGCCGCGCGGCTGCACGCGCACCTGGCGGCACGCCCCGAGCTCGCGCTCGTCGACGTGGCGTACTCGCTGGCTACGACGCGGTCACAGCTCGCGCATCGCGCCGCACTGGTCGCGCGCGATCGGGCCGCGTTGCAGGGCACGCTGGCATCCGTCGCAGAGGGCCGGCCGACGCCGAGCGCGGTGGTGGGGCCGGTCACGGGGAGCGGCAAGCTCGCCGTGCTGTTCACCGGACAAGGCAGCCAGCGCCCGGGCATGGGCCGCGGCCTCTACGACGCGTTCCCGGTGTTCCGCGAGGCCCTCGACGCGGCGTGCGTGCTGCTCGACGACGGCGTCGCCGCGCTCACCGCGCTCACCGCGCTCACCGCGCTCCGGCGGCCGTTGCGCGACGTGTTGTTTGCCGCCGAGGGCAGCGAGGATGCACTGCTGCTCGATCAGACCCTGTATGCCCAGCGCGCGCTGTTCGCGCTCGAGGTCGCGCTGTTCCGGCTGCTCGAGTCGTGGGGCGTCCAGGTCGACCTGGTGCTCGGCCACTCCATCGGCGAGCTGGTCGCCGCCCACGTCGCTGGCGTGCTGTCGCTACCGGACGCGTGCGCCCTGGTCGGCGCGCGCGCCGGGCTCATGCAGGCGTTGCCCGGCGGCGGCGTCATGGTCACGGTGCAGGCGCCGGAGGCAGAGGTCCGCGCGCTCCTGGCAGCGCGCGAACCGGCCGAGACCGGCGCGCGCGCCGCGATCGCGGCGATCGCAGCGGTCAACGGGCCAACCTCGACGGTCGTCAGCGGCGATGCCGAAGCCGTGCTCGAGCTCGCACGGCGGGCGGAGGCCGCCGGCCATCGCACCCAGCAGCTGCGGGTCAGCCACGCGTTTCACTCCCACCACATGGACGGCATGCTCGAGCCGTTCCAGCGCGCGGCCGCGCGCGTCCACTACCAGCCCGCGCGCATCCCCATCGTGTCGAACCTCACCGGGCGGGTGGTCAGCGACGCGGAGCTCCGCGCGCCGGGCTACTGGGTCGACCAGGTCCGGCACGCCGTGCGCTTCGTCGACGGGATCCGCACGCTGCACGACGCAGGGGCCCACACCTTCCTCGAGCTGGGCCCCCACGGCGTGCTGGCGGCGCTGGTCGACGCCACGCTGGCGGACACCGCGCCCGCGCGCGCCGGCTGCATCGCCGTGCTGCGCAAGGACCGGCCAGAGGACGAGACCCTGGCCGCGGCCGTGGGCGAATTGCACGTGCGCGGCCATCGCGTCGACTGGACCGCGTACTTCCAGAGGTACGGAGATCGCGGGGGACAAGCGCTCGCCCCCCAGCGCGTCGATCTGCCGACGTATGCATTCCAGCGCCAGCGGTTCTGGCTCGACGCGCCGAAGGGCCGCAACACCGACGTCGCGTCCGCCGGGCTTTTGCCCGCAGACCATCCGCTGCTCGGGGCTGCGCTCGCGCTCGCGGACAGCGATGGCTTCGTGCTCACCGGCCGGCTGTCGCTGGCCGAGCACCCGTGGCTCGCCGGTCATGCGGTGTTTGGCACGGTGATCTTGCCCGGGACCGCGTTCGTGGAGCTGGCGCTCGTCGCGGCGCACCGGGTCGAGCTTTCGCTGGTGGAGGAGCTCACGCTGGAGCAGCCGCTCGTGCTCCCTGCTCGGGGGGCCGTGCTCATCCAGCTCACGGTCGGCGCGGCGGACGACAGCGGCCGGCGCTCGCTCGCCGTCCACGCGCGCGCCGAAGATGCAACCGCCGATGCAGCATGGGCCCGGCACGCCAGCGGGACACTCGCGGGTACGCGGGCGGGTCGGCCGGCAGCGGGCGATCTCACGTTCGATCTGCACGCGTGGCCGCCGCCGGGCGCCACGGCGGTCTCGCTCGACGGGCTGTATGAACGGCTCGCGGAAGCGGGGCTGGCCTACGGCGCGGGCTTTCAAGGGCTGCGCGGCGTCTGGCAGCGCGGTGACGAGCTGTTCGCCGAAGCCGAGCTCCCGGCAGCCATCGCCGAGGAGGCGGGGCGGTTCGCCCTGCATCCGGCGCTGCTCGACGCAACGCTGCACGCGCTCCCGGCCGAGGCCCGCTCCTCCGGCGACGAAGTCGCGCTGCCGTTCTCGTTCCGCGGCGTCGCGCTGCGCGCGGTCGGCGCGTCCACCGTGCGCGTGCGGTTCACGCGCGGCCTCGCGGAGCACACGGTCTCGCTCAGGATCGCGGATGGAGCCGGCGAGCCACTGGCGGCCATCGAGGCCCTGACGACCCGGCCGGCTTCCGCGGAGCTGCTGCGCACCGCGCACGGGCCTGCGCAAGACGCCCTGCTCCGCGTCGAGTGGGCCCTGCTGCCGGGCATCGCTGCCACGCCGACCCCGCCCGAGCGCTGGGCGCTCGTCGGCGCCCCGGATGCGCTCATGCGAGAGCCCGCCGGTGTCGTGATCGAGCGCTACTCCGATCTTGCCGCCCTGACCGCTGCGACCGATCGCGGCGCGCCGGTCCCCGACGCGATCGTGGTGCCGTGGCGCTCCCCCGTGACCGACGATCCCGCGGCTCCCGCGCTGATCGATGCGGCCCACGAGGCCACCGCGCGGGCGCTGGCGCTGCTCCAGACCTGGCTCGCCGACGAGCGGTGCGCTTCGTCTCGCCTGGTCGTGCTCACCCGCGGCGCCGTCGCGACGCGCGCCGACGAAGGCGTGCCCGACCTCGTCCATGCGCCGCTGTGGGGACTGGTCCGGACCGCGCAGAGCGAGCACCCGGATCGGTCGATCGTGCTGGTCGACAGCGACGACACCGCGGCCTCGTCCGAGGTGCGGTTCACGGCATGGGTCCCGGAGGAGACGCAGCTGGCGCTGCGCGACGGCGCGTGCCTGGCCCCGCGGCTCGCGCCAGCGCGCATGCAAGACAGACGCGCGCCCCCGCTCACGCTGCCGCGGCCGCTGGCTCCGGACGGCACGGTGCTGATCACCGGCGGCACGGGGACCTTGGGGGCGCTCGTGGCCCGCCATCTGGTCGCCGTCCACGGGGTGACGAACCTGGTGCTCGCGTCGCGGCAGGGCCCGGCGGCGCCCGGCGCCCCGGCGCTCGCGCGCGAGCTCGAGGCCTGTGGCGCGCGCACCACCCTCGTCGCGTGCGATACCGCCGATCGCGCCGCGCTCGCGGCGCTCTTGGCGGAGATCCCGCCCGAGCACCCGCTCACCGCGGTCATTCATCTCGCCGCGGTGCTCGACGATGGCGTCCTCGGCGCGCTCACGCCGGCGCGGCTGCACCCGGTCCTGCGCGCCAAGCTCGACGCCGCCGCCCATCTGCACGAGCTGACGCGCACGCTCGACCTGTCGGCGTTCCTCTTGTTCTCCTCGGTCGCGGGCGTCGTGGGCAGTCCCGGCCAGGCCAGCTACGCGGCAGCCAACGCGTTCCTCGACGCGCTCGCCCACCATCGGCGAGCCCAGGGCCTGCCTGCGCTGGCGCTCGCGTGGGGGTACTGGGAGTCTCGCACCGGACTCACCGCGCACCTCACGGCCGGCGATCTGGGCCGGATGGCGCGCGGCGGCCTGCGCGGCCTGTCGTCGGAGGAGGGGCTCGCGCTGCTGGATGCCGCGCTGGCGCGGCCCGACGCCGCGCTGGTCCCCGCTCGGTTCGATACCGCCGCGCTGCGCTCGTATGCGCATGCCTTGCCGCCCCTCTTCCGCGGCCTGGTCCGGGGCCCCGTGGTGCGGCCCCTGGCCGCGGCCGCGGCGGCGGCCTCGTCGCTCAAGCACCGCCTCGGCGCGCTGCCGGACCAGGACCGCGCGCGCGCGCTGCTCGCGTGGCTGCGCGCCGAGATCGCGGCCGTGCTCGGGATCGCCGATTCGAGCACGCTGGCGCCAGAGCAGCCGTTGCACGAGCTGGGGCTCGATTCGCTCATGGCGCTCGAGCTGCGCAACCGGCTGGCCGCCGCCACCGCGTCACGCCTCCACGCCACGCTCTTGTTCGACCACCCGACGCCTGACGCGCTCGTCCGGTTCCTCGAGCACCACCTCTTCGGGGACACCGCGGCAAGACCCGAGGCTGCGACCGCGCCCGGCACCCGGCACGACACCGACGACCCGATCGCCATCGTAGCGATGGGGTGCCGGTTCCCCGGCGGCGTGCGCACGCCCGAGGAGCTGTGGGAGCTCCTCCGCGAGGGCCGCGATGCCATCGCGGGCTTCCCCGACAACCGTGGCTGGGATCTCGACGCGCTCTACGATCCGGACCCAGAGGCCACCGGCAAGTCCTACGCCCGTGACGGCGGCTTCCTCTACGACGCCGATC
>DATMCI010000076.1:0-5880 GCA_035558535.1 Kofleriaceae bacterium
GCCTGGTGGATGACGCGCTCCTGGGCGGGCCCGTTGGGCGCGGTCAGGCCCTGGCTCTTGCCGTCCTGGTTGACGGCCGAGCCGCGGAGTAGCGCGAGCACCGGATGACCGTTCTTTTGCGCATCGGACAGCCGCTCGAGCAGCACCATGCCCACGCCTTCGCTCCAGCCGGCCCCATTGGCCGCCGCCGAGAACGCCTTGCATCGGCCATCGGGTGCCAGCCCGCGCTGGCGGCTGAAGGTGATGAACGAGCTCGGGGTCGCCATCACGGTGACGCCGCCCGCGAGTGCGAGCGCGCACTCCCCCTGCCGCAGCGTCTGCGCCGCGAGGTGGATCGCCACCAGCGAAGAGCTGCACGCGGTGTCCACGGTGAGCGTGGGACCGTGCAACCCGAGCGCGTACGCGATCCGCCCCGACGCCACGCTCGGCAAGCTGCCGATGCCGACGTAGCCCTCCAGATCACCCGGCACCTCGCGCAGCCGCGTCGCGTAGTCGCTGTAGATCACGCCGACGAACACGCCGGTCGGCGAGCCGTGCAGCGTCGTCGGATCGATCCCCGCGCGCTCGATGGTCTCCCACGACGCCTCGAGCAGCAGCCGGTGCTGTGGATCGACCGCCAGCGCCTCGCGCGGGCTGATCCCGAAGAACTCGGCGTCGAACTGATCGGCGTCGTGGAGGAACCCGCCCTCGCGCGTGTAGCTTTTGCCGCTGGCGGCCGGATCCGGGTCGTAGAGGTCGGGGGCCCAGCCGCGATTGTCGGGGAAGCTCGAGATCGCGTCTCGGCCCTCGGACAACAGGTCCCACAGCTCCTCGGGCGTGTGCACGCCGCCGGGGAACCGGCACCCCATCGCCACGATCGCGATCGGATCGTCGGTGGCGGGCTGCCGAGCGGGCGCCGGCGCCGGCGCGGCCTCGGGCCTCGCCGCGACGTCCTCGAACAGGTGGCGCTCGAGGAACTGGATCAGCGCGGCGGGTGTGGGGTGGTCGAACAGCAGCGTGGCATGCAGGCGGGTCGCCGTGCCGGCGGCCAGCCGGTTGCGCAGCTCGAGCGCCATCAGCGAATCGAGCCCCAGCTCCTGCAGCGGCCGCTCGGGCACCAGGGTGCTCGGATCGGCGATCCCCAGCACGGCCGCGATCTCGGCGCGCACCCACGCGAGCAGGGCCTGCGTGCGGTCCTGCGCTGGCAATGCGCCGAGGCGGTGCTTCAACGACGAGGTCGCCGCGACAGGCGCGGCCAGCGGACGCGTCACGGGGCCCCGGACCAGTCCGCGGAGCACGGGCGGCACCGCATGCGCACGCGAGCGCAGCGCGGCAGCATCGAACCGGGCGGGGACCAGCGCGGCGTCGGGCCGCTCCAGCGCGGCATCGAGCAGCGCGAGCCCCTCGTGCGATGCCAGGCCGCGCACGCCACCACGCGCCATCCGGTCCAGGTCGCTGGCCGTGAGGTGCGCGGTCAGTCCGGTGCGGGTCTCCCAGTACCCCCACGCGAGCGCCAGCCCGGGGAGTCCCTGGGCCCGCCGATGGTGGGCCAGCGCATCGAGGAACGCGTTGGCCGCTGCGTAGCTGGCCTGGCCCGGACTGCCCACTATCCCTGCGGCCGAGGAGAACAAGAGGAACGCCGATAGATCCAGCGTGCGCGTCAGCTCGTGCAGATGGACGGCGGCATCGAGCTTGGCGCGCAGGACCGGGTGCAGCCGCTCCGGCGGCAACGCCCCGAGGACGCCATCATCGAGCAGCGCGGCGAGATGAATGACCGCGGTCAGCGGGTGCTCCTCGGGGATCTCCGCGAAGAGCGCCGCGAGCGCGGCCCGATCGGCGGCATCGCACGCGACGATGGTGGTGCGCGCGCCATGGGCCTCGAGCTCGCGCACGAGCGCTGCGGCCCCGGGCGCCGCGGGGCCCTGCCGCGAGGCGAGCACCAGGTGCAAAACCCCGTGGACCGCGACGAGGTGGCGGGCGAGCAGCGCCCCCAGCGTCCCGGTGCCGCCGGTGATCAGCACCGTGCCGCCCTGCGCGAGCGGCCGCGGCACGGTGAGCACCAGCTTGCCCACGTGACGCGCCTGCGCCAGCGCGCGGAACGCCCGCGGCGCTTCGCGGAGGTCGTGCACCGTGATCGGCGACGGCTGCAGCGCCCCGCGCTCGAACAGCGCCATCAGCGTGACCAGCATCTGCTGGAGGCGTTCGGGGCCCGCCTCGATGAGGTCGAACGCGCGATAGACGACCCCCGGATGATCGACGGCCACGCGCTGCGGGTCGCGGATGTCCGTCTTGCCCATCTCGACGAACCGACCGCCGCGCGGCAAGAGCCGCAGCGAGGCATCCACGAACGCACCGGCCAGGCTGTCGAGCACGACGTCCACACCGCGCCCGCCGGTGGCGCCCAGGAGCTGCGACTCGAACAGGGTCGTGCGCGACGATGCCAGATGGTCCGGATCGAACCCGAGCGCGCGCAGCGTGTCCCACTTGCTGGGGCTGGCGGTGCCGAACACCTCCGCGCCCAGGTGGCGCGCGAGCTGGGTCGCCGCCATGCCCACGCCACCGGCAGCCGCGTGGATCAGCACTCGTTCGCCGGGCTGGAGCTTCGCCAGGTCGACCAGCCCGTAGTACGCGGTCAAGAACACCACCGGGACGGCCGCAGCGTCGGCGAACGACCACCCCGCCGGCATCCGCGCGAGCAGCCGATGATCGGTGATCGCGATGGGACCGAACGCCGCATGCAAGAGGCCCAGCACGCGGTCGCCGGGGGCGACGGTGGACACCCCCGCGCCGACCTCGAGGACCACGCCGGCGCCCTCGCGGCCCAACGGGCCCGCATCGCCTGGGGACATCCCGAGCGCATCGAGCACATCGCGGAAGTTGAGGCCGGCGGCGTGGACCGCGATCCGCACCTGGTCTTCGCCGAGCGGGCCGAGCACTTCGGGGGTGTCGGCCAGCGTCAGGTTCTCCAGCGTTCCCTTGGATGGGATGTGCAGCCGCCACGCACTCGTCGCCGGGGGCAGGAGCGTGTCTCGCAGGTGCGCGGGGGCGAGCCGCGGGGCCAGGCACGTGCCGTCGCGCAGCGCGAGCTGCGTCTCGTCCGGGATCCACGCCGTGAACCGCACCCCGCGCGAGGCCTCGGTGTCGTCGCTGTCGACCAGGACGATCGAGCGGTCGGGGTGCTCGCTCTGTGCGGTCCGGACCAGTCCCCACAGCGGCGCGTGGACGAGGTCGGGCACATCTTCGTCCGGACGCGCCGCGATGGCGCCGCGGGTGAGCACGACCAGGCGAGACGCTGCCCACCGCTCGTCGGCGAGCCAGGCCTGGAGCAAGCCCAACATCCGCGCGGTGGCCTCGTGGGCCGCGTCGATCAGCGTGCTCGCTCCATCGGTCGCGGGTGAGCGCCACGCCGCCACGATCGTATCGGGGACCGGCGCGCCGCGGCCCTGCGCGACGGTCAGCGCGGCGAGGTCGGGATAGCGCTCGATCGCAACCCCAGCGGGCTGCAGCACGAGCGCGTCCGGTGCGCCGACGAGCGCCCAGCGCTCGGGCTGCGGCGGCGTGGCAGTCACGCTCGGCAGCTCGATCCACTCGACGCGCAGCAAGGAGTCGAGGGCGGGCTCCCTGGCCTTGCGCACCTGCTCCGCGGAAGCCGGTCGAGTCGTCAGCGCCTCGATGTACGCCAGTGGCTCGCCAGAGCCATCGGCGATCCCGAGCGAGACGGTGTGCTCTGCCGCGCCGCGCGCGAATCGCACGCGGACGGTGGACGCGCCCACCGCGCGCAGCGAGACGCCGCGGAACGCGAACGGCAGCACGACCTCGGAGCCGAGCCCCTCCGCCGCGAGCGCGTGCAACGCCGCGTCGAGCAGCGCCGGGTGCAGGGCGAACCGTGTTGCATCCTCGGCGGTGGCAGCAGAGAGCTCGGCTTCGGCGAACAGCGCGTCATCGCGCTGCCAGACGCCGCGCAGTCCCTGAAAGTCCGCGCCGTAGGCGAGCCCCACCTCGGCGAGCTGTTCATACAACCCATCGAGCGCGAGCGCGGCGGCCCCTGGCGGCGGCCACGCGCGCAGATCGTACGCGAGCTCGCTCGCCGGCACCCCGCCCGCGAGCGAGCCGCTGGCGTGCCGGGTCCACGCCGCATCGGCGGGCGCGTCCTCGGCGCGCGCGTGGACTGCGAGCGAGCGCCGGCCGCTGCCATCCGCGGCGCCGACCGTGAGCTGGATGAGCACGGCCCCCCGAGCGGGGATCACGAGCGCCTGCTCGAGCGTGAGCTCCTCCACCAGGGGAAGCCCGACCCGGTGCGCTGCGACGAGCGCCAGCTCGACAAACGCGGTCCCGGGCAAGATCACCGTGTCGAACACGGCGTGGCCGGCGAGCCAGGGGTGCTCTGCGAGCGACAGCCGGCCGGTGAGCAGCAAGCCATCGCTGTCGGCCAGCGCGACCGCAGCGCCGAGCAACGGATGGTCTGCGGGCACAAGCCCGGCGGCCGTGACGTCGGCGCGCTGGCCCTTCGGCGGCTCGAGCCAGAACCGCTGGCGCTGGAAGGCATACGTTGGCAGGTCGACGCGCCGCGGGCGCGGCCGGGGCCCGTGCCGGTCACCGGTCGCGCTGCCGAGCAGGTCGAAGACGGCGGTCCAGTCAACGGGCTGGCCGCGGGTGTACAGCTCGCCGCACGAGAGCAGGAAGCGGGCGAGGTCGCCCTCGTCGCGGCGCAGCGAACCCACGACGGAGCCCTCGGCGGCCACGGACTCGAGGGTCTCGGCGAGCGCGAGCGCGAGCACCGGATGCGGGCTGACCTCGACGAAGCGCCGGAGCCCGTCTGCGACCAGCCGCTGTGTGGCGTCCGCAAACCGGACGGTCTGGCGGAGGTTGCGATACCAGTACCTGCCATCGAGCTCGCCGCCCAGCACCCGCTCGCCGGTGACCGTGGAGTACAGGGGGATGGTAGCCGCGCGGGGCGCGAGCCCTGCCAGCGCCGCGCCAAGCTCCGCCTCCACGTCCTCCACGGCCGCGCTGTGAGACGCGTAGTCCACGCGCACCAAGCGCGCGAACACCTGGGCTGCTGCGAGCTGCTCGAGCAACGCCGCGATGGCCGCCGGCTCACCGGCCACGACGGTCGCGCGTGGGCTGTTGATCGCCGCGATCGCCACGCGCGCACCGAACGGAGTGAGGTACGGCGCGAGCGCGTCCGCGCCGAGCTCCACGGCGGCCATCGCGCCGTGGCCGGCGAGGCGTGCCAGCGCGCGGCTGCGCAGGGCGACCACCGCCGCCGCATCGTCGAGCGACAACGCGCCGGCGACGTATGCGGCGGCGATCTCGCCCTGGCTGTGTCCGAGCACTGCGTCGGGGGCGATGCCGCACGCGCGCCAGAGCGCGGTGAGCCCGACTAGGACAGAGAACAGCACCGGCTGTACGACGTCGACCCGGTCGAGCGTGGGGGCGTCGGCCGCGCCGCGGAGCACTGCGAGCAGCGACCAGTCCACGTGGGGCGCGAGCGCGCGCTCGCAGGCGGCGATCTGGTCGCGGAACACGGGCGCGGTGTCGAGCAGCGGGCGCGCCATGGCCGGCCATTGCGAGCCCTGGCCGGGGAACACGAACACCACCTTGGTGGCGGTGGAGGACCGCCCCACCACAGCGTGTGGCGTCGGTCGGCCCTCCGCGACCGCTGCCAGGGTGTCGAGCAACGCGGCCCGATCGCGGGCGACCAGGACGGCGCGATGCGCGAGCTGCGCCCGCGTCGTGGCCAGCGAGTACGCCACGTCAACCAGCGCGAGGTCGGGGTGCGCCGCCAGGTGCGCGCGGAGCCGCGCGGCCTGCGCGCGCACCGCCGCTTCGGTCTTGCCCGACAGCAGCACCGGCACCGCCGGCAGGACGGCTGACGCCGTTCCGTCGCCGGCATCCGCG